>JAESQN010000009.1 GCA_016765135.1 Robiginitomaculum sp.
AAACCACCACAAGGGTGCAACGGTGCGCGCCTGTCCCGTTGACGGCAATATTGCCGTCAACGGGACAACTATTAGCACAGAAGAGATACACAAGGGTGGATTACGGCTAAGAAGCCTAATCCACCCTACAATAAAATTATGGTTAAACCTTAACCCATCAACAATGCCTTGACCGCTGCGCCGGCCTTGCCCATGTCCATGCGGCCTGCATATTTGCCTTTTAGCTGGCCCATGACCTTGCCCATATCTTTCAAGCAGGTGGCGTCTATGTCGTTGACGGCTTTTTTGACGGCTTGCTCCAACTCGTCGTCGCTTAGTGGCGTCGGCATATAGCCTTTGATGACCTCAATCTCGCCGCGTTCGCGTTCGGCCAATTCCGGGCGGCCATTTTCGTCATAGATATTGGCGCTCTCGGTGCGTTGTTTGACCATTTTGGCCAGTAGAGACAGGATCTCCGCTTCGTCTATACCGCCGGGATTATCGGTGGCTCGTGCGGCTATGTCGCGGTCTTTGATGGCTGCACTAACCAGGCGCAAGGTAGACAGGCTGAGCTTGTCTTTGGCTTTCATGGCGGTTTTAATGCCTTCAGTGATATCTGTTCGTAAACTCATATTGGTGTCCGTAAGTTTTATAAGCGGGTTCTATAGCACTTTATTGTTGCTTGTGTCTTTAATTTTCTTGCCCCGCTCTTGACCTGCAAGATGTGCCTGCTAAAGCAAGCAAATGCGTGAATGAGGCGGCTATCTATGGACGACCAGTTAAAAAAGCAAGCGGCAATTACAGACAGGCCCACGGGTGTACTGGTTCTGGCCAGTGGTGAGGTGTTTTACGGCCACGGTTGTGGGGCAATTGGCGATGCGCCGGGCGAGGTGTGTTTCAATACGGCAATGACAGGCTATCAAGAAATCCTAACTGACCCGTCCTACGCCCAACAAATCGTTCTGTTCACTTTTCCCCATATCGGGAATACGGGCACCAATGAAGACGACGAAGAAGCGGCGTGCGGTGCTGCAAGCACGGCGGCTCGCGGCGCAATTTTTAGAGAACACATTACGGCCCCGTCCAACTACCGCTCGCAAGCCCCTCTGGGTGACTGGCTGGTCGAGCGCGGTATTGTCGGGCTGTCCGGCATTGATACCCGTGCGCTGACATCTCATATCCGCGAGACCGGCATGCCTAGTGGTGTCATTGCCCATAATCCAGACGGCGAATTTGATATTACCGCCTTGCAAACCAAGGCTCGCAACTGGCCCGGCCTTGTGGATGCGGATTTGGCAAAAACCGTCTCTACGGACGAAAGGTATAAATGGAACGAAACTGGCTGGCGTTGGGGTGAAGGCTACGGCAAGACTAAAGACGCGGAAAAACATGTGGTGGTGATAGACTACGGGACAAAGCGCAATATTTTGCGCTGTTTGGCGGATGCGGGGATGCGCAGCACTGTGGTGCCAGCAGGTACGGACGCGGCTGATATTCTGGCCCTTGGCCCGGACGGTGTTGTCCTGTCCAACGGCCCCGGCGACCCGGCGGCGACAGGCGCATATGCCATTCCGATTGTCAAAGAACTGATCGACAGCGAAGTGCCAATGCTCGGTATATGTCTGGGTCACCAAATCATGGCTTTGGCCCTTGGTGCCAAGACGCTCAAAATGGCCCAAGGTCATCACGGGGCTAACCACCCGGTCAAGGATTTCGAAACTGGCAAGGTGGAAATCGTCTCCATGAACCACGGTTTTGCAGTAGATAGCGACACCCTGCCTGACACCGTGGTCGAAACGCATCGGTCGTTATTTGACGGCTCCAATTGCGGCATCCGCCTCAAAGACCGCCCGGTATTTTCCGTCCAACATCACCCCGAAGCCAGCCCCGGCCCACGGGACAGTTTCTATTTGTTCGAGAGGTTCAGGGCTGCGTTGTAGCTTCCTGCGCCCGCCTGAACTCGCTGGCGCCGGTGCGGATTGATCCCCAAATATCGTCTGCCTCCTTGGTGTCCTCAATGTCTTTGGTCAAATGCCAAAGCGTGCGGATATAGGGTGTGTTTTGCTTGTCCAAAACCAATTGCCCGACCCATGCGGTCATAGAGCCGTAGCCTTTAAAATTAACGCTAAACGTGATCTGGTCATCTTGTACCAGGCCGACCAGCGGAAAGCTTTGGCTTTTATCTGGTTGGCCCACATTGGTGCGGTAGGTACCGTTGACTTTTCCGTCTGTCACGGACAGGACGGCCACAGACCCCATATCATTATACCAAGACCCGTTAAAGTCTACGGGTGTTTTCCCATAAGAATATGTGCTCATCAAAAGAAACAACGTACTGATAATAAAAAATCTAAACACCCATAAATCCTAACACCACGTACATAAGCACCGTACCCGCGCCTGCGATGAGTGCGTAGGGGATTTGGGTTCTTACATGGTCTATGTGGTCGTTGGCCGTGGCCATGGAGGCGATGATGGTGGTGTCCGATGTGGGCGAACAATGGTCGCCGAACACGCCGCCGCCCAGAGCCGCCGCGATGGCCATATGGGGGTTAACGCCCATATTTTGCGCCAAGGGTACGGCAACCGCAATCATGATGGCGAATGTGCCCCAGCTTGTGCCCGTACTAAACCCGATAATGCCTGCGATAACAAAGACAATGGCGGGCACCAGGGCAGGCGTAATAAACCCGCTGGCCACGTCGGCCATGTAAAGCCCGGTGCCAAGGTCGCGGCACAAAGCGTTGAGCGCGAAAGCCAATACGGCCAGCAGGGCGACATTCATCATACCGGCCATAGCTTTGAGGGACAGCTCAACCATTTCGGTGATCTTCATAATGCCTTGGGCGCGGTAGAGAACCATAGCCGTGAGAATGGCAAAGCTGGCTGAATACAAAACGGCGGCCGAGCCTGAACCACTGGAAAGCGCACTCCAATACAGCTTTATGCCAGCTATGGGTTCGCCACCGGTTTGCCTGGCAATTTCAGCGGCCTTGTTTACGGCCTTGCTCCACCCCGTATAGATCAGGAAGGTCGGCATCAAAAACACCATGGTGGCGATGGGGATATACATGTTAAAAGCACGGTGGGGGATGCTGTCCTTGGCTTCCAGCATGGAGACACTGTCGTCCATCATGGGAATGGCTCCGTCGCGTAATATCTTGCCAGTCTTTGCGGCGCGGACTTCCGCCTTTTTCATATCGCCCCAATCCTTGCCGCTCCAAATCACGAAAAAGACCAACAATATCGTCAGCATGGGGTAAAAATTATAGGCAATGGATTTAACCAAAACCGGAAATGGCTCGCTATAGCCGACCACAAACAGAAGCCCCATAATATAAGCGCCCCAGGCATTAAACGGCATGAGAATATTGGTCGGCGCAGAGGTACTATCGGCAATATAAGCCAATTTCTCACGCGGGATTTTCAGCTTGTCAAAGATAGGGCGGTACAGAGTGCCGACCGTAAACAGCGAAATGTTACTCTCTATAAACAGCGCTATCCCTGTGAGTGCTGCAATACTCTCGACAATACGGCGATTGCCCTTGTCGGCTTGTTTGTTACCGACCTTGGTCAGGAACCGCAATATCCCCGCAACAAAACCTTCCACCCCGCCGGAGCGTTGTACCAAAGCAATCAGCGGCCCGATAATAATGGTAAAAATAATCAGCCGTGCATTGCCAGTATCGGTCAACACGGTGACAAAGGCGTTCAGCGTCTCTAGCGTGCCCGTAAGCGGATGCCCGCCCGACAGGATCAAATAGCCAAACCAGATACCAACGGCGAGTGCCAAAAACACTTGCCGTGTCCAAAGCGCCAAACCAATAGCTATTAAAGGCGGCAAGACCGACCAAAACCCCATTGTCTGCGCAACACCGTCCATAATAACCCCTAGCTTGGTTTACCCATATACATGGCGCGAAATCAAAGAGGCCGCAATACAAAATTGGAGAAGTTTGAGAGAACTGCAAGTGTTAGAGAACTGCAAGTGTTAATGTCCACCTCGACAGGTGTGTAGGTGCATGCGGCGAAATTTGCGGCGTTTGAAAAGGCCCGGTCAACCGTCTCGTCAAAGGTCAGTCCTGGGCTTGGGCGAGCTTAATTAGAACCCGCGACCTTTCAAAAATCCTGCAATTTCTTGCATGGCCTGGTTTGCTTCGGGAAGGATATCGTCGAATATCTGCCAGACATGGGGCATGTGTGACCAGGTTTGTAATTTAACATCCGAGCCTGCCCTGCGAGCTTTGACGGTATAGCGCTTGGCATCATCATAGAAAATTTCACTATTACTGACATGGATCAGGGTTGGTGGCAGATTTGCAAGATCACCGAAAATCGGTGATATAATGGGAGCGGACGGAATTATGCTCGTTTCTTTCCATGTTCCCCATAACAACAGAGTTTTGGGTATATTGACCACCGCCCCGACCAGTGGGCGCAACATATGATCGGTTTTGATATTGGCCTTGATGCTTGGCGCGGAATATGTGCCGTCAACAACCGGAGAAAGCGGCACCGCTGCGTCTGCTGCACGCAAGCCTTCGTCTCTGGCCCATTGGATAAGTGACAGGGTCAGATTACCCCCGGCGCTATCGCCCATCACGGCAAGCTTCTTGACTGAAAACGGCCCGTCCGGCCCGTTTTCCAATATCCATTTATAGGCCGTGCGGCAATCTTCAATCCCTTCCATGCGCTTGTTTTCCGGCATGAGGCGGTAATTTATAACGCAGACGCTGGCCCCGGTCAGTTCGGCCAGTTTAGAGGTGATCGGGCGGTGGGACAAATGCGAGCCAACCGTAAAGGCGCCGCCGTGGATGTAGAGAATGCGTTTGTCCGGGTCGGATTTTTTGCCGCGTTTTTTAGATGTCACCCATTCGCCAGTGATCTCTCCCCCACCATTAGAATTGCCGGTAGGAATGGCCAACGGTGTGAATTTGGACGGGAAGTCCCGCGCCAACCCGCCTTCGTCAAAGCGTTTGCGCTTGGCGGCTATGGGCTCACCGCCCTTATGACCCTGGGCCGGTTTTTCGAAGTTCTCGTACAGATAGGCGTTCATCTCTTTCAAGCTGTCAGTGTCGGGGTCAATCTCAAATGTGACAGGAATATCCTCATCATATTTGGAAAGGTTCTCCCCTTTCAACATTTTGGTCACGGCAATAAGCGCGATAACAGGCACGGCAATGGGGAGCAAATAGAGCATGGAATATCCTTGTTTTCCCGGACTATAGGCTCACAGCATAAAACAGGTCAATCACAACTTCTATTCACACTTGAATGCCAAGTATAGATTTGCGATAGAGGTGTTATCAAAAGGGAAAATTTATGAGCATTGTTGGTATTGATCTTGGGACGACAAATTCGCTTATCTCGGTGTTTACCGACGACGGCCCCGAGCTTATTCCTAACGCACTTGGAGATTTTTTGACCCCGTCCGCAGTCGGCTTGTCGGAAAAAGGACAGGTATTGGTGGGGCAGGCGGCCAAAGATCGGCTGGTGACCCACCCGGCTCTGACCCAGGCAAGGTTCAAACGTTATATGGGCACCAATTGGGGCCAAAAACTTGGCCGTAAACATTACCGGGCCGAAGACTTGTCGGCGCTTGTATTGGGCAGTTTAAAAGCCGACGCCGAAAACCATCTTGGCCATCCGGTCGAGCGGGCTATCATTTCCGTACCCGCCTATTTCAATGATACCCAGCGCAAAGCCACAATGGCGGCCGGACAGATCGCCGGGCTGAAGGTCGAGCGGCTGATCAATGAGCCGACGGCGGCGGCTCTGGCATATGGCCTCAATGATAAAGACGGTGAAAGCACGTTTTTGGTGGTTGATCTGGGCGGAGGGACATTTGATGTCTCAATTCTTGAAATGTTCGACGGGGTTATGGAGGTGCGAGCCTCAGCCGGGGATGCATTTTTGGGCGGTGAGGATTTCACTGATGAAGTCGCGAAATATTTAGCAGGAAAGTTAGATACAACACTTGAAAAATTTTCCGCCAAGAAAGCGGCCATGTTGCGCGATTTGGCCGACCAGGCCAAAGCCAAATTATCAAGCGAGCATGAGGTGTCGTTCAAATTTATCGATGATAAATCTACCGAGCAAACCCTGAGTTTGACCCGAAATAAACTTGAGGAAATATCGGAAGGTTTGCTCAAGAAACTGCGCCACCCGATCCAGCGCGCCGTTATGGACGCCGGACTGCGGGCGGAAAATATCGACCAGGTCGTGCTGGTCGGCGGCGCGACGCGTATGCCGGTGGTACGATCTTTGATCGCCCGCATGTTCAAGACATTTCCCGTACATAATCTCAATCCCGATCATGTCATTGCAATGGGGGCGGCGGTTCAGGCCGGGTTGGTTGACCGCCATAAGGCGCTGGACGACATTGTCATGACCGATGTGTGCCCGTTTACTTTGGGTACGGACGTCGCCATAGAGATCGCCAAAGGGCAATATGAGGACGGGCATTTTCAGCCGGTTATTGAGCGTAATACGGTCATTCCGGTATCAAGGGCGGTGAGAAATTCTACCATTCACAAAGGTCAGACCCAGCTCAATTTACGGATTTTTCAAGGTGAAGCCCCGCGTGTTACCAACAATGTTTATCTGGGCCAGGTCAATGTCCCTATCCCGAAAAACATGAAAGACTATGAGGAAGTGGATATCCGCTTTACCTATGATGTTTCGGGGGTTTTGGAGGTTTTGGTCAAGGTTTTATCCACGGAAAAAACCAGTCGTCTTGTCATTGAAGGCAATCCGGGAGCTTTGTCCAAATCCGAGATTGATGCGCGGTTTAAGGTATTGGATAAATTAAAAATCCACCCACGCGAGGAAACCGTCAATGCTGCGTTCACAGCCCGCCTCGACAAGGCTTACGAAAACCATTTGGGCGATGCGCGCAAAGACATCCAGTATTTAATAGGTGTATTCGAAGCCGCCCTGGCCCGGCAAAACAAACACGAAATCAAAGAGGCCCGCGACGAGATAGAGCCGCACCTAAAAACTTATGAAGACCGCAGTATATTTTAATGGCGGCTTGGTGGAACATTCTGGACGTTGAGCGAGACGCGGATTTGCGGGCCATTAAACGTGCCTATGCTGGCAAGCTGAAAACCATTCGCCAGGACGAAGATCCGGCGGGGTTTATGGAATTGCGGGCGGCTTATGAACATGCACGTATGGCACTTACCCAGAGCGAAGCACAGCACGGGGAGCAATTTGAGCAAGAGAACTGGCACACGTCGGATATAACCGAGTTGCAAGACACTGACATTAGCGAAGTGCCACACGACATTGCAGATACTGAACCAAACCAACAAGTCCATATCCCTGGCATCGTTGAGCTGTTGATGGACGAAGTGCGCAAACTGATGAAATCGCCCTGGGGGGCGGGAAATATTGCCAGTTGGGAAAATATTTTGGACGATGATCGTTTGGATGATCTGGATGAATTTGCCGATTTTGAAAATGCCATGTTCAATTTTCTATTACACATTCATGGTTATTTTGAAAATGAAGATATTGATAATGTAGACAAACAATTGCCGGCAAATGTGGGTGCGTTAATTTTTAACCGGTTCGGCTGGCATAACAAGCGCAATTCTGTCAACACCAACCCGCACCCATTTGATTTTCTGGCAGGAAAATTACTGGAATATTCACCGACACTTGAAAATACGATTAGCCGGAAAGAACTGCGCCCGGAAGAAGCGCCGTCCTCAAACTGGTTTGATGGCAAATGGTTATATATACTTTTGATTTTGTTGGCACTGGGGTTGATTGCGTCTTTCATAGAGGACATGACTGAGACAGAAAGGTCGGCACAACTCGACGAGGCTCGAAGGTTGATTACCAATGCTAAGGTTGATCGGGAATGTACCAATGGACAGTTGATGCCAATAAATGAGGTTCTACGCATATTACGTGGCAACGATAATGGGGAAGCACCAGACAGTGCTGATATTGTGCCAGTTAAACGGGAACTGCTCGATAGGAAAGAACTGCTCGACAGGTTATTGGAAAATGGCAAGATAGGAGAAGTTGGAGCTTTTAGGCCAGGTTATAAGGTCTGCATGCCAAAACAAAAAAATACTCTGGACTGTGACGACGGTCCAACATTTGTCTTGGGTGAGGGCCGCCCGGAATTTAGTCTCGGTACACAAGAAACGGATACGGGAACGAGGCCCGGTGCGAGAATGCCTAATGGGGCAGAACTAACGCTTGAACAAAAATTGCAAGCGCTGGAATTGGGCACAAGCATACAAATTCCGACCGGGCAGGAAAACGACAATGAAAACCCAAATGGTTTGTCGAGAAAATGTCCGCCAAATATCCCTTAGAGCCTTTTCGCCCTTCACTACATCCTAAGGCGTATAAACCGTATAGGTCACCGTGGCACCCAATGCGCCTGCGCCCATTGAGAGGTCGTAATTATTAACCGCTGCGCCTGCGCCAACCAGGCGGTAGCGGGATTGGAAGCTGACGGCGTGCTCCAGCAATGTGCCCCGAGAGAGGGCCGTGCGTCTGCCGCCGTCAAAAACTTTAGTCGGACCTGCACTCATCAGGCTGAGACGGTTTACGGATGTGATGATGCCCGACCCGCCAACTGACGGATCCTGGGCATTGGTGCCGTGGCGCCCTCCTATGGACACCCGCAGCCTTAACCGGTAGCGGATATTGCTATAGTCAAGAGTGCTAAAATCACCAGTGTTCACCAGATCGCTGGCCTGGGCATAAATATCAAATGCCGCATTGCTGGCCACAAGAAATTGCGAGGCCCGGTTGCCTGTGACCAGATCAATATCGGTGGTATTGTCGAGACCAAATTCGGAATATATATCATTGGCGTCCAATGTCTGGTGCGGCCCGACCGAGGTAAATACGCCGCCAGATGTTGGATCGATGATATCATATTCATAGCCGCTATCCGTGCCGTTGGAGACGGCATTATACTGGCCAGTGTTAAAATTGGTGGTCACACCGTCTGCACCAATAATATCATTGGCTGCAGTACCCGAAGCACTGGTCAAAAGGTTAAAATCAACCGCATATAGGGCCGCGCCGCCGTTCTCGGAATAATCATCCCCGCCCATAACAATAACAACGGCAGACGCCCGGAAAAATGGCCGGTCAAGTGTCCCGGCAGAGGCTATTGCGCTCAAAAATGAACCTAAGCAAAGGCCAGCCCCTATGACTTTACATAATTGGTTTTTTATTATTTTCATCGCCAATCCCAAACCCCTGAGAACAAGTTAGCAAAATATATTGAAAAAATGCACTAGAGATATGGTATAGTTTTGGTTAAGAAAAATACGGTGTATTGAAGAAGATAAATGTGTCAGCAGACGACCGCCCACATGTTCCCTTTATGTTGCAATCCCGCCAAAACTCCCTATCTTAGCCCCATGACCAAACCATCTGAAATGCGTGAGGCGCCTGCTGCTTTTGCGGCGCTCCAGGAAAAGTGGGTGCCGCACCGGCCTTCTCGGCCTGAGAAGATGGACGGGGGGCGGGCGTTTCGGTTGGTGTCGCCGTTTTCGCCCAAGGGAGATCAGCCGCAAGCGATTGCTGAGCTTTGCGCCGGGCTGGAGGCAGGCGAGCGCGAGCAGGTTTTGCTCGGCGTTACCGGGTCGGGCAAGACATATACTATGGCCAAGGTGATTGAGCAGACCCAGCGCCCGGCTTTGATTATGGCTCATAACAAGACCTTGGCGGCGCAGCTCTACGGCGAGTTTAAATCCTTCTTTCCTGACAATGCGGTCGAGTATTTTGTTTCCTATTATGACTATTACCAGCCCGAAGCCTATGTGCCGCGCACCGATACGTTCATCGAGAAAGACAGCCAAATTAACGAGCAAATCGACCGGATGCGCCACGCCGCCACCCGGGCTTTGCTGGAGCGGGACGACGTGATTATTGTGGCTTCGGTGTCGTGTATTTACGGTATTGGCTCGGTGGAAACCTATACGGAAATGACCACGGATGTGCGGGTAGGGGACGGCCTCGATCCGCGCCGCCTTATAGCTGACATGGTGGCCATGCAATACACCCGCAACGACATTGCTTTTGCGCGGGGCACATTTCGGGTGCGCGGGGATACGATTGAAATCTTCCCGGCCCATTTTGATGACCAAGCCTGGCGCATAGATTTTTTCGGCGACGAGGTCGATAGTATCACCGAATTTGATCCGCTAACTGGCAAAACGGTTGGCAAGTTGGAGCATGTGCGTATCTATGCCAACTCCCATTATGTCACCCCGCGTCCGACCATGCAGAGCGCCTCTAAACATATCAAAGTCGAACTTGCGCACCGTCTGAAACAGTTTGAAGCCGAGGGTAAATTGCTGGAGGCGCAACGTCTGTCCGAGCGCACTCAATTTGATTTGGAAATGATAGCCGCCGCTGGGCATTGCACGGGTATCGAGAATTATTCGCGTTATTTGACGGGCCGTAATCCGGGTGAGCCGCCGCCGACATTGTTTGAATATCTGCCGGATAATTGCTTGCTGTTTATGGACGAGAGCCATGTCAGCGTGTCGCAAATCGGCGGCATGTCCAAGGGTGATATGAGCCGCAAATCTACCCTGGCGGAATTTGGCTTTCGCCTGCCGTCTTGTATTGATAACCGCCCCTTGCGCCACGAAGAATGGAACGCCATGCGCCCGCAATCTGTGTTCGTCTCGGCCACGCCGGGAACATGGGAGATGGAGCAAACCGGCGGCGTGTTTGTGGAGCAAGTCATCCGCCCCACAGGCCTGGTTGACCCGCCGGTTGAGGTGCGGCCAGTTGCCAAGGACGGGGCTTCGCAAGTGGACGACGTTATCGACGAAGTACGCAAAACCACCGCGAAAGGCTTTCGCTCTCTGGTGACCACACTGACTAAAAAAATGTCCGAAGACCTGACCGAATACATGCACGACCAGGGCATCAAGGTGCGCTATATGCACTCGGACATCGACACGCTGGAACGCATAGATATTATCCGCGATTTGCGGCTGGGTGTGTTTGATGTGCTGATCGGGATTAACTTGCTGAGGGAAGGTCTCGACATTCCCGAATGCGCCTTCGTCGGCATATTGGACGCGGACAAAGAGGGGTTTTTGCGCAGCGAAACTTCCATGATCCAGACCATAGGCCGCGCCGCCCGTAACGCCGAAGCCAAGGTCATTCTCTACGCCGATAAAGTCACCGGCTCCATGCAACGCGCCATGGACGAGACAGATAGACGCCGCAAAATTCAGGAAGCTCATAACCTGAAACACAACATAACCCCAACATCCGTCTCCCACGCCGTAGCCGATGTAGTAGGCGACACAAAGGCCGCCGACCAAATCAAAGACGAAGCCGCCAGATACACCCCAAGCGGTCAGCTAAAGAAAATCTACGAGGTCGCAGAACCCGGCGCAGAGTTTACCTATGACGGCGAAACCCCGGTAGGTGCAAACCTAACCGCAATCCTGGCCGAACTGGAAAAACAAATGTTCACAGCGGCGGAGAATTTGGAGTTCGAGGAAGCTGCGCGGTTAAGGGACGAGATGAATAGGTTGCGGGGAGAGGGGTAAACGTAAAACACCCAAAACTCGTTCATACCCAACTTGATTGGGTATCCAGCGAATAAAGAGCGCGCAAAGCTCGCACATTAAATTTAACTGGGTTCCGTGCCTTTTGTATAAGATATGGGCACGGAATTAAGGGAAAGCCTGCGAGCATACCCAAGTGCAGAGCGCCTTTGGGTGCGAAATCCTACAGTTACTTCTTCGGCGGGGTTTTTCTTGGGGTTGGTTTTTTTGCGGTGGTTTTGCGTGTTGTTGGCTTTTTAGCCGCAGGTTTTTTGGCCGCTGTTTTCTTCACCGCAGGTTTTCGTGCCACTGGTTTTTTCCGCTTTGGCGGGGTTACGTCTTCGTAGTCTGGGTAATCTTCGTCGTCGTCTTTGCTGCGTTCGGCCAGTTTGGTTTTTGTTTTTTCATAGGCGGATTTGGTGGCTGAGCTTGCGGATTTAGCCGCTTTTGTGGCAGCTTCGCGGGTCGTTTCGAACACGTCTATATCGGCGGTGTCGGACTTGCCGCCGTCCGGCGAGAGATTGTTATTGATATGAAAAATGGCGATCATCAATTCGCTGACCAGGCGCAGGGTGACAAACAGGAACAGGATTTTAAAAAATGCGGCCAGGAACAAGCCTAGCCCGCCGATAAAAAAGCCATTACCGAAGGCGGCGAATGCGCTACCCAATGTGGATAAAAAACTGACCACGACCACGACTAGCCCAAGGAAGAAAAATGCCGCAACCAGACGGTCTTTCATCAGTTTTTTGAAAGAAAAAAACTGTTTGAACAAATCGAGCATTTTGGCCTCCTAAAATATATCTAGGATTAACATAGGCAAGTTACACAAAACCGCAAGGTCTATAAATTTGATTTTACTGAATGTTTTTTACTGAACACCTGGCATGGAATTTCCAGTTGTGGTCGCGTCTGTAACAGTATTCGCATTTTCAACAACTAGCAGGGCTTCAACTGTCAGCGCTGACCCGGCACTTGATTTTAGCGCAAGGATTTCTTTTGCCCGTGTTTTAAAAGCTGGCAGTTCGGATTTTTTGAGGGGCTTGCCGGACCGGGTCGAAAGGGTCATTGGATTAATCTTTCTGCCCCTTTTATGTACTTCATAATGCAGGTGCGGGCCGGTGGAGCGACCCGTTGTCCCGACATAACCGATGGTTTGCCCCTGGATAACACGGCGTCCTTTTCTGGCCCCACGGGCAAATTTTGACATATGGGCATAGGCGGTGACATATCCGTCCGAATGGCGAATGCTGACATAATTACCAAAGCTACCAAAACGGTTGGCGCGGAGTATCGTGCCCGTACCGGCCGCCATAATCGGCGTGCCTCTAGGGGCGGCAAAATCCACACCCGTATGGTTTTTGCGGTAGCCTAAAATAGGATGTTTGCGACTGCCAAAACGCGAGGACAGGCGTGCGCCGTTCACCGGGGTACGCATGAGCATTCTCTTGGCGCCGTTGCCTTTTTTATCGTAATAACCTTCGCGGCCATTTGATTTTTCAAACAGGAAATATTCTGATGTTTTTCCGCGTGGTGAGAAACTGGTAAACACCAAATCCCCGGCCTTGACGGTATTGCCCTTATGATCGCGGTAAAGCTCGAACATCATTTCAAACTTGTCGCCTTTGCGGATGTCGCGCTGGAAGTCGACACTGTGGGCATAGATTTGCGCAAATTGGGCTATCACCTTGTCCGGCGCCCCCAAAGCTTGGGCGTCCAGATACAGGCTGTTGTCAATACCGGCTTCGACCTTGACCAGAGTCTTCTCAAACTCTGCCGCGATTTTTTTAGAGGTAAAGTTTCCGTCCAAACCGCGCTCTACAAATACGGTGTTCTCGGCATTGGGTTTAAGGGACAGGCCGTTGAAATTCTTGCGTTCCCCCGTAGAGAAATACAAATTGATTTTTTGACCCACTCGCAAATTGCGCGGATCATAGGCTTTGGAAAACGCCTCTGTGGCCGCATAGGCCGTGCCGGGCTCCACCCCGTTCTTTTGCAAGAGCGGCCCCAAAGATTGTCCGGATTTCAGCGTCAAAGCCAGGGTGGAGTTTTGCGTAAGTATTTGGTCGTTTAAGGCGCGAAAATCATAAAGTTCGGCCACAGCTACCGTTGGTGTAGCCGATACAATATCTACGACCGGTATTTCTGAAGCGGCATCATTGTTACCGGCAGACAAACCCAGTGTGACCACACTGACCAAAACAAGACCTGCGCCCAGGGCTATAGGTTTCGCATTTTTTGGGGCTTTGGCGCGGGTGTTTTTGAGCAAGGTTTTGGCGTCATTGCGCACTGCCGTTTGCATCCAGTGTAGTTTTTTTAGTATTTTTTGTGTCCAAGAACTCATATTTTCGTTTTCCCCGCCCCGTTAGTAAAGTCACCATATATGCGTCCATATATGGGCTCATATGCTTTCACGGTTGGTATTGCCATAATTATACCTTATGATTGGTTAACGTGCGTCCCTGCTCGTGAATTTTCGCCTACCGTGTTCCAATGATTTGGGTTTCCAGTAACTTGGGTTTATAGAATAGTACTTATGAATGCGCAAACAAAGAAAACAGACACAGCCAAATTGTCACAATCTGGCAAGGTGCCTGAAAAGATGGATGGAAAGGTGAGCACCACAAAGCGGCGATGTGGGCGGCGGATATTGGTGTGGACAATCTTATTGTTGCTCATAGCCATAGTGACAAGCGTGGTGCTGGCTTGGTTGTTTCGATTTGCATTGATGGAAAACCGGATCCGCGCCGCACTGGCCAAGGACGGTTTTGACGTGGCGTTGGAATTTGAAAAATTGTCACTGAACCAAGCCGCCGTTGAGAATATTACGGTAAAAAAAGATGGAGTGGAATTTTTCGCGGCCAAGCGGTTGGTTGTCGATTATGATCTTGGCAAGCAAGGCCCGGACAGATTACAGCGGTTGGTTTTGCAAGAGCCTGTTGCCAGGATCAGCTTCAACATAGACGGTAGGGTTGTAAGTCCGTGGTTCGGGGGTGGCTCCGAACCGGGCGAGCCGCTCGCATTGCCGCCAGGCGGTATCTTGATTGAAGATGCCCGGCTCGATTGGACATTGATGTTGACTGAAGATGTGATCTTGGGTTCCGGGACAACTGAAATCACGACCGACATACAAAGCGCCACCCAGTGGCAGGCGCAAATCTTCAATGCCCGAGCGGATATAGCCACGGATATCGCCCGCGCCCAGATCGAGCACGATATAGCGGTAAGCACCAAAGACGGTCAGGTATTTGAAATAACCGGAACGGCCAAAGCCGCTGATATGCGCATAGTTTTGTCACCGGATAATGAGTTTTCGGCGCAATCTTTGGCTGGGGATTTCAAGATAAATTTTGTGCGCGGGACGGATGTACAAAAGCCGGTAATAACTGGCTTGGTGAACCTGACAGCAAACCAGTTGGAGACACGGGATTACCAACTCGGCGACGCGGATATTCAAATAGACATCGACAAAGCCACCCAAGACATAAATGGCAGACCGTTAGTGTCCGCAGATTGGACAATTGCGGCACAAGAGGTCGCGCTCAAGGATCAAGGCAGGCGCACGCAATTGGCTGACCGGTTAACGGCCCATAGCTTGTTGGCGAACACGCCTGTTGCCAAGGAATTTACCCGCATTTTGATGGGTAAAGCCGAGCGGCTATTGAGCGATGCTGACCTGGAGGGTAGGGGGCATTTACGTATGTTTTCGGGTGGTTATGAGGTGAATTTGCACCAGCCATTATTGGCGAAAACTTCTGGGCAAACGCTAGTGTTTACACCGCGTCCGGAGGAGGATTTTACCGCATATAACCGCGTAGCGCAAACACTGGATTTGCGTGCGGATGTTAATTGGAGTGGTGTGCAAGCCCTCGAAATGGAGGGGTTATCCTTGAGTGCCAAAAGCGCGAATGGGCTGCGTTTGGACGGTGTAAACCAAATAAAAACCTCGCTACATAGCCTGCACAATTGGCATAATGACGGGCAAGAAATCCGCCTGGCCCCGTTTGATCTGGATTTTGCTTACACCAATAACGGCGATAAAATCGGGCGGGTGGATGTGCGCGGCGGGCTTGATTATGACGGGCCAGTGCCGGGGGGATTTGTACGCGGGTTAAAGGCGGACGGGGATATAGTAGTGCGCCTAAATCAAGGTGATTTCACCCTTGGTTTTACACCCTCGGCCCCGATATCTTTGACAGAGTTTTCCAACCCGTCTGGCTGGACTGCGAAGGGTTTGCATTTCAACTTGCAGCCCCAACAAAATTTGTTGCAAAAAACCGGCAATAGCCGCTTCATGCAGCTGGTGCTTGAAAATGTGCGCTCCGGGCTTGTTGGCCCGCAGCGTAAGCGGCATTTGGACACAAAATTAGGCCGTCTTGATGTGGCCGTGGATTTGTCACAATCCCCCCAGCATTGGCGCATGAAGATCAAAGATACGGATATTAAATCCGAAACCTTCCCCGTGCCCGGCACCCATATTACATCGTCAGACGGCACACTTGATGTGTATATGGACACGAATATGGAAGTTGGCGGACAGATAACATTCAAGGCTTTTAGTCCCGTCACACACGTTAAAACCGATAATGTCACCGCAGAAAACATGCGCCTGGAGCTTTCGGGTAGCCCAGATAATATCACCGCCAAATACGAAATTGGTCGGGCCATCATGGTCGGGGATGCTCTGCCGACCTTACCTGTGAACGGCACTGCAAGACTTATGAGCGGCGTGCTTACCGGTCAAGCTATCACCAATCTACCAGGTACAACGGACACGCCTATCAACATAGGTTTTCGCTCAAAGGACGGTCGTGGTACGGCCAAAATCAAGATCCCGAATATCAGCTTTGCACCGAACGGTTTGCAGCCTCAACATCTGGTGCCAGTACTGCGCGGCAAATTGGCTGATGTGAGCGGCGATGTTTCTGCCGCTTTTGATTTTGAGTTTGGCGGCGGACTGCCCGTGCGCTCAAGTGGTAGTGCCGAGCTAAAGGGGTTGAATATCGGCACACTGGTTGGGCCAGTGAGCGGCATTGATGCGCACATAACATTGGCGTCCGTATTTCCCCTGCAAACTGACGGCGTTCAGAGCGCGAAAATTAGTGGATTTGATCCCGGTTTCCCGCTCAAGGATGGGCTGGTCAAGTTTGAAATCAACCCTGACGGTATTAGATTACACCAGGCTGAATGGCCCGTCGCAAACATCTCAATTGATAATATTGCCGCACCGTCGGGCAAAATATCTCTGGCACCAACGGACTGGCGATTTGGGGGTTTTGAAAACCGAGTTGTCGTGCAGGTTCAGAACATTGGACTGGCCACAATTTTGGCTGGCGTGGGTAAGGATAAACTAAGTGCTACCGGACAAGTTTCCGGCACGCTACCTGCGCGTATTAACGGCGTCAATGTGGTGATAGACGGCGGGGTGCTTGGTGTTAAAGACGGCGGCGTCATCCGGTACACAAGCGCGGGAACCGAAGCAGCAGGGGCGCAAAACGAGAATGCGGGTTATGCTTTTAAGGCCTTGCGCAATTTCCGCTATAGGCAATTGGAAGCCCGCATGGACGGGCCGCTTGACGGCGCTATGGCGCTTAGGCTCGTGTTTGACGGCAATAACCCTGAGGTGTTATCGGGACAACCGTTTTTGTTTGACACAACTATCACCGGTGATTTGGCTAATATTGCCCGCAATATGGCGGGTGCTTTTTCTACCCAGGAAAATTTATCCCGGATTTTGGAAATACGTGACGGGGAAAAATGAGCATTGCATAAACCGATTGTTAATGGCAAGTTCAGATTGAGAGTTATAGGGTGTGCTTATGAATATGATTTTAAAATATGCAGTGGTCGCGAGTTTAGCTCCGATGGTCTTGTTTGCCGCAGGGTGTAAAACTACAGTCAGAATTGAGCCGTCCGACAAACCGATCATCATCAATCTAAACGTCAATATTCAACAAGAAATCCGCGTGCGTCTTGATAAAGACATCGAGGACTTGTTGGCAGATAACCCGGATGTGTTTTAGGAGGCTATGATGAAATTTATGCAAAAAACTTTGAGCGCCATTTTCGTGGCTGGTCTGGTATTTGCGGGTGTTGTGGTAACACCTGCCTTGACACCAAGCACTCAAGCACAAACTATCAGTGCGAAAGCACGGGTTGATCAAGCCAAAGCCCAAGGCTTGGTCGGTGAACAATTGGATGGTTATATCGGATTTGTAACATCGGATGTCAGCGCAGACATACGCGCCGCCGTTAACGAGATTAACATCAAGCGCAAGTCTATTTACACCCAGACCGCCAGAGCAAAAAAAGTGTCTGTCTCGACAATTGCCGGACTAACAGGTGAAAAATTGACAGCAAAGGCCAAGACTGGCGAAAAAGTCAAGCTTGGCGATGGTGTTTGGCGCGTGGTTGGCTAAGGCTCTATGAAAAATTTACCCTCCAGTCGCTATTATCTTATTCTCTTAACAGTTTTCGCCCTGATATTTATGGGGCTGTCCTCCATGTCTCATGGGCCTCGGCTCAAAAATGCTGATATTGCGCTGGACCAATTTTCTGGTGAACGGGCTTTGGCGCATCTGGTTGATATGATCGGCAATGATAAACCTCACCCTGCGGGATCAGAGGAAAACAGACGCGTTTTGGAGGTTTTGCGAAACAAATTCGACGCTCTGGGTTACGAAACACAAATCCAGAAAACCCTGGCCTGTACCACCCATTACCCCGGATGCAGCCAGGTTGAGAATTTTATTGCCGTGCTTGAGGGCGGCGGTTCGGGTGACGCCATACTGTTGACCACCCATTATGACAGTGTACCAGCCGCACCGGGCGCAGGGGACGCCGGGGCCGGAGTTGCGGCTTTGATCGAGGTGGCGCGCATATTAAAGACTGAGCCTGCCGGCAACAATACTGGTCGCAATGATGTGATTTTTCTGATCACCGACGGCGAGGAAGGCGGCTTGCGCGGGGCTTCTGGTTTTGCCAATGAACATCCGTTAATGAAACGCGTCAAACTGGTGGTCAATCTGGAAGCTCGCGGTGTGTCCGGCCCCAGCACAATGTTCGAAACCAATAAGGGTAATCTGGCGCTCATTCAGCAGTTCGCCAAAACCAACCCGTACCCGGTGGCAAATTCATTGTCCTATGAGATTTACAAATTGCTCCCTAATGATACGGATTATTCCATCTATAGGCGCATGGGGGTTGCGGGGTTAAATTTTGCTTTTACGGGCGATGTGGCATTGTATCATTCGGCCCGCGACGATATTGCTCATCTTGACAAATCTAGCTTGCAACACCACGGCGAAAACGCTCTCGCTGCCGTGCGGGCTTTTCGAGATAGTGATTTAAGCGTATTGATGGGCGAAAGCGATGCGACATATTTTGATGTGTTTGGCCGGGTCTTGCTCCACTGGCCGTCAAGCCTGAACTTTCCATTGTCCCTCTTGGCGCTCCTGACATTTGCTTTCGCCGTTCATAAAAGCCACACAAATTGGCGCTCAAATTTACTGGCGGCAACAGTCCTGCCCGGCGTGATAATACTGGCTCTCGTGTTTAGCTGGTTGTTGTCTTTCCCCCTGGGCCATTGGCCGCAATTGTTTTATCTGGACCATCCTTATCCGTGGCCGGGGCGTTTGGCCTTGCTATTTACCGCCGCTTTATCAGCCTGGATACTGGCCAGAATTTTTCGCGACCGACAATCCATAAACTATAATATGCTGGTTGGGCGGGCCGGAGTACTACTGGCAGCTTTGTCAATCATTGCTGCAATACTGATGCCCGGTGCCAGCTATCAATTTTTGGTTCCAGCCTTGGCTATGGCGGTCGGGTTTGCCATTGATATGGCCCGGCGCAAACAAGAGCGCTTTATCTGGGCCTTGCACTTTGGTTTGTTAACCGCCGCCTATATGGCAGTGTACCATTTTATCGCTCTGGAAGTTATCGCATCGTATAAACAATCCTATATCCGCATTGCCCCGCTGCTGCCGTTGGCTTTGCTGTTGGTTCCGGTTTTTCTGCACACCGGGCGCAAAGATAAGCAAGCCACCCGTTTGTTAGGCTGGGGTTTTGGCGGGCTGGCTATAGCCACCACATTGACCAGCGCATTATTACCCGGTTTTAATCCCACCCATCCCCGTGTCCAAAATCTGGTGCTTGAAATTAACGCCCAAACAAAACAAAGCCGCTGGATATCCGAAACTGTTGGCGGGGAAGATAAGGATTTTTTGACCAAGGCCGGGTTCTCCAAAACCAAACAGGATATTCTGCGCTTTGGACTCTATCCCCGAACCCGTTTCACCAAACCGGCAAGCACCAGCAATCTATCCCCGCCCAATTTTAATCTGCTGTCTGATACGACCGAAGGCGAACACCGCATCTTGAACACCGAAATCAAGGCCAGCAATAATGGCTTTGGATTATATCTACATTTTCCGGCGGATAACAGGCCCATTAAAATCTTGGTACAAGAGGCAGGCTCCGTACTCAATGATATGCTGGCGGCTGAATACGGCCCAGACACGAAACACAATAATCTTTCCATCAGAGGCCCCGGCGACACCAAATATAATGTAAAGCTGATTTACCCAAAAGGACAAAAAATCCAACTTTCTCTGGAAGAAAGCATTTCCATCACTGCGGCCGAAACGGATAATATGGCAAATTTACGCCCCGAAAATTCCGCCCCCGGATTTTTTGGTGACAGGGTGCAAATATTTACCACAGCTATATTCGAAGAATAATCCGCTCGCATTTTTCTCCCGCTTGGTTATAACTGGCCAAAACCATATTGGAGAATCCTATGCGTAGCTCATCCACACTCAAACTTACCACCGCATTGGCGGCCATATTAGCGCTTGGGTTTGCGTCTTGCGGCCCCAAAGCCCCCAAACAAACGGAAAGTCAAATGCTGATACAAGAAGTTGAAACCGGTAATATATTGTTAGACAAATGGGCCGGGCCTTACGGCGGCGTGCCGCCTTGGGATAAAGTTGATGTTGCCAATTTCGGCGAGACCCTGAATGCGGGTTTTGATATGGCCCGGGGCGAAATTACCAAAATCGCCGATAACCCGAACCCGGCCAATTTCGACAATACGATTGTCGCACTGGAGAAATCTGGTAAGGCTTTGAGCCGTACGGCGACGGTGTTTTTCGTCCATGCGGGCAATCTTAATAAAGACCCAATGCCTGACCTGCTCAAGGAGTTTTCACCAAAATTTGCCGCCTTTAATGACGAGATCAACCAAAACCCGGCGCTCTTTGCCCGCGTGAAATCCGTCTACGACAATATGGACGAGTTGAACACCGAGCAAAAACGCCTGGTCGATGATTACTATCAAGGCTTTGTTCGTCAAGGCGCTACCTTGAACGATGAAGACAAAGCCAAGATGAGTAAAATCAACGGACGATTGGCCACATTGACCAACCAATTCGGGCAAAACGTATTACACGATGAAGAAAGCTATATCACCTATATTGAAGACGAAGCTGACTTGGCCGGTCTGCCGGGCTGGCTAAAAACCTCAATGGCATCTGCCGCCAAGTCCAATGATCCAGAAGGCGCGAAAGGCGCGTGGGCTATCACCAATACTCGCTCTAGCATGGACCCGTTTCTGACCTATTCCGACAACCGGGTTTTGCGCGAAATCGTCTGGAACACATATTATAACCGGGGCGACAACGGCGACGAGTGGGACAATAATGCCATCATCACTGAAATTCTGCAGCTTAGAGACCAGCGGGCAAAATTGCTCGGCTTTAAAACTCATGCCCATTGGAAACTGGAAGACCAGATGGCCAAGAAACCTGAAAATGCAATCGCTTTGATGGAGAAAGTTTGGCCACATGCTATAGGGCGCGCCCGCGAAGAGGTGGCCGAAATGCAAGCCATTGCCGACGCCGAGCAAGCCTTTATAAAAATCGCACCGTGGGACTACCGCTATTACGCCGAAAAAGTGCGCAAGGCCAAATATGATCTCGATTTCAACGAGGTCAAACCCTATATGCAAATGGAAAAACTGCGCGAAGGCATGATGTGGTCGGCGGGTGAGCTTTACGGATTGACCTTCAGCCAAATTGACGACGCGCCCGTATTCCACGAAGATGTCCGGGTTTGGGAAGTTAAAGACGCAGGCGGTGCTCATGTTGGCCTGTGGTATTTTGACCCCTATGCCCGTAAAGGCAAACGCTCTGGTGCCTGGATGAGTGCCTACCGCACCCAGGAAAAACTGGACGGCAAGCCGACCACCGTAATCGTCTCCAACAATTCCAATTTTGTCAAAGGCGAACCGGGCAAGCCAGTTCTCATTTCATGGAACGACGCCGAAACCCTGTTCCATGAATTTGGCCACGCTATTCACGGACTTAATTCCGATGTCACCTATCCGACATTATCCGGCACATCCGTGTCGCGGGATTATGTGGAGTTCCCGTCCCAGCTTTATGAGCGCTGGCTGACCACACCAGAAGTCTTGAACAAATATGCTGTCCATTACGAAACAGGCGAGCCGATACCGCAAGCTCTACTGGATAAAATCGCGAAGGCCTCCACCTTCCGCCAAGGCTTTGACACCACTGAGTATCTGGCGTCCGCATTGATCGATATGAAATTGCACATGGCGGGCGGCGAGCCTATTGACGCGGATAAATTCGAGCGCGAGACATTGGCGGCTTTGGGTATGCCAAGCGAAATCGTCATGCGTCACCGCACCCCGCATTTCAACCATATCTTCTCGGGTGGTTATCACGCCGGGTATTACTCCTATCTCTGGGCCGATACCTTGACCGCAGATGCGGCCGAAGCCTTTACCGAAGCCGGTGGCTTCTATGATAAAGACGTGGCCAAACGTTTGCGCGACAACATTATGTCCGTGGGTAATACCGTGGACCCCGCCGACGGGTTCCGCGCTTTCAGAGGCCGGGACGTCGAAGTTGAAGCCTTGATGCGGGACCGTGGTTTTGCCGATAAAAAAGACAAGTAAACCGGTCGAGGCCGGTGCGCTAATCTCGCACCGGTTTCGCGGTTTTTCCAAATATGAAAACACGCTGAAGGGTTTGCGCGCCGCGCTGGATTTTGGCGTGCGCAATCTTGAATTTGACGTGCGCGTAGCCAAATGCGGCATGCCTATGGTTTATCACGACGAGCACGCCTTGGACGGCACTGGCAAGAAGCAATATTTGTGCGATTATAAAGCTTCTGAGTACGAAAGCCTGGGCGGGGCATTTGCCAGAATGCCGAGCCTGGACGCATTGTTTAGCACCATTAAAGTCCATAAATTCCAGGACGCAAAACTGTTGATCGACATAAAAGACTTGGGTTTCGAGCACGAAATCCATGCCCTGGTCATGTATTACCGCCTGCAAAGCCGGGCCGTTTATGTGTCCTGGGTGGCGGAAGTTCTTTACCGCATCCACGACCTGGCCCCTGAAATCCCTCTCTGTCTAAGCCATTGGAGTGCAGAGGTAAGTGCCTCCGATGCGGCCAAACATGAGGTCAATATCAGCAAGGGCGGTATTATTCCGCGCATAGATGACCAATATATGACAGGGGTGCGCTACGGTTGGGCCGTAAAAGACCCGTTGACCGGAGACATGCTCAAGATACTCAAGGCTTCCGGCGGCGGTATTTGTGTGCCAGAGAATTTGTTAACCCGCCCCCTAAGCGATTATTACCACGACCAAAAAATGTTCGTTTCCACATATTCCTACACGGGTTGGCAAGCTATAAACGCCCATAAATCGATTTTAAATATCGATATGTTTTTTATTGATAACCGGGAGGTTTTTGAGAGATTGTAGATTTTGTAGTCCCTATAACCCATATCCCTTCACCTTGTTCCTCTCCCAAAGGAGAGGAGACGGTGTGGCACCTATCCTTGTTAAGTGTTACACCAAAGAATTACGAAGGCTCTATCAATAAAATCCCGTAATCACAAAAGGTTGTGGTAACGTCTCCTCTCCTTTTGGGGAGAGGAACAAGGTGAGGGGGTATGATGTTTAAGAGATTACAGAATTTCATTCAAATTTTGGATCGGCGTCCGGATCAATATCATTGGCGGGGATTGTGGCTTCGCCGTCGCGGCCCGGTATGGCATAGTTGCCTTTAAGCCAGCGTCCCAAATCCACATCGGCGCAGCGCTTCGTGCAAAATGGAGCGAAGTTTTCAACCGCTGGCTTTTTGCATATTTTACAAACCTTGCTCATCAATCGTCCTTTACACATCGTCCTTTACATCGTCCTTTACATCGTCCTTGTACACATCCGTAGTCTTGCCAGAAACAACACGAAATCTTTGCCCTATACGCCCGGACAATGCTTCGCGCCAATTTATTACACCGTTCTCAAGCCAGGCGAAAGCATCATTGGGCACCTGCAACACCAAACGCGCCCCGCCGTCAATTTCAGCTTCCGTGGTCAAGCGTCTCAAACCTGCTAGAGCCTGTGTTTCAGCCGTCGGACTGCCGTCCGGGCCTAGTAATATTTGCGCAATCGTTGGCCCTCTGCGTGTCCGGGTCATTTCAATCGTGCCAAAGCGCGACCAAGGCGCAATTTTTGGCATGTCCGGGTCGTCGTTAAATCCGTCCTTAAAGGTTTGCCAAACATCGGCTTTGATCTTGCGTTTGCGAAAGTTGGGGAAGTCTATCAAGATCAGCCCACCAATACCGCGCCTGCGAATTTGGCGAGAAATTTCACGGGCCGCCGTCATGCCGACCTCCGACTTTTGACCCGTACCCGTGTCCACATCGATCATGGTGCCAGCGCGGGTATGTTCAATGTAAATATAGCCGCCGCCTTGCAAAGCGACCTCGGTTTCCGCTACCGCTTCAATCCCGTTTACATGGCCGTCTTCGAATTTAATGCCGGGATAACGCGCAGAGATCGCCTCGCGTAAGCTGGAGGATTTTTCCTTTATAGGCGTTTTGGCATCGCTCGGCTCAATAAATTTGAGGAGCGCAGCTTTACCCGTTTCACCCTGGCGCAAGACTGTGGCGCGTATCATCGCCCCTTCAACGAGGCGTGGCGCACCTGGAGTCATGGCAAAGCGTAGTAAGCCGCTTTCACCATTATCCAAATCCACAAACGCAGCCATCAGGTCTTTGTCAATGCGTTTGACACGCCCACTAAACACATCGCCTTTGCGGGCAATACCTGCTTCGCTTTCGCGTCTGACATAATATTCAATATCGCGCTTGCGGTGAATAACCGCGGCCCGCTCTTCGCCAATAGCTTGCTCTATGCGGCACAATTTAGCCATTTGTTTTTCCTGTAAAAAATCCCGATCCAATTAACATATTGCGGGTCTCATAGACCGGCAGGCCGACCACATTACTATAGGAACCGCTAATGTGCGAAATAAAGGCTCCGGCCAAACCCTGTATGCCGTACCCGCCCGCCTTGCCGTCCCATTCACCACTATCTAAATACATATTTATCTCGCCCATTGATAACCGTTTCATCTTTAGCCGCGTCTCCACCACCCGCGATATTTCTTGCCCGCCTGGGGCTATTAAACAAACCCCGGTAAACACCCGGTGCGCCCGACCTGACAACAGCTCAAGGCAATCTCTGGCGGTTTCCACATCTTCGGCCTTCGGCAATATACGCCGCCCGACCCCGACCACCGTATCGGCGGACAGGATAAATGCGTCTTTATTGTCCGGCGCAACGGCTTGTGCCTTGCCGATAGCCAACCGCAAAGCATGGGGTTTGGGCAGCTCGTCCTTGTGCGGGGTTTCGTCAATATCTGCGGGCATGACTTTGTGCGGACGCACACCAATACGCGCCAACAGCTCAAGCCTGCGCGGCGATGCGCTGGCCAATATTAAGGTGTGTGGTTTTGGGCCGCTCATCAGGCGTAGCCGCTTATTTAAAGCGGTAGGTAATCCGCCCTTTGGACAGATCGTATGGGGTCATTTCAACGGTGACTTTATCACCGGCCAAGACCCGAATACGGTTTTTACGCATTCTGCCCGCCGTGTGCGCAATGATCTCGTGATCATTACCTTCAAGCTTGACGCGAAATGTCGCATTGGGCAGAAGTTCAATAACTTCGCCCTCAAATTCCAATAGTTCTTCTTTTGCCAATTGGGTTCCTTTTTTTACTCAATATAGTTTAAAAACAGCCGCAATCATATCCGGCGCAGTTCTTATGCACCGCGTTTAACCACGTCTGCACCACAATATATAGGGATTTTTTCACAAATTGCACATTTTGGGCCATAAAAATAGCATTAGGCGCGTTATTGAGGCTTACCTCTTACCGTTTTAGCAGGGGAAATATGCAAATTCAGTTCAGCGAGACTGTGGGCAATGTTTTCCATATTAAGCGTTAAAAATGTAAACCGCCCCACATTGTGCGTATTGATAACCCCGCCTTTTCCCATCATGCGAACATGATGGGCAAGATTGGTCTCGCCTATACCTGTAGCCTCTGCCAGCGCCCCGAAACTTAAACCCTTCGCGCCAGCCTGTTGCAAGGCACGCACCACCAATAACCGCCGATAATGACCCAGCCCGTCAAACAAAGCCGCCAGCTTTCGGAGTTCAATATTCTTATCGTTTATCATAATAACTAAACTAGTTTAGTTATTATGATAAAGCAAGCTCTTTCGGGAAATGTGCCGGGTTTGTGTTGGTAGAAAACAGATGGGGCGCACGGCGGGAGTGCGCAGTCGGGGACAAGAAGTGTAGGCTATAGAATATTGGCGAAGTGTAGAGGTGCGCAATAATTCGAAAAGCTGGCCACAAAAGCACACCCTCTTAGGGTCTGTTCACATATATCACAAACGGCATGAGTTGGCCCTTTTTGGCTACAAATTAGACCATTTTTCTTAAATGAGTTGGTAGAGGTTATCTCTAATTTTGACCCCTATACCCGACATTTTAAGCGGTATGACCTACTAGTAGTGCGTATCTCTCAAATTGATACGTTAAACAGCTTGTAGCCCTGTAGGGTGGATTAGGCTTCTTGGCCGTAATCCACCATCGGCAACCACCAAAAGGTGGATTACGCGCAAAGAGGCGCTAATCCACCCTACAGGTTTCGGTGGTTTTTCTACCCGGCATTTTAAGCGGTATGACCTACTAGGGTCTATCATCATAACTAGCTGAATTTCTTGTCAATCCGCATTTCTATCACGTCGCGTACGGCGCGAAAATTGTCCATCATGGCGCGGACATCCATGGCGCCCTGGGTTGGATCCGGGGTTGGCCAGCATTCGACCCGGGTATCACTGTCATCAAACACGGCCCGTACCGCCGCCTCGACGTCCTCGGTAAAGGCAATAACCACATCAAAACTGGTATCGGCGATTTCGGATAATGTCTTGGCTTTATGGGACGCCATATCAATGTTTTTCTCGCCCATAACGGCCACCATCAAACTACTTAGTTCGCCGGCCTCTAACCCGCAGGATTGCACATATATCTCCGCGCCGAACTTTTGTTTTGTCATGCCTTCGGCCATGGGCGAGCGGATGGAATTGAGCGTACAGACGAATAATATGGAAGCTGGTAATTTGGTTTTAGTTCCCATTATGGCCGCCTGTGCAGAGCGCAAATCAGGGTAAACATCCGCCTTGATGTGTTAAAATCCACTTCGGCGGCATTGCGCAAGCTGTCTTCAAACAAACGCGAACCTTCATTATGCAGCCCGCGCCGCCCCATGTCTATAGCCTCAATTTTCGCAGTTGTGGCTGTGCGAATCGCATCATGGTAAGCTTCGCAGATCATAAAATAATCTTTGATGATGCGGGCATATGGTTTGAGGGAAAACGAAACTGTGATACGCGGCATTCCGTTGGTGCGCTGCACCTCCAAAACCAGCCGTCCTTCGGCGAGGGACATATTGACAATATATGGCCCGCTCTCGGAATCCTTGGGGCGAAATTCGTTTTCCTCTAGCAGATCAAAAATAGCTACCCGCCGTTCATGCTCCATCTCCGGGCTGGTGACGGGCAGGCTGTCTGCATCAATGTGCAGTTCGCTTATATAATGATCACTTTCACTCATTTACAGGGTGAAGCGGGATGCTTTTTGTCGTGCGCGGGGCTTGAATATCAATCAACCGCACTTCCAGGCATTCGGCGTCCGCAGATATTTCCCCGCCGCCAGCAAAAACCAAACGAACTTCACCGCCCGGCGGATTATCAGCGGGTATGAACTCAATTGACAGCAAAACCAAAAATGCATCCGGGTCAGACCGGTCAATATTCTTCATCTTTACGGACAAAACATTGTGCAGCCCAAGTCCGGATTTTAACCGTCCGGGGTTTTGCGTCTCGTGGCTATAGCGATTGGTAATGATCACCAATGATCGCCCTTTGCGGTCAAAATATATATCGCCAACCCGCACGATTGCATCTTGCAAGGCCGCCGATATGACGGTCAAATCTCCACCCGTCTCCGCTAGTATTCTAAGTCGTTTGCTCATAATTATTCTGATACCCGTTTTATGCGCGCACCGCAATTGCCAAGCTTAACTTCTATTTGCTCAAAGCCCCGGTCAAGGTGATAAACCCGGCCAACCTCCGTTGTGCCCTCTGCGGCCAAACCGGCGGAAATCAGGCTGGCCGAAGCCCGCAGGTCTGTGGCCATGACTTGTGCGCCTTTAAGTTTGGGAACGCCCCTGATGATGGCTTCGCGGCCTGTGACCGTGATATTAGCCCCCATGCGCGATAATTCCGGGCAGTGCATAAACCGGTTCTCAAAAATATTTTCCCGGATAATCGACACCCCGTCCGCCAAACAGACCATAGCCATGAACTGCGCCTGCAAGTCGGTCGGAAATCCGGGATAGGCTTGTGTTTCCACATCTACGGGGCGAATGGGTGTACCGTGACGTTCAACTAATACGGAATTTTCGTCCATGGTCACTTTTGCACCTGCTTGAGCGATCAATGGCCATAATGACCCCAAATGATCCGAGCGCACATTGACCAGGCGCACGGCTCCGCCAACCGTGGCCGCCGCCAGGGCATATGTCCCGGCTTCGATGCGGTCAGGTACAACGGCGAATTTTGTACCGCCCAGTTTTTTCACGCCCTCTATGGTGATTTCGGAACGCCCGGCCCCGCTAACTTTTGCGCCCATAGCGTTGAGACAATTAGCCAGATCGACGATTTCAGGTTCTCTGGCCGCATTATTCAGCACGGTTTCACCCTTGGCCAAAACGGCCGCCAACATGGAATGTTCGGTCGCCCCGACACTGATGAACGGAAATGTAATCTCCGCACCCTTTAGCCCGCCCTTGGCCGTAGCGATGACATAGCCTTCGCTTAACTCGATCTGCGCGCCCATGGCTTTAAGTGCGTTTAAATGCAGATCAACTGGCCGCGCACCAATGGCGCACCCGCCGGGCAAAGACACCTTGGCTTTATGGGCGCGGGCCAAGACCGGGCCAAGCACATTAAAGCTGGCGCGCATTTTTCGCACCAGATCATAGGGCGCGGTCGTGGAGGTCAAGGTTTTGGCATGCAGGCTCATATTGCCATTATTTTTCTCGGCCCAGTCCTTCACCTCAACACCAAAGTTTTCCAGTAAATGCCCCAAAAACCGCGTATCGCGCAAATTGGGCATATTGGTCAGCGTCAAAACCTCGTCCGTCAGTAAACAGGCAACCATAAGTTTGAGCGCCGAGTTTTTGGCACCACTGATGGAAATTTCTCCCGATAGGGGGGTGCCGCCTTCTATAACAATTTTATCCATAAATCCTACTCACGCGTAATATCTCCAAACAATTGAACGGAATCAATTGTCATCAAATTATTAGGCGATAATAAGGCTGCTTACTATAGAATTATTTGTTGGATGCAGTTGTTGCGTCATTATTTTTTGGGCGGCATTTGTTTGCGGGCCGCCTGTTTGCGGCGTCTTAAATTATCTCGCAAAGCTTTGGCGATCCGCGCTTCGCGCACATCACTTTGCTTTTGCTTATCTGTTTTTTGTTCACTCATCAGCATTTATTACTGCTGAACCACCGTAGATGTCAATTCAGGTTTGCAGGATATGGTTTTTGCGTTGCCGACCACGGTATAACTAACCAAAACCAATTATAACCAAACCTACAGAACTGACGCATATATAAACCATTAAACTAATCTATTATTAAATTAGTTTAATGGTTTATATATGTGTATTGTGTCCCTGCCACCTGATAAATCCGAGACTGTTCGACGCCTGTTTCCGAGACCGCTCGTTGTTTACTTAAGTGTGACCTGAACATAGCACTGCGTAAAATCATGAAAATTTGCCAAATTAGCACTATCTTTTTTGGCGGAATATTGGTTATCCTGTCAGGGAATAGGCGATGCGTGCGCTTAAAATTGCGCCCAGCCGGAAAGTTGAGTTAAAATGTCGGAAGAATGCGCGTCCGACTCTGGAGATACGGAAGAATTGTCCATATCTCAGAGTGACACTGTAATGGGTGAGGGTTTAAGAGCTGTACATAAAGAGCCCGCTAATCGGCCACGCCGCAAACGGCGTAAGCCGCAGCATTTTGCGGCCATAGACCTGGGCACAAATAATTGCCGTTTGCTGATTGCTCGTTCAACACCCGGTAAAGCCAAAGATGGAACCAATAACAGCTTTAAAGTCATCGACTCTTTTTCCCGCGTGGTGCGGCTTGGGGCCGGATTGGCCAGCACGGGTAGATTATCTGAAAAAAGCATGGACATGGCGGTGGAGGCTATTGGCATTTGTGCGGACAAGATGAGGGCTAAGTCCGTCAAGCGGTGGCGCTGTATTGCCACCCAGGCCTGTCGGGCGGCGGATAACGGCGACGAATTTTTGGCCAGGGTCAAGAAGGAAACCGGATTAAGGTTTGAAACCATATCACCCCGTGTCGAATCGCGCCTTGCTGTGATAGGGGTGCTGAACATTATCGACACTAGCAAAGACGTAGCATTGGTCATAGATATTGGCGGCGGGTCAACAGAATTATCATGGGTGGATGCGCGGCGTTTGCGCACGGACAATAACAAAAACCGTTTGCACCGGCCACCGATTTCGGCTTGGGTTTCTTTGCCTATTGGGGTCGTCAATCTTTCCGAAATGTACCCGGAAGATCATAGGGACAGGGCAGGGTGGTACGCCGCTATGAAAGCTCATGTGCTGGACGAAATTCAAAAACAAAACAAAGACAAACAATTCACCAACATGTTCAAAGACGGCAAAGGTCATATTGTCGGTACGTCTGGCACTGTTACCAGCCTGGCAGCCGTGATGATGGATTTACCCAATTATCAGCGTGATAAAATTGACGGTATTTGGGTGGACGGCCCGGCCCTGATCGAAACGGCACGGTCTCTTAGCGCCATGCCCTTTGCCGAGCGCCAGCAAACACCGTGCGTCGGTGATGACCGAGCTACGATGATAACGGCTGGATGTGCTATCCTTGATGTGGTGTACGGTTTATGGCCATCCCCAAAAGTCAGGGTGGCTGACCGGGGCTTGCGCGAAGGCATGTTGATGGGCCTGATGCAAAAACCTAATAATGGTGGTACATATGGCAAAAAATAAAGACAATAAGCGTAAAATGAGCGGTGGTAAATCCACTGAACCCGCCCGGAGCTGGCGCAAACAAAACACCAAGGGCGAAGAAGACAATACCCGCCTCATGGATGAACGGGTTAAGACCGCTCGCGGTCGTAAAATATCATCTACACTCTGGTTACGCCGACAGTTAAACGATCCCTATGTCAAAAAAGCTAAAGCAAAAGGCTATCGTAGCCGTGCCGCGTTTAAATTGATCGAACTTGACGAAAAATTTAAACTCCTCAAACCGGGCGCGATTATTGTTGACCTTGGTTCGGCTCCAGGAAGCTGGACACAAATCGCCCTGACCACCAAGCCGGGGCGGATTATAGGCATTGACATTTTGCCGGTGGAACCATTTCCGGGCGCGGAAATAATTGAGATGGACTTCATGAGCAATGACGCTCCGCAAGTTTTAATGAATATGCTGGACGATGGTACAGGTTTAATGAGGGCGGATTTGGTCATGTCGGATCTAGCCGCTAACACCACTGGCCACCGCCAGACCGATCATTTGCGCACTGTGGCTTTGGTGGAAGCGGCTGCGGATTTCGCGGTTCAGGTCTTGCGTCCGGGTGGCGCGTTCATCTCAAAGGTTTTCCAGGGCGGCGCCCAGTTGAACTTGCTCAACATGCTCAACCACAATTTCCAAACCGTCCGCCACGCCAAACCTAAAGCTTCAAGGGACGGTAGCCCGGAAATGTACCTGGTCGCAAAAGGCTTTCATGGTCGTAGCAATAAACCCTAACTTATATAAACTTCATGATATTGCTTTCTCCGGGAAAAGTTGAAGTAGTCCGGCGCGGGACGCATTTGTTATGCCGCGCTCTGTGATAAGCCCGGTTATGTATTTCCTGGGTGTGACGTCAAAGGCATCATTTCTGGTTTTTGCCGGGTCGGGCATTGTGGTGACGCGGCGTATGATCCCGTCTTCGTCGCGGCCCATGATCCAGCCAACTTCTTGCTCGCCCGAGCGGACTTCTATGGGGATTTCTTTCAGCCCGTCGCTCATATCCCAATCTATGGAATTGGACGGGGCGCAAACATAGAAGGGCACACCGTTATCAAACGCCGCCAGGGCTTTTAAATAAGTGCCAATTTTATTGCACACATCGCCCGTGGCCGTGGTTCTATCCGTACCGACCAGGCAAATATCGACCAGCCCGTGCTGCATCAAATGACCACCGCTATTGTCGGTGATCACCGTGTAAGGCACGCCGTGCTGCTCAAGCTCCCATGCGGTCAGGCGTGCGCCTTGGGAACGCGGGCGGGTTTCGTCGACCCAAACATGCACATTCATGCCGGCGTTGAAAGCTTTATATATGGGCGAAATTGCCGTACCCCAATCGACAGTAGCCACCCAACCAGCATTGCAATGGGTCAGGATATTTATAACTTCGCCGTTTTTGTGTTTGGCGATTTCGTCCAGCAATGTTTTGCCAAAATCGCCAATATTGGAACACATCTGCACATCGTCGTCGCAATTTTTTGCGGATAGCTTAAAAAGAACATCAGCGCGTTTGGTCTCGTCTACGCCGTCCAAAGCCCCTATACATTCGTCAATGGCCCATTTCAGATTAACCGCTGTAGGGCGTGAGGCGTTCAGGGTATCATAGGCGGTTTTGATACTGGTATCAGACGGATCATTACGCACCGCAACCGCCAGGCCGTACATGGCCGTTGCCCCGATACACGGCGCACCGCGTACTTTCATATCGGCAATGGCCGAGCGGGCGTCCTCCAATGTGTCCAGAGATATGATTTTAAGTTCGTGCGGCAAAAACCGTTGGTCAATGATTTTGACCACGTCATTGTCCACCCAAATAGTGCGCATGTCCTTGCCGTTAACTTTCATCTTCGTTCTCCAAATTGGTGTAGGTGTCAGGTGTAAATCGCGGGCGGCAAATGGATTTGAACATTAAATCGCGTTCGTCCGTATTGGTGATGCGCTGGCTTTGGCCTGGCTCTATACGCACGCAATCACCTGCTTGCATGGGAATTTCGCGTCCGTCAATTTCCATCACCCCGGTGCCGCTCTTGATGATATACCATTCAAGAACACTCAAGCTGTGCAATTGTGTCGTGACCCCGACAGGCACCCGGCACATGGCCAGTGATAGTTCCGGCTCCTCGAGCGCATTCATAATTTCGCGCACATAAATCCGCTCACCAAGCCAATATTCGTCCGGGTTGGGGGAGGTGAATTTATGGGGTTTGTTTTTCATGATTTGCAATAAAGCTCAAGGCGCGGTAAAAGTCATGTAAATAATAGAAAGGAAAACTTATGTTCGTAATATTGCTAAAATTTTCAGACAATAAAGCCAAAGCTGGTCAATACATGGCCGGGCATAATGCCTGGATTAAACGTGGTTTTGATGAGGGTGTTTTTTTGCTGGCTGGTAGTTTGCAGCCAAAATTGGGCGGTGCGGTTGTGGCGCACAATACAACATTGGCAGATTTGCAAACCAGAGTGGACGCCGACCCGTTCGTGGCGGAACATATTGTAAGCGCGGAAATATTTGAGATCACGCCGGGTAAAACCGACGAGCGGTTAGATTTTCTTCTTGGGTGAGTGTAGTATGTCAATTTCAAATCTGTTGGATTTATCCGGGCGCACTGTGCTGGTCACGGGCGCCAGTAGCGGTATTGGCGCGGCAATAGCGCGAAAACTGGCCGGGGCCGGGGCGCAAGTTATTTTGCATTACGGCACCAACAAGGCCGGGATAAATAAATTGGCCACAGAGATCGGGGCTAAACATATGGTGCAGTGCAATTTGTCTAAACCGCGCCAGATCAAGGCTATGATCGCCGATTTAACGGCCGAAAATTGCCTGCCGGATATGTTGGTGAACAATGCCGGGGTGCAGACCGTGGCCGGGGTTCTGGACGCGAACAAACAAGTGTGGCGCGATATCAATAAGGTCAATCTTGAGGCCGTTTATGCGCTTTGCAAATACATGGCCAAGGCTTTAATCAAGCAAAAACGCGCCGGTTCAATTGTCAATATCGCGTCCATTGAAGGTCTCGACCCGGCCGAGGGCCATGCCCATTACGCGGCGTCCAAAGCAGCGCTGTTGATGTACACCCGCGCTAGTGCGCTTGAATTGGGGCGGCATAATATCCGCGTCAATGCGGTGGCACCGGGGTTGATTTCCAGGCCGGGCCTCGAAGAAGACTGGCCTGATGGCGTGAAACGCTGGCAAGGCCGCGCACCTTTGGGGCGGCTGGGGACGGGTGAGGATGTGGCCAATGGGGTTTTGTTCTTGTTAAGTCCAGCCGCAGTGTGGATTTCAGGTCACACTCTGACTATAGATGGAGGCATGGGAGCGCAAAACAGGTGGTAATTTTGTCGCCCTCGCGTAATGTCGCGACATGCTAACGTCTTCGCAAAAACGTGACTTTACTGACAACGGCTATATCGTTCTGCCCGGTTTCAAATCCCCGGCGGAGTTGTCCGCTCTTAAAACCCGCGCCGAAAAAATCGCCGCCGCCCATGATTTTGACGCTTGCCGGGAAGTGTTTTCCACTGCCAGCCAGCGTGGCCCGCAAGCTGACCGTATTCAGGATTATTTCCTCGGTTCGGCTAATGAAACCCGGTGTTTCTTTGAAGAAGATGCTTTCGGTGCGGACGGCGAATTAACGCAACCTCTGGCCCAGTCCATCAATAAAATCGGCCATGCCATGCACGATCTTGACCCGGTATTTTCGGCGTTTTCCCACGGAGATAAACTGGCGGGGTTGGCGAAGGATGTGGGGCTACACCAGCCGCAAATCTGGCAGTCCATGTATATTTTTAAGCAGGCACGTATTGGCGGTAAGGTTGACTGGCATCAGGACGGTGGGTTTTTTATGACCACACCCCAATCTGTGACCACATTTTGGTTTGCGGTAGATGATGCTACATTGGAAAACGGATGTCTCTGGGTGGAACCGGGTGGCCACAAGGGGAAGCTCCGCCAACAATTTGTTCGTGATGGGCGCAAAACCAAATTGGTAGATTTGGACACGACGCCCTGGCCTGACACGACCACCGCCACGCCAGTTGAGGTGAAGGCTGGAACTTTGGTCTGTTTTCACGGCTTACTGCCCCATTACAGTGCGCCCAATACATCTGATAAAGCCCGCCATGCCTATACTTTGCATGTGACGGACGGGGCATGTGATTATGCGCCAGACAACTGGATACAAAGAAGTAAGGAATTTCCTGTACGCGGCTTTATATAAACAGTACGAGTTTCCTATGGTACAAAAAGCATATCGCGCCCAAATTTTTCACTTGCTGGATGATCCTTACCTGGCAGGTGACGCCTATCAATATTTCAAAGACGGTTTGTTGATCGTCGAGGACGGTCATGTCAAAACGGTGGGGCCGTACCGCAAATTAGCCGGAACCTTGCGGCCCAACACCAAAATCCAGCACTATAAAAACCATCTGATTATGCCGGGTTTTATCGACACCCATATCCATTTCCCGCAAGTGGATATCATTGGCTCATACGGGCGGCAATTGATGGATTGGCTCCAGGATTATACCTTCCCGGCAGAAGCGGCGTTTAAAGATCCCAAGGTTTGTGCCAATACAGCCAGATTTTTCGTCAAAGAACTTCTGCGTAACGGCACCACCAGCGCCTTGGTGTTTGGCACCGTCCATGAAGCTTCGGCGGACGCGATGTTTATGGAAGCGCAAAAGAAAAACATGCGGTTGATTGCGGGCAAAGTGTTGATGGACAGGGGCGCACCTAAAAACTTGCTCGACGGCAAAGATATGGGCCGCGCCGCCACAACGCGCCTCATAAAAAAATGGCACGGTAAAGACAGGCTCGGCTATGCGATCACGCCGCGCTTTGCGCCAACTTCGACGTCCGAACAATTGGCTATGGCGGGGACGCTCAAAGCGCAAAATCCGTCCGTGCATGTCCACACCCATATGTGCGAAAACAAGAACGAGATTAAAACTGTGTCCGAGTTGTTCCCGGACGCATCCGACTATCTGGATGTCTACGAAAAGCACGGGCTGGTCGGAGATAAAACCGTATTGGCCCACGGCGTGCATCTTAGTGCGTCTATGTGCAAACGTATTTCAGCGTCCGGCGCGGGCATGTCCCTGTGTCCGACCTCCAATATGTTTATAGGCTCGGGCCTATTCAAATTAGCGCAACTGCGCCGCCATAAAGTCCGCCATGCTCTGGGTACCGACATTGGCGGCGGCACCAGTTTTTCATTGCTGACCACCATGAGCGCCGCTTACTCGGTATGCCAGTTACGGGATTTATCCTTATCAAGCATGGACGCATTTTATATGGCGACATTGGGCGGGGCCAAACTGTTGGGCATGGATAAGTATGTTGGTAATTTCGAGCCGGGAAAAGAGGCGGACTTTATCGCCCTGGATTTAAAAGCCACACCATTGGTTGCGCGGCGTCTGAAAGGCATCACACGCATCAAAGCCTTGATGTTTGCGATTATGATACTGGGCGATGACCGGATGATCTCTGAAACATTCGTAATGGGAAAATCCGTTTATAAAAAATAGCTATCTGTGGGTTGCTCTTGAGCAACGATTCCACATCTTTTCGCAGGGGTTTTAACCCCGTTTTAGCCGCACCACGCTTTCATGCAAAGCCTGTAAAAACTTTGATCTGTCCGCGCCCGTGAACGGGAGTGGGCCGCCTATGTTGTCACCACTGGCACCCGCCCTAAGATCAACCATTATGGCTCGCACGGCTATGGCCGAGCCGATACTGTCATTGGTAAACGGTTTGCCGTTCGGGGCTATGACAATGGCACCAGAGTTCAAGCAACGTTCGGCCAGCAATATATCTGCCGTTATGACGATACTGCTCGCGTCCGCCCGCTCGGCAATATAATCATCCGCCGCATCAAAGCTGTCATTGACGATGGCACGCTTGATCAGCGGGTGGCCCAGCACGCGCAAATAGGAATTGCTCACCACGACCACAGGCACATGATGGCGCAAGGCGACTTTGTAAACCTCCTCGCGCACGGGGCAAGCGTCGGCGTCTATATATATTGTGATGCTCATAAAAGTTCAAGTGCACGATTTGTTCTTGACGCGCAACAAGAACAAGCATAGAACATGTATGTTGATGCTTTGTTCGCAGGCGTTTGTTATGACAGGAGTTTATTATGCTAACCCAAAAACAACACGACTTATTGATTTTCATTGATAAGCGTCTCAAGAAAAACAGCATTTCCCCGTCTTATGACGAAATGAAAGACGCGCTCGGTCTGGCGTCCAAATCCGGCATTCACCGTCTGATCACGGCTTTGGAAGAACGCGGGTTTATCCGCCGCTTGCCCCACCGCGCCCGTGCACTTGAAATTTTGCAGTTGCCTGGCCAGGAGGTTGCCAAGCCCGAAGTGGCTAATGATACGGTGTCTATTCCCCTGGTGGGTAAAATTGCTGCTGGTGTGCCGATTGCGGCTTTGGAACAATCTGGGCCGCGCATTGGTATTCCTGACGGTATGATAGGGCGCGGGGAACATTTCGCCCTTGAGGTCGCCGGCGAGTCTATGACCGGTGCGGGCATTCTTGACGGTGATATTGCCGTAATCCGTAAATCCAATACGGCACGCAACAACCAAATCGTCGTGGCCTATGTGGTCGATAATGAAGAAGCCACATTAAAGCGTCTGTATAAAACCAGCGACGGTATTGAGCTGATTGCAGAAAACCCGGACTTCCCAACCCGCACATACGGGCCTGACCAAGTTGAAGTACAAGGCATTATGGTGGGCCTAATTCGTAAATATTAGATACGGGTTTGTAACAAGTTTGACATTTACTGCGGAAGACCAAGCAACAGGGTTTTGCAAATGGTTTCCAGGCCGATTTTATCTTCCTGGTCAAAGGCGTCCAACTGTGTGGAATCTACATCCAGAACAGCCGCCAAGTTTCCTGCCTCGCTAAACACTGGCACTACAATTTCCGAATTTGTCAGTGTATCACAAGCAATGTGGCCCGGGAAGGCATGGACATCTTTGACGATTAGAGTTTCGCCTGAGCGCGCTACCGCTCCGCACACACCTTTACCAAAAGGAATGCGCAAGCACCCAAGTGTGCCTTGATAAGGCCCGACCACCAGCTCATTGGGTTTTAGCGGGTCAACCAGATAAAACCCGGTCCAGTAATAGTGCGCAAAAGCTTCGCTTAGCAAGCATCCTGCCGTGGCATAGCGGGCAATGGCCGAGGTTTCACCGCCGATAACGGCGGCAATTTCTTTGGCCACGCGCTCATATGTTGCCGTTTTCCCCATCAGGCTTTCATTGCCTTGCTAATAAATTTCTCTGATTGCTGGGAGCCTTGGGTAAATTCTTGTGCACCTGCCATATCGCTAATTTTGTTCATGGCTGCCATGATGTTTTCCGGGGTTTGCTCACCTGGCGGCAGATAAATACCGTCGGTTTCAGAGATCACCGTGCGGGCATATCCGCCTGCACCTGCGCACAATATTGTCCTGTTCGGCGAATTTTCTGCAACCAATGTCAACAAGCCAGCGGTTACGGATTCTGGCGTTAATAGCTTGAGAAATTGCTCGGGAATTAAGCCTTCAGTCATACGGGTGTGGGCCACAGGCGACAAGGCATTGACGCGGATATCGTATTTCGCGCCTTCAATGTGTAGTGTGTTCATGAACCCGACCACAGCGGCTTTGGCCGCACCATAATTGGCCTGGCCGAAATTACCGTACATGCCCGACGATGATGTGGTCATGGCGATACGCCCATAAGCCTGCTTGCGCATAATTTCCCAAACGGCCTTGGTGCAATTGACACTGCCCATCAAATGCACATCCATGACGACCTGAAAGTCTTGTAAATCCATTTTGGCAAAGGATTTATCACGTAATATGCCCGCATTATTGACCAAAATATCAACGCGGCCCCATTTGTCCATAGTCTCTCCGACCATGGCTTCAACCTGCACATAATCTGTCACATTGGCACCGCTAACGATTGCTTCGCCGCCGTTTTGGATGATCAGTTCCGCGACTTCTTGTGCTGGCGTTAGGGAATCACCGGTTCCGTCCGCAGCCCCGCCGAGATCATTGACCACAACTTTGGCTCCGCGCTTTGCTAGCTCCAGTGCATGAGAGCGGCCCAAGCCTGCCCCGGCCCCGGTGACGATTGCCACGCGGTTATTGAATTCTATTTGCATGTGATTTTCCTAAATAAAGACCTAAATAAAAATAAGGGACAGCCAGTCTGCAACGGCTGCTGGTTTTGGCGCTCCGTCTATTTCCACAGTAATGGTGTGACAAAGCAAAAGTTGTCCGGGGTTTTTCTCTTGGGCCGAAGTCAGGGTAAACCGGCCCCGAATTTTAGCACCGCTAGGCACGGGTGATAAAAACCGGACTTTGTTGAGGCCATAATTCATGCCCATTTTCGCACCTGGTACATTGGGCAAGCCAGTTTCAGCAAAACGGGATAACATAGATAAGGTCAAAAACCCGTGGGCAATCGTGCCGCCAAACGGCGTAAACATTTTGGCTTTCTCCGCGTCGATGTGAATAAATTGATGGTCTTCGGTCACATCTGCAAATGTGGAAATGCGATCCTGGTGCATTTCAGCCCATTCGGACACACCTAACTCTTGACCAATTTTCGCTTGCAAGTCTTCTAATACGCTCATAGATCAATCCTCTAATATGCATTTATTTGCATATTAGAGGATTTCTTTTGACACGCAAGCAAAACTACGGGGTATTCGCGTAGTTTAACGCAGGCTTGGCATGTAACTAGGCTCTGAGTTTCTTCGCATCGCGCAATTTACGGGCTAACCGATCGCGAGTTGTATAATCTGCAGGGCGTACATATGGGCTTTTTAAGACGGTTTCCAAGCGTTTTAAATTGGCCTTTATCACCGATACAGACTGTTTGGTTGCATCAGGCGGGCATCTTAATTGATGTTCTTTCATGTTAGTCTCCCCAGACCACTAAAGTTTTTTTATGTCTCGCCCTCCAGACTATTATTGTGACTCGCTACTCCTCCCCGGAAATACCGAATCGCCCTATATATGCATTATACGCATTTGTTTAACTTATCGTTAGCATTTACACTATCAAAGTTATTTATCAGTAATGTGAGTAATATTAACGTGAAGAACCCGTTACGTGGATATAAGGTTTTGGAGCTATCTGGGATCGGTCCGACGCCCTATGCAGGTCAATTATTGGCCGGTTTGGGTGCGGAAGTGACGCGCATCACGCGGCCCGGCGCCCTTGATTTACCCATAGAGAACCGAGGTAAGACCAGTCTTGAGTTGGATTTAAAAACAAAAACAGGCCGCGATACCGTGTTGGACATGTTGCCGGACACCCATATTGTATTTGAGGGCAACCGCCCGGGCGTTGCCGAAAAATTGGGGTTGGGGCCCAAGGAGTGCGATGCCATCAACCCGGCGCTGATTTACGGACGTATGACGGGGTGGGGTCAAACTGGGCCGTGGGCACAGAGGGCAGGTCACGACATCAATTATATTGGCCTGACTGGCGCGTTACATGCCTTGGGGGAAAGTGACCGCCCGCCGCCCCTACCGCTAAATTTTATCGGCGATTACGGCGGTGGTAGTCAGTTTTTGGTCATCGGATTACTGGCGGCCCTCCTGCAAGCCCAAAAAACCGGAAAAGGCTGCGTGATAGATGCGGCTATTGTTGACGGCACAATTTCTATGATGGGTATTGTCTATTCTTTGGATCATCTTGGTATGTGGTCAGAAAAACGCGGTAGTAATTTACTTGATGGGTCTCGCCCTTTTTACAGATGCTATCAAACTAGGGACGGCGGCTATATGGCAGTGGGATGCCTGGAGCCAAAATTTTTCGAAAAAATGCTGGGCATATTAGATTTGAACGCACAAAGTTACGGCGATCAAAACGACGCAAATTTGTGGCCAAAACAAACCCGATTGCTCACGGATATTTTCAAGAGCAAAACCCGCGCCGAATGGGAAGCATTGTTTGAAAACTCTGACGCCTGTGTCACCCCCGTGCTGACTTACAAAGAAGCTCCAAGCCATCCCCACAATAAAGCCCGCGCCACGCATACGGAGCGAAACGGCTTCATCCACCCGGCTCCGGCGCCTCGTTTTTCGTAAACTTGTTTTTCTATAAATCAAACATGTCAGGAGCACACATTTTCTGCTTTCTTTAATTGATGTTCATGTTATGTGTCGCATCACAAGAGGCGTGGAGTGCCTTTTAGGCACGACAGGGAATATATCAAGAGGCGCAGAGTGAACGCCAGTGAACGACCGGGAAGCATAATGACCAGCCTTACACATATACGCGTTCGTGGTGCGCGCACCCATAACCTGAAAAGCGTGGATGTGGATTTGCCGCGTGATAAATTGATTGTCATCACCGGGCTTTCGGGTTCGGGGAAATCCTCGCTGGCTTTTGATACTATATATGCCGAAGGACAGCGCCGTTATGTGGAGAGCCTGTCAGCCTATGCGCGGCAATTTCTGGAGCTTCAGGAAAAGCCGGACGTGGACAGCATTGAAGGTTTGTCGCCTGCTATTTCCATTGAACAAAAAACCACCTCCCGCAACCCGCGCTCTACCGTGGGCACAGTCACCGAAATTTATGATTATATGCGGCTTTTATGGGCGCGGGTCGGCGTACCTTATTCGCCTGCAACTGGTCTGCCTATTGAAAGCCAATCGGTCGCACAAATGGTTGACCGGGTTATGGCTTTGCCAGAAAAAACCAAGCTTTACATTTTAGCCCCCATAGTACGAGGCCGCAAAGGCGAGTACCGCAAGGAATTTGCCGATCTGATGAAACAGGGTTTCCAGCGGGCCAAAATCGACGGCGAATTTGTCCGCATCGAGGATGCGCCTGCCCTAGATAAAAACTACAAACACGATATTGACGTGGTGGTCGATAGGGTCGTGGTGCGCGAAGGGTTGGAGACCAGATTAGCAGACAGTTTCGAAACCGCCCTGCGCTTGGCAGACGGGCTGGCTATCGCTGAACTGGCGGATGCCAAAGACGGAGAGAATGAGCGGATTTTGTTTTCGCAAAAATTTGCTTGCCCCGTCTCCGGCTTTACCATCTCGGAAATAGAGCCGCGCCTGTTCTCATTTAACAGCCCCCACGGAGCTTGTCCGAAATGTGATGGTCTTGGCAATGAGCTAAAGTTTGATGCCAAATTGATCATCCCCGATACATCCAAAACCCTGACTTCAGGTGCCATCGCGCCTTGGTCAAAAACCCCCTCGCGCATGTACCGCCAAACCTTGGAAGCCCTGGCCAAGCATTACGGGTTTAATCTAGAAACGCCGTGGCAAAAATTGCCCGCCAAGCATCAGGATGTTTTGCTCAACGGCACCAAAGGCGAAATGGTTGAGTTTGTCTATTCCGAAGCCGGGCGAAAATACGAAACCAAAAAACCGTTTGAAGGTATTGTCCCCAATTTGGTGCGCCGCTTTCGCGATACGGAAAGCACATGGGCGCGGGATTTTTTGGCCAAATTTCAATCCAGCGCACAGTGCGAGACTTGTAAAGGCAAGCGGTTGCGCCCGGAGGCTCTAGCGGTAAAAATCGTCGGCATGGACATCACCGAAACCAGCGATATGTCTATCCAGCACGCCAAGGAGAGGTTCGAGAAACTGGCCGCGGAGTTGTCCGGGAAAGATTTGGAAATCGCCGAACGTATCTTGAAAGAAATCTCCGACCGCTTGTCGTTCTTGAATGCGGTCGGGCTTGATTATTTGACGCTGGGGCGCGGCTCTGGTTCATTGTCTGGCGGGGAGAGCCAGCGCATTCGTTTGGCTTCCCAAATTGGCTCAGGGCTTACAGGTGTTTTATATGTTCTGGATGAGCCGAGCATTGGTCTGCATCAACGCGACAATGCGCGGCTACTTGAAACCCTGCAAGGTTTGCGCGATCTCGGTAATACGGTGATCGTAGTCGAACATGATGAAGATGCAATTTTGTGTGCTGATTATGTGGTCGATATGGGGCCGTTAGCCGGGGTAGGGGGCGGCGAAGTGGTGGCGGTAGGTACGCCCGCCAAAATAAAATCCAATAAAAAATCTTTGACCGGCCAATACCTTACGGGCAAGAAATGCATTGAAATTCCCAAAATCCGCCGCAAAGCTAGCCACAAAACGCTAACCGTAAAAGCCGCCAGTGGCAACAACCTCAAAGCCATTGACGTGGAGTTCCCCCTCGGCCTGTTCATCTGTGTGACGGGGGTTTCTGGCGGTGGAAAATCGACCTTGACCATCGAGACTTTGTACAAAGCGGCGGCGCGTAAGCTTAACAATTCCAGTGTCGCCGTCATGCCCCACGACAGTATAGAGGGTTTCGAACATCTCGACAAAGTTATCGACATTGACCAGTCACCTATAGGCCGCACACCGCGTTCTAACCCGGCCACTTATACCGGCGCTTTTACCCCGATCCGCGACTGGTTTTCTGGTCTGCCAGAAGCCAAGACACGCGGCTATAAACCGGGGCGTTTTTCATTTAACGTCAAGGGCGGACGCTGTGAGGCGTGTCGGGGCGGCGGCGTTATCAAAATCGAAATGCACTTCTTGCCCGATATTTATGTGCAGTGCGAAACATGTCGAGGTCAGCGTTATAACCGCGAAACTTTGGAGATAAAATTCAAGGGCAAAACCATTGCGGACATCCTGTCCATGAGCGTTGATGATGCGGCGGTTTTCTTCAAAGCCGTGCCAAGTATCCGAGATAAAATGGTTACCCTGCAACGTGTTGGGCTGGGCTATCTACAAGTCGGTCAACAAGCCACCACATTATCAGGCGGCGAAGCCCAGCGGGTAAAGCTGGCCAAGGAGTTGTCCAAACGAGCTACGGGTCGCACGCTCTATATTCTGGACGAGCCAACCACGGGTTTACACTTTGAGGACGTTAACAAATTGCTTGGTGTCCTGAATGAATTGGTCGAGGGCGGAAATACCATGATCGTCATTGAGCATAATCTAGACGTGATAAAAACCGCCGACTGGATCATAGACTTGGGCCCCGAAGGCGGAGACGGCGGCGGCGAAGTGGTCGCAGTTGGTACGCCGGAACAAGTCGCTAAAGTTAAGGCAAGCTGGACGGGCCGGTATTTAAAGTCGGTTTTGGAGAAAAGCGCTTAAAGAAAAAAGCGTTTAAATCGGATCATTACCATAATAATCGGTCAAAATATACCTGACCGATGTTATAAAATCTTTGCGCTGTTCGTCGGTTTCTACCTCTGTGCGCGGTTCATATTTCCATTTTTGCACCGAACGCAATGACGGTTTGTCATAGATGTCCTTTGGCCAGGAATGCAATATCCTGATATTTTTGGTGTTGCCCGCGTCGTCCAGATCAAATTTTACAAAGGAAAACCCGGATGTGTAGGCCTTGCGCGGCATTTTGGGCGGAACACGTTTTACCGGATGAGTAATGCGTTTTATTTCACTTTCATAAGGCCAGCACTTGCACAGCCCTTTTTCCAGTGCTTCTTCCTGACCCATTCTCGCCAAGAGATGGGTTCTGGAATTGCTCCACCTGCCGATGGTGGTTATCAACTGGGGGTCTTCAAACTCCAGATATTTTCTCAAAATTTCTATAGCTTTTTGGTAAGCCAGCGCCGCTTCAAGCCATTGCTTATCACGCTCGTAAGAAAATCCGATGAGTTTATAAGCAATCGCCGCATAGTCCTCCCGGTACAGGCCTGGGTATTTATCAAAAATGTCAATCGCAGTTTGTGCATATTGCCCGCTTTTTGATTGTGTGCGCCCGGCTCTGTCCTTAACCTTAGAATTAATCTTGGTGCTTGATGCCAGAGCATGCCCCGAGTATTTTGCTTGCCAGTTGGCATTTGTTGCTAATATTCGGGCTTGATGTACTCTAAGCTCTGCGGCGAAAATGCCGTCGTCCAATGCGTTTGCCCCTGCAAACTCCCTGGCTTTATCAAGCCGTTTCCAGGCTTTGTTTTTTTGGTCGCTTCCGAGCATGGCTGCTGCGAGTTCGACCTCACGCTCCAACCTTATCATAGCGCCATTATCTTTAGCGAGCACCGCAAGATCAGCGCTCCGCATTAGTGGCTTTACGGCTGATTTATTGTCGCCAAGCCTCATGGCCAGCCTACCATAATTATAGGCCAAATCACCCGTTGTTTTATGATCACCAAGCAATTTTTCTGCCTCTAGCCAGGCTTTTTTACCGTGCCCGAGCGCAGTTTTAAAATCCTTGCTTTGGTAAGCCGTATTAAACGCCTTGTAGGGCTTCATCACCTCTGCGGGGATTGAGCTTGCATAAGACATGCTTTGTAGCAAAAGCATAATACCAGAGATAATTACAATGATAAAAACTCTACGCATATGTCTCTCCTGTTAGCGAAAGGCAACACTACAGGAAATAGCTTTAAATGCAAGTGCACTAAGTCAGCTAATCAAATTGGTTAGCTTCGTCATTGCCGTGCCACCATTTAACTGCGTAGGAACCAACGCCGGAGATGGACAGGGTGTAGATGGCATAGGCCCCGGCGTATGTGAATATGGCGACAATACCTATAAACATCACAAGCGGGTTTTTGAACCTCTGAGCCGCTTCTGCAAATGCAATTTTGGGGTTTTCCTTACCCAGACCCGACAAAGCTTCCAAAAATGCCGTATCGCCCGTTACGGCTATAACGCCAATACTCATAACAACATAAATCAAAATATATCCGCCAATAACCACGACCAAATATGCGCCTAATAAGTTCCAGAAAATACCCTTGCTAACTTTGCGTGCTGCCATGATTTGTAGCCTGCCTCTATACACACTTAGCGCCGCCGCCGGGGCCAGGCTAATGGGTAGAAACACCAATAAACAAAGCAATGCCACAAACCCGATCAGGCCAATAATACCGCCTAAAATAGGGGACACCGCCCCCAAGCCACCAGCAAACAAGACCAGCACAAGCACGCCGAGCACATATGCAACAAACCAGATGAACCAGACCGAGAGCTGCGCGAGTAATACGCGCATCTGTAAACCACCAAACCGCAAAGGCATTCGCGGTTCTTCTTCGCCGAACAGTACTTTTTTATGCAGTGCAGTTTCAACGGCCGCCCCTATGGCCAATATGCAGACCACGAGGAATAGATAAGATGGTAGCAGTTTCGCAAATATGGTCAACAGCGCCGTATTGTCTGGCGCTTCTCCGCTCACTATTGCTTTCATATTATGCCAATTGGCCTCTAGCAAATCCGGATAATATTTCACAATAAACGGAAGGGAGAGCAACATAGCGCCAGCATAGGCCGCACTGGCCCAGAACCATAATCGTTTGGCGAAAGCCTTGCCGTCCGCCGTTTGAAATAATTGCGTAATGGCAGTAGAAAAATCAAATTTTTCAATGGGTGTTGGTGTACTCATATTCGTCTCCCGGTTTATTACTTACTACGAAAATACATCTACGCTATTTTCGGCACGGTCAGTGTTGTACAAATTTGTAGCATGGGCGGCAACGCCTGCGAAATGTAAATACCAAATTGCTTGAAACACATAATACAAAAACATGGCAACAGCCAAGCCCGTCAAGATGGATGGTTGGGTAAGTATCTCCATGATTGTTGTGACGGCTTCTTCGGGCGGCATGCCTCCCATTTTCTCAAATTCAGGAATCATTGCAAGAAAGCTTCCGGTAAATGCAATAATCAAAACGGTTTGAATAACATTGGCTATGATATACCCGACGACTGTAATAAGCGCATAGGATCCGAACATAGGCCAAAAACGACCCTTGGCCACTGGCCAGGTATCACCCAATGCAAATCGGTCTTCGGCAATAGATAGAGCCGAGGCCGGGGACAAGCGAATGACAATAAAGATAAACAAAGCAAATGCTGCCAACACTCCAAGAAAAGTGACTATCCCGACAATCACCCCCATTACTCCAGAGCCTGAACCACCTGCAAAGACGCCAAAAAGCAAAACGCCCAAAACGAAATGTACAAGAATGAGGGTAGCAAAACCTGCCAGCCCGACGATCAAACGGCAAAATAGTACCCGCAGCTCATCTTTGCCGAAACGCCAGGGCAAAAACCCGTCATCTTCGCCGCGCATGGCCCGGCGTAAAAACGCCGCTTCGACCATTGCCCATATTGCCCAACCACCAATAGAAATCAGCAACATTGGCAAAGCCATTTTGCCCATCATAGCGAACATTTTCATGACAACTTCCATCTCGGAAGCATCGCCGGGGGCATCTTCCATCTCAATGGCATATTGCATGAACTCGACAAACGACCCCATGACCATCTTGCCAAACAAGAAAAGTAAAACCGTAATCAAAACACCATAAACGGCTGCAGATTTAAATACAAATGCGGCACTACCTGGCCCCGTTTGAAACGGTAGAAAAATTGAACGACCAAAATCATATGGCGCTTTGTTTATGTTGATTATGTCTGCCATAGCTTTCCCCTTTTTGTACACTTTTCTAGCAATTAGTAAAAAACACAAGGTTTAACACGATTTTTCTTTGCAGATTTATACGTAACCTCTAAACCCCAATTATGAAAAACCCAAACAACAAAGTTCACATAATCGGCGCAGGTCTCGCAGGTAGCGAGGCGGCTTGGCAAGTGGCGCAAGCGGGCGTGCCCGTGGTGCTGCATGAAATGCGCCCGGACGTACAAACCGCCGTCCACCAGAGCGGCGGATTTGCCGAGCTGGTCTGTTCCAATTCCTTTCGCTCTGACGATGCGCAGGCCAATGCGGTCGGGGTGTTGCACGAGGAGATGCGCCGCGCCAACTCGCTGATTATGGCGTGCGCCGATATTCACAAACTCCCGGCGGGCGGGGCGCTGGCGGTTGACCGGGAATTGTTTTCAGATGCGGTGAGCAAAGCCTTGCATGATCATCCGCTTGTTACGGTGGAGTACGGCGAAATCACTGGCCTACCACCAGAGGACTGGGACAATGTTATCATCGCCACGGGGCCGCTTACGACGCCAACCCTTGCCGAAGCCATATTGGAAGCTAGCGGCGAGGATGCTTTGGCATTCTTTGATGCTATCGCGCCTATTATCTACAAGGACAGCATAGATTTTGACATTGCCTGGATGCAGTCGCGCTATGATAAAAAAGGGCCTGGTGGCGACGGGGCTGATTATATCAACTGCCCCCTCGACCAAGACCAATACGAAACATTTATTGATGCGCTGGTGGGCAGTGACCAGACCGAGTTTCGCGACTGGGAAAAAGACACACCCTATTTCGAGAGCTGCCTACCCATAGAGGTCATGGCCGAGCGCGGGCCGCAGACCTTGCGCTGGGGGCCAATGAAGCCGGTCGGCCTGACCAATCCCCATAACCCGACGGTCAAAGCTCACGCCATTGTGCAGTTGCGTCAGGACAATGCCCTGGGCACAATTTACAATATGGTCGGGTTCCAAACCAAGATGAAATACGCGGCCCAGACCGAAATATTTAAAACCATTCCGGGCCTGGAAAAAGCGGTGTTCGCACGGCTCGGCGGTATCCACCGCAATACGTTCATCAATTCGCCCAAGCTGTTAAACGCGCAATTGCAAATGACCGCCAGACCAAATCTGCGCTTTGCCGGGCAAATCATGGGCGTCGAAGGGTATGTGGAAAGCGCCGCCCTCGGCTTGATCACAGGCCGCATGGCGAGCGCACAAGCCCAAGGCAACACACACCCAGCTCCACCCTTAACCACCGCGCTAGGTGCATTGGTACACCACGTAACCGGCGGCTATATGACCGGCCCCAAAGCCAAATTCCAACCCATGAACATAAATTTCGGCCTGTTCCCGCCAATAGAGCTGATCTACAAAGACGAAGACGGCAAACGGTTAAGGGGCAAAGACAAAACAAGGTTCAGGAAGCGCAAGCTGGCAGAACGGGCATTGGCGGATATTATGGGGTGGGTGTAAATTTTCTCCTACGCTCGCCGGTAGTCAAACACAACCCTCCCCACCCGCTCACTCCCATTTCCGCTCATTCCGGCGAAAGTCGGGAAGGCGGGCGTCCAGTTGGATGTCAGATTTATCCGTCGAAGGAGACATTAGAAATTTTCACCATTTGACTAATTAGCAACAATGTAGGTAATCTGCCATTTTTACAGACAATGTTTCTCTTATCTTTACCGACATGCGCCTGAGTGCAAAAATTTGGAGATAGAACCACAAAACTGCGACCTTCTAATAATATGATTATCGGAAGAACCCAACTCTTGATCAGGTATGCCCTGAAATGCAATAGCCTAACTAAGGAATATCATGTCATGAATTTTTGCGAAGACTGTGTTGGAGACGAGTATTTAGCAGATTGCATCAGAATGAATGGAGAAGATGATGCCTGCGATAGCCCGAACTGTCCCAATCCGGATAAAACCGTACCTACACTCAACATCGACACATTGACCGAGGTCATCCGGCCGCGGTTTCATGAGCATTTTGAGAAAACAAGATCAGAGCCGAATGGATTAGAATACATGATGCTCAAAGACAAAGAGCTTGGTTATGATTGGTACCGCGAAGGCGAGCCATTAGAGAACATCCTTGGAGACTATCTAGGACTCCCCGAACCCTTTGTAGACGCCCTTCTAAAAACCTTGCCAGATAACGATTACGATTCGGCAATTGGTGGTTATGAAACCGAACTTGATTCAGAGGGAATGTTTGAAGACGTCCTTCCTCGCCTCGGAGTTTACAACGGCCTTTGGCGTGAGTTCTGCGATATTGCGACCAGACAGGCCCGTCATTTTAATAGTCGTGTCCGAACACTGTTAGATGAAATTTTCGGCGACATCGTCGATCGCGATCCTGACGGACAAATTGTTGTCACGATTGGTCCGGACAACGGCGTTGCCTCACTGTATCGTGCACGAGACTTTTCATGTACTGAAAAAGCTGAAAAAGCTTTCCTTAATCCCACACAAGAGCTGGGGCCTCCTCCACCCGGCGGTGTGAGTTTTGGGCGTATGAATGCTGTGGGTGTGTCCATGTTTTATGGCGCGACGGATACAGATACTACACTTGCAGAAATACGCCCGCCTGTTGGCTACTTCGTAGCATCAGCGAAATTTGACATTACCCGTCCTTTACGCGTACTGGATCTAGGCGCTTTGGGCAAGATTGTAGACATGTTAAGCAAGTCTCAACTTGATCCCGAAAATGCTCGACATTTGGACCGCCAAGCTTTCTTCCTTACACTTGATGCTGAATTAGCTCGACCTGTAGACCCCGAGAAAAGTGCAAACGCCTATTTACCAACACAGATTCTATCGGACTATGTTGCAAATTGTCTGGGGCTGGATGGTATGATTTATAAGTCCGCCCAAGGCGGTACAGGCCGTAATGTCGTTCTTTTCCCATGCGCGTGCCGTGTTGAACAACCAAACTATCCGGAAGGCACGAGTCGCAAATTTGGAATTTCACAACTTTCAGAAGACTTTGATGACATAGAGCTTTATGCAGATATAGAAACGCCAACCGATGCAGAGCTTCAAGAGCTTCAAAAAAAACAGTCGGATTGGGAATATCATGCTTTTGGCGAATCTGAAGTGGATAGCGATACGCGGGAAGTTTCATTGAGCTTTGACGATGATAGCCTGCAATATCACCGCGTTACGAGCGTTCAAGTTTATGTCGAAACCCAGCCTGTAAGATATAACGTTGGGCAAAGACGGGAAGATAAGGATTTTCCATTTTAATGTCACTCACCAGTCTAACTCCGTACCGACGATGAAGAACATACCAATCTTGATTAGCAAGACCGATTCTTCCGTAAAAACTGTATGGATTGCGTGGACCAGGCTAGATGATTAATATGGTTTTGCGCTTTCCTTAAGAGCCTAATAAAGCTGATAACGTATTGGTGTTTTACGGCTCCTTTTGCCCCCAAAGCAGACATCTCACTGGATACCCGCCTGCGCGGGTATGAGCGGGGTGCGGGGAGTGAAATTCTGATTGATTTAACGCAAAACGCTCTTGCCCGCATACACCGCCTGGCTGCCCAATTCTTCTTCAATCCTTAGGAGCTGGTTGTATTTGGCTAGTCTGTCTGACCGGGCCAAAGAACCCGTTTTGATCTGTCCGCAATTTGTGGCTACGGCCAGGTCTGCGATTGTATAGTCTTCGGTTTCGCCGGAGCGGTGGGACATTACGGATGTGTAGCCAGCTTTGGTGGCCATTGAGACGGCTTGCAGGGTTTCGGTTAGCGTGCCGATCTGGTTGACTTTGATCAAAATGCTGTTGGCGACGCCTTCGTCTATGCCGCGCCCGAGCCGTACCGGATTGGTGACGAACACATCATCCCCGACCAGTTGGCAGGTCTTGCCGATTTTATCCGTAAGCGTTTTCCACCCGGCCCAGTCGTCTTCGTCCATGCCGTCTTCGATGGACAATATGGGGAAATCTGCGGCCAGAGCGGCCAGGTAATCAACAAATTCGCCCGACGTCAAAACCTTGCCTTCTCCGTCCAAATGATACTTGCCGTCTTTATAAAATTCGCTAGCGGCCACATCTAGGGCCAGATAAATGTCTTTGCCGGGGGTGTAGCCCGCCGCCTCTACGGCGCTCATGATGTAATCGAGCGCGGCGCGGCTGGACGCCAGGCCGGGCGCGAAACCGCCTTCGTCGCCGACATTGGTATTGTGACCGTCGGCCTTTAGTTTAGCCTTGAGGGCGTGGAATATTTCCGCGCCCATTTGTAGAGCCTCGGAAAATGTAGACGCACCTACCGGCATGACCATAAATTCTTGAATATCAATAGGGTTGTCGGCGTGGGCGCCGCCGTTGATGATGTTCATCATGGGGACGGGCAGGACATTGGCACTGACCCCGCCGACATAACGGTATAGGGGTGCGCCCTGGGCTTCCGCGGCCGCCTTGGCCACGGCGAGGGATACGCCCAAAATAGCATTAGCACCAAGCCGGGATTTGTTGGGCGTACCGTCCAGGTCGATCATGATGGTATCAAGGCGCACCTGATCCGTAGCATCAAGCCCGCACAAGGCATCGTTAATCTCGGTGTTTACATTGAGAACGGCCTTACGAACACCCTTGCCGCCATAGCGTTTTTTATCGCCGTCCCTAAGTTCCACCGCTTCGTGGACACCCGTGGACGCGCCGGACGGCACGGCCGCACGGCCAAAGGCTCCGCCGGTGAGCAGAACATCAACTTCGAGGGTGGGATTACCGCGACTATCGAGGATTTCACGGGCGAAAATATCATCTATTTCAGTCATGAAAACCTCGAATTTATGTTTGGGTTAATCTTCTTGGGCCGGGAGAACCTGACGGCCATTATACATGCCGGTCTTCAGGTCAATATGGTGCTGACGACGCAATTCGCCGGATGATTTGTCTTCCACAAAATTTGTGGCGGTCAAACGGTCATGGGCGCGGCGCATACCACGGCGTGAATTAGAAATTTTACTCTTTGGGACAGCCATGAAAGCCTCCTATAATTGAAATTTTGCTCAACCGACACAAGAGCCGGAAAATGTGCGCAGGCTTTAACCTAAACCCAAACGCGGCGCAAGAGCAGATTAGCGGGAAAATGCAGATGTATTGACCCTGTAGCAACTGTATTATTTCATTTCAATTACCCATGGTTTATTTCTCTTCAGGACTGTATTTGCGCTTAGGAGTAGTTTCCTGGCTACGGCAATCATGACTTGCTTATGAGGCTTACCTTTTGCTTTCA
>JAESQN010000010.1 GCA_016765135.1 Robiginitomaculum sp.
TGAAAAGATCAACGGTTGCTAATTACTCAGCTTTATTTTCTAAATGTCACTCTTGAGCAAGCTATGGCCACTTTCAATGTCTACAAATCAAAATGTATAGGCCGGTGGGAAGCGAGCGCTCACCCAGTTATCAGCATGGGTCGTAGTGCAGTTGAAGACTTAGGCGAAGAATTTGGCGAGATTGAAATATTTGGAGAATGGTTTGAGCTTGAGATAGAAGGGAAGCTAGTGTTCCCTCCTGTTTCACGCGAAAAATGAGGCTATTAGTTATGAAAGTCGTCAGAATGAATAAAGAGAAAATTGATGATGTGGTTGAATTTCTTGAGGAGCTTTTAGTTGAGGCCAGCGCTGGGGATATTTCATGTATTGCTGTGGCGTATGTTAGTGCAAACGGAGACGTGGCTGCTAGCTGGAGCGGGGGCAGCAACGCTATTAAGCTTTATGCCGGTACCGAGCATCTAGCTAAGCAGTTTTACTTAGATAACATTGTGGGTGGGTAAGAGATTAAGTTGATTTATAAACGGCCCTCGAAGGGTTTTACCATAAAATCGGAGCATAAAGACAATGAATAAACAAGAGAGTGAGAAACTAAAAGATAGATTAGAAAGCATTGTACTCGCAATAAATAGCATAGCCACAGAGTGTGAAGACCTTATGGATCTGGCTGCGAATAGTATAGCCCTCGCAGAGGAAGAAGAGGATAAGTATGTCCCATTTTAATTGATCGAGACAAACGGCCCAGACGATCTCGACATCTACAGGAGCTCAGTAATTAAAGTTGATGAGCGAGTGTTGTCATTTTACCCGTCCGAAACAGGTCAGGCCGTTGGTGTGGCTGAGTTAAAAGAGGCAATGAACTACATGAACCTGAAAGCATTGTCTAGGCACATAAGCGGCGACTGGGAGCCTAAAGAGGGCTGTATTCGGGTTGTTGTTTTCCGTGGAAATAGTGGTCTTGATACCTTCGAAAGCCGAGTCAGAAGGGATGGTTGGATTTTTAAGAGCCGTGACACTGCACAGCTATTCATTAGCGAGGTTGATCTCTTGGATTTAAATATATGATATCAAGGCGCAACATAATAAAGCTGGGGTTTGCGGCAATACTTTTATTGCCGTTTGTTTCGATGGCAGAGCTTTATGCTAGACCTACATCTATTGATCTTGGTGATGGCTGGACGCTTAGTTGTGTAAAGACAATATCTAGTCATGGTGTTGATGCTTTGTATATCTTAGTAAGAGGTGGGGTTTATCACAAAGTCACAAGCAAGGAAATGATGGTTTTGGCCTTGGAGGCTGGAGGTATTATGGTCACCAATAGAGAGATGGATAGAATTTCATACAATGCGTTTATAAAGGCGACCAGGTTATGAGCAATAAAAAAACATTATGAAAATTAACTTTCTAAAGAATTCTGGTGTTTTAGTTCCGGCATCAGATATTGACGAGCAGAGATTCAAGAGGTTTAAGTCCGGCCATGTCTACGCTGTAGAGATAAAGCTAAGCAGGAATTCTGATTTCCATGGGAAGATGTTTGCTTTCCTTGGCTTTTGCTATGAACATTGGGCAGGTGATATGGAATTCCTATCTGATGCCGGTCAATTTGATTATTTTAGGAAGGAATTGACGATATTGGCCGGATTCAGTGATGAATATTATTCTCTGGATGGAAGCGTAAGGGTCGAAGCTAAGTCTTTGAGCTATGCGTCGATGAATCAGGAACAGGCTGAAGAGTGCTATAGCGCAATGATTAATGCGGCTATGGCTCACATATTTTTGGGTTGTGGCGTAGAGGTTGAGCAAAGATTGATTAGTTTTTTTTGATTGACATTTTTCATTTTCATATCTTGCTATGTTCTTCACATGCTCCAGACATAAAAAAACCCGGCACTAGAACATTGAGGTTCTAGCCCGGGTCTGTTATAGTACTTTTACAGAAAGATACATAACGTGGAAACAGTATCTCTGTTTCCTTCTTGCAAGTCAAGAACAAGCGACGTTATCACAGAAATTGGGTTAAATGTCCCAGAATCTTTCAAAAAAGCATTAGAACTAATTAAGCGTTTTGAGCCGACGCTATTGCAGACATTGGAAACTGTTTGGCAACCAAAATCGGGGTTATGGTGACTTTGTCGAGATTTGAATCGACCAGGTCGAGGTTCGACATCCCTTAGGGAATACCCCTAAATTGTTCCGAATAATTTAATTAGTTTTGACTATTCCCAGTATTGTTTGAGTATTAAAGATTGTAGCCCTAAGAGCCTAGATATATATTAGGTCACCTAAAGGCTCATTAGACATACTATTGCTTAGAGGTTTATAGAGATGACAAATAAATCAAAGGTTATGCTGATTGACAGCCTTATTAATGATCTGCGTAGGAATTATCCAGATTGGCCGTCAACTTTTAGTCAGTGCATGAATGAAGGATGTGTTAATGGAGCCAGAGGCGGCCGACAATGTATTGAGTGCATTTTTAATGAATTAATGGAGCTTACCGGGAATGATTCACATGTTGAAATATTGCATGAACATATTTACCGAGCTTCAAGGGCAAGGAATACCCTTATTCTTAGAGCTAAAGAGAAGGTGGCGAAGTGAGGAGTAAAACCTCACCTACAGCAGCGCAGAAGCGAGTTCACCAGGCGCTTAGGGATCTTGGGTCTCCGATAAAGGGCAACTATGGGGCTAGCGTCCAATTGCACCACATTTTTGGGAGGACAGCAAAGCACAATAAGGTTGATATAGGTCATTGGGCGGTTCTCGTCTTGCCGTTTGAATTGCATGATGTGTCTTCTGGTGACCCACTGAATGTGACTCACTGCAAAAAGGCATTTGAGAGAGAGTTTGGAATGCAAAAAGATCTGTGTGTGCTGCGCTACAAGTTATTGGATTTTATGGTGGCGATGGGAAGTATTGATTTGAGTCCTGATGACTTGCCTGGTAAAGAGGTTATTTGTGCTATATCAAGTTATACCAAGTAGAGGATAATATTATGCCAATTCGTGAAGTGATAAACAAAGGTAAGCCAGTGAAAATATGGGCTAGCTTTATTGATGACAAGGCTAGAGAGCAGCTTGAGGATATGTCTAAGATACCTTTCATTCACAAGCATATTGCCGTTATGCCTGATGTGCATTGGGGCGTTGGGGCAACCATAGGAAGTGTTATAGCGACTAAAGGGGCTATAGTTCCAGCGGCTGTAGGCGTTGATTTAGGCTGCGGAATGATGGCAGTTAAAACGTCACTGACTGCGAACTGTCTGCCTGACAATCTCTTTTCAATTAGGGATGACATCGAACAGGCTGTTCCTCACGGAAGAACAGACAATGGAGGAAGGAACGACAAAGGCGGGTGGGCATCATTTGATACTCCAGATAAAATACGGATGAGATGGGGATCGCTTTCGGAAAGATACAGAGTTATGACTGATAAGCATCCCAAGGCTAAGAGCTACAACAACATGAGCCATATGGGGACTCTCGGCGGAGGCAATCATTTTATTGAGATTTGTCTTGATGAGGCCAATATGGTTTGGGTTATGCTTCATTCCGGATCAAGAGGCGCAGGAAACAGAATTGGCCGTTATTTTATAGACAAGGCAAAGGAGGAAATGGAGCGATACCACATAACCGCATATCTGCCAAATTCAGATTTATCGTATATGGTTGAAAGAACCGAGATATTTGATGATTATTGCTTGGCAGTTTTATGGGCGCAAGATTTTGCTGAACAGAACAGAAAGGCAATGATGGATGCAACAATAGATGTTCTCGAAAGTCATTTTGGTGAATTTGACTTGCTAGAAAGTGCTATAAATTGCCACCATAATTATATTTCGAAAGAAAACCATTTTGGGTCTAATGTTTGGGTTACCAGAAAAGGGGCTATAAGGGCGCGGGAGGGTGATCTTGGGATAATCCCAGGCAGCATGGGGGCTAAATCCTTTATTGTCAGGGGGAAGGGTAATAAGGATTCATTTTGTTCTTGCTCTCATGGTGCCGGAAGAAAGATTGGACGAAAGGAGGCGCTAAGAATGTATGATGAGACCGACCTTGCTGCCCAGACGGAGGGTATAGAGTGTCCTAAAGACAAGTCAAGGGTGGATGAAATCCCCTCTGCATATAAAGATATAGACCAGGTTATGGATGACCAGAAAGACCTTGTTGAAGTTGTACATACATTGAATCAAGTGGTAAATGTAAAGGGGTAAATTTATGGAAAGACCTGAATATGTAGCTGATGAGCATTTAGACTATCTGAATAGCTTGGGTGTTGAGGATGCTTCAGCGGAGAGTGCGTGGGAGCGTGTGCATGATGCGTTTTATGTTACGTCCGACCAGGCGAAGGAGATAGCTAAGTACTGGCTAGAAGCCCTTCGTGGAGCTAGGTAGTTATGGGTATTGTTAGGCACAAGTATAATGCGGTGCGAACAGAAATTGATGGAATAAAGTTCGATAGTAAAAAGGAGGCTGCATATTATGTCCAGCTAAAAATACTGAAACGTTCTGGTGCGGTAGTCCAATTTTTAAGGCAAGTCCCTTTCCATCTTCCCGGGGGGGTTAAATATGTTTGTGATTTTCAGGAATTTCATTCTGATGGTAGTGTTCATTTTGTTGATGTTAAGGGTATGTTGACGCCAGAATTTAAGGCAAAGAAGAAGATGGTGGAGAATTTATACGCCCCAATAGTCATTGAGCTGGCTTAAGGATTATATTCGTTATGGTATAATAGGAGGGCTACCATTGAGTGTTTTCGCTGGAGGGTGAGAAGTGAAGTTAATTTTTGGATTAAGTCTTTTTGTGTTTCTTGTGTTGATTTCTGTGGTATCTCTAGCAACCCGTGCGGCGTCTCATTGCAAGGCAATATATGTGGTTACAGGGCAGCCAGCAACGGTGACTATCCAAGATGATGATGGTTATCAGATATCAGAAGTTTCATCCAAGATTAATGATAATAAGGTGTTTATTTGGCACATGAAATATATTATGCAGCATAGTCCTACTGTTTATATTGATGGGCACTGGGTTGATGGTAGAGAGTGTATTAATTGATCTATTTAATAATGGGCTGATCTTATGATGGTTGATATTTTAGGTGTTTTTGTTTGTCATACCTTGATACTGCTTCTGTGGTTTAAGGTTTATGCAAGGACAAAGAGCAAGATTGTGGGTGGGGCATTTCTCGCTTTTGATGGTGCTTATAA
>JAESQN010000011.1 GCA_016765135.1 Robiginitomaculum sp.
CTATACTGAACAAAGCGCGCTAGAAGTTGTGCAAGGCCTTGCCGTAAAGTTGATGAGCAATTATACAAATGCAATCGCACAAATACCTCTGGATGAGCCCGCCCAGCCCAAAGCCTGGAAAAAACCTTCCCTGCGCGGCTAGGCTCGCCGACCTATATTGCGGCGGCGTAAAGGGATGACTATTTGGTGGGAAAGAGTGTTTTCCAGCGTTTTGTTATAACAATTACGCCGCCGCAAATATTTGAGCCAAATAGAGTGTTTTACCCATGAAGGAATGCCTATTGGTTTAAACCGACGGATTGTCGAAACATCCGAGGCGGCATTCCAAATTCCGACTTGAATGACCGGCTGAAATGCGCCGTATCGTTGAACGCCCAAGTGAAACATATCTGGCTAACCGATTTGTGCTGCATACGGGGATTAATGAGATCAAGCCTGGCTTTGTTCAGGCGTTGTTCCCAGATGTATTTTGCCGGTGACACACCTTCATCTTCAAACAATATTTGCAGATATCTCACTGTTATCGAGTGGGCCGTTGCAATCAATTTTGGGCTCAAGCTTGGATCTTTCAGGCGATTTGCGATGAAGTGCTTAATTCTGACCAATTGTGTTGCACGGTTCATCGGTTGACGTGGCTGCACACCAGCTGCATCACGAATAGAGGTTGCGAGCAATTCCAGAAATATTTGGGCGACTTGTTTTTGGGCTCTGGTATCAAGAGCAGGCGATTGATTGAAGGCGGATTTTGCGAAATTCGTCATAATTTGCGCGATGCCGCTGCCGCCCTTCACCGTCAAAGCGGCCAGAGATTCTGGCACACTGAAATGTTTCTTGAGCTGTTTGCGAGGGATTTGAATGACGATCTGTGACAGCCTGTTGGCAAAATGCAAATGGTAAGGCACGGCGCTATCGTAAATTGTGAAGTCGCCTGGGCCCAACACTGCTTCCCGACCAAGTTGCCGGGTGATGGACGAACCTTTTGTCTGAATACTAACTAAAAAATCATCCCTGGCAGAGTCTGCAATACGGGCTTGCGTTCTGAACACGTCATAAGCATCGGTCGTAATCAGGGTAAAGCCTAGATCGTCAACATTTCTGGCTCTTACTTCTCCAAAAAAATTCTTCCCGGACATGCCATTGCAATCAAGCTCAACGAAGGTCTCACTGATAAATGCCCGCCACATATCGGCGCGACTATCCTTCAATATTTCTTTCGTTGTGTAGTAATGTTCCATTGACGAAACCCCGATAGCGCAAGCAATCTCATTTTCCACACTGGGGGATATGGTGACGAAAGTCAAGGAGAATTTGGTCGGGTGACCAAGACGGTTGTTCTGTCCCGACAGTGAAACCTCGATGTGGTCGGTGCTATTTGTATAAATATGAGTTTCAATGGAAGGTCGAATTGGTTATAGTCTCCACATGCTGTATCAGTTAAAACTCCCTGATTAACAGGCATGTCAGCTTGGGGGCAACTTCGTTCTCAATCAGCTTTATGTTCCTCGAGAATCATTTGACTGGTTTGGTTATGCGTATACTCTGTGCATTAAGGAGCTGACTATAGCTCAGATGAAGCTCTCAAAGATAGGCTATCACGTATAATTATGATAAAAAAAACAACTTACCTGGCCTTGATTTTTCCATTCCTGATTGCTTGCAGCCCAGTTTCTCAAGAAACCCCGGAAGTTGAGGTAATGATTTCGGATATCGTGTTAACCAACGGGAAAATCTATACCATCAATCCGCGACAGCCTTGGGCTGAAACGGTTGCGATCACGGATGGGATATACAGTTATGTTGGTACGAGCGCTGGCGCCACGCCTTATATAGACGAAACTACCAAAGTTATTGATTTGCAAGGCAAGATGGCAATGCCGGGAATAAATGACGCCCATACCCATAGCTGGCAAGGCGGCTTTAAGCTTCTATATGAATGCAATTTTCATTTCGCGTCTACACCGGATGAAATTGCAAAAACTGTCAAAGAATGTATTCAGGCAAATCCAGATGCGCAGTGGATTCGGGGCGGTCAGTGGACGAGCGATTTTTTTAAAAACTATAATATAGGGTCGCCAAAGAAATGGTTGGACAAGATATCCCAGGGCAAGGCCATCTATTTTCAGGATGATGCCACACATAATGCCTGGGTAAATAGTAAGGCGCTTGAACTCGCGGGAATAGATAAAGATGCACCCGATCCCGAAGGGGGCGCTTTTGTTCGCGACGAACATGGTGAACCGAATGGATTGGTGTTAGAGACTGCTAAAACATTGATTGAGCAATATCTGCCTGAGTGGACGCTTGAGCAAAATGTAGCGTCACTGGCTGCGGCTGTCAGGCATGCTAATTCATTTGGAATTACCGGCATTAATGAGGCGCGTACCCCGCCTGCAATATCTCTCGCATATCAAAAACTCGACAAGCAGGGTTTATTAACCGCCTATGCGATTACCTATCTACAAACACCACGCGGGCAGCGTGACAAGCCGTTCGATATTGGTCCAATGCAAGAGATCAGTGAACAATATAGCTCTGGGCGCGTCTACACAAAATTTGCAAAAATGTTTCTTGACGGCATACCAACTGCATCGCGCACTGCTGTTATGATGGAACCATACATGACCGATGAGGATTTTCCCGAAGAGACGACGGGAAACCTTCTGATTTCTCCGGAGGCGTTGTTCCGCGACCTGGTTAAGCTGGACCGCGCAGGGTTTACTGTAAAAATTCATACGGCGGGTGATGGGGCGGTGCGTATTGCTCTGGATGCCATCGAGAAAATGCGGGCAGTCAACGGCAAGAGCGGACTTCGCCATCAACTGGCGCATGTCGGTTTCATCCACCCCGGTGACTTACCGCGATTTGCACAATTGGATGTAACAGCAGATCTGTCGCCCTATATCTGGTTTCCGTCACCGATTATTGATTCCACGATAGGTGCCGTTGGCGAACGTGCATTACACTATTGGCCAATAAAAGACCTTCTGGCATCTGCAACCAATGTGTCGATTGGTTCGGATTGGCCGTCTGCCGTTGACACCATGAACCCGTGGCCGGCCATTGAGGCCATGGTGACCCGTAGGAATCCGTTCACAAATGGAAAAGAAGCGCTTTGGTCGGAGCAGGCAATTACCTTGGAGCAGGCGCTCAAAATATTTACGCTTGATGGGGCGCGAGCCTATCGACTGGAAGACTTGACGGGCTCTGTTGAAGTTGGAAAATCGGCCGAGTTAATAATTTTAGAGCAAAACCCGTTTTCTCTTAAACCGGAAGATATTTCGGAAGTTTCGGTGGAGATGACGCTTTTTGCTGGCAAAATAGTCTATGAAAGATAAGATCAGCTATGGAAGAAAGACAACAATCATGGCAATAGTATAATCTTATGAATGACAATTCGAACAAAGTGTTGACGACCGCCATAGAGGTCTTGTCTTGCGATGGCTATGATCATTTTAGCATGCGCAATATCGCCAAGAAGGCGGGAGTTCATTTGGCAACGGTACAACATTATTTCCCAACGAAGAAAGTTTTGTTGCAAGAAACAATCCGCAAGGTCATAGATGAATTTGACTGTCAAATGGACAATGTTTTGGAAAAAAAGACAAAAAGCCCTGAAGAGAGATTTATTTTAGTTGCCAAGCTCCATTTTTCCACCTGTATTGATCCCTACACCGCAGGTTTTTTTATCGCCTTATGGGCATTGAGTGTGCATGATCCTGACGCAAAATCCTTGCTTGATGAAACTTACCAACTTGCACACCAACGCTTTTGTCGAACAATCACCGAATTGCGAGGAGATTTGCCGAAAAAAATCGTGGCACAACGCGCATCGTTGATTTTGACTCTTTTTGAAGGTGCTAATATCACGATGCGGTCACCAAAAATACTGCGCGTATCAGATCGCAGTTTGAAAAAAGCATTTGTATCTACTGCACTGGAAATCGCAAATGGTGAATTGAAGCAGTAATTATAAAACGAAAATCCATAGAAACCCTCTACCTTCGAACCACATGAACATCGTAATAATCACCTTGCGCTAGGCCTCCTTACTTTAAGAGCACACGAACTGCTACCTGTTTGTTTTTCTATTTTGAGAAAAATGATAAAATTATCGATAATAAAAATTCACTAATATATTGATATTGTTATGTTTTTTATACAGTTAAATACAAAGCTTTGGTCATGTGACCAAATATTACTTGACTTTTCTTCCTGCGTATTGCTCAATATAAAAATAAATTTAAGGAAAAATATAACGGGAGGCAAACAGGCCATGGTTACCAGAGTTGAGAATTGTAGAAAAAAATGGGCGAAGCCACTTCTTGTGTCATCAATCTTCGCATTGGTTCATACGGGTTCGGCAAAGGCCCAATCAAATGATGAAGCCGCGTTGGACATAGTTGTGGTTACGGCGCAAAAACGCACTGAGAACCAACAAGATGTGCCAATCGCCATCACGTCACTTAATTCAAAAACAATTGAGCGGGCCAATCTCAGCAATGCAACGCAGTTGACACAGCTTATACCCAGCTTGCAGGTCAACGGGGTTGTTGGTGAGGGAACACCTATTTATTCACTTCGCGGTGTTTCGATGTTCGATTTTAGTTTTAACCAGTCAAGCCCGGTCGCGCTTTATAAAGATGAGGTTTATAAGGGGAATTTTGCGATCCAGGGTGTTGAATTGTTTGACCTTGAGCGGGTCGAGGTTCTGCGCGGCCCTCAAGGAACGCTATACGGAAAAAATACCACTGGCGGCGCGATTAATCTAATAACAAAAAAGCCCGACTATACATCATCCGGCTATCTGCGCGCCGGGTATGGAAATTTTGATCGCCGGAAAATAGAGGGTGCAATACAGCTTCCGGTCATAGGTGATGTGTTGGCGGTACGCGGGGCATTTACCTATGCAAAAAGTGATGGTTGGCTTGAAAATGTTGCACCAGGAGCACCAGACCTTGCAGGCACTGACCAATGGGGTGCAAGAATAAGCGTGCTCTTTGAGCCAAGTGAGAGCTTAACATTCAACCTTATCGCTTCGAGAAGTCAACAAAACCCGATCAATTACGGCATTGTGGCCAGACCTGGCCCGCAAGGTATTGGAGCTGGCGTATTTGCCGAGTTTAATGCACTGGACCCTGTTGCCAATCCGCTAACCGATGATTTTCGCGTTGGCTTGGCAGATGATCAAGTTGATGATCCAAATCCGGGGCGTCGTGAGCAGAATACGACTGCTGTGTCATTGACGGTTAATTGGGACGCCTCACCATCATTTGGTATTACTTCTGTTACCTCTTATGATCAGGGTGACCTTTTTGTCCCGGAAAATACAGATGGCTCTGCGCTCCAGGTTATTGAGATCGATTATACCGGCGAGACAACTCAATTTACACAAGACCTTCGTCTTGCGACTAACTTTAGCGGTCCGCTCAACTTTATTGCTGGTGCATATTATCAATATGAGGATATATTCAACGCTACCGAACTTCAGTTTTTCAACGGGATTGATGTGAATACGGACGGCGTAATCGATGCCAATGATTGCATAGACGGCGGGTTTTTTCTCGCATGCCGATATGGCAACCAATTCGACCAGACCAGAAATAGCGGCGCTCTATACGGTGATGGAAGTTTCGAGATTAGCCCGCTTATCAAGCTTCGCGGCGGCATTCGTGTGACCCGGGAAGAGGCCGATCTTGACAATTTTGTTGCCCAGGTGCGTTCTGTAACGGGAGTGCCTATTGCCAACACAATTCCGGGCGACGCAACCAATCTGGATGCGGCCTTTAATAATTCGGTAAATGATACAGCTGTGACAGGCAAGATCGGTATCGATTTTACGCCGGCCGATGATATGCTTTTCTATGCCAGCTATAGTCAAGGGTTTCGGGCGAGCGCATTTAATGCACAAGCATTTTTCTCAATCGATGAGGCGACGATTGTTGACCCAGAGACAATTGACGCATTTGAGGTTGGGTTTAAGACACAATTCTTCGGGCAACGATTACAGTTAAATGGCGCTGCCTTCTCTTACAAATATCAAAATCAGCAAATTATAAATGTGAACCCGGCAAATTCCGCGCAGCAACTTATTAATGTTGACGAGTCTACGATTAATGGTGCGGAGCTGGAGCTGACGGCGCGGCCCTTCAACACTTTGACGTTCACTTCGTCTTTATCATATCTGGATGCCGAATTTGATACGGCCGTGATAAGCGGGACGGACGTCTCTGGAAACAGGCTGCCAAATGCCCCCGAGCTTTCTGGCAATCTGGCTGTCGATTGGCGATTTATCGACACTTCGTCTTTTGGAGCGGTCTTGCATCTTGAGGGAAGCTTTCAGTCAAGTCAGTTCTTCGAGCCGTTCAATATCGATCGTTTAGAGCAACCCGGATACGCAATTGTTAATGGCAATATGACGTTTGAAGTCATCCCGCAATCCTTAGAGGTTTCGATTTGGGCAAAGAACATTACCGACCAGTTTTATATTACCAGTGCGATTGATGTTCTTGACGGGTTTGGGTTTGATTATATCCAGCGCGGAGCGCCGCGTAGCTACGGTGCCAATGTCACATATCGGTTTTAGCCCCTGACATTGCATGGAGAAATTCTTCATGCAATGTCAGCTTAAGTGGTTCTGTACCGAGTACAAATAATACGGTTAAACAAAGGTTTTAAAATATGAACGATTTGCCAGCTGCAACGAATTGGCAGGATGTAGACGCCGCCCATTATTTGCACCCCTTTACGGATTATAAGGCGCTTCGGGAGGACAAATCTTTGCGGTTAATGGCAAAGGGTTCAGGATGTTATGTCTGGGATGATCAAGGGCGTCGCTATCTTGATGCTTTCGCCGGACTGGCCTGTGTGGCAATTGGTTATGGCCGGGAGGAACTTTCGCGCGCCGCCGCTGATCAGATGACGGAATTGTCCTATGCTTCGAGTTTTTTTAAAGGAACAAATATTCCGGCTATAAAGCTCGCGCAAAAACTTGTGGAAATAACACCCGAGGGCCTCAGCCACGTTTTTTTTGCCACCTCGGGATCGGAGGCGAATGATACGGCGTTAAGGATCGCACGACGGTATTGGCAGTTGGAGGGGCGGCCAGACCGGCAGCATGTGATCTGTTGCGACAATGCCTATCATGGCAGCACTGTTGCCGCTGGCGCTCTGTCTGGCATACCTCAAATGCACGCGCAGGCAGCTTCCATACCCGGTATTTCCCATATTAAAACGCCTTATAAATTTGGCTATGGACGGGGCATGGAAGAAGAAGAGTTCGGCAGGCTTGCAGCAAGTTGGCTGGAAGACGAGATTTTGCGTCTGGGTGCTGATACTGTTGCTGCATTTTTCATTGAGCCAATCCAAGGCGCGGGCGGTGGAAAAATTCCGCCGATGAACTATCTGAAAGAAGTGAGAAAAATATGTGATCGCTATGATGTACTTTTGGTCGCAGACGAAGTTATTACCGGATTTGGCCGCACCGGGCATTGGTTTGCAAGTGACACATTTGGCTCGGTGTCTCCAGATTTAATGTGCCTGGCAAAAGGAATTACTTCTGGTTACATGCCCCTCTCGGCCGTTATGGTTCATGAGAAGATTGCAAAATCGCTTGTCGATAAAGGCGGCGAGTTCCATCATGGCTTCACCTATTCGGGTCACCCTGTCGCTTGCGCTGTTGCTCTGGAAAATATCCGGATCCTTGGCAGTGGTGTAATTGACACTGTAAGAACGGAGCTAGCACCATATTTTTATCAAAAACTTCAGGCAATAAAAGAACATGACAGAGTTGGAGAAGTGCGCAGTTGCGGGCTTATAGGCGCCTTCGAGTTGGTAGAAAATCGACACGACCTCTCGCCCATAGAAAATGCAGATGAGGCATGTGAGCATTTTCGTACCTTGGGGTTCAAGCACGGCATTATTGTCAGGCCCATTGGCTCGACGGTGGTGATGGCACCTCCATTGGTTATTACTGTTGAACAAATCGATTTTCTTTTTGAACAGATCGAGACATGCCTTGATCAATTTTCAACCTATTTAAAGGCGATAACTTGAATATTGCAATCATCGCAAAAGGGAATTTTTGCTCAAACAGGCAAGTGGTTAATGCTAATGAATAAGAAAAAAACATATAAAGAAACATTCGTTGGCCCCGCCATTTATTTAAGCGTTGTCGGCCCTGCCGTTTTCATTGTGCAGCCAGGCCTGGTTCAGGCCTTTGTCACACATTTAGGTTTTACCGAGCAACAAGCAGGCGTGGTTGCTGCTATTGAAATGTGGGGCATCGCGCTAGCATCGGTTTTCATGATCGCCCTGGCAGAGCGTGTCAACCATCATTTCATTTTGCGTGCAGCGATTTTGGTCATGATTGCGGGTAATCTGGTGTCCACTTTTTTCCAAGGTTTCGAAATATTTTCAGCAACCCGTCTGGTTGTCGGGCTAGGTTCGGGAGTGCTTATATCACTGGGCTTTATTATCATCGGAAAGTCATCCAACCCTGATAGAAATTTTGGACATCTTGTTATGTGGGTGTTGCTATTTGGGGCCATTACGCTTGGCGCTATGCCGACAATTCTAGGCGCTTTTGGCCTGGGCGGAATGCTGAGCGTGTTTACTATTATGTATTTAGTGGCGATTCTATTGATCGGACGCTTACCGCAATCCGTACCACATTCGGTTAAACCAGAGCCAATATCTGAAATTCGCGTCACTGCCCTGAGCCGGATATCGGCAATAACAGGTATCTTGATGTTCTTTACAGGCGTTGGGGTTATCTGGACATATTTAGCCTTGATGGGATCGCAAACGGGAGCATCAGAGCAAAATGTTGCCTTTGCCCTGACAGGCTCACAAGTTGCCGGTGCGGCAGGTGCTTTATTTGCGGCAATAATCGGGAGTTATTTTGGTCGCTTCAAGCCGACATTTATCGCCCTGGTCTTTTGTGTTTTTTCACTCATGGCACTGCTCGGGCACTCGACATTTATGTTATACATTGCCTCCCTATGCTTGTTCAGTTTTTCATATAATTTCTTTCACCCCTTTTCTTACGCCTTACTCACGGTTTTTGATAGTTCGGCGCAAATCATCAAATTTGCAGTTGCCGCACAAATGTTGGGGCTGGCCATCGGCCCGTCAATTGCCGCCATGCTGGTTGGTAGCGCCCAATATGATAGTGCTCAATATGACAATGTAATTCTCGTCAGTGCCGCCTTGTTTGTCGTCACATTGTTAGCGTTCAGCTTACCGATCGCTCAACTGGCCACCAAAACCCGGTCATCAGAACAATAAAATTAATCTGGAAGGAATTCGCCATGAAATTTGAACGACTAAACCCCGTCACGGGAGAAATCGCGAGCCGCACCCCCGCCATGACAATTTCAGATGTTAGCGCCATTGCGGCCAAAGCTGCCGCCAACTTTCCACAATGGGCAATTACTGGCCCCAATGCGCGCCGTACAATTTTGCTAAAAGCATCGGCAGCACTGGAAGCCAGACAGGAGGCATTTGTTAAAGCCATGGTTGATGAAATCGGCGCAACGCCTAGCTGGGCGATGTTCAATTTACAATTGGCTATCAGCATGGTGCGAGAAGCAGCGTCCCTGACCACCCAAATCAAGGGCGATGTCATCCCCTCTGATAAACCTGGCTGCATTGCCATGACATTTCGGGAGCCTGTTGGCGTCATCCTGGCCATTGCGCCATGGAATGCCCCTATAATTTTAGGTGTTCGCTCCATTGCAACAGCTTTGGCTTGCGGCAACTCGGTTATCTTGAAAGCTTCCGAGATATGCCCGCGCACTCATGAACTCATCGTTGAGGCGTTCCAAGACGCCGGTTTCCCGGACGGTGTTGTGAATATTGTAACAAATGCGCCTGAAGATGCGGCTGAAATCGTTGGTGCTTTGATAGATAACCCGGTGGTTAAGCGTATCAACTTCACTGGTTCGACACAAGTGGGGAAGATCATTGCCAAAAGAGCAGCAAACCACTTAAAGCCCTGTTTGTTGGAGCTGGGAGGAAAGGCACCGCTAATTGTGCTCGAAGACGCAAATATCGAAGAAGCGGTGAAAGCGGCGGCCTTTGGAGCTTTCATGAATTCCGGGCAAATTTGCATGTCTACCGAGCGAATTATTGTTATTGACACGATCGCCGATGAATTTACGGCTAAATTTACCAAAAAAATCAAAACCCTTATGGCTGGAGACCCAAGCCGGGGCGAGGGTCAACTCGGTGCTGTTGTTAACAAAAAAACGGTTGCCCATGTAAATTTATTGATCGATGATGCTTTAGAAAAAGGCGGGACTATTCTTGTCGGTGAACGCAGCAATAATGTGATTATGCCTGCTGTCGTTATCGACAATGTCACGAGCACCATGAAGCTCTATAGCGAAGAAAGTTTTGGCCCGGTTGTCGGAATTATCCGGGCAAAGGATGCGGCCGACGCAATAGGTCTTGCAAATGATACTGAATATGGTCTTTCGGCCTCGATTTTTACACGCGATGTCGCACATGGTTTAGTTTTGGCACGCCAGATAAAATCCGGGATGTGCCACATCAATGGTGCGACTGTCCACGACGAAGCCCAAATGCCATTTGGCGGTGTCGGCGCGTCAGGCTATGGTCGTTTTGGGGGCAAAGCCGGAATAGATAGTTTTACGGAACTCCGCTGGATAACGATTGAAACCCAGGACGGCCACTACCCGATCTAGGCACAGTTCCTGGGTCGGATCTCCCCTAGTGTCAACAGCCTGATGACTTTACCTTTTGAGTATGGAGTATCAATCAGTTGAGAGCTTTTGTTCCAACTCATGTAATACCCGATAACACGGCAGCACCTGTGCGACACTTGTCCTTGGTTCCCGCCTTTGCCTGATGGCCGAAAAGAACTCACGGTCTTGCAGCTCGATCCCGTTCATAGACACATCTACATTCGAAACATCGATAGGTTCGTCATGTCCCGTGAGCAAATCATCATAGCGCGCAATATAGGTGCCCTTATCACAGATATAACGAAAGAATGTCCCTAAAGGCCCATCATTGTTAAAGGATAGAGACAGGGTGAGAATTTTACCGCTTTGTGTTTTGAGCTGGATTGACATGTCCATAGAAATCCCCAATTCAGGGTGTACCGGGCCTTGAATAATGTTTGCGGCAATTACATCCTCGCCCGTTTGATATTGAAAAAGATCGACAGTATGGGCGGCGTGGTGCCAAAGCAGATGATCTGTCCAGCTGCGTGCTTCTCCTTTGGCATTTATGTTTTGACGCCGAAAGAAATATGTCTGCACATCCATCTGCTGAATTGAAAGCGCGCCGGCTCTGATTTGTTTTTGTATCCACTGGTGAGACGGATTAAACCGCCTTGTATGGCCAACCATACAAACAAGACCGGTCTCCTCTTGCAGGCGCGCAACCTCTTCAGCATCTGCCAAATTATCGGCAAGCGGAATTTCCACCTGAACATGCTTGCCTGCCTTTAAACACTCAATTGCCTGTGCAGCATGCATTTGCGTGGGTGTACACAAAATTGCGGCCTCGACATCAGGCAAAGCCAACGCATCCTCCAATTTGGTGAAAGCATGGGGTATGCCATATTCATTAGCGATCTTTTGTGTCGGCGCATCTCTGCGTCCCACTAAAGCGACAACTTTGATGCCGTCTATCTTCGCAATACCATCTAAATGTTTAAGGCCAAAAGCACCAGTGCCGGCGAGAATGATGTTCATAAAACTTCCTAATATATTATTTGTTTTCGAGAATGAGATGGCCGATTGCTGTGTTTGAACAAGGAACATGATAATGGCGGTGACGCTCAATCACTGCGGGATCAAGAGCGCCGCGCATAACCAGCCACATGACCATTTCAATGCCTTCCGACCCTGTTTCTCGCAGATACTCAATATGAGGAATATCTGCGGCCGCCTGCGGATCATTCACCAACATGTCTAAAAACCGTTTGTCCCAATCTTGATTGATTAACCCGGCGCGGGGACCTTGCAGCTGGTGGCTCATGCCGCCCGTGCCCCAAATCTGGACATTGAGATCCTCGTCAAAGCTTTCTACTGCCTTGCGGATTGCTTTGCCAACATTTAGACATCGGCGGCCCGACGGCGGTGGGTATTGCACAACATTCACCGCAAAAGGAATAACTTTACACGGCCACTGATTTGGTTGACCAAACATCATGGTCAAGGGAACAGTGAGGCCGTGATCCACATCCATTTTATTAACAATAGTAAGATCGAAATCCTGTTGAATAACCGATTGTGCGATGTGCCAGGCCAAATCCGGATGTCCTTTAACGTCAGGCACCGGACGGGGGCCAAACCCTTCATCGGCTGGGGCAAATGCTTCAGCACAGCCAATGGCAAAGGTGGGAATTAAGTCCAGACTAAAAGCTGACGCATGGTCATTATACACCAAGAAAACAACATCTGGTTTTTTTTGACTGATCCACTTCTTGGAAAACTCATATCCCTTAAAAATTGGTGCCCAATAAGGTTCATCCGTGCACCCTGTATCTACAGCCCGCCCCAGAAGGGGAACATGTGAAGTTGCTACACCAGCAGTAATACGCGCCATTAATCGCTCCTCCCAATATACCGGTTTCCCTTTGGTGGGCGGCCACCAGCATTCATCATAGCCTGATAATTATCTTCCGTCATGCCAGTCATCTTGGCAGCAGCATGGACAAAGCTTTTGCCATCTGCTGAAAAAATCTTCGCCAGAAAATATATATTACCACCCAACTCAATCATCCGGTTATAATCACGATCCATAACAGCTTGTTTTTGTGCATCGCTCATCTGCCATTCATCAAGATACTTACCCTCATCCGTGTGAAATCTCTTTCGGTTTTCAGCCTGCATCAATGACATGCAAAATTGATTGAGCGAATAGCCCTGCCGTGACATATCCGCATCAAAAACCGTCGTTCCGGGAATGTCTAAATAAGGTTTTTCAAGTGCCATCTGTTTGTGCTTTCTGTAACTCTACGATTAAAGAGGGAGACCAACATAGTTTTCGGCGAGCATTTTACGCCCCGTTTGTGAAGTTGATAAATAAGTCAGTTCAGCCTCTTTCATTCGTTGCTCGAAAGGGTCGCCGTCAAATCGGTGTGTTAAGTTGGTCATCCACCAGGCAAAGCGCTCACTTTTCCAAACACGCGCCAATGCAAGCCGTGAGTATTCGTCAAGTGCACTGTCATCGCCATCCTTGAAATAGGAAAGCATTGCATTGCTCAGATAATGGATGTCCGATGCGGCAAGGTTCAGGCCCTTCGCGCCGGTTGGCGGAACAATATGCGCTGCATCACCGGCCAATAGTAACCGTCCAAACCGCAACGGCTCGGCGACGAAACTCCGTAAAGGGGCAATGCTTTTTTCAAGGCTTGGCCCTGTCTTAAGACTTTGCGCAAGATCTGCCGGTAACCGCCGCCTGAACTCGTCCCAAAATGCATCATCACTCCATCTCTCAACACGATCATTGAGAGCGCATTGGATGTAATAACGGCTGCGTGTCCTGGAGCGCATGGAGCAAAGCGCAAAACCACGTTCGTGATTTACGTAAACCACTTCATCACTAACAGGTGGCGTTTCAGAAAGCAGACCCAACCAGCCAAATGGATAGGCCTTTTCGTAGATCGAAATTGCTTCAGGCGGTATACTGGCACGTGAAACACCGTGATAACCATCGCAACCGACAATCAGTTCACACTTCACCTTGTGGCCAACCCCGTTTTTTTTATATTCAAGATAAGGTTTTTCACTGTCAAAATTGTGGAGAGACACATCTTTCGCTTCATAAATTGTCGTGCCGCCGTCTCGCTCTCTGACGTCACAAAGGTCTTGTGTAACTTCTGTTTGCCCATAAGCAATGACCGATTTTCCACCTGTTAATTCAGGCAGCTCAATACTGTGGCATTGATGGGAGTAAGCAAGGTTTACAGCATTGTGAACAATGCCCTGCTTGTCCAGGCGATGGGCCGCCTTGGCGCGCCGCAGCAAGTCGACTGTTGTTTGTTCGAGAATGCCTGCGCGAATTCTATTTAACACATAGGCTTTGGTTTGCCGCTCAAGAATAATATTATCTATACCGGCAATATCCAGAAGCCTTCCCAGCATAAGACCAGCTGGGCCTGCGCCAATTATTGCTACCTGGGTCAACACTATAACAACTCCGTCTACCAATAAAATATCAAGGCATCTTATAAAATTGTGGTAAATCTGCCATGGACGAAATGATCTAAAACTTGCACTTATTGGACATAATGGGTATAATCTCTCCAGCAAGGATATGATTGGGAATAGAGATATGAACGTACCAAATTATTTTCTCCTGGGTGAAGAGCCGCGAGATATTGAAAAGAAATTTATCCATTTGGAACTGCTCTCTGATCGAAGTCAACCGAGTGATTGGCATATTCGTCCGCACGCCCATGATGCGCTTAACCATTTCTTTTTAATTCGTTCCGGGGCTGGAGAAATGCATGTAGATGGCCATACTCACGCATTTGTTGGCCCTGCATTGCTACTTGTTCCCGCCCAATCTATTCACGCTTTTGATTTCGTCCCCGATAGTGATGGGATCGTTACCACCATCGGTGAGCCTTTCTTGCAAGAACTTCTGACACGCGTACCGGGCCTGGGCCGCCTGTTCGATAAGCCTGTTGCTTGTGCTATTGATGATGTTGATGGTATAAGTTCAGACTTAGACAAATTGAACGCCGAACTTAACTGGAATATGTCATTTGGAACGGCGGCTATTGAGGCACGCCTCACCGCGATTCTTATTTTCGCGGCCCGTATGAGCGCACTTGAAAGCAGCACCACTCTTTATGCAGATATTGCAAATGCGCAGCTCATTAACGAATTTCGGCATCTGCTGGAAAAACAGTATCGGGAGCATTGGACAGTTGAAACTTACGCTAAAAACCTGGGTGTCAGTGCAGTAAAATTACGGCGTGCGTGCCGCAAGATCACAAACCATCCACCTTACCATATAATACAGGAACGATTGGTGCTCGAAGCGAAACGTTCGCTCTCTTACTCAAACAGAACCATTGCACAAATTGGCTTTTCTCTCGGATTTGACGACCCTGCTTATTTCTCGCGTTTCATCGTCCAGCGTCTCGGCGAGACCCCGCGTCAATACCGGCAAGATAGACGCAAAATCACTTAATCAGTACGCGTCCATATCCTTCACTTGCAATTCGCCGTACGGTTTTAACAAGCTGCTTTTGTGCAGCGGTTGGTCGCCAGTTTTTTCGAAAGGTAAGCGAAATTGATCGGGAAATAGTGTGCCCAGGCGGTTTTCTGGACGTAATCAGGCCCTTATCAAGTTCCATATGTGCCTGAGCGTCAGAGAGTAACATCAATCGATCACTATTCATAAGCATAACCCGTGCCGCTGAAAGTGAATTACATTCGACAATATCCAACGGTGGTAAATTTTGCCCAAACAGGGCATCGAAATGCACCCGTAATGGCGATGATTGTCGAGGCGCCACCCAGGGAAAAACGGCAAGACGCTTTGATGTAAGGCGCGGTGCGCTGGCCAATGGGTGTTCGGGGCGCATCAAAACGGACAACACATCCTCAAACACCAATTCCTCAACAACATCCATTTCGCAATTACCGCCTCGCGTGGCCCCGATCAGCATGTCAACGCGTCCGCGGGCCAGGTCAGTTATTAGTATTTCATATGGTGCTTCAACAATTGAAATACGATGCCCCCTATGGCGCGCGCAAAATTCCATCACTGCCATTGGCGCAAGAAAAGCGCGAGCCAGGGGCATAGCGCCAATTACGGTCTCACCTTTTTCCATGCCTTTAAGTACGGCAATTTCCGCGCGCGCTTGGCGAATTTCAGAAAATGCCCGCCCTCCTGCAGCGCCGAGCGTTACCGCCGCCCGCGTGGGCTGAACACCAAAACTTGTCTTCTCGAAAAGGACAACACCAACAATTTTTTCCAATTCACGTGCGGCGCGGTGCACTGTCGGTACCGCCAAATTCTCTGCGCGTGCAGCTTGCGCAAACCCGCCATGTTCGACCGTGGCAATAAGCGATTTCAAATGCACTGTTGAAATAGCATTTGCGATGCGCGAACATTCTTTCTTATCAAAATTCGATATTTCTTTGACAGCTTTAAATATTCCGCCAAGTGCGGTTTTTGCGCGGGCAGTCAATATCTGTCCAGCCTGTGTTAAAAACACACCGGATTTAGTCCGGGTGAACAGAATAACGGAAAAATCACGCTCTAAGCCTTGTATTGACTGACTAATAGCAGGTTGGGATCGACCGAGTATTACCGCTGCGGCAGAAATATTTTCAGCTTTAGCGACCGTCACGAGTGCGCGCAATTGTCGAATATTAGTGTTTGGCACAGAATGACTTTCATAGAAAAACATATCTATTAGCATTTTCTTATAGATAAAAGCAATTATTAATTAGTCTTTTAACTGTGAATGCAAGATAGTTTTGGCGAAGTTATTTTTAAAATTTGGAGTAAGGTATGGGTGTTGTCGTTCAGAATATAAAACGCGTTGAGACATCCGTCATTGAGGCCTTTATCAAAGGCAAATATGGTGTCGCAACCGTCCATGAAGCGCAAGGCCGCAAAGGCCTCCTGGCGGCGGACATCAATCCGATTTACAAAGGCGCCCATATCGTCGGTAGTGCAGTCACCGTCTCGGCACCGCCTTGCGACAATTGGATGATCCATGTGGCGGTCGAACAATGCCAGCCAGGCGATGTGTTGGTGCTCGCTCCGACGTCCAATTCCGACGCAGGTTATTTTGGCGATTTGCTCGCGACATCTTTGATGGCACGCGACGTTATGGGGCTTATCATCAATGCCGGTGTACGCGACATTAAAGACCTGACCGAGATGGGTTTCCCGGTTTGGTCAAAACATGTACATTCGCAAGGGACGGTTAAAGAAACCCTCGGCTGCGTGAATATACCTATCGTCTGCGCGGGCGTTTCTGTTAACCCTGGCGACCTTATCATCGCCGATGATGACGGCGTCGTGGTTGTTGCCTATAAGGACGCTGCGGATGTTTTAAAGAAATCACAAGAACGAGAACGCAATGAAGAGATAAAACGCAAACGCCTTGCGGCAGGCGAGCTTGGCCTCGACATATATAATATGCGCCCAAGGCTAGAGCAAAAAGGCTTGAAATACATAGACCAGGCTGATTTGGATTGAGTTTTATGCAAACCGCAATCCCCACAACCCTCATGCGCGGCGGCACCTCAAAGGGACTGTATTTCCACAAGAACGCCTTGCCCGCAGAGGCCGAAATACGCAACCGTGTTTTGCTTCGTATTATGGGGTCGCCCGATATGCGCCAGATCGACGGAGTTGGCGGCGCGCACCCGCTGACCAGTAAGGTGGCGATTATCTCACCAACAATGCGTGAGGGCGCAGATATTGACTATTTATTTTTGCAAGTCACCGTCGACAAAGCACAAGTTTCTGACAATCAAAACTGCGGCAATATCTTGGCGGGTGTCGGGCCTTGGGCAATCGAAAATGGCCTGGTAGATGTTTCTGGCGCAACAACGCCTGTGCGCATTCATATGGTTAATACTGGCAGTATCGCAATGGCTCATATACCCACACCAAACGGGTTTGTTACCTATGAGGGCGATGCACGCATTGACGGTGTGCCGGGAACAGCGGCACCCATCTTGATTGATTTTCTGGATGTTGCCGGCGCGACTTGTGGCGCGCTTCTTCCGACCGGTAATGTCATCGATAAGATCAACGGTCTGGATGTTACATGTATTGATAATGGTATGCCCGTCGTCGTGTTGCGCGCTTGCGATTTTGGTCTCAGCGGAAAAGAAACCGCTGAGGAGCTGGAAAATAATACAATGCTGAAACAACGTATCGAGAAAATCCGTCTTGCCCTCGGACCCCGGATGAACCTTGGCGACGTCTCCCAAAAAACCGTGCCAAAAATGACATTGATCTCGCCGCCAACCAGAGGCGGTGTGATCAACACCCGCAGCTTTATTCCTCACCGTGTCCATGAAGCGATCGGCGTATTGGGCGCTGTCAGCGTTGCGACGGCATGTGTTTTACCAGGTTCGGTTGCTGCGTCCGCGGCAAAAACCAAAAACACATCAAGTGGTGCCCACCGCCTCGATGTGGAGCACCCAACCGGCTTTTTCACTGTCAATATGGACATTGAACTTGGTAGCGGTGACATCAAGATTAAACACTCCGCTCTCTTGCGAACGGCACGAAAACTCATGGGTGGTGACGTATATATTCCGTCTCATATATGGAGCGGCAAATGACCCTGCTGCGCATTTGCCTTATCGGCTTTGGCGAAGTTGGCCAAACCTTGTGCGCTGATTTTATCGCCAAAGGCCAAAGCAGGCTTACGGTATGGGACGTATTATTTGGAGACAAACAAAGCGCCCCGTCACAAGGCCTCAAAAACGTCGATATTATTGCTGCCGTTTCCGCGAAAAGCGCTGTCGCAAAAGCCAGTATCATTATTTCTGCCGTAACAGCTGCAAAAACCATCAACGCCGCCACAGATGTAGCAAAGGGGATTAAAGACGGGGCATGGTTCCTCGACCTTAACTCTGCTTCCCCCCATACAAAACAAACGACCGCCCGCATCATAAATGAGGCGGGCGGCCGTTATGTGGAAGCTGCATTGATGGCGCCCATTGCACCAAAGCGTATTGCCGCGCCTGTTTTACTGGGGGGGCCTTATGCAGCTGAATTCGAGCCGGTCGCATTGGCGCACGGATTATCAAATACCCGGTATTTTTCATCCGATTATGGCAAGGCATCCGCGGCGAAGATGTGCCGCTCGGTGATGGTCAAAGGTATTGAGGCTTTGTTGATGGAATCTCTTCTCGCCGCACGTCATTACGGTGTTTTGGGCACGGTCACCAGTTCTTTAAGTGATCTTTTTCCTGGCTCTGAATGGTCGACCTTATCACATCAAATGATTTCCAGATCCCTCAAACATGGTTACCGCCGAGCCGAAGAAATGCGCGAGGTTGCGCAAACAGTATTGGAAGCGGGAATTGAGCCGGATATGAGCCGTGCTTGCGCCAAATGCCAGGACTGGGCCGCAGCAAGAAAAGCCGTCACGACTGAAACCAGCTTAGAGCCAATGCTTGATGCGATCATGAAAACCATCGACCGAGAAAATGAGAACAGGAAATATTGACATGTTGATCATCGACTGCCATGGCCATCATACTGTAACGCCCCAGGCACACCTAGATTACCGCAAGGCTCAAAAGGCGGCCCTAACAGATGCTTGCCTTGCCCATCCTCAACGCCCTGACATCAGTGACGATGAAATTCGCGAGGGCATTGAGGCCAATCAACTCAAGCTTTTAAAGGAACGCGGCGCCGATCTAACAATATTTTCTCCACGCGCCTCGCGGATGGAACCCCATATAGGAAGCGCCGACACCGCTCGCAACTGGTCAATGGCTTGCAATAATCTCATTCACCGTGTGACCAATCTTTACCCTGATACATTTGTCGGTGTTTGCATGTTGCCACAAACACCAGGTGGAGATTTTAAGCACTGCATCGAAGAGCTTGAACGTTGCGTCAATGAATTGGGTTTTATCGGGTGTAATCTGAACCCTGATCCTTCTGGCGGTTACTGGACGTCGCCACCACTGACCGACAAATACTGGTATCCATTATACGAAAAGATGGTTGAACTTGACATACCGGCAATGGTGCATGTTTCTGGCTCGTGCAATCCGGCCTTCCATGCTACCGGATCATATTATATTGCGGCGGACACCAATGCCTTCATGCAATTTATTCAGGGCGACCTTTTCAAAGACTTCCCGGACTTACGCTTCATCATCCCTCACGGTGGAGGTGCTGTCCCCTATCATTGGGGGCGTTACCGGGGCCTTGCCGATATGTTAAAACAACCTTCGCTCGATACACATGTGATGAAGAATGTTTATTTCGATACCTGCGTTTATCACCAGCCTGGCATCGATCTCTTATTTGACGTTATCGACATTGACAACATCCTGTTCGGTTCAGAAATGGTTGGTGCCGTGCGCTGTATTGATCCCCAGACCGGACAATATTTTGACGACACCAAGCGCTATGTCGATAAGCTTGGACTTTCCCGGGCTGATCTGAGAAAAGTATATGAGGGTAATGCCCGACGTGTTTATCCACGGCTTGACGCAATACTTAAACAACGGGGGTTTTAAATGGGGCATAAATTCCAAATGGATCCAAAAGGCTGGCGCGTTTGGCACCCATCGCCAACAAAGCCAATATTTACCCCACCTCCCGGAGCCGTTGACGCCCATTGTCACGTGTTCGGGCCTAGCGACATATTTCCATTTGCTCCCGAACGTAAGTACACGCCCTGCGATGCCTCAAAAGAACAGCTCTGGGCGCTACGCGATCATCTTGGGTTTTCACGAAATGTGATCGTGCAAGCCACTTGTCACGGCGCAGATAATCGTTCGCTTCTTGACGCACTAAGATCGTCCGGAGGACTTGCCAAGGGCGTTGCAACTGTCCGGCGGGATATAACTGACCGTGAGTTGAGCGCGTTAAATGATGCGGGCGTAAGAGGTGTCCGATTTAACTTTGTTAAACGTCTTGTCGACGTCCTTCCTACCGACGATTTCATCGAAATTGCTCAACGCATTAAGCTGCTGAACTGGCATATCGTCATCTATTTTGAAGCAGCCGATCTACCTGATCTCTACGATCTATTTGTTCAAGTGCCAACAACAATTATTATTGATCATATGGGCCGCCCGGATGTGACGAAACCTGTCGACGGGCCAGAATTTGCCTTGTTTTTGAAACTGTTGCGCGAAAATGAAAACATCTGGACGAAGGTCACATGTCCGGAACGCTTATCGGCCGAAGGGCCCAATGAATACAATGACGTGGTTCCTTTCGCCCGCCATATTGTTGATGAATTCCCTGACCGTGTTCTTTGGGGTACGGATTGGCCACATCCGAACATGAAGAGCCATACGCCGGATGATGGTGCGCTCGTTGATTTTATTCCCAAAATCGCACCAACCAAGGTTTTGCAACAAAAACTGCTGGTTGATAATCCTATGCGTCTTTACTGGCCTTGAAAACCGGCCCGCTCGGCCCAGGTTTGCGCCTGTAATACAGTCCCCTTTGAGGGCTTTGCACTTCTGGCGATGCTCACTGTACCGAACCCGGTGCTGGAAGTGGGTCAAATATCAGCTCGATCGCAAGAGCAAGCGCCAATAATTCCTCATCAGATCCGGCGGGGCCGTCAAGCTCCATGCCAACAGGAAGGCCATCAACAGTCAGGCCAATGGGCAGGCTGATCCCCGGGATACCCACAACACTTCCAGGGCTGGTATTTTGGATGTAAGTTGGAAAAGTTGGCATCCGTTCACCGTTTAATTCTACCGTTTGCACAGAACCTTCAATCGGGCCAGCCGGTAATATGGTTGTCGGAAAAACGAGAGCATCGACATTCTGCGTTTTAAAATATTTTGCATAGAGCACCTGCATTGTTGCGCGGTGGCCCATGGCGACGTCATAAGCCTCTTTGGACGTAATACCGTCTGGCAGGCCGTCTCCGTCGGCGTCTTGCGCTAACCCGGCAAATAGCGGATTGACATCAGGGCTTTGCGTCCTGGCAGCAAGTTCGAAGAAATCGATGCCAGTATCATATGCCGCAAGATAGGCCTGGAGTCCCTCTACCGCCTCATAGGTTGCAATTGCTGCATCCGCTTTCGCATTCAGAGCGGAAATCTCCGGCATTTCAAATTCGACCAGGGTAACGCCGGCAGCCTCAAGGCGGGCTAATGCCTCATCCATTAGCCGGTCCGTTTCCGGATGCAGATTGCGATAAAATGTTTCGCGTACGACACCCAGGCGGGTTTGGGAAAGATCGGCGGGCCGGGTGATTTGTGGCTGTCCTGACATCACACTGTCGAGCAATGTAATATCGGACATGCTCAATGCCATCGGCCCAGCCGTGTCCCGGGTATGGGAAATCGGGGTCATTCCCTCGCCCGGATAACGGCCGACCGTTGGACGAAATCCGATGATACCACACAGGGCCGCGGGCAAGCGTACCGAGCCGCCCGTATCTGCGCCAATTGCGGCGTGTACGATGCGTGCGCTTACTGCAGCTGCCGAACCGCCACTACTGCCACCAGCAAACCGGCCGGGATCATAGGGATTACCAACAGCTCCGAACCTTGTATTGTAGCTGGTGATCCCAAATGCCAGCTCATGCATATTGGTTTTACCAAGGAATTGGGCTCCTTCAGCTCGCAGCCGTGCGATGACGGGAGCATCTTTTAACGGAACAAAATATTCGAGCGCTTGAGTACCGGCTGTATTTGGGAGGCCTGCAATATGGATATTGTCTTTTGCTGCGAGGATCATGCCCGACAGCCTGCCTTTTGGGGTGGCCGGGTCATAAGCCCCCAAACCTGTCATCGCATTCAGCCCAGAAAGCGCCTCGGCACGCTCGAGGGCGGCTTGAAACTCGGATAGCGCATCACTCACTTCCACTGGCTCTACTCCCGACGAATGATTGGTTGGTGCTGTTTTTCCACAACTGGACAAAAGCACTGAAGCCAACAAGGCCGTAATCGTATATCGCATTCTCATACTCATATCAAATATCATCCAAATAGCTGGAGAAGCATTTTGTGCCACCCTCAAATATTATCCGCAATACGGCCCCGGGGTAACCTTTAGAGCTTAGTCAAGAAAGGCAGGTAAGGTCGGCAAGCGCTCTTGTTCCTCCACCGAGTGCTGTATGATCACACGAGCATTCCGAGCTGTCACATTCGCCTCAAATAATTCGATAGAGGCCAGTGTCTGCGGCTTAGAGAAGTTGATTACGGGTACAATCTTCTCGGTGCGCGAGCGTTCCTGATGGAAGAGATCGCCAGTGAGGTAAACCGGGCCTTCGTTGGCGAGGTCTACAAAAAGCACACTATGCCCTGGTGTGTGACCAGGTGCAGATGTGATAACAACGCGACCATCGCCGAAGACATCATGGTCACCTGTAAATTTTACAGTCTTATTATTTTTCAACGGTGCAAGTAAGTCCCGGTTCACGAAGACGGCCTCTCCTTCTGCAAACATATGATCGTATTCTGCTTCCTGCACCAGCAGGGTTGAATTGGTGAGCTTTCCAACATTTCCTACATGATCAAAATGCGCATGTGAGACGGAGAAGTATTCGATATCTTCAAAGTTGAGACCGAGAGAGTTGATTTGGCTTTCCAATGTCACAGGGACAGTCAGCACGGCGCCACCATCAATCACTTGTCCGTCCGGTAATGCGTTGAGCGCATCCGCCATGCCCGTGTCCCAAAGAAAATCTCCAGCCGGGTGCCGGATCAGGAAACACATCACAGCCAGCTCTGCAGCTTTACCGTCATACTCCCCCTCGCTGCCGAAAATAGCAAAGTCCGGGCTGGAGATATGTCCACAATTCATGGCATAGAGCTGAATGTCAGCCTTACTCTCTTGCGTGTAATCACCTGACGAAGTTTCACAAGCCGTTACCAAGGCCAAAGCGGCAACGCTTAATATAATCTGTTTCATTCTCAATTCTCTCCGGTTACTGGATATATTCATATGACTTAAACGGGGCGGCTAAAAGGGATCTACGCCTTCAGCCGTCTCGTGCTCTTCGCGGATGGGAATGCTTTACTCCTCAGAAGTTCGCGGCGCCCCTTGCAAGCTATAATCAGCTCCCAGTTTGCCCGCTTGTCTTGAGATTATTCCAACATATTACCCTCTGCCGACTTACAGCTATCTTTATATACCTCCCTCCTTCCCGATCTTGTCTGAGACGGCACTAAAACTTGCCCAAAAGCGAAGACCGCTTGATTAATGCCGAAGTAAAAATACTGAAATGAGAGATAAAATCGTTATAGATTCACAGCCAAAGCGCTTGTTTTCCCACCCTTGAGGCGCGCCCTGTCCTCAGGTTTGTCGCCAAGGAAACGTTACGGAACCGGGTTTGACACGCGCTAATGATCGGTGGTAGTGCGCGCCGCAACGCAAATCGTGCAAATCAGGAAATACTCCATGTCAGAAAAAACTCAAAGCGCACCGACAGGTATTACATCCTATCAGGTATGGGCGCTTGTCGCCCTTACTTTTTTGAATATGCAGGACGGGTTTGACATATTGGCGATTTCCTATGCTGCCAACGCAATCGCGACAAATTGGGACATTAGTCGGGGCGCACTTGGCATCGTACTAAGCGCAAGTTTGTTTGGCATGATGATCGGGGCGATGACGCTTAGCCCGCTTGCAGACAAATTTGGACGACGCACAATCACCGTTGTCGGCTTGATATTATCTGGCATCGGCATGCTGATTGCGATGTCGGCCGGATCAATCGAACTTCTGATCGCCGGTCGCGTCATCACAGGGCTTGGCATTGGTGGTATTCTGGCAAGCGTGAATACGCTGGTCGCCGAGTTTGCAGGTGAGAAATACCGATCCACAGCAATCGCCATTTTCCAACTCGGCTTTCCAATGGGAGCGTTTCTGTCGGGGTTTCTTGTTGCCTGGTTACTTGATATCGGAACATGGCGTCATGTATTTGCCTTCGGCGCGCTCTCATCTTTCATTTTTATACCAATTGTGCTGCTTTTACCGGAATCAATGGAATATCTGGCCAAAAGCGGCAAGCCGGATGCATTACGGCGCATCAACAATATTCGGGCGAAACTGCGCCAACCTGCACTCCATGCCCTGCCGGTTGCCATTGACCAGCCTCGCTCGTCCATGCTTGCCAATATCCTGACCTTGTTCAACCGGGAATATGCACTGCGCACCGCTCTTATTTGGGCTTCTTTCTTTCTACTTTTAACCACACTCTATTTCATGTTGAGCTGGATTCCGAAAATCCTGGTCGATACCGGTTTCACTGAAGCGCAGGGAAATCAGGGGGGAAGGCTTATCAATTTGGTAGGAATGTTGGGCATAGTCGTGATGGGAGTACTAAGTCTGCGTGTGCAATCACCTTTGGTAACGAGTGTGTATCTCGTAATGCTTGCTGGTATGATGTTCCTCCTAAGTATCACGCCGCTTGAGATATCTTCCGTCTTGATCGTGATCGGCTTGATTGGGTTCTTTCTGCATGGGTCTATGATCGGGCTCTATGCCACTGTGCCGACGCTCTATCCCGCCAGCATCCGGGCAACAGGTACCGGATGGGCCATCGGGCTCAGCCGGTTTGGAGCTGTGCTCGGGCCGGCAATGGCAGGGTATTTGCTTGAGGCAGGTTGGGCGCCGCGCAATTTACTTCAAGTGTTTGCAATTCCTGCTGGCCTTGCTGCGGTCACTGTCTTCTTGCTTTGGCAGGCACAGCGTCGCGTGAACCCCTCTTAGGGGCCACCCTGTCCTGGAACACCTATAGATCCTGCGCCTAATCTCACTCAATAACAATTTCGGCCTGGCCCTTAAGATATACCGCCGCAGTCCAACTTCGCTTCCAGTCAAGTTTATGTTCGACCACAATCATGTGGGCAACATTGCCTTATGCTTACTTTACATAAAAGTAGGAGGGTCTCGATGGCTAATCACAAACCTATCATTTCTCTAAAGCGCTGCCCGCATCATATGCCGAGCGGCTGGAACCCGCCTGTACCGGCTTATTCAGCCGATCTTCATGCTGACACTCAAATTACAGTTCTTTATTTAGGCGTTCAAAGACCTACCGACGCGGCCTTGCGGGCCGTGAATGCCATGTTTGCGAAAACGGACACCGTGTCACTGGAATTTGCAGAATTTACAGATCGTGCCGGTGACGTTAATCGCGCCTATATTGCCTATTTTCAGGGTGCTGATGCTTTTTCCGATTGGTGTGGAGCCAGTAATTTTGATGCATTTTTGAGTGACGATAAACATCTCAATGCATCTTATGGTCTCTGGACTGAAATTTACGCATTTCAACGTGGTCAATTTGAGACGCTGTTCTCGACGCCAGACAGTCTGGAAGGTGTGGGGCAGCTTGCCTCCAAGACCGTCGGGCCGATCAGGGAGCATTCCTATTGGGGTGGTACCGAAGACCGCATCCCGAATTTCAAACCGGGCAATTTTGACGCGAGACTTGCCAAAATGCCTGCTCCAAAAGTTGCGAAAACCCGTGGCAGGCGCATTAAAGTCCAGGCGCCGGATAATTTTTGCCTGATCAGATCAGGGCAAGATTTACGCGCTATGAAAGCGCTCGAGCGCGATGAGTATGACGCCGAAATTGAACCGGCCTTGCGCGAAGGTCTTGCCTATTTGGCGGACAATGCGGCTAGCGGTTGCTTTGAAAGTCGCTACATGCAGCATTGCTCACAAAATGGCGTATTGATTGAGAAAACATTCGGCATGCAGCTTTTCTTGTCGATTAAACATCTGCTCGATTGGGCAAAGTCGCACCCGACCCACTTGAAGATATTCAAAAACTTCCAAACGATGGCTCTGGGGATGCAAGGTCAGATAGATTTGCGGTTGTGGCACGAGATCGCTGTAATCGCAGGTAAAGATATTCGCGCTGAATATATCAATTGCAACGCAATGACAGGCTTGCTGCCCTTCACTCATGTGCTCTCTCACCACCAAAGTACTGACAATTCTCTACAGGCTCAGGAGACAAGGTGATGAATTTTTCTCGGTGTATGCGCCATAAATTAAGGATCAAAAAATGATGAACAACTCTTTCAAAGCGGCGGCTGTTCAAGCAGCGCCTGAATTTATGGACCGCGCAGGGACTGTAAAGAAAACAATTGCGCTGATAGAATCCGCGGCTTCAAATGACGCATCACTGATCGTCTTTCCTGAAACATGGATTCCCGGATATCCATTCTGGGCATGGCTTGGATCACCTGCATGGGGCATGCAATTTGTGCAAGCTTATTCGCAAAACTCACTTGAGATCGCTTCTGAAGATTTTAGGGCAATCTGTAACGCTGCCGCCAAAGGCAATATCTATGTGATGCTTGGTTTTTCCGAGCACTACAATAATACGCTTTATATCGCACAAGCTCTCATCGGCCCTGATGGCGAAGTCGTTTTTACACGCCGAAAACTGAAACCGACCCACGTAGAACGGGCAATATATGGTAGCGGTGACGGTAGCGATTTTAAAGTTGCTGACACAAAAATTGGCCGGGTTGGTGGCTTATGTTGTTGGGAGCATCTGCAACCACTTTCAAAATACGTCATGTTCAATGATAATGAGCAAGTGCACTGCGCCGCCTGGCCAGCCTTTAGTCTCTATGAGGGCATCGCCTATTCCCTCGGGCACGAGATCAATATGAGGGCGAGCCAGATATACGCTCTCGAAGGACAGTGTTTTGTCATCGCGTCCTGCGCACTCGTTACCCAAGAAATGGTCGATAAGCTTTGTGAGACCGACGAGCAGCGAGCGCTTTTAGGTACTGGCGGCGGTTATTCGAAAATTTTCGGGCCGGATGGATCGCAAATTTCGCAAGATATGCCCCCCGACCAGGAAGGTCTTGTCTACGCAGATATTGATCTCTCAATGATCCCGCTTGCAAAAGCGGCCGCAGATCCAGCCGGCCACTACTCTCGTCCCGACGTCATGCAATTGCTGCTGGATCGCACCAAACGGACACCCGTCGTTGAAAAACAGTTGTCTGAAGGGGAATTTCTGGAGAGTGGCGGGGACCGGGCAACAATGAACGCTGAATAATTCAGCAAAAAAACACAGATAGAGGTTATCATGTTCATACAAAAAATAATTCTGGGGACTTCAACGCTGGCACTATCCGCAGCGCTCTCAACTGCTGCTTACGCGCAGTCAGAAACGGATGAAAACAGCGTGCGCCAACTCGACACGATCATCGTAACGGCACAGAAACGCCAAGAGAATCTTCAAGATGTGCCGATCGCTATTTCAGCGCTTGACAGTCAGGGACTTGAGCGCCGCGGGATCACAAGAGTTGATCAAATTTCCGGATTTATACCCAATATCGACATCAAGAATACGGTGTCATTCGCAGGGTCGTCACAAATCCTGGTGGCCTCAATCCGAGGTATTGGTCAGAACGACTTCGCATTTAATCTGGAGCCTGGCGTCGGTGTTTATATCGATGGCGTTTACTTTGCACGGTCTCTCGGGGCGGTCGTTGATTTGCTCGATCTGGAGCGAATTGAGGTTCTTAAAGGGCCGCAGGGTACGCTTTTTGGACGCAATACGATCGGCGGCGCCTTGAATGTCATTACCCGGCGACCAAAGGGCGAATACGGTTATCAACTTGAACTGTCGACCGGAAGTTTCTCGCGTACAGACGTTCGTGGCTCCGTCGACATACCGCTTATTGAAGATCAATTGCTGTCGCAGTTCTCATTTTCTGTCAAGCGTCGCGATGGTTATCAGAGGCGCATCCCTTTTCCGGGTGCAGCAGGTACGGTGACAGATCTTGGCAATTTTCTGACGGCAGGCCCGGCAGGCGGATCGGACACCCAGGGCGGCGAGAATGTCTTCAACGGGAGGGCGAAAATCCTTTGGGAGCCGCGCGATGATTTTAGCCTCCTGTTATCAGCAGATTACACAAATGCCAATCAAGAGGCGCGTTCGACGACATTGCTTGCGACATTCGCCGGCCCGACCGACGGTACAGCATTGTCAGCTTTTAATGGGTGCCTCTTTGGAGCCGCCCCAGCATTTATCTGTAGTGAGCGCGGCGTCGTGGGCACCAGCTTTTTTGGCGTTAATGTCGATGCTGACCCGAATAATGATCGTATTCCCTTTACGGATGCGCTTATCACTGGCGATATTGACACGAATTTCTCCCGGGGCAGCAATTTCGATGATTTGGTGGCTTGGGGTGTTCACGCGACAGCGGACTATGATTTCTCGCCCAATGTTAGCCTCAAATCCATTACGGCGTATCGTTCTCTGGATTCTCAATTTGGCGCTGAAATTGCGGGCGCTCCATTTGTTGGCAATGACGCCTCATTTGACATGAACCAAACCCAGTTTTCTCAAGAATTACAATTGAACATCAATCTTCTCGATGGCCGCTTCAAAAGTATACTTGGCGCTTATTACTTCACCGAACAGGGCGGACTAACCGATACACCGATCTTCGGTGAAGGGATTATCCAGATATTCGGGCAAAACGATTTTAACAATCGCGCCTTTGCGTTTTTCGCTCATGAAACATTCGACATCACGGAGCGTTGGGGCGTAACATTTGGGGCTCGCTACACCAATGAGCGCAAAGATTTTGAAGGCTTTCAACAGGATTTGAACTCATTCTTTCTCCGGGTGCGCGGCGCCGATCCAAATTTGCCGCTCCCCCCAGAAATCACGGCGATATTACCGGACCCAAATGACCCGACCCGTATTTTCCCGCTCGGGCCAAACCGATTGAATTTTGATGATGTCTCGTTCAAAGCGGGAACGGAGTATAGGGTCACAGACGATACGCTGGCCTATTATTCCTTTTCGCAAGGCTTCAAATCTGGCGGTTTCTCCACGCGTCTGCTTGATGTGGTTCCTGGCAACAGCATTGACAGTCTGATTTTCGACCCCGAAACTGCGAATACACATGAAGTCGGTGTGAAGTCCGAGCTTTTCAATAATCGTGTTCGTTTGAATGCGGCGGTATTCACCACCGATTTCAACGATATCCAGGTCACCGTCTTTAACGGTATTTCGCCCGTATTCTCTAATGCGGGCCAAGCCAGGATCAGAGGGTTTGAGCTGGAAGGTGAAGCACGATTTGGCAATCTTTCGCTGAATGCAGGCCTCGGTCATTTAGATGCGGAGTATACAGAGCTTGGTGAAAATGTAACTTTCTCGATCACCAATGATTTGGTAAATACGCCGACCTGGTCTGCAACTATTGGCGGCAGTTATGATATTGATCTAGCCAATAACAGCGGCCGAATTTCAATCCTTGGCGACTTTAATATCAAAAGCAGTACATCTCCTGATGCGGAAAATTCGCCGTTCTTGCGCAGCGGGAGAACTGATATCTTAAATACTGCAATCGCCTACCATGATCCCAATGATCGCTGGAGCCTCACCGCCGGTGTCAACAATCTTACCGATGAACGGTTTATTGTTGGTGGTTTCGATCAAAGCGGCCCGGGCCAGGTTGGATTTGTTGGCGCGTCCTTTTCTCCGCCGCGTCAATGGTTTTTGACCTTGCGTGTAAAGGGGTAACCGTGGGAGGCAGTCGATAATTGTTAAAAAATCGAGTACCGCCTTTCTAACTTAACCAGCAGGGGACGCCTGCTGGTTTTTTTATCGTTTCACCACTTACGAATTTTTTGCCTTTCAACAGGCTCATTTACAGAGAGAAAAGACCATGAGTAAACCCTTCGCATCCGCCAATGATTTATCTGAAAAAACTGAAACCCTGGAAATTCTCGCTGATGGTGTTTACGCCCTCACCGCGGAAGGTGATCCAAATATTGGCGCGATTGAAGGCGAAGACTTTATTGTCGCAATTGAGGCCCGGGCCACGCCGCTGGCGGCCAGGGGTTGGCTTAAAAAGCTACGTGAACACACGGACAAGCCTGTTCGTTACCTTATTCTTACCCATTATCACGCTGTACGCGTGCTAGGCGCGTCTGCCTTTGACGCTCAGGAAATCATAACATCGGCGGCGACACATAAACTGATGGAAGAACGCGGCAAAGAAGATTGGGATAGCGAGTTTGGCCGTATGCCCCGCCTGTTTAAAAACCCGGATGAAATTCCTGGTCTGACCGCACCTACACTCACATTTGAAAAAGAAATGCGGATTGAACTTGGCGGCGACCGCGGCCATCTTGAGTTAAAGTTTTGCGGCAGGGGTCATACTGCAGGTGATATCGTTGTTTGGTATCCGAAAACCAAGGTTTTGTTTGCGGGTGATCTCGTGGAAGCCGAAGCTGCTCTTTATACTGGCGACGCTTTTCATATGGATTGGGCGTCCGATACACTGGATACTATCAAAGCGTTTCAAGCTGAAGCACTGATCGGTGGGCGCGGCGCGGTCGTTAAGGGGCGCGCTGCGGTCGATGCTGCGGTCGAGCAAACCCGTGAATTTCTTATCGGTATGCAGAACAATGTAAAAGCCGTTCATGCGCGTGGTGGCACTCTGAAAGAGGCGTTCGAAGCAACTCATGAGGCCCTCGCACCGAAGTTCGGTCAGTGGCCAATCTTCGAGCACTGCCTTCCATTCAATGTTCAGCGTCTCTGGGATGAATATGACGAGATTGACTGGCCGCGCATCTGGACCATGGAACGTGACCGCGAAGTCTGGGCCGAGCTACAGGGGTAAGAAATGGCACATTTACGGCCGCTAAAAAATGATGAGATTAAGGACGACTTCATCCTAGAGCGTTTTGAGCATTATCAAGCCACACGCGGGTTCACGCCAAATTCAATTCGCACTATGGCGCACCGCCCCAATGTGGCCAAAGCATTCATGGCGCTCAATCAGGCGGTTCTTTATGAAGGCGATGTTTCAGAAGAGTTGAAAATGCTCATCAGCTTAGCCTGCTCCTACGCAGCGGGCTGTCTATATTGCCAATCCCATATGGCAAATTTGTCTCATCTTCATAATGCGTCTGACAAAAAAATTACTGCAATTTTAGACTATGAAACATCTGATCAGTTCACGAACGCTGAACGTGCAGCCCTAGACCTTACCTTTAAAGCGGCGCAAATGCCAAATGCCGTAACACAAGCAGAATTTGACGCTCTTAGCGAATATTTCAACGATAAACAAATTGTTGAAATTGTTTCCTCTATCGCTTTGTTCGGCTATCTCAATCGATGGAATGATACAATGGCGACAGCTTTAGAGCCCCTGCCCAATCAGCGCGCGGAGAGGCTTTTGGGGTCACAAGGGTGGAGTCCTGGAAAGCACGGCGATAACATATGAGTTTTGATGCTATTCCAAAGTTCAAAGAAAAGGCTTACCAGATAGCTCCTGAATTACTTGGCGCCGGAAAGACAAAACACCCCTTCGTCATTGTTGGTTCTGGTCCGGTAGGTCTCACCTGCGCTTTGGAACTCGGCTTAAAAGGTCATGATGTTACCATCGTCACAGCGTTCGATTTTATCCCCCACGGCTCGAAGGCTATCTGTTTTTCAAAACAAACGCTCGATATTTTTGATCGACTGGGCGTTGGTCAAAGAATGGTCGACAAAGGCGTCACCTGGAATGTCGGCAAGCTGTTTTGGCGCGACCATGAAGACCCTGTCTTTCAGTTCGACATGTTACCTATCAAGGAGCAGAAAAACCCTGGTTTCATCAACCTCCAACAATACTATGTCGAAGACTTCCTCATCGACGCCCTGGAGCAGATGGACAATGTTGATATTCGATGGGGGCATGCCGTCAAAGAAATTCATATAAGAGGCGAAGAAACGACTTTAACAATAGAAACACGCGACGGCGATTATCCTATGGCGACAAGATATGTGCTTGCTTGCGATGGTCACCGGTCAACCATCCGACAGGCAATGCGTCTCGATTTCGAGGGACGAATTTTTGAGGATAATTTTCTTATCGCGGACATAAAATTCACCGGGGAGGACGCATTACGGAGACCGTCAGAGCGCTGGTTCTGGTTTGATCCACCCTTCTGTCCGGGCGGCACGGCGCTTTTGCACAAACAGCCTGATAATGTGTGGCGGCTCGATTTCCAGCTTGGATGGAATATTGATCGGGATGCGGCAATCAGACCCGAGAAAGTCGAACCTTATATCAAAGGCATGCTGGGTGAAGACGTGGTGTTCGAGAAGGAATGGTACTCGGTTTATACATTCCAATGTCGCCGTATGGAGCGGTTCGTCCACGGGCCTGTTATCTTTGCTGGCGATAGTGCGCATCTCGTCTCTCCATTTGGTGCACGGGGTGCCAATGGTGGTTTGTCGGATGCAGAAAACATTGCTTGGAAACTTGACCTTGTCCTTAAAGGGCAAGCTGACGCCAGCCTCATTGAAAGCTACAATTATGAGCGGGTGATGGGTGCAGATGAAAATATCCTGAACTCATCACGGGCAACAGATTTCATGACGCCAAAAAACAAAGCTTCTCTGGCATTCAGGGACGGCGTACTTGAGCTGGCCAGTGAATATGAATTTGCACGTCCACTGATTAATTCTGGGCGATTGTCCAAGCCGACACCCTATTATGATAGTCCATTATCAACGCCTGATCGGGATGAGTGGATCAATGGACCTGCACCAGGCCATCCTTGCGTCGATGCATTGGTCATGGATAACACGTGCTGTACATGGGTGTTGGGTGCGCTCGGAAATTCATTCAAACTCCTTCATTTTGGCAATAATCCGCCGAACACCAGCATGGAAATTATCAGTGTGCCCACAACAGGTTTGGCTGCCGAACGATATGACGCGGTAGATGGCGGTACATATCTTATTCGCCCAGATCAGGTTGTCGCGGCCAGATGGAAGAATGCCTCAAAGAGCGATGTGACTGCGGCCCACAAGAAAGCGCTGGGGTTTTCATGAAATTGAACACGAAACCGAACATTCGAGATCATGATAATATCTATGATATGATCACTGATCTTCATCACAACATGACGGATGATGAAAGCATGAAGGCAAATGCAAAACTTGTTCTGCTTTTAGCCAATCACATTGGTGATAGCGCCATCATTAAAGAAGCTATCGACATAGCAAGCCAATTTGGCAAATAAAATTTGCCTGATGCCACGGGGCGTCATTTTGATCTGAAATGTGTATAAAGCCGTTATGAGTAGGAGGTTTTCAGTTCCCCCGGGGCCGAATTACTTGGTGGAAATCCATGAGTTTTTAGTCTCTATATGCATGACTATGCTCCCTCCTTAAAGGCATCTGAATAAACAAATAGCCGCGGAAGTCCGCCTGTGTGGACAAATACGACGATTTGTTCCGGGTCGATCAGCTTATTGTCGACCTGGGAAATAAGGCCAGCCATAGCCTTGCCTGTGTAAACCGGATCGAGGAAAATGCCCTCCAGCCGGGCTGTCAACCGGATGGCGTCAAGACACTCAGGTGTGATGGGCCCATAACCGTCGTCTCGGGCGCAATCATCGATAAAAACATCAAAATCAGCACTTTCACTGCCAAGCTCTTGAAGTGTCTGTTTCGTCAACGCCTCGACGCCGTGAACGGCGTCCTGTTTTTCCTTCAATATGGTAAAACCAACTGTTTTCGTAGCAACACCTTGCCGGGCAAAGCCAGCAACCAGACCAGCCTGTGTCCCGCAGCTGCCAGTCGGGACGGTAACAATATCCGGGTCCCGCCCTTTCATGGCTTTGATTTGTTTGAGTATTTCGTTTGCACAATCCACATACCCCATGCAACCCAGTGCATCGGAAGCACCAAATGGTAACACGTAGGGGCTGGCTCCTTCTGCTCTAAGCTTCGCAGCCAAATCCGAAATGAAATCCATAAAATCGACATTTTGCGGAACTTCAATCAACTCCGCACCAAGAAGATTGAGTAACAACCGGTTTCCGTTGCTGGAAAAAGATTCTGTTTTTCGTCCGATCAGATCTTTAACAACGATGACCGACTTCAATCCCATCATGGCAGCGGTGCTTACCAATTCTCGTGCCGCATTCGATTGGTGGTGGGCCGCAATAATCACCGTATCGTAGCCCTCTAAAATCATTTTCGCGAGCTGACGCTCGAATTTCCTGATCTTGTTCCCGCCTCCCCCGCGACCCCCTTCATCGTCTCGCTTGATGAAAAGGTTTTTCAAGCCAATGTGTTTGCCAAGCCTGGGCAATGGCTCAAGCGGCGTAGCTGTATGTAATAAATCAAACTTCTGAATATTGTTTTCATCCGGGTGCATTTGATCAATAATTTTGGTCATGAAATTTTCCCTTCATATGTATAGTTCAATATATGTATTGTCCTATGTCAATTATAAATAGAGAGATTGTTATGAAATGGAGCAGATTTCATAACAATTGATCACTATATTGGACCAACTTCGAAATTCCTTTTGCTGGGACATCCCCCAATTGTTTTGCTGGTTATTTTTGTACCGGATTTGGTGTTGTTTTTGCCAAGATTATCGCTGAGTATTTTGTAGTGATTGCATACCTGTACGCTGACTTGGGCTAATGGGGGGAAGGCTAACCACGATATCAAATCCATACTAATTTTTGTAAAGCTCGACCAGAGCATCGTGTTCTTCAATACATTCAGCCAGCGCAACAATGGTTTCAAAGCTGGTATATTCTTCAATTGGCGCACCCTCGAAACCCTCATAATCATGAATTGCGTGTTCCTCTACATCCTCAATTGGTGACGCCGTGAGCATGGCTTTTGTCTCGTCCCAAATATGGTCTACGCCTTGGGTCGCATCTATCCAGGCCCATGCAGATGCCCCGAATTATAGGCGGCAAGACAGGCAACATAAATTTTGATGTCGTCTTTTAATCGGGGTGCGGAAGTTGTTCCAAGGAGTGCTTGGCTTGCGGTCTGGGTGCTCATGTCTGGTCTCCTCGCCCCTTTCCCATGTTTCCCCCACGCCCGGCCCGAGGAGGAAACTCCAATGATGCCACCGCGAAGCGGTGCCCTTATGAGCGCAGCAGCGCTGCGCAAGCGTCGGCGATCAAAGCCCGCCAATTTAATTGGAATATGGTGTGGAGACGCATTTTATAAATTCTCTTCTGGCTCGAACTGCAATTAACATGGCCTAGATTGTCTCGCATACGTATAAGACGGTTCGGCTCGACAATATGAAAATATTTTCTGATGCTTACCTTGATCTACCAAACGCCGGTCGCCGCAAGCATAGGCCATTCATCGATAAATGTGCCTTTAAGCGGAATAATACCTGGTGCGAAAACGATCTCTTCCGGCACAATATCGATCAAACGTTCCGCCCCTGTAAAGCCGTGAATGCGCGTGTCGTCCCAAATGATTTCAGCTCGTCCGGTAAGGAACACCACATTGCCGGTTTCGAAATCCGGGAAGAACAGGCCAATTCTGGGGTCTTGGACGATATTACCGAGCGTATTGAAAAATCGATTGCCCTTGAAATCCGGGAATGTCAGCATGCCATTCTCATGCACTTTGACAAAGCCGGGCCGACCACCACGGTGAGAGACATCAATACCGCTGCGCGGATCATCACTTATCACTGCAGTGCGCGACGCAATGAAAAACGTGTCGGCTTATGGAGCAACAGTTGTCCTGGCGGGGCGCAATCTCGAAACAGTTAAAGCTGCGGCTGATACAACCACCGCAGAAAGTCGAAGAGCTTATGCAGTCAGGTGTGACGTAAGCAATTATGCTTCCGTAGAAAGTGCTGTAGCTACGGCAATTGATAGAGCCGGACAGATTGACATTTTGGTCAATAATGCAGGCGTCATTGAGCCTCTCGCAATGCTCGTCGACAGTGACCCTACATTATGGGGATTCGCAGCTGACGTAAATTACAAGGGCGTCTATCATGGTATGCGCGCTGTCATTCCTGGCATGCTGCAGAACGGTGGCGGTGTGGTTGTGAATATGAGTTCGGGCGCGGCTAATAGCGCTCTGCCGGGATGGAGTCATTATTGCTCGAATAAGGCGGCCGCAAAGAAACTTACTGAAGTTGCGCACAAAGAATTGGCTGACAAAGGCATTCGTGTCGTTGGGCTTTCGCCAGGCACTGTTGCGACTGAGTTCATGAAAAAAATCAAAGACTCCCAGATCAACGTCGTCAGCAATTTGAGTTGGGACAGCCACATACCGCCTGAATGGGCCGCCGAGGGGGTCGCTTTCCTCTGCGGATCCGAGGGCGCCGAATTCGCGGGCACTGACTTTTCTATCAAAACACCAGAGGGACGAGCACGCGTCGGCCTTCCCCTTGCTAACACACCGGACGCTTAGGAGCACATCATGAAAACCACATTTACCCTTTCAACTATTTTAGGCCTTAGCCTCTTAACTCCATATGCCTCTGCGCAGGAAAGCCGACCCTATCTGACACTTGATGCTGCCAAAACCGGAGCTGCGGCTTGTGAGGCATATGCATCTGAAAATAGTCTCCGTGTGGCGATATCAATCAAGGATCGTGGTGGTCGCCTTATTCATTTTATGCGCATGGACGACGTCTATCAAAAGCAAGTCGAATTTGCGGGCATCAAAGCCGAGACGGCCGCAACCACCCCGCTTTCCACAAAGCGGTTAGGGGAAGTTGCGCAACCGGGCAGCGCTCTTGCGGGCCTGGTTTATGTTCCAGGTTTAAACGGGATTGAAGGCGGCGAACCAATAACACTGAAAACGGGCTATAATATTGGCGGTGTTGGTGTGTCAGGCGCAAGTCCTGCCCAAGACGGAGAATGCGCAAGAGCCGCAGTTGCCGCAATCAATAAGTCTTACGAATAGAAATGAGTTGATGAGGGAGCAAGCTTTCACGAGGTGAGGACGAATGCGGGCGACCTATTTTGGGCGCTTGAAGCTGCTAAGTTAAGCTATGGTCCGGTTTGGAAGATTTAAGAGGCGACACAGATTGCTATGTTAAAAGCAGAGACAGCATCCACGACACCAAGATCGACCCAGGAACTTAGAGAAATCGCACTCATTAAAAATGATCCGCCCCACGGAATTGAACGGATTCCAAGCATTGTCGTGTTTGATGGTGGTGTCCCTATCAAAACATCTGATGGCTACCATCTGGGAGGCATCGGTGTATCTGGCGCGACAGCTACTGACGACGGCAAATGCGCCCGTGCCGGAGTGCGCGCAATTAAGGAAGACCTCAAAAATTCCACCAAATGATGGTTTGCGCTTTTGTAATGATCTATTTTCAATTTTAAAATCTATGACCGCCGCAAAACCAAATTTCAAAGGGAAGTCATAAAAGCATTTTCACACTCCAAGCCCCGCACCTGCCTATAATTATTACTCTCTTTTCTGTCTGACATACCAATGCTCTTATCCTAAACTTGCAGCATGAAGAATGATGGGAAGACATCGAAAATAACCGAGGCCCGTCTTAGCCGTGCGATGCGGACGGTGGCGACGATTATTGATCATTACGGTGATGCTTATTGGCCTATCTTCGAAGCGTTGGAGACCCAATTAGAAGCGCGGATTACAAACTCGGCGCGGCTCGCTCAGTTCTCCAGGCGCAGGCGTCTACAGCGGGCCACTAAACCCGGCTCAACACCTGCCATTGGTCAACATGGTATGTCGTCGGCGCCAAAGGACAGGCTCATGTCGCGGGAAACGCAATAGAGGCCGATTTTATAAGATCATCCTGATAAGGGTGCACAATCTTTAGTAACTGTTCGCGCCGGTAGGCAAGCGATCCATTTTTACCATAGTCAGGCCGCGTGTTCTTATGACCCATAAGATAGCACCGCATGCCATAGTCGATATTTGCCTAAAGCATCCGGTCTTCAAAGGCGTGGCGGAACGAATAGATGATATGTTCAGATGTCGGAAAAAGCTTACGGAGACGAAATGCCTTCATCAAATTGGCGGAAACCAATTCGCCTTTGTCACGGTAATGAGGAAAGCCGTTAGGCGCTTGTTTCATCGCATCCAACGCTACCCCAACTAAGGGGATTTCACGTTTCGAGGTCCAGGTTTTAAGCTCTCTGCCCTTGGGTTGGATCGCGATATGCGGCACTTCATGATCAAGCCGGATGTTCTCAGATTGCAAGTTACAGATTTCGCTCGTGCGTGCGCCTGTTTCGATCAACACATAGATCATCAAGCGTAACTCATCGTTCAACTCATCAAACAGACTTGGCGCCAGAATACGATCCCGCACCCAATCATTCTCAAAGGATGGTATTTTGGTGTCCTGATTATCTTTGAAAAACATTTTGCGGAACGGGTTTAAACGCTCCTCTTCGCCTATATGCGTAAAGTAACCCTCATAAAGCCGGCGCATATTGCCTATGTGCCGATTGGCTGTATTGGGTTTTGCAGGTCTCAATTGCTCGTCGCCGGGCACCATGCGTTCAATCCACCAGCTACGGTAGGAGGTCGCCATTTCGCGGGTGATCTCTTCCATGTCGATATCGCCAACCACATCAATAAAATAGTTGATCGAGGTACGCTTGGTCTTCTCCCAGCTATATTGTTGTTTAGGAGATTTCTTGGCCTGCTCATCATAGGCAATCTCGCTCAAATAGAGAGCGAATGCACCGGAGACTTTCACGGAAGGTTTTACGGGGGCAGGAACCCCGCCCAATATTGCTTCGGTTTCAGCTTTCGGCGGAATGCCGGACTTTCCCGTGTTTTCGTCAATGAGTTCGATCCGCTCAAGTAATTGTTCTACGTGGTTACCGACCGCCGCGTCCTGTGAAAGAATTTCGGCGGTCTTGTACTCAAGACCAAAGCGCGTGCTTGAGCGGCTTTATAACGCTGCTCCGCTGCCTTGAAAGTGACCATCGTTACAGCAAGGTTTTCCGCTGCATCTGTCGCCAGAGCATTCCAATATTCTAGGTCAGCATTGGCCAATTGATCTCTGCGAACACGGGCGGTTTCGAGCGAGGTGGTATGCAGAGAATAACGAATACGATTGCGACTATCGATATGGGCAAATCGAGCAGGCACCATTCTTTGATAATACCAATAGCCTCGGTATTGAGTGAGGTATCGATTGAGCTTTGATAGGTAGTCATGATTATTTCTATCCTAAAACTTAGGAAAAACAAAAATATCATCAGTTACTGAATTAAATATTCAATATTTTCAACAATTTATGCGGCATATTTGGAAAAATAATGGCGCGAGTGACGGGACTCGAACCCGCGGCCTCTGGCGTGACAGGCCAGCGCTCTAACCAACTGAGCTACACCCGCTTGTGTTTAAACAAGGCGCGTTTACTAGCCCGCCGTCTTGCTAGCGTCAACGGCTTTTACACTAAAAAATGCGTTTTTTTATGCTTGGTATTCTGGCAACAAACATAGTTTCTTGATTAACGCCTTGGCGTCTTCGCCGATCTCCTCATGGTCAACGGCATAGGCGCAAACCGCCTTGAAATACCCAAGCTTTGAGCCGCAATCATGGGCGTCACCCTTAAACTCTACAGCATGAAAAGTTGAGACGTCCATCAGCTTTGCCATTGCGTCGGTAAGCTGGATTTCATTACCAGCGCCGGGCTTTTGGTCTTCGAGGAATTTGAAAATTTCCGGCTGCAAGATATAGCGCCCGGTAATGGAGAGATTTGACGGCGCGTCCTTAGGCGCAGGTTTTTCAACCATGCCTGACATTTTATAGATATTCCCGTCTTGGGATACGGGCGCAATGACACCGTATTTATCGGTTTGGTCTCTGGGTACCGGGTTTACGGCAATGATATTGCCGCCTTTTTTATGATAAGCAGCGATCATTTGTTTCAAACAGCCAGGTTCGGATTTGACCAATACGTCTGGCAAAAGCACTGCAAACGGTTCATCACCAATAACATCTCGCGCACACCAAACGGCGTGGCCGAGGCCCTGGGGGGATTGCTGGCGTACGAAACTGGTGGTGCCGGGGCCGGGCAGGCCTTTTTGCAATTGCTCTAATATACCGCGTTTGTTTTTCTGGTGCAGTGTGGCTTCCAACTCATAGGCTCGGTCAAAATAATCCTCAATAGCCCCCTTATTACGACCAGTGACAAAGACGATATGTTCGATACCGGCCTCAAATGCTTCGTCGACGACATATTGCAGGGCCGGGCGATCAACCACGGGCAACATTTCCTTAGGGATGGATTTGGTGGCGGGTAGAACCCGTGTTCCAAAGCCTGCAACGGGCAGGACGGCTTTACGTATTTTTTTCATGGCTATGCCTTAACAGTAAACCTTTACCCAAGCGTTACGGATTTGACCAAATTTTGTGGTTGGCCCGCACCTGCATCCACATCATCTCCGCGTAATAGGCCGCCAACATGAGAGCAAATGTTAAAATTGCTGCACTGCCTGGTATATTTGCGCGGAGATGGTTTCGCCGTTTTCCAATATGGCCTGAATAGGAACACGCTTATAGTTTTTGCCTTCGAATTTATCCAGTCTGGGCCAGTGTGCGGGCAGGTCGTCTGAAATGAAAACCAGGCCGTTTATAATTTCGCCATTTGCGTCAGGAATAAAGCCTGGATGTTTTTTGTGCGTACCCCAACCCGTATCGTAGCGTGTACCGCGTACCGAAGCTTCGCACCATTTCCCGTCCATGCCGTCCATGATATGGGCGTTTTCCGCACCCGGTACCAGAGTGCCGTAGACAAATAAAACCCTATTCATTGTGGTCGCCCGACACTGATATATTTAAAGCCCTGTCGGGCCATGCTGACGGGGTTATAGATATTCCGCAGATCAATCAAAACGGGGGTGTTGAGCAAGGCTTTGACCCGTGTAAAATCCAAAGCCCTGAACTGATCCCACTCGGTGATAATGACCATAGCATCTGCGCCGTCGATACAGTTATAAGCGTTTTCGCAATAGGTGATTTCGGGCAATATCTGTTTGGCCTCGTCCATGGCTTCGGGATCATAGGCGCGAATATTGGCCCCGCCTGCCGTCAGCTTGTTGATAATGGCAATGGCCGGGCTTTCGCGCATATCGTCGGTATTGGGTTTGAACGCCAAGCCTAACACGGCGATAGTTTTGCCTGAAACATCTCCGCCGACACCCTCGACGACTTTATCAGCCATTTTTTCCTTGCGCGCCTCATTAACCGCGACGACGGCTTCGATGATTTTCAAAGGTGCGCCTGCTTCCTGAGCGGTGCGGACAACTGCCAAAGTGTCTTTGGGGAAGCACGATCCGCCATAGCCCGGCCCGGCGTGCAGAAATTTTTTGCCGATACGCCCGTCCAGCCCGATTCCGCGTGAAACTTCTTGAACATTAGCCCCGACTTTTTCGCACAAATCCGCCATTTCATTGATGAAGGTGATTTTGGTGGCCAGAAAAGCATTGCCTGCATATTTGATCAATTCGGACGTGCGGCGGTCGGTAAATACAATAGGGGTTTCGTTGATGAACAAGGGGCGGTACAGGCTGCGCATCACGGCGCGGGCTTTTTCGCTGTCGGTGCCAACCACCACCCTGTCCGGGCGTTTAAAATCCTCGATGGCCGCGCCTTCGCGCAGGAACTCCGGGTTAGAGACTACATCAAAATCCTCGCCAGGTTTCAAATCGGGGCGGGCCTTGCAAATTATGGCCTCGACGGCGTCACCTGTACCAACGGGGACAGTAGATTTTGTCACAACCACCGTATAGCCGTCCATGAACCCTGCTATTTCTTCGGCAGCCGCATAGACATAAGAAAGATCGGCATGACCATCACCGCGCCTCGACGGTGTACCCACGGCTATAAATACGGCATCAGCATTTTTAACCGCGTCCCGGGTCTCTGTTGTGAATGTAAGATGCCTGGCGCGGACGTTTTTTGCGACCAGATCAGCTAACCCAGGCTCGAAGATCGGTACACCGCCATTGTTAAGTACAGCGATTTTATCCGGGTCTTTATCGACGCAGACAACATCATGGCCGAAGTCGGCAAAACAGACCCCTGAGACCAGACCGACATAACCGGTTCCTATCATGGCAACGCGCATTCAAATTCCTTGTTTTTTCTTTCCAGTACAGAGTAACACCGACAAGCGTTAGTTAAAAGATAGAAAATCACATGACGCGTGGATAAATTGTCGCTATGAAGCGCACATGCAACATTTAAGAAAACGAATATTGGTAACAGGCGGGGCCGGATTTCTCGGCTCGCATTTGTGCGCGGCTCTGTTGAAAACGGGTGCGGATGTTATCTGTCTTGATAATCTGTTTTGCGGCCAAAAAGACAATATTGTGCCGTTAATGGCCAATCCGCATTTCGAATTTATCCGCCATGATGTTACCTTTCCGGTCTTTCTTGAGGTAGACGAGATTTACAATCTCGCGTGTCCAGCCAGCCCGTTTCATTACCAGCACGACCCGGTGCAGACTTTGAAAACCAGTGTTCACGGGGCCATCAATATGCTGGGTTTGGCAAAACGTTTGGGGGTGAAAATTCTGCAAACCTCGACCAGTGAAGTCTACGGCGACCCATCCGTACATCCCCAGCCCGAAAGCTATCACGGCAATGTCAATCCTATCGGCCCACGGGCCTGCTACGACGAGGGCAAGCGGGCGGCCGAGACATTGTTTTTTGATTATCACCGCCAACACGGGCTAGATATTCGCGTGGCGCGTTTGTTCAATACTTACGGCCCCAATATGCATCCCAATGACGGGCGGGCGGTTTCCAATTTTATTGTCCAGGCCTTGAGGGGTGAAGACATCACCATATTTGGCGATGGCAGCCAGACCAGATCATTTTGCTATGTGGACGATTTGATCGTCGCTTTGCTGGCATTTATGGCGCAGGACAAAATAATTGGCCCCGTAAATATGGGCAACCCGGGCGAATTTACCATTAAACAACTGGCCGAAACGGTGATTGACCTGACGGGCACAAAATCAAAACTGATCTTCAAAGACCTGCCCGCCGACGACCCAAAACAACGTCAGCCGGATATCAGTCTGGCGAAAAAGCACCTTGGCTGGGAACCAACAACGGATTTACGCACCGGCCTGAAGCAAACAATTGCCTATTTCGATGATTTGTTGAAGCGTACAGATGCGAGCAGGATAGAAACGCCGGGGTAACCGACAATATTGACAGCAATGACAGCAATGCCTATATAGTTGAATATAATTCAACTGTGAGGATAAAATGGCCACGCTGACAATTCGTAACCTTGATGACAATATCCGAGACTTTTTGCGCCAACAAGCGGCAAGGCATGGCCGTTCTATGGAGGCTGAAGTGCGCTCCATATTGGAAACAACTGTAGCACAGCAGCAAATGCGGCCTGGTCACATTGCCCGTAAAATCCACAAAAAATTTGCAGATATTGGCGGCGTGGATGAATTGCCGCACCCCAAACCAGAGCCACTGCCTGACCCTGTACAGTTCGCGGAATGATTATTCTTGATACCAATATATTTTCCGAGCTTATGAAAACTACGCCGGACGAGACTGTGCTTAAATGGTTTGACCGCTTGCCGCCACAACCCGTGGCGACCACGGCCATTACAGTGGCCGAATTATATTATGGTTTGGCCAGCCTGCCAAAAGGCAAGCGCAGGGACGGTCTGAAAAAAGCATTGCAGATGACACTAACGGATGACCTTGGCGGGCTTGTTCTGCCTTTCGGTGAAGCGGCCGCCGAGATTTATGGGTATTTGGCGGCTCGGTTACAAAAAACCGGAACTCCAATTGGCCAAAGTGATACTATGATTGCGGCCATTATCCTACAGCACGGCGGCCTTTTGGTGACACGCAATATCAAGCATTTCAAACACTGCAAAATAGACGTGGTAAATCCCTTTGAGAGTTAAATCTTCTGGTCATACTCCCCAATGTCTTCGTATTTCGCGAGCCTTGCCTCAATTTCCCTAAACATATTGTTTTTGTTGTCTTCAGACGTGGGGCTTTCGACTACGACGACCAGGTTTGGCGTGTTGGAGCTTGCGCGGACGAGGCCCCAGGTGCCGTCTTCCAGAGTGACGCGCACGCCGTTTACGGTGTTGATGTCGCGGATATTTTGGTCGAGCAGTTTATCGCCGTTTTTAAAAGCCAACTGGTATTCGGCAATGATCTTATCGACCACACCGTATTTTTTCTCGTCGTCGCAATAGGGGGACATGGTTGGGCTGCCCCAGGTTTTGGGGAGGGCACGGCGTAGATCAGCCATGCTTTTGTCCGGGTTATTGTCGAGCATTTGCAAAATTGCGATGGCCGAGAGGATACCGTCGTCATAGCCGCGCCCGATGGGTGCATTGAAGAAATAATGCCCGGATTTTTCAAACCCGACCAAGGCGCCAATTTCCTTGCTCCGGCGTTTAATGTAGCTATGCCCAGTTTTCCAGTAATCGGTCTTGGCCCCGTTAGCGATCAACACCGGGTCGGTCGCATAAAGTCCTGTGGATTTTACATCCGCCACGAATTGTGCATTCGGGAACTTGGCCGAGAGATCTCGCGCCAACATAACGCCGACTTTATCCGCAAAAATCTCCTCGCCTTCATTATCAACAATACCGCACCGGTCGCCGTCACCATCAAATCCAACGGCTAAATCAGCACCGTGTTCTTTAACCGCATCTTTCATAGCGTTGAGCATTTTCATGTCTTCGGGGTTGGGATTGTAGGTTGGAAAATTGTGATCGAGACTACACTGTACCGGGATAACCTCGACCCCGATTTTATCCAAAACATGGGGGGCGAATGCGCCCGCCGTGCCGTTGCCACAAGCGGCGACCACGCGCAATTTGCGCTTGATTTTGATGCCTTTGGCCAGGTCGCGCATATAAAGCCCGGCCACATCATCTATAAATTCATACCCGCCGCCGCTTCGGTTGACGGCTTCTCCGGACAGGGCGATGTCCTTGAGACGGCTCATTTCGTCAGGCCCAAAGGTCAGAGGCCGCTCAACCCCCATTTTAACCCCGGTCCAACCATTGGTGTTATGGCTAGCCGTGACCATAGCTACGCACGGAACGTCCAGGGCAAATTGCGCGAAATAAGCGGTGGGTGACAGGGCCAAACCTATGTCTTTCACCTCAACCCCGGCACTCATCAAACCAACGATTAAAGCCTGTTTGATCGACAGGGAGTAGGAGCGGTAATCATGCCCAACCACGATTTGCGGGCGCACTCCCAATTCGTGGATCAGCGTACCCAGAGATGCGCCAAGCATCTGGATGCCGCAAAGATTGATCTCGGGCGGTTTGTCACTGCCGTGATGCCCAAACCACCAGCGCGCATCATATTCACGAAACCCGGTCGGTTTGATCAAGGCGCGTGTCTCAAATAATGCGGAGTTAGGTTTAATAACGTCAAGTGGTTTTTTCATCATGCTGTCCTTAATTTTAGCCCGTTCTACGGGGTTAATATTAACCAAGAGTAACCCTATGATAAAGGAGAGGTTTTACGGCTCTGCCCCCTAAACTTCCAACTCCCCTTCAAATTCCAACTCCACCGGCCCGGTCATTATGACGTGGTTGTCGCTCTCGCGCCATTCTATATGTAAATCGCCGCCGTCCATTATAATCCGCGCTTTGCGGTCTGTGCGGTTTTGACGGTTTGCGGCTACGAGGGCGGCGCAGGCTCCTGTGCCGCAGGCTTTGGTCAGGCCAGCGCCGCGCTCCCAGACCCGCAGGCGGATTTCGCTGCGGCTTCTTATCTCGGCAAAACCGACATTGCACTGCTGCGGGAACAAGGGGTGATATTCGATCATGGGGCCGATTTTATCGGCGGCTACTGCCTCGGCATCGTCCACGAAAAACACGCAGTGGGGGTTGCCCATATTCACCGCGCCAGGGCGGGCCAGAATTGGCGCATCAATTGGCCCGACTTTTACGTCTATGACTCGCGTGTCCATATATTCCTTGAGAGGGATTTCGTCCCATTCCAGGCGCGGCTCCCCCATGTCTACGGCAACAGAAAACTCGTTTGTTCGCCTGGCTTGTAACAGCCCGGCATTGGTCTCTAACATAACTTTGTCGCGCCCGGTCTCGTTCATGACCAGCCAGGGAATACATCTAGACGCATTACCGCACGCATCAACTTCGGCCCCGTCTGCGTTCCAGATTTCCATAAACACATCCGCATTTTCGGTTTTGGCGATTTCTGTTTTTGGGGGTCGCATAATAATAATCTGGTCTGCGCCCAGCTTGCCCATAGGGCCATTTGGAGCCGCTGTGGCTTTAGCCAGGTCAGCGGTCATGACAAACCCTGCGTGTTCGCGGGCATCAAATACCCCGAATCTATTGCCGGCACCGTTCATAATATAAAATTTCATGAACGCCTTATAGGCAGCAAGGCCATGCAGGGCAAGATGGGGTATGAGTTGTTTGTTTCTACACATTGTATGGCAAAAGCCTGCTTGACGGGGCTGGCTGGGTGGTTTATGTCCCACCAACTTGAAACATAGCCTGATTTAGGCTACATATATACTTATTTGAATACTTGAAGGATACTGGCATGGCACGTCGTTGTGATTTAATGGGCACAGGCCCAATGAGCGGAAATAATGTTTCTCACTCCAAGGTGAAAACAAGACGCCGGTTTGAACCCAATCTGTGTAATGTGACACTGACCTCGGATACACTTGGCCAAAAATTCAAGCTGCGTGTTACGGCGGCGTCTTTACGTACTGTCGATTTTAAAGGCGGTCTTGACGGCTTTTTGCTCGGCACTAAAAACGCTAAACTAACCGATAAATCGCGTAAAATTAAACGCGCCCTGGTTAAAAAAGTCGCCGAATCCGAAACTGAAGCTGCCTCTGAAACTGCTCCAGAAGCTGCTTAAAGCTATTTTTCGCAAACGCTACAGGATTACACTTCGCCGTAAGGCGTTGATAGCCCTTGTTGTATTATTAGTATTGGGTTTCTTGGCTGATTTCTTGGTACCGCACCGTCATTTACCGTGGCGCGGTCTGGATGTGGAAGCCCCTGTTGGTTTGGCTACTGGCACAAAAATTTCTCTCATTGCGCTCGCCCCAAGCCGCGTGTGCCTGAACAAATTGGATCAGGCTAGAAGGTTAGACTATGCCCAAGCCGCACCCAAAAAAGGCGCTCAAGCCTGTGGTTGGAATATTGCCGCCAACATGACCGGGGCGTCCGGATCAAAGTTTCGGCCACACACTGTCACAGCCCAATGCTCAATTGTACTAGCCTCTTATATCTGGCTGCGCGAAGTAGACAGGCACGCCCAAACATATCTGGGCAGCGGCCTCAAGAAAACCCACCATGCAGGCACCTATTCTTGCCGTCGCCAGCGCGGTAACGGCTCCGGTGCCTGGTCTGAACATGCCTTTGCCAATGCCTGGGATGTAACCGGGTTTGAACTTGCAGACGGGCGGGTGATCTCTATTTTCAAGCACTGGCGCAGTGACGGTAGTAAAACCGGAAAGGCGCGGAGAAAGTTTCTCAGAAAAACCCGCGCCTCCGCCTGCCAGTTGTTTAATGTGGTACTTACGCCAGACTATAACACGGCCCACAAAGACCACTTCCACCTCGACCAAGGCCCCAGCTCATCCTGTCATTAAAGTTCGCTGTCCTGAATACCCACAAGTCCTAAATATTTATCGTTTAGCATAATGACTAAACTAATTTAGTTATTATATTAAACATCCATGATGTGCTTCTTGCTCTACTATGCGGAGGCTTAAACAGCCGTACTTGTTCTGGTCTGGAAAACAGCCTATAGTGACGACCAAAGGATATGAATATGCACATATTGGGAATTATTATCGCGGTTGCTACGGCTATATTTTGGGTGAGCCGGGCGGCGCGGGGTGCCAAGGATGTGATGGATGTCGCCAACACTTTACGCAATATGCCGCGCCGGATGCGCTTCAAAAACAAGGCGGGCAAGCGTGGGCTGGATTTAATCGATAACCCTATGGAGGCGGCAACTATACTGATGGTGAGCGTTGCTAAATTATCGGATTATGCCGCTACCCATGACGGGCTGATTAGCGGGGCATCCACCGGACGGATCATCGATATTTTAAAGACTTATATGAAGATATCGGCGGTGGAGGCAGACGAATTGCTGACCCAAATGCGCTGGACGGTCAAAGGTTTGGCGCAACCAGACACGGCTTTAGCGTCCATGACCACTGTATTGTCAGCCAAAATTCGCCGCGCCGAGGCGGACGATCTTTCCGACATGCTCAGCAAAATCTCCCAAGCGGACGGCAAACCAAACCCCGAGCAGCAAGCCTTTATAAATAGAGTGCGTGAACGGCTCGGGCTAGAGGCATAAATCACCATAATAGCAATAAAAAACGGCCCGCCAATTGGCGAGCCGTTTTTCGTTTTCAAAGATTAAAAGCGAAACCTAGTCGTCGTCGCCTTCAATTTCCTCGCCGCTTTTCTGGTCAACGACTTTCATGGAAAGCCGGACTTTGCCGCGTTTGTCAAAACCCATAAGCTTGACATAAACTTCGTCGCCTTCGGACAAATGGTCTTTCGGATGCTCGACCCGCTCAGACACAATCTGGCTCACATGAACAAGACCGTCGCGTTTGCCAAAGAAGTTCACGAATGCACCGAAGTCCATAACTTTGACCACTTTACCTTTATAGATCACGCCTTCTTCCGGCTCTGCGGTCAGACCTTCAATCCAGTCTTTGGCCGCTTCGATAGAAGCCGCATCACTGGACGCCAGTTTGATCGTGCCGTCGTCCTCAACGCTAACACGCGCTCCCGTAACTTCAACGATTTCGCGGATAACCTTGCCGCCCGTACCGATAACGTCGCGGATTTTATCAACCGGGATTTTGATGGTGACAATGCGCGGGGCAAATTCACCAACGTCTTCACGGCTTTCGTCTATGGCTTTGTTCATTTCGTCCAAAATATGTAGACGACCGCCATGAGCTTGCGTCAATGCATCAGACATAATGTCCATTGTGATACCGGCAATTTTGATATCCATCTGTAAGGATGTGATACCGTCTTTGGTACCGGCGACCTTAAAGTCCATATCACCAAGATGATCTTCATCACCCAGGATATCTGACAAAATAGCTACTTTGTCGCCCTCTTTGATCAGGCCCATGGCAATACCGGAAACCGGTTTGGAGATCGGAACACCCGCGTCCATCATAGCCAATGAACAGCCACAAACCGTGGCCATTGAAGATGAACCATTTGATTCCATAATCTCGGCAACCAGGCGGATCGTATAAGGAAATTCCTCGTCGCTCGGCAAAACCGCAGCCAAAGCCCGCTGGGCCAATTTACCGTGACCGTATTCCCGGCGCGATGTACCGCGTAGGAAGCGTGCTTCACCAACCGAAAACGGAGGGAAGTTATAATGGAGCATAAACTTGTTTTTAATCGTGCCCGTAAGCTGATCAACGAATTGTTCGTCCTCGGAAGTGCCCAAAGTCGCCACACAAAGTGCTTGTGTTTCGCCGCGTGTGAACAGGGCGGAACCGTGGGTACGTGGCAAGATGCCGGTTTCGGAAACATAGCGCGAACCTGGTCAAGCTTGCGACCATCAATGCGTTTTTTGGTTTTGATAACGCTGGAACGTACAACATTAGATTCGACGGATTTGAAAGCGTCTGAAAACGTGCCGCCGTCCATGCCGTCCGGATTGTCGTCGGAGGCAATCAGTTTGGCACCTTTATCACGGGCCTCACCAAGCGCAGCCTGGCGTTCCATTTTATCGGTTTTCTTATAAGCTTTGGCAATGTCTTTTTCGAGTAATTTAGCCACAGACTTTTTCTCAGAAGACAAATCAGGAGTTACAAAGTCCCAAGGCTCTTTCGCCGCTTTTTCTGCCAAATCAATGATGGCATCAATAACGGGCTGGAAGCCCTCGTGAGCGAATTCAAGAGCGCCGAGCATGACCTCTTCGGTCAATTCCTTGGCTTCGCTTTCCACCATCATCACGGCACCAGACGTACCTGCAACGATCAGATCAAGCGAGCTGTCCTCCATTTCTTGCAAGGTCGGCTGCAAGACATATTCGCCGTCAATATAGCCGACACGAGCCGCAGCAATGGGACCCATGAACGGAATACCGGACAGTGTGATGGCCGCAGACGCAGCAATCATACCAATAACATCAGGCTCGTTTTCAAGGTCGTGCTGGAGCACATTGATAATGATTTGGGTTTCGCTCATAAAGCCTTTGACAAACAAAGGCCGAAATGGGCGGTCAATTAGGCGGGAAATAAGGGTTTCGCGTTCGGTCGGACGACCTTCGCGTTTGAAATATCCACCCGGAATTTTGCCGGTGGCATAGAATTTTTCCTGGTAGTTAACCGTCAGCGGGAAGAAGCTCTGTCCCGGCTTGGCGGATCTGGCCGCGCAAATCGTCGCGAGCAATACGGTTTCGCCGTAGGTCGCAAGCACTGCGCCGTCAGCTTGGCGGGCCATGCCGCCGGTTTCAAGGGTCAGGGTCTTTCCGGCCCATTCCAGTTCTACTTTTTGTTTATTAAACATGTTTTTCATCTTTCACATACATCAGGGCGTAATTTTCTATTTTAATACGCACCAAAATTAGGGCAATTTATTATGCCCTTTACATAGTTAAGGCCGCCCTCATGGCGGCCTTTCGTGTCGGGAGGCCTATCGGCGCAGCCCTAAGCTTTTGATCAGGTCTTGATAACGACCTGCATCTTTTTTCTTGAGGTAATCCAACTGTGTGCGTCGCAAACTCACCATGGCCAACAGGCCTCGGCGGGAGTGGTTATCTTTTTTGTTGGTTTTAAAGTGTTCGGTTAGATTGACAATACGCTCTGTTAAAATCGCGACTTGTACTTCTGGTGAACCTGTATCGCCCTCTGAACGGGCATATTTTTTTATGAGCGCAGCTTTGCGCTTTGGTGTAATCGACATCGTTTTCTCCTATTATACGACTACAAATTAAATACGCGTTTCGGACTTAACCGTCCGGCCCGCGCCTCACACAGGGCAATTTCTGCATCTTCAAATGTCGCCAAAACCATCCGGCTGGCGTCCTGTCCTCCGATAATTCGGGGCCCCTTAATTTGGGAATGGAACACCGCCTTCAAACTGGCAAATGCTGAAGGGTGCAGGACGATTGCCCGTCCTTGCTTCAGGTCGAACCGCTCATTTTCGTTAACGGCCAGCACCGGGATGTCGTCCAGTGCGGTCGAAAGCGGGAGCAGGGCTTCCATTGCGCGGGCCTTATGGCGCAAATCTTCCAGCGCGTCCAGTGAAAAAGATGCATCTTCTGCGAACGGCCCAACCCGTGTACGGCGCAGGGTTTTGACGCTACCCTCCGTCCCCAGCGCAAAGGCCATATCGCGGGCCAAGGAGCGTATATATGTCCCCTTACCGCAATCTACGCGGAGTATGGCCGTATCGTTATGTACGTCCAATACTTCCAACCCGTCAATTTGCACCAGACGCGGCTTCATTTCAGGCTCCTCCCCGGCCCGCGCCAGATCATAGGCCCGCTTGCCGTCTATTTTGATGGCGGAAAATTTTGGCGGTATCTGGCTGATCTCGCCCATAAAGCTCGGCAATATATCCGCGATCTGTTGTCCGGTAGGGCGCACATCCGAAACGGCTACCACCGCACCCTCCGCGTCCAGCGTATCGGTGCGCTCACCCCATTTGATCTCGACCTCATAGGTTTTCCTGGCCTCAACCAGATAAGGCATGGTTTTGGTAGCCTCGCCCAGGGCAATGGGCAATATACCCGTAGCCAACGGATCCAACGTACCGCCGTGACCAGCCTTCTGTGCCTGATACAACCAACGCACCTTGCCCACCGCCTGGGTCGAGGTCATGCCGAGCGGTTTGTCAAAATTCACCCAACCGTGCACCGGGTTGCCTTTTTTTCGTCGTGCCATATGCGTTCCTATATTTGTAGCGCGTCCATTAGCGTAAAATTAAAGGTTTGCTAACCTCTATTTTCAACTCATTAACAACCGCGTTTTTTCACGAGATTTTTAGCTCAGTGTGTTTCTATGTCTCAAATCATTGAGACCATATTGTGCCCATGTCGGGAATGGTCGAAAATTACGGGGATGCTTGTGAGACGGAGTACTATAATAACGCTGGGCGCGTCTGCCGCCTTTGGTGTTTTAGCCATTATTATGGCACGCGGCTTCATTGATGGCGCGGTCAACACACAAAATGCACAATTACGCGCAAACATGACCGTGGCGCCTATTCCAAAGCCGAAAGTCAGGACGGTTCCGGTGATCGTGGCTGATATGCAATTGATGCCAGGAGAACCTGTGACCACGCAAAGCGTCACTCTTGTCCAATTTCCTATATCGTCTGTGCCCGAAGGTAGTTTTGGCGCATATGAGGAATTGTTTACAGAACCTGAAAACCCTGCGGTGGCCTTGACGCAAATCGTACGCGGCGAGCCTATATTAGCCTTCAAAATAAGTGAACCTGGCGGGCGTGCTTCGCTCTCGGCTGCTTTGGCAGATAATATGCGGGCGGTGTCTATCCGCGTCGATGATGTTAGCGGTGTAGCCGGGTTTGTCAGGCCCGAAGATCGGGTGGACGTGGTTTTGACCCGCGAAATTGAGCCAAAAACTATCTCGCGCTATGGGAAAAGCACGGGCAACGAGCCAGTGTTTGTGGCAGAATTATTGTTGCAAGACGTAAAGGTTCTGGCTGCAGACCAGACATCTCATACTGGCAGTATTACAAACCCCAACAGTGATGGGCCGAAATTGGCTAAAACCATCACCTTGGAAGTCAGCCCAGTGCAGGCACAAAAATTGGCTTTGGCCAAATTTGTCGGCACTATGTCTCTGGCGCTTCGCGCTCCCCGCTCCACCGAGCGGATCAATGCGAAAGCGCTCAGAACCGCTGATCTGACCGGAAGCCAGCCTGCGCCGCGCCAGACTATACGTAGAAAAGCACCTGTCAGCCAAACCGCTAAGGTCGTTGTTGTACGCGACGACGGACAACCTCGTCTGGTCAATGTTTACCGGGATAGGCCCAAACAACAGAATCTTGCCGGGGGGGCACCATAATGAAATATTTACATCAACATTTAACCGGCATGACCAAGTTTGTTTTGCCGATTGTCATCCTGTCTATATTTATGTCCGTTAATTTCACCGCCAACGCCAAGTCCTGGGTTGAAGTAAGTGCGGACACGAAATCCGTCAGCGCCCAGGTGCTAAAAGACGGCAATATAACTTTGAGGTCTGACGAGGCGTTTTCAGAAGTTCGCGTAGCCAACACCAAAATCGCAGATGTGGTTGTTCTGACTAACCGGGCGTTTCATATCAACGGCAAAGCTCGGGGTAAAACCAGCGTCATGATTTATGACAGCAAGAAACGTTTGATGGATGTTATAAATGTCGAAGTTAATTTGGACATACAGGGTTTGAAAAAGAGCCTGTTTGAGGCCTTTCCCAAAGAGCGGATCGAAGTACGTCGCCTGGCGGGTAAAATCTATCTGTCCGGCGATGTCTCCACATCAAGGATCGCGGAACAAGCCAGTAAAATCGCAGGTGCCTATGCAGGCACCGAAGACGATGTCACCAGTGGTTTAGTTGTGCGCGACTCCCATCAGGTTATGTTGGAAGTCAGGTTTGTAGAAGCGACCAGATCAGCCATTAAAGAACTGGGCGTTGGTTTGTTGATACAACAAGCGGGGCAGTTTTCTGTCGCCAGCGGTGTTGGCGCACTTGGTAGTTCATCCGCCCTGTCAGCTATATTGCAAGACAGCTTTGGCCCGACAAATGTTGATGTCCGTATAGACGCATTGGAAGAAAAAGGCGTGATCCGTACCCTGGCAGAACCCAATCTTGTCTCCATGTCCGGTGAAACTGCAAGCTTTTTAGCGGGCGGAGAGTTTCCCATACCTGTGTCTGGACAAAATGGGCAAATCAGCATCACTTACAGGCAGTTTGGCGTTGGTCTCTCCTTCACGCCAACGGTGCTTGACGACGGGATTATCAATCTAAAAGTCAGCCCTGAAGTTAGCCAGCTTGATCCAACCAATTCGGTGCGTGTGGCCGGTGTTGAAGTGCCGGGACTTAGCATTCGCCGGGCTAGTACCACGGTAGAGCTACGTAATTCGCAAAGCTTTGCCATTGCTGGTTTGTTGCAAAACACTTCAACAAACCGCGCCTCGCAAGTGCCGTGGCTCGGGGATGTACCCATACTCGGCGCATTATTTCGCTCGACGCGCTATCAAAACAACGAGACCGAGCTGGTGATCATTGTGACCCCGCGCCTGGTTCAACCTGTGTCTGATATAAACCAATTGGCCACACCACTAGACGGAAGTACTGGCCCTAGTGAAATCGACTTCTTTTTGGGCGGGCGGATTGACGGGCCGAAAGCCAAAAATGCGAAGCCAACTTCTCCCAAGACAAAAGCCTCAGCCAGCTTATCAGCCCGCTACGGCCATGTATTAAATTAGGAAAACACTATGAAACAACAAACCATTTCTTTGTTCTGTGGCGGGGCCATTCTCGTAATCTTAGGTGGTTGCACCACTGTCCAGCCTGCTCTTGAGGGCCGTTTGGATCCAAATCTTGGAGCTGCAATACGTACCAATATACAGACCCAGGCCGTGGCACCTACAGCCAAGCAAAAAGCCAACACCTATATTCCTGCCGATCCAAGCCGAGCGGCACTGGCTCTTAAAAATTACCGGGACGGCAATGTGGAAGCGCCCGTGCCTGTCAATTCGAGCGGAAATTAAGCCGTGTCGGACAAGCCTACAGACGACAACATCCTCGATCTCGTGCATTTAGCGGACGATGAACTGGTCATTCCTGAGCCAGTTGTAGAACCAGCCAGTGCTGAAATCACCCCGCCCCAAGAAGCGCAGATTTGGGCCTATCTTGGTGTGGTTGGCGGGGTTGGTGTGACCAGTCTTGCCGTACAAACCGCATGGGAGCTTTCCAAACGTAAGGCGAAAGTTTTGCTGATAGATCTTAATTTCGAACGCGGCGACTGCGCTGCTTATCTCGATATGCCGCCAAGTCTGAAAATAGCTGAACTTAACAAAGCTGAAGGCCGGATGGACGAAGAGCTGGCCGCAACATTTATCAATCCATATACCAAGCCTGATAATAACCTTGTGCAACACGCCAAGTGTGCGCAAACAACATTGTCTGTTTTTAGTGCTGAAGGTGAACTTGGCGGTAATGATCAGATATCGCCTATTGCTTTATTGTCTTTTCTGGATTGTGTCAGCGACGGTTTTGATTTTATCATTCTCGACATACCGCCCATGTGGCGGTCATGGACACAAGCCGCCATAGGTGCTGCCGATAAATTCGCTCTTGTCACCGAAGCCCGTGTCCCGGCTTTGCACCAAGCTCGGAAGCTCGCCAACGACATCACTGCTTTGTTGAAATTAAACCAAACACCCGAAATCATACTAAACAAATACGAACGGCGGGCTTTACGGGGCGGGTTAAGCCTTATTGATACCCATAAAGTTTTAACGGTCAAGACGAGCGCCCAGATATGTGTGGACGATGAAACCCTCCGCGCCGCTATCAATACGGGTACGCCACCCGGTACACTAAAACCAAACAGCCGTTACACAAAATCCGTTCACCAACATGTACAAAACTGGCTGGGGCTTTCCAGGGCCGTCAAGCAAAAAGCTAAATATATCAGGCAAAAAGTCAAACCTATCAGGCAAACAGAAAGACGGGCTGCAAGACAATAAGAGTGCTTTTAAGTATTCTATTTTTGCATTTCCCAACTTGATCAAAATAGCCTATCCCTAAATAAAAAGGGGTAAACATGGACGTTGAAGCGCTTAACCAGATAAATATAGACCAGATAAATATAGAAATGGGTGGATCGTGGGAATTTGTGCTGGCGGCCATGTTGGCTGTGATGATGTTTGCCGTAGCACTTGGTTTGCGGCCCGCACAATTTACGTTTTTTAAAGCCGACCCCAAGCATTATATTGCAGGCGTTGCGGCGCAAATACTTGGCTTGCCGCTCTTGACCCTTGGTCTGGTGTATCTGCTTGACCCTCTGCCGAGCCTGGCCCTTGGTATGATCTTGGTGGCGGCATGTCCGGGCGGTAATATCTCTAATATTTTGACATTATTTGCACGCGGCAATACGGCTTTATCCGTATCCTTAACCGCGACCTCCAGCCTTGCAGCGGCCTTTATTACGCCCATATCCATCTTGTTCTGGCTGTCCCTTTATCCCCCGACCCGGTCTTTACTGACATCCATCAATTTTGATGTGTGGGCTTTTTTGATGCAAACATTGCTGATTTTAGCATTGCCCATATTATTGGGCATGTTAGTAGCGTGGAAAGCTGCGAAACTGGCGGCGCGCATACAAAAGCCTTTGGCGCTCATAAGCGCCAGCCTGTTGATACTGCTCATCCTGTTCGGGTTTTTTAAATACCGGGATATAATTCCGCAAATATTCTTGTTGGTTTTACCTTTAGTGATTATTCACAATGCCTTTGCCTTGGTACTGGGTTATTTTAGTGGTTTAATTACCAAGGCAGACATTCCGACCAGGCGGGCTTTGACATTTGAAGTGGGTATCCAAAATTCCGGGCTGGCCTTTGTCATATTGGTAACACAGCTTTCCGGCCTGGGCGGAGCGGCGGTACTTGTTGCCACATGGGGATTATGGCATATAATCGCAGGCGGCGTAATTATCGGGTTTTTCAAATTTTCAGACAGGAGATTAGGGCATGTATGATGTGAAAATAACGGGCGGGCTTATTTATGACGGTAATGGTGGTGAGGCTTATGCGGCTGATATAGGCATTATTGGCGGTAAAATATCCGAAATAGGCACGTGCTCCGGAGACGCCAAAGAAACCATAGATGCGCACGGGGCTATTGTCACGCCGGGCTATATTGATCTGCATACCCATTATGACGGCCAAATTTCCTGGGACGAAGAATTAAAACCCTCGGTTAATCACGGGGTCACCACCATTGTCATGGGCAATTGCGGGGTCGGGTTTGCACCTTGTAGAGAGGCCGACCACGAAAAATTGATCCGCCTTATGGAGGGTGTTGAAGACATTCCCGGTACGGCATTGGCTGAGGGTCTGACATGGGACTGGGAAAGCTTTCCCGAATATATGGACGCTCTGGACGCCCGCCCGCACACAGTGGACTTCCTGGCTATGGTGCCCCATGATCCGCTACGGGTTTATGTGATGGGTGATCGGGCCGTTTATAATGAACGGGCCACTGACGATGATATTGCACAAATGCGGGCCTTAACCCACGAAGCTTTAGCGGCCGGTGCGGTAGGTTTTTCAACCGGACGCTCCGATGCCCACCGTAGCGCTGACGGTGAATGGACGCCTACCAGCGAAGCCCACCCGTCAGAGTTGGCGGGTATTGCCAATGCCTTTACGGATTTCGATTATGGCGTCCTACACGCGGTCAATGATTTTGACCAAGAGCGTCCTGGCGACCAATTTGACAAAGAGTTTGACATTCTGGAAACCTTTTTCCGCGCCGCCCCTGGTCACAAGGCTTCCATGACATTGATGCAGCGCGATCTGGTTCCGGATCATTGGCGCAAGATCATTAAACGCGCCGAGGATTTGCAAAAAGACGGGGTTGATTTACGCTTGCAAGCTGCACCGCGCGGTATCGGTCTGTTCCTTGGCTTGCAATCCACTTTCCATCCCCTGATGGCTTTCCCCAGCTATATTGAAATTGCGGATTTATCTTTTGAAGACCGAGTTAAGCATTTACGGGATCCGGCTCTGAAAGCTAAAATGCTGGCGGAAAGACCCGTGAAACTGGCGGGGAGCGGTACATCCGTCCCGCCCATGACCGACACCATGATCGCCATGACCGAACAGATTGCTGGCAAAATGTTCAAACTGTCCCCGGATGGTTCTGGAAAAGCCAATTACGAACAAGGCTATGCAAGCTCCGCCGCCGCAGAAGCGGCCAACAAAGGCGAAACCGTCTGGTCTGTGCTGTATGACTGGATGCTGGAAGACGGTGGCAAGGCCCTAATCTATTTCCCGATTTATAATTACACCGACATGAATTACGATGCAGTACACACGATGATGACCCACCCGCTCGCATTGCCCGGCCTTACGGACGGCGGTGCCCATGTTGGCTATATTTGTGATGCCAGCTTCCCGACATATTTGTTGTCCTATTGGACACGCGATAGAGACAGCAAGAAAATATCCGTGGCCCGCGCCGTGCAAATGCTCAGCGCAGACGGTGCGGACTATCTCGGCCTGTCAGATCGGGGTCGGATTAAAGTCGGTTTGAAAGCCGATATCAATATTATTGACTATGAAGGACTTTCGCTCGGCGTGCCCGAGATGGTCAAAGACCTGCCCGCTGGCGGTCAGCGCCTCCTGCAACCCGTTAGCGGTTATAAAGCCACATTGGTCAACGGTCAGCAGGTCGTCATAGACAACCAGGTCACCAAAGCCCGCCCTGGTCGCCTGGTTAGAATGGGCCGGTAAAACCCCAAAAATATTCCCCGGCTATTCCCCGGCTATTCCCTGGCTATTCTATGTTAAAGGTGAATTTGGTTTCGAGATTCTGGCTGGATACCGCTTCACCATTGACCGTTTTTGGTGCAAATTTGACTTTCTGGGCCGCTTTGATAGCGGATTTTTCGAAAACCCTTTTAAAGCGCCCGGCCCCAATAACATCTTTAGTCGTGACGTTTGTCACCGTGCCATTGGCGTCCACATCATAAACAACTACCACTGTCGTATTTTTATCATGCCCGCGCCGGATGGCAATGTTGGGATATGTGGCGGCTGCAGAAGATGTTTTCTTGGCTTCAACAATTAAATCGGGTTTGGGTTCCGGTTCTATCGGTGCCTCGATTTTAAGGGGTGCAGGTGTCAAACTGGCTTCCAGTACAGCTTCTGGCTCGGCTGCTGGTCTTTCCGCTACGGGTGTTTGCGTAACCCTTGCATTGTCTAACTCGCTTAACAGTGCCCCGGTGATTTTTCCAGATACTTCCAAGCCAAAAACCTCCTCAAAACTATTGATGGCACTTGCAGTATTGGTATCCAAGAGACCATTGGGTTCGCCTTGGTAAAACCCAAGTGTTTGTAATTTACTTTGTACATCCTTAGTCAATTCAGAGAATTGGGGAGGGGTGGGTTCAGGTAGGCTCTGTTTTTCAGATACAAGCGGGGTTTCCAATGAAACTTCCGGCTCTGGTTTTTTTATCTCTGTAGCTTTTGGCTTGGCTGGTAGAGACACACTTTTTTCTGCAGGAAGTTTCTTCTCAGAAGGCTGTTTTTCCGGCCGCTTTTTCGCGGAAGGTTTCGTTGCAGGGACAGCTATCTCCACCGGCTTTTCTTCGGTGTGTATTTTCGGTACTTCTTGTGACGGAATACTTAATGAAGCCTCTTCTACAGGCGCAGGCTCTTGTACTGGTTCAGTTAGGGGGGCTTCCATGTCGAATAGCCCGCCTAGCTTTGGTGTAAAAAAAACACCTTCCACTTCATACACATTTACACCGAGTACCGGAACGGTTCTTGTCGTACTGCGTGGCAAAACGGGGCGTTTTACCGCGTTCTCCGCTAATTGCAGGATAGGTTTTTCATCCACCAGATATTCCGGTGTAGGCACTAATGTTACGGCGAGCTGCGTATCAATTGTCTTTTTTTTTAAGACATTATCACCTTGTTGTGCAGTGGTGATGGCGGCTGGCAAAACGGCTTGGGTCTCAATACGCGTTTTTTCCACACTCGCTACCTGTTGCGCGGCTGGCTTGGATGACAAGATGTTGACCAAACCTATACCAGCCACAGAGGCAAGCAAGACTGCAGACAGGCCAACAACCATTTTACGGGACTTACCGTCTTCATCTTCTTCATGACCGCCGTCTAAATCATCTTCATCTAAATCAGATGTAAGCAAATCTTTCTCGTCTGTTTTACTGACCAGTTTTACACTTGTCGCCTCGGTCTGGGATTGCTCCGGCTTTGCATCTTTATCTAGATCTATTTCAACGCCGGCAGAACTTTCCACGACTTGTGCCTCAACCTGTGTTTCAGGTTGTGGTTCCTTTTCGCCTATTTCAGCTACGGCATTATCATCCGTGGAGGCGGTAGCCGCCTCTGTAGACATCTCTGCGGATATCTCTGGGGATATCTCTGGGGATATCTCTGGGGATATCTCTGGGGATATCTCTGGGGATATATTGTCATCATGATCCCGGCGAAACAAATTTTTAAATTTGGACATCAAGCCGTCTTCTGTATCGGCATCCATAATCAAAGCCGTACCACTTACACCACTAGCCAGAGCTGCGGATTTTACAACACTACCGCTCTTCAATTCCGGCTCAGCCGTCAGGATATCAACCATGCTCTCAACATTATCCGGTGTAATTTTTTGTGCTTTCAGGTGCTTGACCCGCGCCCGCAATTTTTTTGCTAAAGCACGAGATTCTTGAAGAAGCGTATGGTTGTCAGCAATCAAGCCGTCCGTTTGGCGTAGGGTATTACCTGCCTCGGCACGCACGGCACTGGCGTCTTTCAAGTTCACGCTGGCCGCACCTAATGTGTTTTTAACTTGCTCTAAAGCCGAGCGGGCAGACATTTGCGCCGCCTCGGCCCGGTCTTTTTGTGTCGTCAGTTCTTGGGACTGTTGCTGGGTAGCGCTTAATTGCCGCTGCAAGGACTGTACACCATCCTCAGCCTCTTGCGCCGCAATCCGCAGTTCATTGGCTTTGGCAATTGCGGCTTTTGCAGTTGCTTCCGCATCACTAAGGGCGGCACTGGCCTTTTGCGCTTGATTGGCGGCCTTGACGGTTTGCTTTTGTTGTTCTGATAAGTCTTTTTCCAATTGTTTATAGTGGTCCTTGGCGACCTGCTCCGCTTGTTGTCGCTTTAGGCTTTCCGTCTGGCTTTCCAAAACCTTGCGCTCAGCTAAAGTAAATGTCCGCTTGGCATGTGTCTCGATTTCATTTTGGGATTTTACAAAATCTTCAGCTTTTTTAGACCGTTGGATCAGATCATCAGCCCTGTTTTCAAAGGTGCGAATAGCGTCTTTGGTGCCAGCCAACTCCGTATCCATACGTTCAATATCGGCGCGGCACTGTGCTTCCAGTTGGCGGGCCTGTTCTTCGCGCTGCGCCAACTCTGCCAATCGCGCCTGCTCTAGCAGGCGGGCTTCTTCCGCTTTGCGTTCGGCTTCTTTGCGTTTTTCTTCCGCACGCCTGGCAGCCTCGGCCTTGACCAAAGCCTCTTCGGTACGCTTGGCTTTGGCAATGACGTCTTGTTCCATTTTATGGGCGGCTTCAGCTAATCTGGCGGCTTCCAAAGCCCGTTGCTCGGCAGCCTGTTTTGCCTCATGTGCCCGGCGCATGTCCGCAGATGACGCTTCGGCAGCCAAGCGGGCTTGCGCGGCTAGGCGCTCAACTTCGCTTTGTTGCGCTTCTGGGGGTGTGTCAGAGCCACCAAACCGCCCAAACAATCCACGCTTGGACTGTTTGCCGGTTTTAGCGATCGCCGCAGCCAGCATTGATGATGTTGTGGTGTTTTCTTCCTTGGCCCAGACTATAGAGCCTTCAAAATCGATACTGGTAACGCTTAATGTCACGGTATCACCGTCTTTGATCGATGCGGCAAAATCATCGGGAATAACAAATTCAGTCGTACTACCTGTACGTTCACTATCCAGCAACGTGCTTTTTTTCGTTGCGCTCCATCCGGTAGGCGACAACCATTCTTTGCCGTTCTTGCACACTTTAACCATGGTTTGGGAACTGTCTGTGCGCGCCTCAATACTAATCACGGATTTTTGTGCAACTTGCTTGATTTTGATGTTAGATTTTTTCATTTTTTTCCCCTGTTCAACCCAGTTTAGGCATTCGCCGATACGAATGAGTTTGTTCTGTCACATCCCTGTGAACAAACGAATCATCCCGAATCGTTTTACACCTTAGAATTAACTTTTTATTAACCTTATTGCCAGTGCCTTTTTTGGAAGTTTTCCGGATCAAAATTCCGCACATGGCATCGTCAAGCTTACCAAGAATTCATGCAGTTTTCTGAAATATTCAGGTTTCACTCACAAAGAAATCTCTATAACTTAGGACAGATGGAGAATAAGTATGAGTAATTTTGTTAAAGCGACCCTGTTGGCTACAGTCCTCAGCGCTGGAATGCTAACCTCAGCTAATGCGGCCGCCGCCAGCCCTGAAAATGAACCAAAGGCTACACAAAACACACTTGGGTCAACCACTGTAGTAAAGGTCAATCTCAGGGGATATGTTTTCGGCTTCAGGGTGATGAAAGCCAATGTTGTTGGCGGGCTAACCGAAAACTCATATTCCATGCGGGCAGACTTGTTCACGTCTGGCCTTGGCGCGCTGCTCAAGAAGTTTCAAATCTGGGCAACGACCACCGGGACGATTGACGAGAATGGTTTGAACCCGATCCAGCATATTCAGCAAAATCTTGATAAGAAAAACAGACGTGTGGAAATGAATTACAGATCGGGCACTGTCGATATTTCGATCGTGCCCAGGCTTGGCTCCCAAGGGAAACCGCCTGCGACCAAAGCCCAGCGTTTTGAAAGTGATGATGCTTTGTCGGCTTTGCTGAATATGATGATGCGCGGGTTTCGTTTCACGGACGAGCCGTGCGTAGGCACGATACCAGTATTTGATTCCAAACAACATTACTTACTGCGCATGGAACGTATCGGTAATAGATACATAAAACAAAAAGGCTTTAAGGGCGACACTATCGGTTGCAGTGTTTATTATGTTCCTGTGTCCGGGTTTGATCCAGAAGACCTCCCAAGCGAGGAGGAAGCTTCAACACCGGTCAAGATTTATTTAGCAAAATTTGATGAAGCTGGCCTCTATATTCCCGTGCGCATGAGTTACAGGATCAGCATTTTTAAAGCCGTGATTAAAACCCGTAATATAGAGATTACAAAACAATAATCGGGGGGAGGCTTTAGGCTCAGAATCTCTCCAGCAATCGTTCCAGATAATCCCGCTCTATTTTCTCGCGTTCTTGTTCGCCGGAACGTCTGCGGAGTTCTTCCAAAAGCTCTCGCGCCCGTTGTTGGTCGGATTTTTCAGGCACATCTATATCGGACTCGCCGATACCGTCCCCGCCATCACCCCGGCCAAATGGATCACCATTGCCGCCGGCTTCTCTGTTGCCGCCTGTTTCATCGGCGTCCAGCAGCCGCTGGGCTTCTTGAGCCAGCAAGCCTTCTCCGGCTTGGCGCAACGCATCAATAGCGTCTGATTGCGCCCGGCCCGCGCCGTAATACTCGCCGTCTTCCAAGGCTCTCTGAGAGCGGCCCATAGCGTCTCTTGCGTCATTAAGTGCGTCTTTTATATCGCCGTCAGACCCAGCTCCGTTTTTATCACCTTCTTTGCCGCCGCCAGGTTGTTCCGTCCCATCTTCCAGCGAGCGCAATAATTCACCGATTTCGCCTTGCTGTTCGGCCAAGTCGCGGCCCGACGGCCCATCTTGGCTTTGCTCACCTCCACTTTGCCCATTAGATGCTTCGTCCTGCCCGCTCCCTTGATCTGCTTCGGCGCGGCCTGCATCTTGGGTTTCGTCGCGCAAGCGGCGTTGCTCGCCCAAAATATCATTCAGTTCTTCCAATGCTTCTTTTAATTCCTCGCTCATGCCCTCGCCAACCCCGGAGCCAGAACCACCGCCGCCTTCAGCCAGTTGAATTTGCATGTTTTCCAAAAGCTGTGCCAATTTGGTCAATGCCTTGCGGGCTGCGGCCGTATCGCCCATACGATTGGCTTCCTCGATCGCATCAAGGAGTGCCTGGATTTCGTCCATTTGGAAGTTATCCCCACCACCGCCGCTGTCTCCACCATCGGCGCTACTTTTGGCATTTTTGACCGCATCGAGCATTAGCTGTTCCATATAGCGGTCAACCGCCTCGTTATAGCGTTCGAACAATGCGTCCACTTCGCGCTGGGGAGCGCGTCTGGCCATCGCGTTGTTCAAAGCGCGCTCGGCTCGCTTCATGTCCTCAAGTGCATCGCCCAGCAGGCCAAATTCCGCCCGCAGGGCAATTGTCCATAAATCTTCAGGAATGCCGCCCAGCTCGTCTTGTTCCCGTGCGGTTTGGAGGCGGCGGTAAATATGGCGCAAGCCCATATAAACGCTGGGATCTTCAAACACACCGGCGGGTTTATTAGTGATCGCGTCTATCAGTAAAGCGGTGCGGCGCACAGGTTCAGGGGCGCGGTCTATAGCCAGATCAGGACGGTCTACGGCAAATATAGGTTGGTGTTTTTCTACGACCGGTTTAGCAGACTTCATGGGTGCATATTCGTCCGTACCCGCCAACATGAGCAGGCGTTGTTCGGCCACGGCTTTGGCCAATGGTTCGACGAATATTTTATCTGGCACGATGAAGTCGTGCAGGGCGGTCGAGCCAACCTGACGTTTGCCGTCCACCGCCAACAAGCGTCCCGTGACTTTTTTGCCAGCCCATTTGTGCTTGGTCAGGTCAAGCCCGCCTGGTTCTTGCTTGGCACTGCGCACGGACGAACCCGGCAAGGCAATGCTAATCTGCTCGCTCACATCGGGGTCGCTTTGCAAAGCCATAGACAGGAGTAAGCTTTCAACACCGTAATCATCTTCAAGGGAATATTTAAATTCCAGGCGGTCGCGCTTGCCCGCGTCCGGTGCTTCGTCAAATGTCACAATAGGCATTTGGTCAATGGCCACATCCAGACCCCAAACCTGTTCGCTTTTACCGAGCCGGAAACTGGCCGTACTGTCGTGTTCAATAATGGCGCGAGCCTCGAAACTTTGGGGGCCGAGACGTTTGGGGCTGATGCGTATAGTGTGCCCATTTTTTTGGCGTATAATCAAGCGGGGCGCGGTTTTAACGCCTGAAATACGGGCAACAAATTCTGAGCCTTCAGGTGTCGGCAAAGACTTTTGCCCTTTAAAATAACTGGGGGGTCTGGCCGTATAGGCGGGCGGGTCAATCCAGGCTTCATAATGAGCGGATTTACCCGATGCGCCAGAAACCCAGCCCGGTGTCAGAGAAGCCCGCAAGCGTTCGTAATTATCTCCGGCCCCGACCATAAAGGCCAAGAGTAGCATGACGGGTAGGGCGAGCCGCAAATAATATTTATCAATAGGGGCCAGAGCCGGGCGCAGGCTGGAGGTTCCGGCCCGCTGGATTTGCTCCTGGGATTTTTTCAGATGGTTCTGCCATGCTTGGTTTTTGGCCGGGTCATCAAGGTCATCAAGCGTTTCAAGAGCAGGTGTATCCACCACCGTGTCCAATGGGCGGTGGGACAGGCCGCTATCGTGTTCGACACGCCTACGGGCTTGGGAACGGGTTGGAACCAGTGTGCGCCGTGCAGCGAGCGCGGCTTTGACCACAAAAAACACGGCAAATACAAGACCGATGAGCCGCCAAGGGTCGCCGATAAATTGCCAAAACCCGCTAGCGGCGGCGACAACAAACAGCAAAATAAACAACGCCGCCAGGGCCAAAACTGGCGCATAGGTTTCCCACAACAAATGCCTGAAAGCCCGGCGGGTCAGGCTTTCGGCGCGTTTGGTCAAGACAGATGTGGTCGGCGTTTGTGACATATTCCCGTTATAAGCCATTATTTGGCCCATAGTGCAACAATTTCATTAAAAATTTGCAGGGTTGGACTAAACTCTCCTTAGCAAAAGGAACGCTCTAACAATTACCGCGAAATGGTGTTTTGGTTTATGCTGTGGTTTACCAACTGCCGCACCCACCGCCTGCGCGGGGCCATGCATTGCCGTATCTGGAATATCTCGTTCTGGCGCAAGGTGAAGTAGCCTGCACGGGGGCAGCATAAGGTATCGCAATTGGTGTTGGCACCGGATAGTGGACATAAATCACCGGGCGCACGACCCGGATTTGTTGATAATACACCTGATGGCGGACTATTGGTCTTGGCTGCACCACTGGTTTGACCACAGAATAACATCCCAGAACCTGCCCGCCTTCGGGGTTATGCACTCTGGTCGGGCACGATGTTTTGGAGAGGAATTCATTGGCGCCCATGCCGGGAACTTTGTAATTGGCGATATTGTTTACCGTTGTTGTAAACGGCACCACCGTATGACGTGCGGCAGACGCAGAATGGACGCGGGACGAATAAGACGTAGTCGTATGCGGTACAGGTGTGTGCGCCATACTTGTATTTGAGCGTGTGGACATGCAAAGGCCATCAGCGGCCCGGCTGGAACCAGCAGGGCAGGCAGGTCGGCTAGACGACACACCACTGTACCTCTGCCGAGTGTGTGAAACTCTGCCTGTTGTTACGCGGCGAGGTGTGGCCGAAGACCCACCAATGGAGGTGATGTAATAGCTACGCTTATCATGCTTTTTATGTTTTCTATGCTTCTTGTGCTTATGTGTAGATTTATATTTATGGTCGCCATAGCTGCCATAACTACCCGAGCCATAAATGATGTTTGTGCCTGTCGCACCGGAACCCGCATAGGCAGGTGTGCCAAGTGCTAAAAGCCCTATACCTGCCGTAGCCACGGCAAGGCCAGATGAAAATTTGGTCAAAGATGAAATGTCCATAATATGGTCTCCAGTTTTACAGACTGAAAACCAACACAATTATGACCAGTTTCGCAACTGGCTTCCCTTGCGGGGGGAAAATTAACATTTATAAATACCCCGGTAGAGCCGGGGTATTTACATAAACCTGAGCCTAATAAGTCCAGCGACCACCGGCCAGCACTGGTGCCTGCCTTGGTAGCTGCCTTGGTACCAGTCTTGGTGCTAATCTTGGGCCCATAGCCCGTCCCATTAAAGGAGTGGGTGCGGCACCACATACGGGCCGCACGGGCTGCATTGGAACGGCAAAGGGGGTCGGTACCGCGTGCGGTACACCGATGACCGGACGCACAATATTAACGGTAACAGGTGCCGGTTTTGGCGTTTCGCGTCGGCATAAAATTTGTGTGGCCCGCAGACCGCCAACTGTGGTTGGGCCGGATACTTTTTCCCAATATCTACCGCCGCCTTCGGGTTGATATGTGCGTGTACCACCAGAGACATACCCTAGTATATTACCGCCCCGAGGCGCTGACATCACAGGTCTGGGACGCATCTTATATACAGGCGCAGCAGGAAGACGCATACTTGGTAATGGCGCTCTTGCAAATATAGGGCGCGGCACCACAGGTGCGGTAAATGCTGGCAGGCGGGCACCGCTTGAGCGACAATATCTTGTAGGGGCAGGGGCACACCTGTTCGTCAATCCGACGTTCGTAACCCCGGCGTTCGTAAACCCGGTTGGTGCATTATTTAGTCTCACCAATGGGGCGCGACTGTGAATACGCATGACATTGACATCAGGGCTGTTTTTATATTTGAAAGTCTTCAAATATCCATAGGGTACACGGTTGTAGGTATTCACAGGGGCTAGCGGACCCGCGCTGCCCGCATGTCTGATGACATTATTCGCAGAACAGCCAATGACAGGCCGGGCCGCGACACTTAAACCAGCGCCTAAACCTGCATTTGGGCCAATATTTGCAACCTTGTTGCAATTGACACTCGGCGAACCCGCCAGTGCGACAGTTCCTACGCCCATCATAAGAACACCACTTATTGTTAATGAAACAACCGAATAGATACGCATATGCGCTCTCCCAAAAACGGTCCGGACGCACTTGCGACGAACCCCACCAAAAATCCCTGACCGCATCCTGTATTCAGGTATGCAGTCCTAATTGTTTGAGCCAAAACGATCCTGGTTAGGATTTAGAGAGCAGATGCTCTAAAAATCATAACTAATGCCGCCGCGTTCCCAGTCGCCGTAACGAGTGGGTTCAGCTCCCTTGGGGCCTGCATTTTCGCGTGGGAGAGGTTCGGTGTGCACCGCACATTTGCGCTTCGCGGCTTCCTCCAATGCCCTTCGGGCTTCCGGGGTAAGCTTCTTTCCTGGCGCGGCATTGGGAGGGTTTGTACAAGAGGCAGGCTTCGCACTCATCAACGTCTCCTTTTACCAATATGACCACAATTACGTACTGGGCCTATATCTACACATTCCAAACCTGACCCCACATTAAACGCGATGCCAAGGCCATGACAAGCCTGAAATTAAATTCAACCACAGTCCCGTCATGAAACACTTTTCTAACGCAAAGGGGCTAAAATACTCTTAAGCGGGTGTTTAGCAGGCGTTAAGCATAGTTGTTAGGGGCGTGGTAGGATGTTGGAAACCAGGCACTCCAAAACATCAAGCTATGCTCAGTTAATATAATAACTAAATTGGTTTAGTCATTATATTGAACAATAAAAATAAGGATGGAGGCTGTTGACCGATTCAAATGAGGTGTGGCCAATCTGGCAAGAATGTCTCGACACGCCTCGCAAAATCACTAAACAGGCTTTATGAAAATCCCGCAGCAAAAACTTGAGCAGGTATTGGACAAATTCGACGCCATTGAGGCGCGTATGGGTGTAGCGTCGGACCCTATCGAAATTGTCAAGTTGGCCAAAGAGCATTCCGAATTACGGCCCATAGCCGAGGGTGTGCGCACGCTTAAAGAGCGGCTGGACGAGATTGCCGAGTTGGAAGAACTGCTCTCGGATCCGGAAATGGGGGCAATGGCCAAGGAGGAATTGCACGAGTTAAAAAGTGGTCTTGGCGATATTGAGCATGAGGTTAGTATTTTGCTCCTGCCGAAGGATAAAGATGACAATGCTTCCGTAGTGCTTGAAATCCGAGCGGGAACAGGCGGCGACGAGGCGGCGATCTTTGCCGGAGATTTGTTTCGTATGTATGCCCGTTATGTCCAGCTACAAGGATGGAAGCTGGAGATGGAGACCGAATCTGAAGCCGAAATGGGCGGATATAAGGAAGTCGTCGCCTCTATTACCGGAAACGGCGTGTTCGGAAAAATGAAGTTTGAGAGTGGTGTCCACCGCGTCCAGCGTGTCCCCGTCACCGAGACCCAGGGCCGGGTTCACACTTCCGCCGCTACGGTAGCCGTCCTGCCCGCGCCGGAAGACATTGAGGTCAATTTTTCCATGACCGATGTGCGGGTAGATACTATGCGGGCATCCGGCGCAGGCGGGCAACATGTGAACAAAACCGATTCGGCCGTGCGCATGACCCACGAACCAACCGGAATTGTTGTGGTTTGCGATGCCAAATCCCAGCACCAGAACCGGGCCAACGCTGAAAAGATCCTCAAAATGAAGCTCTACGATATGGAGCGAGAACGCCTCGACAAAGAACGGGCAGGGGACAGAAAATCACAGGTCGGCTCGGGTGATAGATCCGAGCGTATCCGTACCTATAATTATTCCCAGGGCCGGGTCAGTGACCACCGGATAAATTTGACATTATATAATTTGGATAAAATTATCGCTGGCGATGCTTTGGACGAGGTGGTCAACAGCTTGGTCGCCGCCGACCAAGCAGAAAAACTGGCTGCGCTCGAAACCGATGGCTGATTATGGCTAGTCACACCTACGGCGAGTTACGGGTACAAGCCATAGCGGCTTTGCGAAGTTCTGGTGTGCAAGACGCGCAGATAGATGTACGCATCCTATTGTCATATGCCAGTGGATTATCCAGCTCGGAGCTGATTATGTCCGGGCAAGACGCGGTGCCGCCGGACGTAGCTGAAAAGCTTCTAAGCTTTATAGCGCGGCGCAAAAACCAGGAGCCCGTAGCCTATATTGTCGGCGAGCAAGCGTTTTGGTCTATGGTATTTAAGCTCAACAAGCATGTCCTGATTCCGCGCCCGGAGACCGAAGGCGTGGTGGAACAAGCTTTGGCGTTGTTGGGTAAGCAAGAAAACGCACGTATTTTGGATGTTGGTACAGGTTCGGGCGCAATCTTGATATCGCTGTTACACGAACTGCCCACGGCCACGGGATGGGGTATTGATATTTCTGAAAACGCGCTGGAGGTGGCCCGACAAAACGCAAAGCTTTTAGGTGTTGCGAACAGATGCACTTTTGAAACATCAGATTTCTTGCGAGACGTTCGCGGGCGTTATGATATTGTCGTTGCCAACCCACCCTACATTACAGGGGCGGCCATGCAGGCGCTTCCTCCTGATGTAGGGCTTTATGAACCGCATCTGGCCTTAAGTGGTGGCGCAGACGGTTTGAACGCCTATAAATCTATAATCAATGATCTGCCAAATGCCTTGACTGCGGGTGGGGATGTAGTGTTCGAAATCGGGTATGACCAGAAAACTACGGTCTGTAATTTGCTTGCGGATGCTGGTGCCGCCAATATCATTTGCCAACAAGATCTGGCCGGGCATGACCGGGTAATCAGTGCGACATTTTGTTAACAATTAAATGCAAAAAAGGCTTGGACAATTGCTGACTTGCGGCTAGCTTATAGTTCAAGGTTCGCAGGCGGACATAAACATCTGCCGCACCGCAAATATTATAAGTGATATTATTACGAGATTTTATATTGAAAGCCCCCCTGTATATTGGGGATGAAATTACAAATTTACACTGCGCACTGTCTGGCGGGGATTGGACGGAAATGCGATAATTAGAAGCCCCATACGGTATAATAATAAGTATATAAGGACTATCTTATGAGTAGACGCCCGAGAGGACGCGGCCGCAAGCCACAACATAATAGCAACCACAATAAAAACCCGAATAGGTCTTTGGACAGCAATGGCCCAGACGTAAGAGTGCGCGGTTCAGCCAAGACGATTTATGACAAATACACCTCCTTGGCTCATGATGCATCTGTTTCCGGGCACAGGGTGAAAGCGGAAAGTTATTTGCAACACGCGGAGCACTATTTCCGTATTTTGCAAGAAATTCAAGAAAAAGCCGCCGCCAAAGCCGACCTGCACCAAAAAGAACAAGCTAGGATACAGGCACAGAAGCAAGAGCAACAAGCACAAAAGCAAGAGCAGCAAGCGCAAAAACAAGAAGACCAACAAGCGCAGAAGCAAGAACAGGCTGATGAGCCACACGCAGATACGGACGCCGGGGATAAGTCCGCCAGCCGTTCGCGTAGCTATTTGAACCGTCGCCGCCCGAATAACGGACAAGACACTGAAAGCGAAGCAAAAGAACCCAGTGAAGATGAGGCGCCCAAACCAGAAAAGCCGGTCAAAAGAAAACCCAGGAAACCTAAAGAGGCTAAACCGGTAACAGAAAACGAACCAGCAGCGGCGGAATAAGCTTATTTAAACGTTTCGGCTTAGGGGCTGTCATCATCTAGAGCAGAGCATTGGTTCTCGCCTTGGTGTGTACCCACCGTCTCCTTTTGCAGGCAACCTCTTATACATTACATCCGTAGACCAACCACAAACACACCCCTTGGCGCATATTTGGGCTTTTCATATGTGCAAGCAGTCGCTATATGGCTCCCATAACCATTGGGGGTGAGTAGCTCAGTTGGTTAGAGCCGCCGGCTCATAACCGGCTGGTCGGGGGTTCAAGTCCCTCCTCACCCACCATTGTTTGATCTCGCGGCGCGAAGAGTGCGCCTCCGATGGGGCGGCGAACGGTCGCCGGGGCGCGGTCGCACCCTTGGTTGCGGGTTACAATAGCGCAGTAAAATTCTCGGATTGTCTGCGCAGGAATAATCTGGCCGAGCCGCGTTTTATATCTGCTCCGATAGCATAGAGTGCGGGTACTAGAAGCAGAGTGACGAACAGGGCGAACATTACACCGAATGCCAGAGCGACCGCTACGGGAATTAGCCATTGGGCCTGAATGGAGCGTTCCATCATCAAGGGCACCAGGCCGACAAATGTGGTCAGTGAGGTGAGCAAGATCGGGCGGAAACGCCTTGTGCCAGCTTCGACCAAAGCCTGCGCCCCGTCCATGCCTTTAGCGCGGAGTTTATGCACATAATCCAACAGCACCAAATTGTCATTCACCGCCACGCCAGCCGCCGCACTTATGCCCAGATAGGACATCAGCGACAACGGCATATCCAACATTAAATGCCCGATCATAGCCCCGGTAAAGCAAAACGGTATCGCCGCCAATAATATCAACATCGGCTCTCCGTAGGATCTAAAAGCAATGGCGATTAGGAAGTAGGCCACACCGATAGCAATCAGCAACAGCACGCCAATTTCTTGCATAAATTCCGCCTCACCTTGCGCCTGACCAATACTACCGCGTGTTATATCCGGGTGGCGAGCATCAAAGCCATCGAAAAATTCTTCCTTTAGGATGTCGCGTATTTCGTTGATGCGTTCCGGCAAAACTTCGGCCGAGACAATGATTGCTCGTTGCCTTTCGCGGCGCAGGATCTGCGATACGCCTTTGTCAAAGCGCAAATCAGCAACCGCCGCCAAGGGCACTTCGCGACCATCACTGGTGCGGATGCGAATTTGTCCAAGAAAATCGAGGCTCTCGCGGTCAACGCTGGGATAACGCACATACACCCTTACGTCTGCACCGTCCCTTGGCAGGCGTTGAACTTCCTCGCCGAAAAACCCCTGGCGTACTTGGCGGGCCACATCAGAAGCCGTGACCCCCAAAGCTTCCGCGCCGGGCTTAAGCTCAAAGCGTACTTCGTCGGCACTGCTTTCGCTGTCATTGATGACATTGAACACACCTTCATAGGTGCGCAGCTTTGCCATGAGGTCATCTGCCGCCGCACCAAGTGCCTCCATGTCTTTCGAATTTAGAACATACTGTATAGCCGGGTCGCTATTATTACCTGTGTAGCTCACTTCTATTTTCTCGGCGTCCGGAACTTCCCCGATGAGCGTTCGCAAACGGTCAGCAGTTTCCTTGGCGGTTAAAGTCCGGGTTTCCGGCGGTACGAGTTTGATCAGCGCCAACACTTCATTGTCCCTTGACCTTGTGTACCAGTTTTCAATCAATTTACCCGCGCCGTCAGTGCTTTCATTGATCTCTTTCACCAAGGCCTCTTCAGCGATTTGTATTTGCTTTAAAACCTGTAGCGTGCGCGAATAGGGTGTACCTTCTGGCAACTCGACCGTGATCGAGATTTGATCGGATTCGCTTTCGGGCATAAATGATGTTTTGACAATACCGTTGGTCAACAGCCCTATGGATAAAATCATGGCTCCTAAAAACCCTGCGGCAGTTAAATATCTCCGGCGCAAGACGGTTATCATTACGGGGCGGTAAATATGTTCCGCCGCCCACACCAGGCTACGCGCCAAGCGGGTTTGCAATCTGGTTAAAGGGTTTTTGGGATTGACGGGTTTAAGATGTGACAAATGTGCGGGCAATATCAACAGACTTTCGATCAATGAAAATGTCAGGGCGAAAATCACCACTAGGGAGATAGCCCTGGTAAACTCGCGGATATCTCCCGAGACAAACATCCACGGCGCGAAAAATATCATGGTGGTTAGCACGGCAAATATCACTGGCTTAACCACCATATTTGCCCCGCCCACGGCGGCTTCAAGCCCCGTCTCGCCCGCCTCGGTTCGCGCATGTATAGCCTCGCCGACAATAATGGCATCGTCCACGATAACTCCGAGCACTAGCAAGAACGCGAATGTGGAAATCATATTAAACGAGACGCCGTTCATGGGCAGCAAGGCCAGCCCGCCAGCAAATGCGACCGCGATACCAACCGCCACCCAAAAAGCGATGATCGGGCGCAAAAACAAGAGCAACATAATGAACACCAATAAAAGCCCCATGGCAAAATTTGAGCCGATGGTATTGATGCGTCCTTCATAAGAAACAGAGGCATCGTTCCACAAAACCATGCTGATACCCGGCGGCAAATCGTCTGCGTTTTCGGTAACATATTTGCGTACACCTTCAGCCATTTTTACAATGTCCATTTGGGGGCCGCTCATGACTTGCACCAATATCGTATGCTCCCCATTGACCGTGGCCATGAGATTGACCTGCTCGAACCCGTCGATGACCTCGGCAATATCGCGCACCCTGATCACGGCACCACCGGGTTGTTGCAAGACAACTATATTTTCAAATTCCTCGCGGGTATCGGCCAGGTTTCTGGTACGCAATTGCACATTACCAACACCTGTGCGCACCGTTCCCGACGACGCATTCACCGATGTTGCCCGCACGGCTCTTGCTACCTGATCAAGGGTAATGCCGTAGGATTTAAGGGCCGTTTCGGAGACTTCAATGGAAACTTCCTCGCCGCGCACACCAAACAAATTGACCGCAGGGACATGAGGCAAAAGGGCGATTTCGCGGCGGATTTTCTCCGCCGTGCGTTTGAGCAGACGCTCGTCCACATCGCCCGATACAGCGACACGCATCATTTCGTCTTGGTTTGCAAACTGGCTGATAACAGGTGGTTGCGCAGCTGCTGGGAATGTGCTGATTGAATCGACCCGGCGTTTGATGTCCTGAAGAAAGGCGGCTTTGTCCAGGCCTTGTTTGCCTATGATAAACAAAACGCCATTGCCTTCACCAGCCACCGCCCAAAGCCTGTCAATACCGTTAACTTGGGCAACGGCTTCTTCCAGACGCACGACGATTTGCTCCTCAATATCTTGCGGGGAAGCACCTACCCATGTGACATTGACGCGGGCGCCGGAAAACTCAATATAAGGATCCAATTCTCGTTCTATCGAAAAGAAACTGACAATCCCGCCGATCAGGATCATGAACATAAGGAGATTGGCGGCGACTTTGTTACCCGCCCACCAAGAGATTATAGTGTTCATGGCCCCATCTCCCTATCATTTGGCTCCCCAGCCTCTGTCCCCTCAGAGGTATCATGAAAGTTTGCGATCTCGATTTTCATGCCTTCGGCGACCCCGCGTATGGGTGAGGTGATGACCCGTTCTCCCGATGACAAACCGTCTGTTATCACCACCATTTCACGGGTGGAGGACGCGACATTTACCGTGCGCAAGGACAATGTGTTGTCGCTGTTGGCTATGTAAACAATATCCGTACCGCGCAAGGCGGTGCGCGGGACTACAATGCTGTTTTCAACCTGCCGGCCGGCAATTTTTACGCTAACAAACAGGCCCGCCGCTAACGGTACGCCGTTATCAGCACCTTTTCCGTAAGGGTCGTCCACTTGCACATATCCGAACAAGACCCGAGTTGTTGGATCGTAACTGGATGAGGTGCGGGTAATGCGGCCATGCCAAATGCGCGGCACGCCGGCCACGACCGCGCTTAATTCAGCCTTTGGCCCCGGCTGTGATTTGGAAGCTATAAACCCGATACCAAGCCCAAGCCTGGACATATCAGTGTCGGTCAAAGGCAATCTTATCTCGGCAACATCTACGGCGAAAATGCGGCCGATATTTTGCCCTGGCGAAAGTGTGTCGCCCGTGCTGACCAGTCTTTCACTGACGCGCCCGTCAAATGGTGCGCGTAGTACGGTGCGAGATTGTTGTAATTTGGCCTCGCCGAGCGCGGCTTGGGCGGCGGCGATGCGGGCTTTGGCTTCGGCCATTTGCGGTTTGCGCAAGGTGAGGGGTGAAGCTTCTCCCTGACCTAAATCTTCCCAGTCGCGCCTGGCAATATCGGATTCGGATATTTCGCGGGTCAGGACGGTTTGCGCCTGCGCCACATTTGCTTCGGCCTGTGTAACCCGTAAATCATATTCGGCGGATTCGAGACGCATCAGCACATCACCGCGCCTAAACCGCCCTCCTTCCAAAAATCCCGGTGCCAGCCAATTGACACGCCCGCCAACCTGGGCCGCGAAATCTATCCCTGTACGCGGACGCACTTCGCCCTGGGAGTTGACATAGAGCGCCACCGGGCGAGCCTGCGCATAAACCGTCACCACAGGTGTAGAGCGGGGCGGCTCGTCCTTGGTTTCCGGTTTGGGTTTGAACATGCCCATCATCATTACGCCAACCAATGCCCCGAGCAGAACAAGTAATGGTAATATGAATTTCAAAGAGCGCCGCAATAGGCCAGGTTTACGGCGTACAGATGTTTCACCGTTTTGGCTGGATTTAATATCTTCCGGATATGTCATATGACCTCTTTGTTATCGATTCCGTTTATCTATAGCCTATTATTATCGTAAATCAATAATTATTATTGAATAACAATAAAATAATCTCGATTATCGGCATTGTTTGCGGCATTTTTATGCCGATTTATCGCGACAGCATAAAAGACAGCACTCTTCAAACATTGTTAAACACTGGCTGTCACAATCAGCCGCACATTATATGGACAGTGACATCCCTGTTCTGTCCCCGCACCATAGAGACTTGAAAGAGGTTATTATGTATCGTAAATTATTCTGCACATTGATGCTTGGCGTCGCCACATTTTCAACATCTGCTGTCGCGCTTACGGCAACACAAACCGTTGAACGTGAAGTTATTATCCGCCATGCGGACGGCACGCAAACCGTAACGCTTGAACGCGCCGACAAAGTAATACCTGGAGACAAGGTTGTTTATTCGCTCAATTATTTTAATGATGAAGCCGAACCGGCCGAAAACATCATATTGGTCATGCCTATTCCCAATGAAGTGAAATATCTGGACGGTAGCGCCGAGCTAGACAGCGTCAAAACCACATATTCCGTGGACGCCGGGCAAACCTATGCGGATCGAGCAGAGCTTAGGGTGACACTTACAAACGGCACAAGCCGGGTGGCAAGTGCTGATGACATCACACATATCCGTTGGGCCGTTACAACTGCGATTGCGCCGGAAACTGGCGGAAAGCTCTCGTTTAGCGGGCGTTTGAAGTAAATGCTGCACACATTTTGCTATCTAGCAGGGGTAATGGTTTTTTAATAATTTATTATTTTTAATAGTAAAAAATGAGGCGTTTTGGTAAATTAAGATTTTTTTTACCATGCCAATAAGAACGCCCTTAACCATTTTCCCTTAATAAACGACCATCTTAACTACAAGAAGGCACGTGGGAACAACCTTCACAACAAAAAGGAAAGTGGGTAATGACTAAACTAAAAACGATAACCAAAGGATTGCTGGGAGCTTCCGCAATTTCTTTATTTGCAGCGACAAACGCATTTGCAGCTGGAACTGCGGCTGGTACAAATGTGGAAAACACATTTACACTGAACTATAATGTATCTGGTACACCTCAGACACAAATTGACAATACGGGATCACCAACCGAGTTTACGGTTGACCGTTTGGTCGATTTGACCGTTGCCAGTAGTGGTGACACCAGTGTGGCACCCGGTGCACTGGATCAGGAACTGGTGTTTACTGTTACCAATAACGGTAATGATGAGCAGGCCTATAGCTTTGTGCTGGTTAATGAAACTGGCGATATATTTAACACTGGCGGGTTTAATATCACTTATTACCTGGACAATGGTACGGGTGGTGTCTGTGATGCTACAGATTTAGCGGGTACCCCAAACCCATACACGCCAGGCAGTGGTCTCGCTAGTATTGATATTTTAGCGGATGGTGTGTTTTGTGTTGTCGTTGATGGCGACATTCCGACCGAATCCGCTCCAAGCGTACCTCTAGTCGATACGAACACCTCGTTGATCTCTCTTTTAGCTGACACGCTAGAGCCAGGTGCTCCTGGTGTGGCAGGTACAGTAGTTATAGCCGACGCAGGCGTTAATACTTTGACGGGGCCAGCCGAGAACGTGCTGGCTGACGGTACTGGTTCTACAGCTGCTGATCTTGACTTTCAAGGTGACCATTCTGCATCAGGTTCATATATTGTTGCATCTGCTGATTTGACGGCGGCCAAAGCTGTGAGCATATTTACGCAAGACGGTTCTGGTTGTTCTGTTTTTCCCGGCGCACCTGGTGGTGGTGATCAATATTCCGTACCTGGAGCTTGTGTGGAATATGTAATTACTGTGGAAAATACCGGCGCATCGGCTTCTGCTACCGGTATTGTTATCGCAGATATTCTGCCGGACAGCCTGACATTCATCAATGCAACACCAAGTGGTTTTGGGGGCGGCACATTCAATCAGCCAACCCCAAGTACATCCTGTGACGGTACAGCGGGAACATGTGAAGTGGAGCTTGATGGTGCAACACTGGGCGCTGGTGTAACAGGCACAATTACGATCCGAGCTTTGATTAAGTAGCTCATACAATCTAGACCCGCAGCATTTTAACGTGCTACGGGTCACAAGAATCAACTAAACTAAAGCCTCAAATAAACTCGGCACCAAATCCTGGATTTGGTGACATGGGTGAGGTGTGGGACAAGAATGGTGAACAAGTATATCTTATTGTGGGTAAGATGTTCGGTGGTTATTGCTTTGATGTTAAGTGGGTTAACCGCTAACATCGCAAGTGCAGCAACTCTCGGGCAGACAGTTACCAATATCGCCTCCGTCAGCTATGAGCAGCCGGACGGAGAGCCTGTAACTGTGCTTACCAATGCGGCTGAGTTCGTCATTGAAGCGGCCCGCACACAATCAACAATCGAATTTTTCCGCTATGCGCCTAACGCCCCTGAAGCGCTCAGTGTGCAGCTTAACGGCGCAGATTATGCACCAAATGGCCAAATTGCTGGCCCATTTATAGCCATGCCAGCCCCGGAGCGCACTACTGGCGTGCTTTTAAAACCTGAGGCCCCCGTTTCTTTGACGTCAGCCACAACTTATTTCTCCGGTGAATTGATGTTTGTACGGGTAGAAGATTTGGGACAAAATGGTGACCCGTCCAGTATTGAAACAATTGTGGTTACTATCCAAACGGCTGAAAGTGATGAGGTTACATTGCGTTTGTACGAATCCGGTGAAGATACAGGCCAGTTTTGGGCTTGGGTCCCGTCCAGCCGTGATCAAACGGCCACAAATGATCCGGTTTTGACGACGCCTTCCGGAACGTTGATAACGGCTACTTATGTTGACAGTTTTGATGCGACCGAAGTTTCGGTTGATACGGCCCTTGTCGATCCTTATGGCCGCGTCTTTAACGGTATTACCGGAGAATTTGTTGATAATGCCCGCGTCACATTGATAGATGTGCAAACCGGACAACCTGCGGATATATTTGGTATTGATGGCCGATCCAGCTATCCCAGTAGTGTCATGTCAGGGCAAGATGTTACGGATGCAGGCGGGCTGGTATATGCCATGCGTCCTGGTGAATTTCGCTTCCCCCTTATACCACGCGGTGAATATTTTGTCCGGGTCGAGCCACCGGAAGGTTTCAGTTTTGCCTCCTCGGGAACCCCGGCGGATTTTGTCAATTTAACCAATGCACCATTTGTCATTGAAACAGCAGCTTCTTACGGGGGTAATTTTATGCTGGGCATTTCCGGGCCTCTTAGTTTCGACATCCCTCTGGACGCTGAAACAGATTTTGTCCTGGCGAAAACATCGGATATCCGTTTTGGTGATGTGGGCGATTTCATCCCCTATACGGTCACCATAGAAAACCGGGGCAGTGCTGGATCAACCGTGGTGGTAATCGATACACTGCCGCGTGGTTTCAGATATGTTAGAGGCACTGCCAAGCTGGACGCCCAGAGCATTGCGGATCCAAATATTTCGCAAAACGGTGGCCAAATGACATTTAGGCCCGGCGTTTTGCGTGTTGGTGAAACTTTCACTTTAAATTATGTTCTGCAAATCGGTGCAGGGGCTGGCACTGGCGAAGCAATCAATACGATTGTCGCTCGCGACGGTAATGGTGCCGATATATCAAATATTGCCCATGCCACCATCACCCTGCGCGAAGATTTACTACGCTCCACCAGTACTTTGGTCGGGCGGGTCGCCGAGCAAGCCTGTGATGGTGACGCGGGTTGGGCCAGAGAAATCCAAGAAGGCAAAGGAGTTGCCGGGGTGCGGCTTTATATGGAAACTGGTGCCTATGCTATCACTGACGAAGATGGGCTTTATAATTTCGGCGGTCTAAGAACCGGCACCCATGTCGTGCAGATCGATACGGAAACCTTGCCCACAGGCTATGAGGTTATGACATGTGAGGAAAACAGCCGCTATGCTGGTAGCGCGATTTCACAATTTGTTGAGATCAAAGGCGGCGGGCTGTGGCGCGCAAACTTCTATCTCAAGAGAAACGGCGAAGCGTTGGTAGATGATAAAGAAATTTTGTTCAATGACCGTACCGAATACAAAAACTTTGATGCGGCCTGGTTGGATACACAAACGCCGGATGCAGATTGGGTCTATCCAAGCCCGGACCGCACCCCCTCCATCCCGTCCGTCAATATTGGTATCAAGCATGCGCCAGGGCATAAGGTTTCACTTATCTTGAACGGCAAAAAAGTCGCCCAGGAAAATTTTGAAGCTCGCGACAGTAATAGCACCCGCACGGTAATGTTAAGCCGCTGGCGCGGTGTTGACATTCTTGAAGGCGACAACCGTTTTAAGGCCGTGTTTAAGGACGAACTTGGCAAGGTCGTCAAGACGCTCACACGCAATATCCATTATGTGAAAAACATTGCCCGCGCCACTGCTCTGCCCGACCAATCTATACTGGTCGCCGACGGTCGGACACCACCCGTCTTGGCCGTGCGTCTTGAAGACGAAGCCGGACGCCCGGTCCATGCGGGCCGTATTGCCCAAATCGATATTCCGGCTCCTTACATCCTGTACAATAAAAGCCGTCTTGAAGGTGCGGAAGAATTGGTCTCCCCCAATTCAGCCCGCGCTAATATCATGGCTGGCCCGGACGGTATCGCCCGCATCGAGTTGGAGCCAACCTTGCAAACCGGCAAAGTCACTATTGTTGTCACCTTGGATAATGGTCGCAAGTTGGAACTCTTTATGTATCTGGAGCCAGAAAAGCGCGACTGGATCATTGTCGGTTTGGCCGAGGGCAGTGCCGCCTATAACAGACTCAAAAATAAATCCGTAGCCCTGGCATCAGGTGCGGCGGAAGATCTGGTGACAGACGGTCGGGTTGCATTTTTCGCCAAAGGTCTGATCAAAGGCAATTGGCTTTTGACCTTGGCCGTAGACACCGACAAGCGCCGGGGCACACGCGACGGGGATTTCAGAACCGAGATAGACCCCAACGCCTATTATACACTTTATGGTGATCGTTCCTATAATGCCTATGAAGCCGCTTCACGTTACCCGGTTTATATCAAGCTGGAAAAGCGGAGCTTCTATGCCATGTTCGGAGATTTTTCCACCAATATAACCGAGGGGAAATTAACCCGCTATAACCGCCATTTGTCTGGTATTAAGTCTGAATATTTGGGCGAAACTTTTCAAGCCCTTGCATATGGTGCCGAAACCAATCAGGGCTTTGCCAAGGACGAAATAGCCGCCCAAGGCACCAGCGGCCCTTACTTCCTGTCCAATGTTCCTGTGCTGGCCAATTCCGAAACCATCACCATCGAAACTCGCGATCGGGTGCGGGCAGATGTAATTTTGGAAATCCGCACATTGACCCGGCATCTTGATTATGTATTGGACAATTTGACGGGCCAGATTATTTTCCGCCTGCCGGTTGATGTATCGGACAGTGCCTTTAACCCGAATGTTATCGTCGTGGACTATGAGACCGCACAGGATGCGGAGCGCAATTTATCTTACGGTGGTCGGATCCAAAAACAAATACTGAACGGCAAGGTGCAAATCGGGTCGACCTTCGTCCATGAAGGCGGCAACGGCAATGGTGCTGGCGGTAAATCAGATATGGTCGGAGCGGAAATCATTGCCTACATTGCTGAAGGCACAGAGCTTCGTGCAGAATTTGCCACCTCGCGCTCCAAGCAAAATGCGGGCGAGGATTACAGATCCGCCAACGCCTATCTGGCCGAGATCAACCATACCAGCAAAAAACTGACCGCCAGTGTTTATGTGCGCTCTGAAGAAGCAGGTTTTGGCCTACGCCAGCGTAGTAGCTCAACCATTGATGTTCGCCGCTACGGTGCCAACGCGTCTTACCAGATCAGTGAATTTGAAAACGAGAAAACAGGACGGCGCGGGTCTCGCAATGTAACGGCCAGTTTATACCGCGAAGACAACCTTGGGACGGGCGCCTCGCGTACCTTATCCGAGGTAAGCGTAAGTCAGGAAAGCGATGCTCTTAGCGGGTCCTTCGGCCTGCGTGCGGTTCAGGATGATTTGGGCGGCGGTAATGAACGCCAATCAATTCTCGCCGTATTGCGTGGACGTTATGTCCTGCCAAAGCACGGTGCAACATTTCAGGTGACCCGCGAGCAACCCTTGGGCGGCAAGGGCAATGTTGACGATTTCCCAGAACGCACGCGTTTATCAGTAGAAAAAACACTGACCGAAAAAGCCAGTGTTCGGGTCACCCACGATATTTTGGGCGGTGAACGCAATAGTGGCCAAAATACAGCTATTGGCGTTACCTATGCGCCGTGGGCTGGCACCGAGTTAAAGGCTGGTTCTGACATGGTCACATCTGATAGCGGACGGCGTATCGGCGCGACGATTGGCCTAGATCAGCAATTTCAGATCGATGAAAAATGGAGTACGTCTTTTGGCTTGGCAAACAGGCGTATGCTCTCAGGTACTAATAACACCCTCTCTCAAGTCGCGCCAGACGCTGCCGTTTCGGGCTTTGAGAACAATGAAGCTTTTACAGCCGCCTATGTGGGACTTGGCTACCGTACAGGCAAAGCCAGCATGTCAGGACGGCTGGAAGCCCGTGAAGCTGCAAATTCAAATAATTATATTGCCAGCTTTGCCGCCGCTAGAGAAGTGTCTGAAACCCTGTCCTTTGCCGGTGCAGTGCGGGCCAATTTCCGCGACCAGGGCAATGGCGCATCTGCCATATCCAATGTCACAATTCCAACAACTGGTAAATCCAACCGTATAGATGGCCGCATCGGTGCTGCTTGGCGGCCAAAGGATAATGGCATAGTGTTTCTTAACCGGTTGGACATTAGACATGAGAACGGTCTATCAGGCACGAAAACCACAAAAGTAGTCAATAATTTCACCGCCAACAAAATGATCTCTGATCGTTGGCAGGTAGCTGGTAATTACGGCATAAAATATGTCCAGAGCGAATTTGACGGCAATAAACTTAGTGGTGTTAGTCATTTGCTTGGGGCAGAAACCCGTTTCGATGTTACCGAGAAAATTGATATTGGCCTACATGGTTCCGTGTTGATTGACCAAGGCACCAACACAACAAGCTATGCCTACGGCCCATCTATCGGCCTGTCGCCAGTGGACAATGTCTGGTTCAGCCTTGGTTATAATGTTGTTGGTTATAGAGAGCGCGATTTTGCTGAAGCCGAATACGCCCAAAAAGGTTTATACTTGAAATTCCGTTTCAAATTCGACCAAAACTCAGCCAAAGGCCTACTCAACATGATCTCGCCCCTAACTGAGAATTAGGTTGGGAATTAGGTTGGGAATTAAGGCTGAGGATTAAGGGCAACCTTATTCTACTCTAATGATAATCACTTGTGTATCATCATAAGTTGCTTCAAAATTTAAACTTGAACCACGTATTAGGTCACCGTCCTTTATAGCCTTACCACTCAAATCCCCGCCTCCACTGGAAATATAGGCTAAAAACTCGCCCGTTAGCAATACGTTTTGACCTGCGGACAACATCCCGACCTCTATTACCGTATGACTGTCGAGTGTTTTGTTCTGGTTGGCAAGGCCACCGTAAATGCGGGTTACCTTGTCTTGCTCCAGGTCGTAAAATTTATAACCAGCTGGTTGACCGGGAGTTTCGGGTAAGACCCAAAGCTGTATCATCCGGTTTTCTTTATCGTCCGGATTGATTTCGTTATGACTAAATCCTTCGCCGCCTGCGCGCTGGGCTTGCGCCTGCCCTGCCGCCATTGACCGGCCATTTTCCAGGGAGCCTTCATGGCTAATGCGGCCCTCGACGAGAACAGAGATAACGTCTATTTCTTTGTGGGTGTGCATTGTTGTTTCGCCTTTGGGCAAGAAACGTGCGTCCGCCAAATAGACAAAATTACCAAGCCCGTCCCATGTATTGCTGTTACCACCAACACGTTTATCCACCACAAGGCGGTGTTCCTTCAAACCTGCAAACCCGCCCAGAGGTAGGCTATTCCTGTGTAATACATCTATATTCATAATATAATTTCTTTTATTCGGGAAAGTTTCGCAAAAAATGCTCACCCAACAATTACGAGCATTTGGCCGTAGTGCCGCATCAACCTTGTTGTTTGGTTTGCGGCGCGACCTCATAATTTGCGATAGCCGACAGGGCTGGCGGCCAATTTGGCCGTAGTTTCAAAGCCTTTTTGAGATCCGCATAGGCTTCATTATAGCGCTTTAAATTGTCATAGGCCATGGCCCGGTTAAACAAGGCTTCGGGCATTTTCTTTGTGCCCAGTTCAATACTGGTGGTGGCGGATTTAATAGCCTGGCTATAATCGCCAAGATATATCAGATTTGCGGCATAATTTATGTGGGCTTCCGGCAAGTCCGAGCGCATGGACAATGCCTTTTCGTATTGATCACGAGCTGCGGCAAAGTCTTTTGTGCGCATCAACAATATGCCAAGGTTAACATGGGTGGCGGCTTCATCTTGCACGGACAAATTAGGATCACGCAGGGCTTCTTTGCAGTTTTTTATGCTGGACGCTCGCCCCGGATCGCCATGCTTTACGCTATAATAGCACTCTTGGGCGCCGCCGTCGCCAATCACCAAAGACTGGGCGGATGCCGTTTGAAAAGCACCAAGCAAAAAACCAATGCTGACAACGATTATTGTAATAATTCGGGTATGCATTTCTATCTCCTGACAAAGCTTGACCGTACCATAGCATGGTTTGGCGGCTTTTGACAGGAAAACCGGGAAGGTTTATTATGCGGTGTTGTTGATTGCCCGCTCTTGGTCAGTTTGTTCTTGCAAACTGTCTTGAATGTCTGGTTCAGGTATATATTGCTTTTGGCTTTTTTGATAACATCCAGGTGCCACCATTTCGCGCTCAAAACCAAAGTTCATATCGTCCAGTTTCTCGTGGCTACCAAGCATCAAATATCCATTTGCGCTGACCAATCTTCCCAAGCCGCGCAAAATACGAATGCGGGCCGGGGTGGTAAATTGCCCAAGCCTCCCCCTGAACATAACAATTTGGTGGGTACCAAGTTGGTCGATATCTGCCAATAAATTGTGATCAATAAAGGTTATTCTGTTGCGCAAACTTCGCTTCACCACCCAGTCTTCGCCGTCCTTGTCAAAATACTTAATCAGGTGGCGAATAGGCAATCCGCGCTGAACCTCAAAATGTGTAAACCGCCCGGCTTTTGCCCGCTCCAACGCTTGGGACGGATAGTCAACACCCGTAAGGACGATGTCCATGTCCGGCAAAACATGCTTGAGCTTGTCAGCAAGGATTGCGGCGGAATAAATTTCCTGGCCACTGGAGCACCCATAGGATAAAATCCGAACCGACCCGCCCCGGTAAAGCGGGTGTAATTTGGGCAGAAGAATATCACCCATTGCTTCATATCCTGCCCGCCCATCAAAGAAACTGGTGGCCCGTTCCAGCAAAGCCGTGACCACATGAATGGCCAAACGGGTTTGGCCGCGAGAAAACAGCTCGTCAACCATCTGGGACAAGTTTTCAAACCCTTCCTTTCGGGCCATTGTCGCCAATCTGGTTTCCACCAAAAATGTATGGTCATCGCCAAGCTTGACACCCACAAGCTCGGCCGTAAGCCGTTTAAGCGCTTCATAGTAGGAAGGTTTAAGGGAAAGTGATCCGCTCATTATTTATCAGCCTGTTATTGGTCAACCTAGCAGGCCGACCTCGGAGAATTTTGATTCCAAAATATCGGAATCAAATGGTTTCATGACATATTCATCCGCCCCCGCGTCCAATGCTTCGGCGATTTTAATGACGTCTCGTTCCGCCGTGCAAAATACCACAACAGGCTTGGTACCGCCGTTCGTGCTGCGCAGCGCCTTTAGAAAAGACAAACCGTCCATTACCGGCATGTTCCAATCTAGTAAAATCGCATCGGGCATGGAGGCTCTGCACATTTCCATAGCTTCGCGACCATCCCCAGCTTCGCTCGGCTCAAACTGCAAATCGCGCAATATCCGGGTTGCGACCCTGCGGATCATCTTGCTGTCATCGACTATTAAACATGTTTTTGTGGTAGTGTTCATAACATCTTTCACATATTTACGGCCGGCGCGAAAGAAACGGCCTGCCCTTTATTGGTATTTTCTCTGTTTACCGGCTTATCAGCCTTGTTAGCATTGTGCGAGATTTGGCTCTTTCCCGGGATTTTTAATGGGCTAGTTATTTCCAAGCTTTGAATGTCCAGCCCGGTGTCGATACCGTGCAGGGCATCCCGGTCAGCACCTTTGCGAGCCTTGTGGTTTGTTTGGCCACCTAAAGCTTGAAATCTTGCTATAGCCTCGACCAATCCCGTATGTTCTTTTCTGGCCAAAGCATATCCGGGCCAGCTTACCGAGATAAGATTTGTGTGTCCTTGCCCTTTGCCTGTCACCGAGATTTGCCAAACCCGTTTTGGGTCATTATTTGCACCGGGTTCGTCCACCAGACCAACGCGAACAATGCCTAGGCAAATCTGCTCCAACAGGGCCTGTAATGGTTTGGCAAGGCTTACATCAACACTGTCGAAATCCGCTGCATAGGAGATACTTATGCCTTTGGCGTTTAAGCGGGCTTCGCTTAATACACGATTGGTAATCCGTCCCATCATGGTTTCAAAACGAATTTCGGGCGTTCTGTTTTCGGAGGTGTCTTGCAACACTGAAGAATGACTACCGTCATACTGAGTGAGGAATTTCAATGCAGATTTTTGGGCGGATTTTTGTCCGTCTTCGCGCACCAAGCGCAATAAAGGCGTAAGGATTTGCGCCGCATTTTCATTGGCCGCATCTAATAGTTCTATAATTTTCCTAGATGCAGGCCCAGATACAGGCCCAGATGCGGGAGATGTTACGGGAGATGCGGCTTGCCCCGATTGCAAAGCTTTAAATTCTGGATCTATTTCGAACAAGCCGTTTTCATACAGGCCCAGCAATTTATTAAGGCGCGCCAGCGAGGTTTGGAATTTAGTATCCGAATGTGTACCGCTACGCGCCAATACATCTTCACATAACAAAGCCGCCCGATAAATGGCGCGGGCTTTGAGCGGCATGGCTTTTTGTTTAATCCCGTGCAAAGCCGTAGGCGCATCACACCCGGAATTCATCAACTGGCGCAGATGTTCCTGGGCAGTGGTGACAAAATGACGTTCAGCAGTATACATAACGAATCCGGGACTATAAATCGAATTTCAGTGTGCGGTGAATTGGTTAAAGACGACTAAACAAAACGCCTTATGTGTGTTATTTATCAGGAGGCTTGCGCATCTCTGAATAATTTACCCACACAAATTTAACCGCACGCACTTCACCCCGTTTTCCTTTACCCACTATCTTTACTAAAATCGAAAAGGCCGGGCTTTTAGCCGTAGTTTAGGGTGGTTTTTGTGGTCGGGGGTTTTCCGGGCCAGTGCCTTGTTTGTCGGGCTGCGTTTGGCTTGGTTCACCAGATATTTCCGGTGGCGGTTTTTCACCATATTTTTGCGCCACCTGTTCGGCTTCCGGTTCCCGGGTTTTTATGCCCAGCTCTGAGGGGAAAAACCTTATTGGTTTTTGCGGGTGCACGGGGCGTGCCGGGTGCGGTTTATTCGCATGTTCAGTACACGCCAAACGCGCCGCATGTCGCAAGTTTCCGGTGCCGCTAGAGAATACCGGACGTATATTGCGCGGCCAACGGGGCCGAAACGGGAGCAGTTTTTCAACCTCCGACAGCCTGACCAGAGCAAAGGGTTTGCCAATGCGCGGCTTGTATGAGCGCGGCTTGTCCCTGCGTTCCGCATCAGGTTTTTTCTCCCGCCTATCTCCCACACTCTTGGGCGCAGTATAAGCAGCTCGGAGCCGAGCAA
>JAESQN010000012.1 GCA_016765135.1 Robiginitomaculum sp.
CCGCCCATAAGGGCTTGACACCGGACAATGCCTATTGGCAGAACAGACAAGAAATGGAAACCGACCAGATGATACAAAGTGTAGCTTAAAAAAGGTCGAAAACTGTCCAATTATTGGGGAGCACCTCAGACAGTTGAGCAAGCTGCTAATTATTTAGGGCTGGCAGTATCAACTCTAAATAAATGGAGGTGTCTGGGCGAGGGGCCCATCTTTATCAAAATGGGTAGGGCTGTTAGGTACAGCCAGAAAGACCTGAAAACCTACATAAAATGCCGTTCACTCAGTTGTACATGATAGAGTTGTAGATCAATCAGAGCGTTTTTAGTGGATATAAGAAGGCGTTACTCCAAAATTAGTACACGAGATATGAAAGGCTTGCTATATGAGTGGCGGGCCTTTTTCGTGTGATTTATCATTTCGTAGCATCGTGGATCAATGCACGCTATCCCTAATACAAAAGTCAATCTGCTTACTATTTGCTTACTGGCACAAAATTCAAATTTTCCTTGAAAGTAACCCACCTCTATGTTATTGAAATAACTATGGAAACTGGTGCCGCAAGGGAGAATTGAACTCCCGACCTCATCATTACCAATGATGCGCTCTACCCCTGAGCTACTGCGGCGTTATTGGGTGTCTTGACGAACGGACTCTTTATTTAGCGACTAATTTCTAATTGGTACATATTTCGCAAGCTGTAGCGAAATAGTTGCGTGAAAATACATAAAATGTGTGAAGCCGCAAGGGGTATTAGTTGATAAACTTCAGTTTCTATCGAACGGGCGCACCTTGAATGCAGAATGTTTTAACCTGTTTTAACCTGTTTTGGCTTGAAGGGCTGCACATAATAGCTTCAGAGCTTCGTTAATGGTGTTTGTGCGTATGCTTTCCCGGGCATTATCAACAAATTCGAAGTGGTTTACTTGGGTCGCTTGTCCTTTTTGCGCCAGGCCAATCCAGACTGTGCCTACGGGTTTATTAGCAGTGCCTCCTGCCGGGCCAGCTATGCCGGTGACGGATACGGCTATGCCCGTATTCAGGGCTTCATTTGCACCCTCGGCCATAGCTATGGCGACGGCTTTGCTGACAGCGCCGTGTTGTTCTATTAGACGAGGGGATACATATAAGTTCTTGATTTTTACGGAATTCGCGTAGGCTATGATACCGCCTTGAAAAACCTGTGAAGCACCTGAAACGGCAGTGATGGCCGCGCCTATGCCGCCGCCCGTGCAGCTTTCTGCCGTGCTAACCGTGATATTGGCGGCGCGGGCCAATTTGACCAGCTCTTGCGCATTGCTTTTGATGTCTTGTTCCAGCTTTTTCATAGAGGCACACGAACACTGGCAGTAGCTTGAGCGGCAATGCCTTCGCCCCGCCCCATAGGCCCAAGGCCTTCTGTGGTGGTGGCTTTAACGCTAACCCTGTCTAGAGGAATGCGCAAAGTCTTTGCGATACATGACCGCATATCGGTGCGGTGGGGTTTGATCTTTGGTTGCTCACAGATCAGCGTTACATCAACATGGTCGATTATCCCGCCTTTGCTGACAATCAATTTGACGGCATGTTCCAAGAACACCGTAGAATTTGCCCCCTTCCATTTTGGGTCGGAGGGTGGGAAATGATCGCCTATGTCACCAGCCGCTATCGTCCCGAGCAGGGCATCGGTAAGGGCATGTAGCCCGACATCCGCATCGCTGTGGCCTTTAAGGGCGAAACCCGCTTGTATCTCAACGCCGCACAAAAATAGGGATTTACCAGGGCAAATCTGGTGGACATCATAGCCGCTCCCAGTGATGTTGATCATGGGTATAGTCTTCATAAAGTCCTCCTCCCAGGTAAGTTTAATATTGCCACTGTCACCTTTACAAAACCCAATGGTCAGGCCCGCTTGTCTAGCCACTTCAATATCGTCAGCTAAATCTGCATCATCATCAATATTATCATAGGCTTGCATGATTTTGGTGAAGTGAAACCCTTGTGGCGTCTGCACACGCCTTAATCCGTCGCGGTTAACGGGTGAGCCGTCCAGTGATTTGACCGCGTCAACAATGGGTAAAGCCGGAACAACGGCCTGATAGTCTTGCAACCCGCTTAATACATGGTCGATGGTTTGCGTTTGTAAAAATGGCCGCGCCCCGTCGTGGATCAGGACAATATCCGGAGCATATGGGCGGTGCGCTTCCAGAGCCGCTTTGACAGATGCCGTGCGGGTGGCGCCGCCTTCAACATATTGGATATCATCTCCAATACCTAAGCAAGCTTGCTCGAAAAGTTCCTTGTCATCTGGGTGGATAGCCACCACGACCCGTGCATAACCTGCGAAGCAGGCCAGCGTTCGGGCTAATACCACTTGCCCGTTTAAATCCCGATATTGTTTGGGCAGGCCCGCGCCTGCACGGCTTCCGCGTCCTGCGGCAACAATGACTACAGCTATTTTTGTCGATTTTGGTGATGAATTATTGTGCAATTGATATTTTCCCGTTAAAGCCAAACTATGAACGCACAAATTCAAATCGGCAAGAACAAGTTGGTGTCCAATGTATTGGTCGCGCCTATGTCCGGCATTTCGGACTTACCGTTTCGGCGGGTCGCGCAAAAGTTTGGTCCTGGTCTTGTTATGTCCGAAATGATCGCCAGCGAGTATTTGGGCAAAGGCGACCCGGCGTCAATGCGCAAAACGGCCGGGAGCGGTGAGATTGACCCGCTGGCCATCCAGCTTGTGGGCCGCGAAGCAAAATGGATGGGTGAGGGGGCGCGCAGAGCCCAGGATATGGGTGCCCAGATCATAGACATAAATATGGGGTGTCCGGCCAGACGGGTGACAAGCGGTTTGTCAGGCTCGGCGCTGATGCGAGATTTGGATCATGCGCTTACCCTGGTCGAGGCCACGATTGGTGCCGTACAAACGCCCGTGACGTTAAAAATGCGCCTGGGTTGGGATTGGGACACAATAAATGCGCCAGAACTTGCCCGCCGTGCGCAAGATGCTGGCATACAGATGGTCGTTGTTCATGGCCGCACACGGTGTCAATTTTATAAAGGTCATGCTGATTGGGCGGCGGTCAGGGCCGTGAAAAACGCAGTGAGCATTCCTGTGATTGTCAATGGCGATATCCAAAGTCCGGATACGGCCCTCGCCGCTCTGGAAAAATCCGGTGCGGATGGTGTTATGCTTGGGCGCGGGTTGGTCGGCGCACCGTGGCGCACAGCGGAGATTATGGCTGCACTATCAGACATGCCCCATACGGCGATTACTCCACAAGCCGCATTTGAGGCGGCGCGGGATCATTACTGCGATATTTTGGAGTTTTACGGGCTGAAGTTGGGTCTGCGGACTGCACGCAAGCATCTGGCGGGATATGTGGAACATGCTCCCGTCGACATACCTGACAATGTGCGCAGTGCAATCCGCGCACAAATATGCCGCCTGAACGATGAAACGGCCGTGCTAGAGATGCTAGAGCAAATTTATCTGGCGCCTGAAACATTGCGGGTTGCCGCATGAGGGAGCCAAAAAACACTATGGCTATGATTGAGGATTTACCCGACCCGGTATTGGTGTTTGAGGCTGGTGATTTGACTTTGCCCGGTGATTTGACTTTACAATGGCTAAACCGCGCCGGGGAAAACTGGCTGAGGGGGGGCTTTAGCAAATTAAAGGGCACGGTATTGGCTGAACTTGCGCCCGGCCTGGGCGCACTTGAGCGGGCCATCAGTACCTGTGCCATGTCCGGGGAGACGTTACGCGGTCGGGATATTCATATTCATATTATTGGCGGTGCGGGCGCGGACTGGTCATATCTGGTTTTTCCGAGCGGGACAGGGGTTGCCCTGGTGTTGAGCCCGCAACAAAAGCGAGGAGCGACAGAGAATGAAGAACAGCAAGGTCAGGCGATTTCCATGTTGGGCCGGATGTTGGCCCATGAGTTAAAAAACCCGTTGGCAGGTATTTACGGTGCAGCGCAATTGTTGGAAACGGGCCTCAGCGATAAAGCAGATTTGGAAATCACGGACTTAATAAAATCCGAAGTTGGGCGTATCGGGCGTTTGGCAGATAAAATGGAAAGCTTCGGAGATAGTGCAGATGCCAACTTTGAGCAGTTCAATATTCATACGGTTTTGCGCAAAGCGTACCTGTTGTTTCAAAATGCAGATAACCGCAACATAAAATTTACAGAAATTTACGATCCGTCTTTACCTGATGTTTACGGAGATGCTGACCAGCTTATGCAGGTGGTCATCAACCTGCTGGCCAATGCCGTTGATGCCGTACAAGGCCGTAATACCGGACATATCGACATTCAAACCGTCTACCGTGCTGGCATTCATAAGAGAGACCGTTTCGGGGAGCGTTACGTCTTGCCGGTGGAAATCCGTGTAACTGACAATGGTGAAGGGATTGCACCTGGGCTGGAAAACCGGATTTTTCAACCGTTTGTTACCGCAAAAGCCAATGGCCACGGGCTTGGATTGGCCCTGGTTTCAAAAATCACACATGAACATGGTGGATTGGTGGAATTCACTTCGGTGCCAGGTAAAACAGTTTTTTCCGTTTTGCTCCCCACCAAAAATCACAATAGAAAACAAAGATAACCATATGAAATACAACATCTTATTAGCGGATGATGATGCCGGTATTCGTTTCGTGCTCAGTAAGTATCTTACTCGTGCTGGCTACGGCGTTAAAGCAACCGACAATCCCCAAACACTTCTGAAATGGGCGAAGGCGGGCGAGGGCGACCTCATACTGACCGATGTACATATGGGCGCGGAAGAAATTTTCAAATTTGTGCCAGAGCTTAAAACCGTCAGGCCAGATTTGCCGATTATCGTCATCAGCGCCAATACACGTATGGTCACAGCCTTAAAATCCAGGCAGGCCGGGGTTTTTGAATATATTCCCAAGCCGTTTGATCTACCGGGTTTACAAAAAACTATCGAGCGGGCACTGGATAATCAAGCAGTACCCCAAATAGCCAAAACACCCGCTCCGGATCAAATGATCGGAAAATCCAAAGTGATGCAGCCTGTATTTCGCGCAATTTCCGATTATGCGTCCGGAAACATTCCAGTGTTTATCTGGGGGGATGTCGGCGCAGGGAAAAGCCTCACTGCCCAGTGCGTTCATGACGCGGGCGCGAGGTCGGATTTCAATTTTTTGCGCTTTGACGGTGATATGCACAAGAGCGAAATATTGGATAAAGTAAAAAAGGGAGATTTGTTCGTTGATCGTTTGCATGAGCTTTCAAACGAAGGGCAAGCGGTATTATTGACGGTTTTGGAGCAAAATGAACTGCGATCTATTGGGGAGAAATTTCGGGTAATCGTCACCAGTGATGAGGCTTTCAAAACTTTACAAACGCACAACGATATGCGGGGCAATATACGAGCTGATTTACTGTCGCATTTAATGGGCGGGCAGATATATGTACCGCCTTTGTGCGAGCGAGCGGAAGATATAGCAGAATTAGCTCTGTATTTCTTTGAGCAGGTGCGCCCGACGGGGCAAAAAACCATACATAAAGCCGGGTTAGCGCGCCTGAAGGCTCATAAATGGCCCGGGAATGTGCGGGAATTGCGCAGCTTGATGCAGGTGTTGGCCCTACAATTTTCTGACCAATCAATAGGTGCGGAAATCGTTGATCAAATGTTGAGAACGGGTGAGCCTACAAAAGCGCAAGAGGCGCATATTATCAATATTGAAGCCGCCTGTACGGAGTTGCTGCGCCAAGCTTATTTAGGGGAAGGGGACACGATAAAACCTGAAACTTCCCCCTATGAACAGGCGTTGGAGTGGCTCGAAAAGCCGATGTTTGCCGAGGCCTTGCGGCTAACAGGTGGTAATAATTCCAAAGCCGCAGATTTACTCGGAATTCACCGCAATACCTTGCGGACTAAATTGCGGAAATTTACGGACTAAATGTGTTGAAGTTTTGCAACACTGTGATAAATTTAGAACAATGAGCGACAGCGACAACAGTCAAAATCGGAAAACTTGGGCACCGAAAGTGCTCCGTATGGCCGTGTTTGTTGTGCTTTTTGCTGTCGCTGCGGCGATGACAGGCATAGGCGCTCTCATGGCATTGTCTGGTGATGAAGTGCAGGCGACTGCGGCTTTGCCGGTTTTGCAGATCAATCTGATTTTGATTTTGGGCTTAGGCGTTTACGTTTTTCTCCGCTTGGGTAGGGTTTTTATTAAATCCGAGGCCGGGCGCAGTGCGCCCTATTTACACCGGCGTTTCATCCTGATTTTTTCGCTAGCTACTTTGGTTCCAGCTATTTTGGTGGGCATGTTTTTCACGGCGCTTATGAGCCGAAATATCAGTGATATTTTTGGGCCTACAGTCCGCGAAACCATGAAAAATGCTCGCGTGGTATCGAACGCTTATTTGAGTGAAGAGATAAACGAGATTTCTCAAGGCGTTTATGAAATCGCTGACGATTTAAACCGGGCGGAAGCACAACTGCCCAACAGAATTACCTATACGGCTTTTCTGATCAGCCAGGCCGTGTTCCGGGAGTTTCCCGTGGTTTATGTCATTGACGGTGATGGCCGAATACTGGCGCAAGCCGAGGGCCCTCAATCACCAAGCTATGTTCTGCCTAGCGACGAAGCCATGAGCCGGGCTAAAGAAGGCTCTATGACCATAACCAGCCGTAATGATATAGATTTACTGGTGGCTTTGTACAAATTGGAAAACTATAGGGACGCGTATTTGTACACGGGTCGATATCTACGCACGGGTCTTTTAAAAAATATTGATAGCATTGATGAGGTCGAGACGGCTCTTCTTAAATATTCAGGTAACGCCAGGACATTAAACGGCGTGTTTTTACTGACCTATATCGAGGCTGCGCTTCTCATATTCTTTGCCGCCATATGGCTGAGTATGTTGCTGGCGAACCGTATCGTCCGCCCTTTAGGCGAAATGGTCAATGCGGCAGAAAAAGTTCGTTCTGGAAATTTAACAACGCGGGTCAATGTCACTGGTGTTTGGGACGAGATAGCGGATCTTGCAAATGCCTTTAACCGCATGACTTTGCAATTGCACACCCAGCGTCAGGACTTGGTGCTTGAGCATGATATTTCGGAACAGCGCCGGGAATTTTCCGAGGCCGTCTTGTCCGGGGTAAGCGCGGGCGTGATCGGGCTGACCCCCGAGGGCAAAATTACGGTTATCAATACTTCGGCAGAGACTTTATTGGGACTTAGAGCCGGGGAGGTCGTCGGTTCACCTTTATCCAGTGTGTTGGCAGGGTTTCTACCGGCATTTAGTACCGCAAAAGATGATATTGGCAACAGGGCGGAAGATCAGGTGAATTTGGAAACGCCCCACGGCACTAAAAAACTTGATGTTCGCGTTTCCGCCTATAAGGGCAATCAGCCTGATACAGGATGGGTGATTACTTTTGATGACATCACCCGTTTGGTCGCGGCGCAAAGGCATTCCGCCTGGCGCGAGGTGGCGCGCCGTATTGCCCACGAGATTAAAAACCCGCTGACCCCTATTCAGCTATCTGCCGAGAGGTTGGAGAAAAAGTATAAATCCGAAATCAGTTCTGACCCTGATGTCTTTACCAATTGTACGCAAACTATTATCCGGCAAGTCGCTAATTTAGGCCGTATGGTCGATGAATTCTCTGCATTTGCCCGCATGCCTGCTCCAATCTTGCAAGCAGTGAAATTGGATGATCTTCTGAGGGATACATTGTTTGCCCAGCGCGTGACATTTCCGGATATAAAATTTGAATTTGAAAAAACGCTTGCGTCCAATGCCGATATTTTGTGCGATGAACGCCTGATCTCCCAAGCCTTGACGAATATCTATAAAAATGCCGCAGAGGCTATTTCCAGGCGCCTGGACGCTTCCGGGCATGAAAAGCTGGATGGGGTTATCATCACCGAAGTCAATTTGGACGGAGATATGGTCTGTATCAACATCACGGACAATGGCCAAGGCTGGCCCCTTCAGGACAAAGACCGTCTTCTGGAGCCTTATATGACAACCAGAGACGAGGGTTCGGGGCTGGGACTTGCCATTGTCAAACGCATAGCTGAAGACCACGGAGGGGTGTTAAAATTGCTTGCAGACACTCAAAAAAACGGTGGTGATGCTGGCGCGCATGTGCGCATTTGTTTGCCCCGTGTTAGCGATGAAATTATCCCGCAATTGCCTGATGCCCATAAAACTTCTTTCACCACTGGAGATACGAAATCATGAGCTTTGAAATACTTGTTGTTGAAGATGAAGATGATATCAGGCATTTGATTGCCGGGATACTATCTGATGATGGTCATCCTGTACGTGAAGCTGACGGCAGTGAGCAAGCTCTCGCAGAGTTTCGCTCCCGCAAACCTTCCCTTGTGATTATGGATGTTTGGCTCAAAGGTTCGGATATGGACGGTATTGAATTAATGGATGTGTTCAAAAAAACTGACCCGGATATTCCCATTATAATCATTAGTGGTCACGGTACGGTTGAAACCGCAGTAGCAGCCATTCGAAAAGGCGCATATGATTATATCGTCAAACCGTTCCAAAGCGAGAAGCTTTTGATTACTGCCAAACGGGCCTTGGAAGCTACGCAATTACGGCAAGAAAATGCAGAGTTAAAGGGACGGGCCGCCCATGAAGAAAGCCTTATTGGGCGCTCATCTATAATTTGCCAGCTCCGGCAAAAAATTGACCGGGTTGCCCCCACCAACAGCCGGGTTTTGATTTCGGGGCCATCAGGGGCAGGGAAAGAGCTGATTGCACGGCTTCTGCACGGTAAATCAGACAGAGCAAACGGCCCGTTTCGAACCGTCAATGCAGCGTCTATGGTGCCTGAGAGAGTGGAAGAAGAACTGTTCGGTGTTGAGAATGCGCAAGGCACTACTTTTAAAACCGGGCTTTTGGAGCGGGCGCATTTTGGTACGCTTTATTTGGACGAGGTAGCTGACATGCCGCGTGAAACCCAAAGCAAGTTATTGCGCTTATTGGTCAATCAGCGTTTTCAACGTGTTGGCGGACAAAAGGACGTGCAGGTTGACGTACGTATCATCACATCAACCTCACGCGATTTGGAACGAGAAACACAGTTAGGGCGGTTTCGTGAAGACCTATATCACCGCCTAAATGTAATGCCGCTTGAAGCCCCGGCTTTGATGGATCGTCGGGAAGATATTCCCGATCTGGTTGACTATTTCATAAAAAAAATAACACTATCAACGGGTTTACCCGCCCGCGAGATTGGTGAAGATGCCATGGCTGCATTGCAAGCTTACGGCTGGCCAGGGAATGTCAGGCAATTGAAGAATAATGTTGAAAGATTGTTGATTCTAGCTACTGGTGATCCAAGTCAGCCAATTACTTTGGCGTCTTTACCCGAAGAAGTATCTGTAGTTCGCCAGGCAAGTGGCTCATCAGACAATGACCGCGTGATATCAATGCCCTTGCGGAGCGCCCGTGAACATTTTGAACGGGAATATTTACAGGTGCAAATCGAACGATTTGGCGGTAATATATCGCGCACGGCTGCATTTGTTGGTATGGAAAGATCCGCTTTGCACAGAAAATTAAAGTCTTTAGGTATAGATTCGGCGTCAAAGTCGAATGCATCTAGAGGGGAATAGCAATGGATATTATTATTTGCGGTGCTGGCCGTGTCGGTTACGGGATTGCAAGACGGCTGGCGGCTGAGAATAATTCTGTGACTGTTGTCGATATTTCGGCAGATCTGGTTCAAACAATTTCGACAGAACTTGATGTGCGCGGTATTATCGGACACGGATCGCACCCGAGCATACTCAAGCTGGCTGGGGCGGAATCGGCTGATATGATCATTGCCGTGACCTATTCAGACGAAGTCAATATGGTCGCGTGCCAAGTTAGTCATTCGCTGTTTGGAACACCCATGAAAATTGCGCGGGTGCGTGCCCAGGACTATCTCAAGGATACATGGCGGGATTTGTACACGCGTGAAAACATGCCAATTGATATTATTATTTCTCCCGAGATAGAAATTGGCAAGGCCGTGCTGCGCCGGTTAAATACGCCCGGCGCCTTTGATGTGGTTCCGTTCGCGGGCGGGCTTGTGCAATTGATCGGCATCAAGGTGGATGAGGACTGCCCCATAATCAACATGCCTATCCGCCAGGTCGGTGAGTTGTTTCCAGACCTAAATGCCACCATAGTAGGCGTGTTTCGCGACAGGCAGTTTTTCGCGCCAGACCCGGACGATCAATTGGCAATTGATGATGAGGTATATTTTGTTGTCGAGGCTGCCCATGCGGGGAGATTGCTCGACATTATTGGCAGTGATGAAGAAAAAGCCCGCTATGTGGTGATCTTTGGGGGCGGCAATGTCGGGGCTTATGTCGCAAAAGAATTGGAAAAAGTTACCGGCGTCCGGGTGCGGGTGGTGGAAGCTGACAAAGCTAAAGCCGAAGCTGTTGCCGACATGCTTGATCATACGGTTGTCCTGTGCGGTGATGCGTTAAGTGCCGCCGTACAAGAGGAGGCGGGCGTGCGTGATGCACAGGGGGTTTTGTGCCTGACCAATGACGATAAAACCAATATCCTGGCCGGCATTATGGCAAAATCTATGGGGGATGCCCAGGTGTTTAGCCTGGTCAATGATGTGTCTTTGTTAGATATAAAGTCGTCCCTGGATATTGATATGATTATTGATCCGCGAGCTACAACCGTATCGTCAATATTACGTCATGTCCGCAAGGGGCGTATTTTAGATGTCTTTGCTCTGGAAGGCGGGGCGGCGGAAGTCATGGAGGGTGAGGTTCTCGATACCTCCCCATTGGCAGGTAAAACACTGGCAGAAGCAACAATCCCGGACGACATTGTTATCGGCGCGATTATTCGTGCCGGTGATGTGCTGAAACCCACACCTGATTTGACGATCCTCACACGCGATCATGTCGTGCTGTTGGCAGATAAATCTGCTTTAAAGCATGTAGAGAATTTGTTTCGTGTCAGTGCGGATTATTTTTGATTAGAGTTGATATATGGCGTTTTCGCGAATTTTGCTTTGGTTGGGCTATGCACTGATTTACTATGCCGTGCTTATGTTTGTCACGGGCCTTGGTGGATTTTTGTTTGGAGAACTTGCCCAGGCCCGGATGTTTTTGCTTGTGGGCTTCATCATAGGTATGATCGGGCTGATAATCGCGTTTATTGGGCAAAATGCCCCGACCCGCGAAAGTACCCGCGACGCAATGTTGTTTCTGGTGGCATTTTGGCTGTTGATACCACTTGCGACGTGCTTACCCTATTTGTCATTGCCCGAAGTGCCTACATTTGCCGTCGCTTATTTTGAGGCTGCTTCCGCGACCACCACCACAGGTGCGACCACCCTAAACCCTGATGATTTACCTCGGTCCCTTATATTATGGCAGGCTTTGTTGCAATGGAGTGGCGGCGTAATGGCCGCTACATTCGCGGTCGTGCTACTGGCGGCATTAAACCTGACGGGCATAGGCGTGCACCGCTCCACCTTGTTCACATTGAAAAAAGGCGAAATATTTTCTCGCCTGTTTAGCATTGGTCGCATGATCATGGCGCTTTATGCATTGGTTAGCTTTTTCTGTTTCAACTTTTTGATCATATCTGGAACACCTGGCTTTGAAGCATTCTGCTTGGCACTTACCTCGATTTCTACGGGGGGGCTTGTACCTAGAAGTGGTATTTTAGCCGATTATGTTTCGGGCTTTGGTGCATTGGTTCTAGCCGTAAGTTGTTTGCTCGGTGCGGCCAACGTATCTGTGTTGTGGGATGTCCTGCGCCGGCATAATTTAAGCGCCTTGCGGGTTATGTTCGCCAATGTAGAACACCGTGGAATTCTGGCTGTTACCATGATTTTAGTGGTAGCGGGGTTTTTATCGACTGGTGTGGCACATCTTTATACGGTTATGATCGAAGCCGTCTTCATGGTAAGTTCAACTGGGTTTGATTACCATGTAATTGGTATAGATATGATACCAGCCAGTCTGCTCATTGCTTTGGTGCTCATTGGTGGTTCTGCCTTGTCAACGGCAGGCGGCATAAAAATAATCCGTATGTTGTTGTTGTTCAGGCATTTGCGAACTGATCTTGACCGCATGAGCCATCCTTTGCGGGTTAAACCGGTAAAGTTTCAGGGCCGCACAGTTGAAGATAAAGCGTTTTTGTCGATTTGGATGTATTTTTTCGGCTACACATTGATTTTTGCCCTCGGTATAACCGCTTTGGGCGCATCAGGTCTTGATTTCACCCATGCCGTATCCGCCTCCGCATCAGCTTTGTCAAACACGGGGCCATTATTGGCGGCGACAAACCCTGAAATTGCTTATGGCGATATGAATGTGCTATCATTAATGATTCTTACTGTCATAATGTTGCTAGGGCGCATTGAAGTTTTGGCCGTTTTTGCCTTACTTGCGCCGTCATTTTGGCGGAATTGAGAAGTAATACAAAAAAAGTGCCGGTGTGGCAATATTCAACTTGCATTGCCTTTAGGAGGCGCATTAGGTAAGGGTAAGCGGGGGACATGAATTTATGTGTATTATGATGGGAAAAACATATGTCTGGTGACAAAAAACAAAATTTGCAAGATGCATTCTTAAACTCGGTTCGTAAAGCAAGGACACCGTTGACTATATTTCTGATGAATGGGGTTAAACTTCAAGGTGTTGTGACCTGGTTCGATAATTTTTGCGTGCTATTGCGCCGTGATGGTCAGGTACAACTTGTCTATAAACATGCTATATCCACTATCATGCCGTCCGAGCCAGTTCAGCTATTTGACGCCGAGGCGGATGCTGATGCTGATGACTGATTGTTACGCCTATGATTGAAATACATGATTGAAGTTCAGGCAAAACCCCAACATGCACTGGTGTTACACCCGGTTTTGGGCCGTGAGAGCGTGGAATTTTCGGAATTAAAGCTAGCCGAAGCCGTCGGCCTAGCCGAAGCGCTCGGTGTCGAGATTAAATCAAGCCTGCCAGTGACAGTCCGTGATATTAAAGCTGGCAGTTATTTTGGCAGTGGGAAGATAGAAGAAGTTTCCGCGTTAATCGCCGAGCATGATATCAATCTAGTGGTTATCAATGCGGCGATTGCTCCGATCCAACAAAGAAATTTGGAGGAAACCTGGAACGCCAAGGTCATTGACCGCACTGGTTTGATTTTGGAGATTTTCGCCCTTAGAGCGGCGACCAAAGAAGGCCGTTTGCAGGTCGAATTAGCCCGCCTTGGTTATGAGCGCTCAAGACTTGTGCGAACATGGACGCATTTGGAGCGCCAACGGGGTGGCCAGGGTTTCTTGGCCGGGCCGGGCGAGACCCAAATCGAGTCTGATCGCCGGATGTTGGCTGATAAAATCGGTAAACTTGGCCGCGATTTGGAACAGGTCCGCCGTCGCCGGGCTTTGCAACGCACCAAACGCAGACGTGCCCCCGAGCGGGTTGTGGCTCTGGTCGGCTATACCAATGCAGGCAAATCTTCCTTGTTTAACCGTTTGACCACAGGCGGCGTTTTGGTGAAAGACATGCTGTTCGCCACCCTTGATACCACCCACAGGATACTGCCCCTGCCCAGCGGGCAACAGGCGGTTATGTCGGACACGGTTGGTTTTATTTCCGACTTGCCCACAGATCTGGTTGATGCATTTCGGGCCACATTAGAGGAAGTTAAAGAAGCCGATTTGCTCATCCATGTGCGCGATATGTCCGATCCCTTAACCGAGCAGCACAAACAAGATGTCTTGCAAATTCTGGACACATTAGGCGCCGGGCCAGGTCATGAACAGGCGCTCATAGAGGTTTGGAACAAAATTGATTTATTGGACACGAATATCCGCGACGAAATGCTTGATAATGCAGGTAAAAAGAAAAGCTCCTTCCCTGTATCTTGCACAAAAAATATTGGCTTGGATAAACTTATTCAAAGCATAGAAACCGAACTCTCCAAATTCGACCAGGTTGTCGATGTGACCATCACGCCAAAAGACATGCACATCCGGGCCTGGCTCTATCAACACGGCAGTGTCCTAAGCGAGGATATTCTGGCACAAGGCAATTGCAAAATGCAGGTCAGACTAACGACCGTAGACCACGGAAAACTACAAACCCACCACCCACAGGTGTTTGTTTAGATTTTTTTCGACACCCGGTCTTTGCGGAAAACTCAATATATCTTCTCAAGCCCATTACCCCTCACCTTGTTCCTCTCCCAAAAGGAGAGGAGACGGTGTGGCAACACCCCTTTTCAATTGTTACACCAGAGAGTTACGAGAGTTTTATCAATGAAACTCTGTAATCCCTAAAGGTAGTGTAAACGTCTCCTCTCCTTTTGGGAGAGGAACAAGGTGAGGGGTAACGGGCTGGCGGGGAAAATCATAACTCAAAAACTTGGGTTTTATAGTATCACTGATAGAGATAAGGCTTAACCACCAGACCTCTTCGCCGCGACCCACAGTTCTTCCAACTGTTCCAGAGACAGTGTCTCCAGTCCGGCGTCCGTGTTTTGCTCCATATGGTGGAAACGGGTGGTGAATTTTTTGTTGGTGTCGCGCAGGGCGTGTTCGGGGTCTACGCCGAGCTTTCGGGCCAGGTTTGTGACGGCAAAGATTAAATCTCCGACTTCCTCGTGGATGCGGTGTTGCGATTCGCCGCCTGCTTGAGCCTCGGTGATTTCTTCCGCTTCTTCAATGATTTTGTCTAAAACCTGCTTTGCTTCAGCCCAGTCAAATCCGACCCGTGCGGCGCGTTTTTGCAGTTTTTCGGCCCGCATCAAAGCGGGCAGGGCGCTTGCCACCCCGTCCAGGGCAGATGCAACCGCGCCGGATTTTTCGGCCCTCTCCTCGGCTTTCATGGATTCCCAAGCCTTTGTCTGTGTTTCGCTGTCGCGTTCATCTGCGCCGCCAAACACATGGGGGTGGCGGGCGATCATTTTCTCGACCAGAGCATCACTTATGGCGTTAAAGTCAAATTCGCCCTGTTCTTCTGCCATGCGCGCATGGAACACCACTTGTAGCAATAAATCCCCAAGTTCCTCTTTGAGATCGCCCATATGCCCGCGTTCTATAGCATCATTGACCTCATAGGCTTCTTCTATGGTGTAAGGTGCAATGGTCTTGAAAGTTTGCTCTACGTCCCAAGGACAGCCAGTTTCCGGGTCGCGCAGACGAGCCATCATGGTCAGCAGACGTTGGCACGGAGTATCCCCTAAGCTGTTGGCAATCTTACGGATGTTCATTTTTTACGCTTGGCATTTTGTATCAATGTGTGGGCGGTAAAGGCCAATAACACGGTGACCGACACACCATAACTCAACCAGACATACAGAGCGGATTTACCGAAATCAGGGATGAAATCCATCACAATGTCTCCATAGTTGGTGATGCGGCGGCGGGTCTTTGTCGCCGTTCACCCGCCTTGCTGATAGAATTAAGCACCTGGCTCAATACCAGCCAGCCAAAGAAAAATGAATAGCCAAAGGTCATCAACATAAGCGGCAGTAAATTGCTGGGCGGAAGCCCCGGCGCGTCCGGCATGGATACGGATGATGTCTGGTGCAAGGTATTCCACCAGTCCACGGAAAATTTGATGATGGGTAGATTGATCGAGCCAACCATAGCCACAAGCCCGGCAATGCGGGCGGCGCGGCGCTTGTCCGGCGTGCCAGCCCACACCGCCATATAGCCGATAAACAAAAACAACAATATCAAGGTTGATGTCATGCGGCCGTCCCATTGCCAAAACGTCCCCCAACTGGTTTTGCCCCATAAACTACCGCTGAGCAGGCCAAGCGCGGTAAATGCCGCGCCGGGCAGGGCGCAGGCCCGGGCCAATTCATCGGACAGGGGATGCCGCCAAATATAGGCGAACAGGCTGGCCAGGGCCATGGCCGCATAGGCCATCATACCGATCCATACGGCGGGCACATGCACATACATAATACGCACACTGTGGCCTTGGAGCTGATCTTCTGGTGAGCGCCAAAGCCCGATCCAGATACCTGTGACAATCAACACAAGTGCTAGCACACCAAATATCGGCGCGGCCACACGGGCGAACTTTTTAAACCGCAAAGGGTTCGCCAAAAAACTTATCACGCCCATATGTGTGTCCTATTCCGTAATCGTGTTCAGCGCCGCCGCAGTGGCTGGAATGCCTATTGCGGATGCGATCAGGCTGATGCCGAGCAGTGCTTGAAATTCTGTCGTCAACAGCCCGGCGTCTGCGTAGCTTATGACGCCGCCCAGTGCAAATATCAAGACGGGAACCACCAGCGGAATGGTCAACAAGACCAGCAAAAACCCGCCGCCCTTAAAGCCGACCAGACAAGCTCCGGAAAATGCCCCGTAACACACCAATGCCGGGCTGGCCAAAAGTATGGAAATAAACAACCCGCCGAGCAGCGCCACGGGTATGTCAAACAACAATCCAGCCAAAGGTAGCGCCAATATAAGCGGCAAGATACTGAGCAACCAATGGGCGCAAATTTTGGCCAACACATAAGCGTGCATGGACATGCCGGACAGTTTTATATGTTCAAGTGTGCCGTCGTCCGCGTCGTCAGCAAACAAATGCTCGAACGAGAACAACAGAGAAAACACCACGGCCAACCAGATCAGGGCAGGGGCCAGAGGTCTAAGTGTTTTAAACTCACCGCCCAGCGCAATGGCGCTTAGGGACAAAAATACGGCAAAAAACACCAAACCCATAAGCCAGGCACCGCCCGAGCGCAGGGCAATGCAAATATCGCGAACAATGATGCCGCTAATTTTACGCATCTGCGGCACCATTTAGGGTCAAAACCCGCGTATGTTCACCGATTTTCTCGGGCGCGGTGTGGGAGGCTATTACGGCGCACCCGCCGTTTGCCACATGGTCTGCAACCAATGTTTGAATGATTTTCTGCCCTTTAATATCCAGTGCGGCGGCTGGTTCATCAAGAACCCAGAGGCTTGCCCGTTTCATCAAAAGCCGCGCTAGGGACAGCCGCCTGGACTGGCCCGCCGACAGGCTCTTGGCCCGTAAATCCATTTGCGCGGACAGGCCGACTTTCTCCAATATCTCTTGCGCAGGCACAGGAGAGCTATAAATAGATTGCCAAAACTGCAGGTTTTCTAGGGCGGTCAAATTTGGCTTATGCCCATCATGATGGCCTTGATAGCCCGTGCCGGAATGCGGATATATATATATGTCCGTGCCGTGCCAACAGATAGACCCAGTTTCAGGTCTAAGCAGACCAGAGATACATTTCAACAATGTGGTTTTGCCAATACCATTACTGCCCGTCACCCAAAGCGTATCACCCGGCTCCAGACTAAATGACAGGTCTTCAATGAGCAAACGTTCACCACGACTAACGGACAAGTTCGTGACGGCGAGCATGGATGTTTTTTGTTGGGAAGCGGTTTGGATCATAATTTTTATCTATACTCAATTCCCCAAACTGGCTATAAGCAGGTTCAACGAAACCTGCGCTATTTTGGCGCATTTCCTAACACGCACTTACGGGATAAGCCAGAAAGATATACAAGACCAATGACACCAAAGCATCAAAATCGTCGTTTAACCATTTTCGCGCTGTGCGCTCTGGCCGTTATAGCGGGCGTGTTTTTACTGCTGCAAGCGCTAGGCGATAATAAACAATTGTTCGTCAATCCGTCCAATGTCGTGGCACCCCTCTATATCCAGGGCGCCAACCCGATCAAAATCGGCGGCATGGTGGTCGAGGACAGCATACAAAAAGGGGGCGGTCTCATCACATATTTCTCAGTCATTGATTTCGAGAACCCAAACCCCGAAATCCCGGAGCTAAAAGTCATCTATGATGATGTGCTACCAGATTTGTTCAAAGAAGGCCAAGGCGTAGTCATGACCGGAAAACTAGGCCAAGACGGCGTATTCATAGCCAGCAATGTCCTGGCAAAACACGACGAAAACTACATGCCGAAATTGCCGGAGAGTTAGAGACGGTATATTTCAAACTACAGCTAAGTTAATTTGGATTGATTTCTAGCGATAAAATGATTGAACTTAAATCCGATATCCCCAGCACCCGCTCATACCCAGCTTGACTGGGTATCCAGTTTTTTAACCAAATATGTGTGCGCTTTGCGCACTCTTTATGCGCTGGATACCCGGTCGGGGCCGAGTATGAGCGGGTGCTGGGGGGCGGATTTAAGTTCAATCAACCCAAATTAGCTTGGCTATATATCTGCAAGGAATGGCGGAGAGGGAGGGATTCGACCCCCCCCCCCGTGCGCGTAGGCGCACATAATATACAAACCGGGGTTAGAATCCCATGAGCGAAATTTTCCGATAAATGTTTAGATTTGAATATGGCGGAGAGGGAGGGATTCGAACCCCCGGTACACTTCCGTGCACGCCGGTTTTCAAGACCGGTGCATTCAACCACTCTGCCACCTCTCCTAAAGGTATAAGCGGGTTTAGAGACGCGGGTTAGCAAGGGTAGGGCCATTGTGCAAGGGGCTTAATCGGGTTTTTATCACAATTATCTAAGGCTAAGCCAAGTGGGAGTAGGGGGTCATATTTGATTAACCCTTTATGCCAAGAGCTTGTTAAGTCTGAAAATGAAAGACTTTTTAAGCCTGTCTTATAACTCGGTTTTAAAGTTACTGATTTATGTTGCTGCTTAATTGAGGAAGAACGGGTGCACAAACCCGCATTTTAGGTGTCGAACCGTAAGTATTGGGCGGTTCATTGGTAACAGGAATGAAAATGACAAAGTTTACATTTTATGGTTTGGGCAAAGCAGGCGTAGTAACATTTTTGGGTTTGGGTGCTTTGAGCTTGGGTGCGTGCAGCACCACATCCGGAATGATTGGCCCAGGTAATTTGAAAATGGGTGCGCCGATAACCTATAAAATTGACCAAGCCGGCAAATATATATCGCCACAAGCACCACGTTCAATGGCGTCACTGCCAAAGCGTCCGCAAGCGAGCTTGCCAAAACTGCCAAATTACCGGCCAAATCACCAACTTGGGACGCCCCCTAAATTGAAAAATGTGGACACCAATCTTTATGCCCACCAAAAGGTCGGCAGACCATACACTATATTTGGTAAGCGCTATACGCCAAAGCACCAACCAAAATATGACACAGTCGGTACGGCTTCCTGGTACGGTGATAAGTTTCACGGCAAGCCAACGGCGACAGGTGAAATATATGATATGAACGATATCACCGCCGCGCACAAAACCATGGCGCTAAACTCTATGGTCTTGGTCACAAATGTCGAAACGGGCAAGCAGTTGATGGTGCGGGTTAATGACCGGGGGCCATTTATTGGCGACAGAATTATTGATCTAAGCCGTGCCGCCGCGCAAGAGCTGGGCATGTTTACATCCGGCTTGGCGAAAGTTCGCGTGCAGTATGCTGGCCCCGCTGACCCTATGGCAGCTAAAAAGCGTAAACCACGTAAAGCGCCTAAAGCCTTGCCGAAACCAATACCCGTGCCAGCCTTGCCAGAGCCGCGCTTTGAACAGGCACCGGATGCCGTAGCGGATTTGCCGCAATCCATCCCGCAATATAGACCATTACGGGATTTGGGCGCGACACCTCCTGCTCAAACTGCTTTACCACTGCCCGACAAACCACGCGCTAATAAACCCGCACCCAGATATTCTGTAGTGCCAAGGAACCAAATACCTCAGCCGCAAAACGCTATACCTCACAGGGGAATGCCCAAACAGGCAGACTTGCCAAGCGGCAGGCTGGAAGACGGCCCTATAACATTGACTATCAAAGGCCCTGTCCATATGGCGTCTGATAATAATGACGGTACATACGAAAAGCCGCGCTTCATCCCCGCCGTAAACTACACTGATTTACCTGCGAAAAAATCCCGGAAAAAGTAAAGAAAAATCCAGAGAAAAATCCGAGGAAAAATAACGGCGTTCAAGCCTTTACGAATCTATCTATACATGTCTATCTACATATGGGAGTTAAGGCGTAGCTGATTGCTACGCCTTTTCTTTTTGCGCAAACACCTGTATGGATTGTTGATGATGAAATATCTTTTTTTGCTAGTGGTTTTCGCCTTGGGTTTATTTGTGCCGCCAGCATTGGCGCAAACCGAAAGCGGGTTCCCAACATCTGCGGATAATCTTGCCATTTTGGATTATGAGAGCGGGGAAATCCTGTTTGAGAAAAACGCCCGCGTCCCCATGTATCCCGCCTCCATGACCAAAATCATGACGGCGCTCATCGTGTTCGACCGCATAAAATCCGGCGCATTGTCTTTGGACGATGAATTTGTCGTCAGCGAAGATGCCTGGCAGCGCGGTGGTGCTGCGTCCGGGTCGTCCACCATGTTCCTGGAGCCTAATTCCAAAGTAAAAATCCGTGATTTATTGCGCGGTGTTATCGTACAATCGGGCAATGATGCATGTATTGTGCTGGCCCAAGGTATTGCGGGCAGTGAAGCCGCCTTTGCCGACCTGATGAACCGCAAAGCAAAAGAACTGGGTCTGGACAATGCGCATTTTGTCAACTCAACAGGTTGGCCTGACCCTAAGCACAAGATCAGCGCCTATGAACTGGCATGGTTGACCCGGCACTCCATTGCCGCCCACCCCGAGATGTTTAAAATCTACGCAGAGCGGACATATACCTGGAACGGCATTACACAAGCAAACCGCAATCCTCTTTACGGCTCGGGTATAGAGGGTGTGGACGGGATGAAAACCGGGTACACAAAAATCTCCAAATACGGGTTTGTCGGCACGGGCATGCAAAATGGTGTACGCCGGATATTTGTTATCAACGGCCTTGAAGCAAACTCTGCGAGACGCTCCGAATCCCGCCGGGTGATGCGCGCTGCTTTTGGTGAGTTCAAGGTCTATAAGCTCTATAAAGCTGGAGAAAAAGCCGGGTCTGCGCCCGTATTTATGGGTAAATCTGAAGCCGTGGACTTAGTAAGCAGTGAAGATGTTTCAGTGGGTTTGCACATGCCTGCCCGCGCCGGGCTAAAGGTGCAGATCAAGTATTTGGGCCCAATCCCTGCGCCCATTACCAAGGGCGATCATGTTGCTAATCTAATTATTACTGCCCCTGGGCGGGAAACGGAAACTATTGCGCTTTTAGCTGGGGAAGATGTGAAAAGAAAGTCCGTACCTGCACGAATATTGGCGTCTCTGCTAAGCAAAGTCCGTGGGGAGTAGCGGGAAAATGCAAACAGGCAAATTCATAACACTCGAAGGCGGTGAAGGGGCCGGGAAGACCACCCAGGCGACCCGCATTAAAACCGCATTGGAAGATGCAGGCCTGGAGGTTGTTATTACCCGCGAACCAGGCGGTACATTCGGTGCCGAAGCCATCCGCGATCTCGTACTAGGCGGTTCTCATGAACGTTGGTCGGGCCTGACAGAATTGCTACTCATGTATGCGGCTCGGCTTGACCATGTGGAGAAATTGATCAAGCCCGCATTAGCGCGAGGCGTTTGGGTAATATGTGATCGGTTCAACGATTCTTCCATGGCCTATCAAGGCTATGCCAGAGGCCTGGGACGTGAGCGTGTTGCCGCCATAGACGCGGTGGTGCTGGACGGGTTTAAGCCTGATTTGACCATATTATTTGATATAGACCCGATTTTAGCCCAAAGGCGGGTCAAGACACGCGGCGAGGATTTATCCCGCTTTGACACCGAAGATTTGGAGTTTCACAAAGTTCTGCGCGCCGCATTTCTGGACATTGCAAAGCGAGACCAAGGGCGGTTCGGGATTGTTGACGCTACCTTATCCCGAGACGCTATCGAGACCCAGATAAAGCATATTTTGATGCAGAAATTTTCGGGGCTACGTCTTGGCTAAAGCGGTCACAGACGCGTATCCCGAAGCCGACAGGGCGGACGGTTGCCCTCGGCCACGCGATGTGTATGCACTGCTTGGTCACACGAGTGCCGAAGCCCGCTTTGCCAAAATGTTTGCCAACAACAGCCTGCACCATGCTTGGCTGATCAGCGGCCCCAAAGGCATCGGCAAGGCGACTTTGGCCTATAGAATGATCCGCACGGCGCTTGGCGGGCAACCGCAAAATACTGGCAAACTAGATGTACCAGCCAGCGACCCGGTGGCCCAAAGAGTGCAATCCCTTGGCCATGGTGATTTTCTTCTCATTCGCCGTCCCTATGATCCCAAAACCAAAAAACTACGGGCTGAAACCCCCATTGCCGAAGCGCGCAAGGTGAGTGAGTTTTTCTCCCGCAAAGCTTCCGAGGGCGGTTGGCGCGTCTGCCTGATCGATAGCATTGACGAGATGAACCGCAACGCCACCAATGCACTGCTGAAGACACTGGAGGAGCCGCCAGAGCGTGCTTTGTTGATCTTGATTTCACATGCGCCGGGGCGATTGTTGCCGACAATCCGGTCGCGCTGCATGGCTTTGCCCTTACGCCCGGTACCGGAAACCGATTTGCGGGATTGGTTAGCCGGGCAGGTTAATGCCCCTGCTGAAGATGTTGAAGATGTTGAAGCGGCCGTAAAATTGGCGGGTGGTGCGCCGGGCAAAGCATTTGCCTATGTGCAAAACGCCGAGACCGTGCTGCGGCCACTGGCGCGGTTTATGCGCGGTTTCCCGGCCCAAAATACGCGGCTTTATCACACAATTTCTGATACATTAGCCCTGGCAAAAAATGCGGCTTGCCACGATTTGTTTTGGGACGGCCTACAAGATATTCTACACGCCCAGGCTATCTATGCCGCTACGGGGCAATGGGACGGGGCTTACGAGCCGCTTGCCTTGACACGGGGTGCCGATGAATGGGTGGCCATTCGGGCCGAGCTAAACCAGATGCGTCTAGCCGGGGCGGGGCTGAATATGAATAAGAAAAATGTACTCTTGCAAGGTTTGATGCGGATTGGAGCGGATTGATGTTTTTGGTTGATAGTCATGTTAATTTGCACGGTGAACAATTCGCTGATGATCTGGAGCAAGTTGTTGAGCGTGCGCAAAATGCAGGTGTTGGCACTATGCTCAATATTTGTTGTAAAACATCTGAATTTGACGCCGTGTTGGCCGTGGCGGAAAAATTTGATAATATGTATGCGTCCGTCGGTACGCACCCCCATGAAGCCCGTGAAAACCCGGACATAAAAGCTAGCGAAATCATAGAATTAAGCCGACATGCCAAAGTGATTGGCATCGGAGAAACCGGGCTGGACTTTCATTATAATTATTCAGACCGCGACGACCAATACGCCAATTTCCTGGCCCATATTGATGCGGCGCGGCAAACCCAATTACCCTTGATAATCCATAGCCGTAATGCGGATAAAGAGATGGCAGAATTACTGGAAACCGAGATGAAAAAGGGTGAGTTTCCAGCTTTGTTGCACTGCTATACGGGCGGCGCAGAATTGGCGCGCCGGGCGGCAGATTTGGGGCTTTATTTCGCTTTGTCGGGGATTTTGACCTTCAAAAACGCTCACGAATTACGTGAAATTTCCAAAGATTTACCAGAGGATAGGCTGTTAATCGAAACCGATTGTCCATATTTAGCGCCCATGCCGCACCGGGGGCGGCGCAATGAACCAGCCTGGGTAGTGCGGGTCGCCGAAGACTTGGCAACACTCAAAGGCTGGAGCCTTGAGGACACGGCAAACCGTACTACGGACGCTTTTTTCAACCTGTTTACCAAGGCAAAAAGGCCGAAAACATGAGTGAAATGCCCGATGAAATGACAGATAATTTACGCATTACCATACTCGGCTGCGGTTCTAGCGGCGGTGTGCCGCGTGTGGGCGGTGATTGGGGTGCATGTGACCCTGAGGAGCCTAAAAACGCCCGTACGCGCTGTTCTATATTGGTTGAATATTGGCAAAATGAAAACGGGCAGGGGGATGTACCGCGTTCGGAGCGTACTGTCGTTTTGGTTGACACGTCACCTGATTTGCGGTGCCAATTGCTGGACGTCGACATACATCATATTGATGCTTTAATTTACACACACGACCACGGCGACCAAACCAACGGCATTGATGATTTGCGCGCACTTGCATACCGTCAGGGCGAGCGCATTCCGACCTATATGGGGCTGGAAACCAAAGACGCTTTGTTGAACAGGTTCGGCTATTGCTTTGAAAAACCCAAAGGTCGAGTTCACGCGCCAATATTAGCACTGCAAGACCTTATCGCAGATGGTGACCATATCAAAATATCCGGCCCCGGTGGCGATTTACCCATTTCAGTTTTTGAGGTGGGACACGGCAACACCAATGCATTTGGTTTCGTGTTTTGCGACAAAGTAGCCTACACGCCGGATGTGCATACCATCAGCAACCAAACGTTAGAGCGTCTGGTGGGCCTGGATATATGGATCATAGACGCGCTACGCTATCACGCGCACCCAACACACACCCATATGGATAAAACTTTGACCTGGGGCGCCCAAACCAAAACCAAAAAACTGATCTTCACCAACATGCACATAGACATGGATTTTCAAACTTTATCATCAGAACTTTTGGGCATTCACGAGTGCGCTTATGACGGCATGATTGTGAATTGGAAATAGTTAGATAAAACAAGGCAATGTTACAGCTATAATAACTATAAAGTTCTCATAATATAAATTATGCGCCTTATTGATATATATCTTCCAATGACATATGTCACCCCACTTTAATGCTATCTGTCAATTTCTATGATGAGAGAGTTTGTTAGTGTGCCTTAAATCAGAAAAGAGGTTAGGACATGCCAGCATTAGAAGGCCATGTAATTCACACTACAAATTTGACAAAGAAGTATGGCAAAAACACCGCTCTCAACAATGTCAATATTGAAGTTGGAAATAGTGGTATCACAGCTATTTTAGGAGAAAACGGTGCAGGAAAAACTACGTTCATTCATGCCTGCCTTGGCCTGATAAAAGCTACTCATGGGCAAATATCCATGTTTGGCCTCCCGCCCGGCAAGCTCACCTCTCGCCGGCGTACTGGTGTCATGTTGCAAGATGCAGACCTGCCGGACTTGTTGACACCGCGTGAACACATCACGCTTTTCGCCAGTTATTACCCCGCCCCCCTAAGTTTGGATGATGTGCTGGACATGTGCAAATTGACGACACTTGCCGATAAAAAATACGGTAAACTATCCGGCGGTCAAAAGCGCCGCGTTCAATTTGCTCTGGCGATCATTGGTAATCCTGATCTCGTATTTCTGGATGAGCCTACGACTGGCCTGGATACGGACACGCGCAGAATGCTCTGGGATGTGGTTAGAAAGCTGGCCGAGGATGGGCGAACGGTTATTCTAACGACCCATTATTTAGAGGAAGCAGACGCGCTTGCGGATAGAATTATAGTGATGAACGCCGGGGAAATCATTGCCGACGCCCCTACCCCGGAAATCCGCGCCCTTGCTGGCGGGGCTATTATTAAATGTGTTACAAATTTGAGTGTTAAAGCTATCCATAAATTGCCAGATGTTAAATCAGTGCGGAAAACCGGGCGTTTTGTAGAGATAAGCACTCAAAATCAGGCTTCGACATTACAAGGTTTATTAGCGGCTGACATAAATGCTTCGGAGCTTGTTGTAAAAAAACCAAGCCTTGAAGAGGCATTTGATCAAATCATTCACAATCAAGAACAGGCCTAAACCATGAAGTATTTATCTTTAAACGCTTTTTTTAATGAGTGCGGCGCAGAGATTTTAAAGGCGGTGCGCGCCCCTGAATACATATTGCCGACTCTGATCTTGCCAGTGGCCTTTTATGCATTGTTTACATTTGCCTTACCCAATAGCGGCGCAAACAGCGCCCGGTATTTATTGGCCACTTATGGTGTCTTTGCCGTTATGGGGCCGGCCATATTTGGGTTTGGTGTTGGTGTGGCCAATGAGCGCGATAGGGGCTGGCTTAAATTAAAACGCGCATCCCCTGCCCCGTCGGCTGCTTATATCGGCGCAAAAATCATGGTGACGCTTATTTTCGCTAGCCTTGCCCTTATCCCAATTTACCTGTTAGCGGGTTTTGGGGCCGATATCACAATGGCACGTAGCGCCTGGTTTATGCTGTTTGGTTTGCATCTTTTATCGGTACTTCCTTTCGCATTGATCGGTCTGACACTTGGGTTTTCCTTTAACTCGAACGGCGCAATTGCCGTTTCCAACATTTTTTTCCTAGGCATGGCAGCGCTTGGCGGACTATGGATACCTGCGTTTTTGTTCCCGACCGCTTTGCAAAAATTTGCTACAACCCTGCCCTCTTATCAACTGGCCGAAATTGCTTTGGCTATCGTAGGTGCGCCGTCTCAAAGCGGCGTTGATCGAATACCTATGCAAAACCTCATGATCATAGCAATCATGACCATTGTCTTGGCAGGTCTTGCCATATGGGCCTGGAGCAGGCAACGCAACTAAGAAATTGGAGTTTCACATGTTAAAGAAAATATTTTTTATCACCATAACCGCCCTGGTTGGTTTTTTGATTTTTATGTTGCTTGTATTGCCTGCAACACCCGGTAAAGGGGAGGCCGTTTTTTCTGGCAATTCGTTCGCCGTTAAAAACATCCGCGTTTTTGACGGGCAAATAATGCATGAAAATTACAGCCTGATTATTAAAGGCGGCGTGATTACCCAAATGGGCGAACAGGTAAAAATTCCGAAAGGTTTGCAAACCTATGACGGTGCGAAGAAAACTTTACTGCCCGGCCTTATCGATGCCCATACCCATACTTACGGAACGGCTCTTAAAGATAGCCTGCGTTTCGGAGTGACCACAAACTTTGATATGTTCACCAGTGCGCAAACCTTAAAAGACATGAAAGCCAAGCGAAGCGGCACATTGGAAACTGCCGAGGCCGATTTATGGAGCGCGGGGATAATGGCGACAGCTCCAGGCGGACACGGCACCCAATACGGGTTTGCGATTGAGACTTTAACCCATCCGGATGAGGCCAATGCATGGGTTACGCGGCGGCTCGCGGAGGGTTCCGATTACATTAAACTGGTTTATATGCCGGGCAGATCCAACCTTAATAGTCTGGATTTGCAAACCGCAAGCGCGCTGATAAAGGCGGGGCATGAGCAAGGTGTTTTGGTGCTTGCGCATATTTCCACGCTCGCCGCCGCCCAAGATATGTTGGACGCGGGCGTTGACGGGCTGGTTCATATATTTACTGACAAGCCTGCTTCGAAAGAATTTATAGCCCAAGCAACCGCCAACAATGTTTTCATTATCCCGACACTGGCAGTTATGGCCAGTGTTGCTGGTGAAAACCCCGGCGCAGATTTGTTGGCTAACGAGCTTGTCAGCCCATATTTAACCCCGTCGCAAAAACAGGGCTTGGCGACGGATTTCGGCGCGGCATGGCCAGGCTTTGATCTGGACATTGCTCTTGAGAACACGCGAAAGCTACACGCGGCGGGTGTGGTCGTTTTAGCCGGGTCGGACGCACCCAATCCGGGAACTACCCACGGTGCCAGCTTACACCAGGACATGGCCTTGCTTGTCCGCGCTGGTTTAACGCCGTTGGAAGCATTAAGCGCAGCTACTCATGCCCCTGCCCTGGCTTTTGGTCTCAAAGACCGAGGGCGAATTGACGTTGGGTTGCGTGCAGATTTTGTTATCATAGACAACAATCCGGACGAAGGCATATCCCGTAGTTTTGCAATAGATAGCATTTTCAAAAACGGATATTTGGTGAAGCGGGAACGTCAAGATGCCTCAAATACGGATGCAAGTCCGATCATTGCAAATGCCATACTTGGTCATTTCAATACGGATTTAAACCCGCCTGAAGATTTAGCCGCACAAGGCTTTGCATGGAGTACGACCGATGACCGTATTGCGAATGGTAAGTCTGAGGCGGAGATTTCTCACATAAATTTAGGCGCAGATAAAACCGGTGGTGCTTTACGTGTTAACGCACAGGTGAAGCCCGGTTTCTTCTTTCCGTGGGCGGGGGTTTATTTTGGCCACCCGGCGCAAAAAGCCCATAATATTGAGGCTTATAAAACCCTAAGTTTTCAAGTGCGCGGCACACCGGGTGTTTATACTGCAATGATATTCACGTCGGGCAGTGCGGGTGCGCCGCCAAGCCAAAATTTTGAAGTGACGCCAGATTGGCAAACCATCACCCTGGAGATGAAAAACTTCAAAGGTTTAAACCCAAAATTATTTACTGGCCTTGCTATTACTGCCGGGCCTGGGCAGGGTATATTTGACTATGAGATTGATACTGTTACCTTGGGTAAATGATAGATAAACCAAAACACACGGGCGTAGTTAAGCGGAAGCGAAGCATTGCGGCGCATCCTGCGTTTTATCTTGTCTATTTGTTGTTTTACGTTGTTCCGTGGTTTTTTCAGGCACCGACGCTAACAGACATTATCGTATTTGTTGTCGCGCTTTTATTCTTTCTGCCCCTACACTTTATCGCATTTAACAAGCCCTCCTCCAAGTTTGTTGGCGTAATAATTATGACGCAAGCCATTGGACTTATCATCGCCCCTTTTCACGGTATGGCCGGCGTATTCCATATTTATGCCTCCGTTCAAGCCGGCTTTCAAAGACCTGTAAAGCGTGCTGGTATTTTGATCGCCCTATTGGCTTTGAGCTTTTTGCTCTTGTCTTTGTTCATACGCGAGAGCTGGTTTGAAATTGCTATGGTTTTATTTATCGGCGCGGTGATCGGCATTAGCTGCATGGCGAGCGCAGAAGAAATGGAACATCTGGAGTATCTTGAACGTACCAGTGTTCTCGACAAACAACGCGCCGCCCTCGAAGAGCGCGAACGCATTGCCGCCGATTTGCATGACCTGCTCGGCCATACATTGACCATGGTTGCGCTAAAATCAGAAGTCGCCGACAAATTCCTTGACACAGACATAGAACGGGCCCGGCTTGAAATACGCGAGATTAGAAATGAAGCCAGAGCAGCATTGTCAGATGTTCGCCAAGCCGTATCGGGAATGAGTGCTACAACAATAAAAGCCGAAGTGGAGAGGGCCAAACAAGCTCTGCAAGCCGCAGGTATTGATTTTAAAATCACAGGGAAACTACCTGATGTAAACACCCACCAAGACAAGGTATTAGGCTTGGCAATCCGCGAGGCGGTTACAAATATTGTTCGCCATTCTAAAGCGCAAAACGCTGTGCTTACATTTGTCCAAGGAGAGAACGGTCTTGATATTTCGATCAAAGACGATGGTATAGGTGGTAACTTTACACCTGGCGCAGGTTTAACTGGGCTAAGACGACGAATAGAAAGCCTTGGTGGCCATGTCGAAATCCAGGTAAACAAAGGGGCCTATATCAAATTGTTTGCGCCCAAGGCCATATCATGATCCGAATAATTATAGCTGAAGATCAATCCATGCTACGCGGTGCATTGGCATCTTTATTGTCCCTTGAAGACGATATTGAAGTGATGGGCGAAGCCAAAGACGGGCGCGAGGCACTGGATTTGGTCAAGCGTTTGAAACCGGATGTGCTTGTCACCGATATTGAAATGCCTGAATATACGGGTATTGAAGTCGCGCAAAAACTGAAACGTGACGGCAGTAAAACCCGCGTGTTAATCGTAACAACATTTGCCCGTTCAGGCTATTTACAACGTGCCAGAGACGCAGGTGTCACGGGCTATATACTCAAGGACACATCCAGCGATGAGCTGTCTGGTGCCGTACGTACAGTGGCAAAGGGCGGCACGGTGATTACGCCCGAATTGTTGCAAGCCGCATGGACAACCCCCGACCCTCTAACAGACACCGAGCGCAGAATTTTACGTCTGGTCGAAGCGGGTAAAACCAACAAACAAATCAGCGCAGAGCTTAACCTAACACCCGGCACGGTTCGCAACTACCTCGCCGGGGCCGCACATAAACTAGGCGCATCAAACCGCATAGAAGCCTTTCGCACTGCACGGGAAAACGGCTGGCTGTAATTTTTCCTGTCAATTTATGTATTTGCATTTTGCCCATTATGAATCCTAGATGAATATTACTTTCAGCTTAGATACAAAACCCCTGTCCTAATGAATGTAAAAATTCAAACGAGGAAACGGCAATGTTAAAGAAGAAGGTACTCACAACTATTGCGGTAAAGTTTTGTCTATCGGCAGCAATTTTCATTCCTGCCCTCTTGCAAACAACATTGCTCAGTGCTCACGAACCAAAATTCCAAATTCTCCCAAATGCCAAAATTCATATCAACCCTGAATACAGAAATAGAATTACCCAAAGCCGTAAATATGTGGTGTTACCAGACCGGGCCAATTTCTTGCAAACGGACAAACGCTGGTCCTATAAAACCATAGGCGGTTCCAACGAGACCATTGAAAACGATGGCTGTTTGGTAACCGCAGTCGCTATGGCTTTGGTGAATTTGGGCTATCCCACGGATCCGGGTGATTTAACTACGAGACTTAAAAGTAATAACGGGTTTAACAGTCGTGGCTGGTTGGTTTGGGATGGTATTGAACGGGCGACAGTCGGGCATGCCCATGCACATTTTTTCCATGACAAGCATGACAACCTAATTCGGGCTTGTATGGCCCAAGGTTATTATCCTTTGGTGAAATTTGATTTACCCTCACGTAACTCCACCCATTGGGTTATGGTCGTGCGCGAAACTGCGCAAGGATTTGCGGTGCGCGACCCATTGATAAAATCTGCAAGACCAGTCTTACTCAATACCCGTACTAAAAACATTGATGCAGTACGGTGTATAGGTAGCAGACGATAATCGCCCCCAACCAAATCACATGAATTTGCGCATCATGCCTAGCACTTTTTGGGTTTTTTCTGTGTAGGGTGGGTAGAGCATTTTGCCGCCGCTAAATTTGCTTTGTAAAAATACGCCCTTCATATGGGAGAAAGTTTTGAACCCGTGTTCGCCGTGATAGCTACCCATGCCTGATGGGCCGACACCGCCAAATGGGATGTCTTCCTGAACCACATGCCAAGCGGTTTCGTTGATACTAACCCCGCCTGAAATTGTGTTGTTCAGGACATAGTCACGCTTGGCTTTGTCTTCTCCGAACCAATACAGAGCCAACGGGCGGTCACGTTCCTGGATATAATGCATGGAATCCGCCAGGGTCTCGCTGGCCACAATCGGCAGGAGCGGCCCGAATATTTCTTCTTGCATAATTTTCATATCAGGCGTGGTGTTTGTAACGACGGTCAGCGGAATTCGACGTTCTTTGGCCATCTGCTGGCTGTCATCATTGCCCGCCACACGAATGCTAGCCCCTTTGGTTTGGGCGTCTTCCAACAAGCCTTGCAATCGAGCGTAATGGGCATCGGCGATAATAGATGTATAATCAGGGTTGCCAGCGAATGTCGGGTAAAATCGCTCCGCCTGCTTAATAAGCGCGTCGGTAAAACCGTCAATCTTGCCTTGGGGCATGAGCAAGTAATCCGGTGCCACACAAGTTTGCCCGGCATTGATCAATTTGCCATTGGCAATGCGCGGAATGGTCAATTTCATATTGGCGCTCTCGTCGATAATCACCGGAGATTTACCGCCAAGCTCCAGGGTGACAGGCGTCAAGTTTTTGGCCGCAGCACTCGCGACAATGCGCCCAACATTGGTCGATCCGGTAAACAGTAAATGATCAAACGGCAGAGCCGAAAATGCTTGCGCTACATCAACCCCGCCCGTGGCAACGTAAATTTCATCATCAGAGAAAACCTCGCCCAGGACTGATTTCAACAGTTCAGAAAAGCGCGGCGTGTATTCACTAGGTTTAAGCATGACCCGGTTCCCTGCCCCAAGCGCACCCACCATAGGCATGACGGCCAGTTGCAAGGGATAATTCCACGGGCTGATAATACCGACAACGCCACGTGGCTGCGGCACTATGATGTTTTTGGCCGGCTTAAACTGAATTGCGGTCGGAGCTTTTCTTGTGCGCATCCATTTTTGCGTGTGTTTAAGCGCGTGTTTTATACCGGCCTGGACAATAGACAATTCCGCCATGGTGGTTTCTACAAATGAGCGATTGCCAAAGTCTTCGGAGATAGCGTCTTTGAATTTTTGTTCATTGTCAGCAATGATTTTACTAAGTTTGAGCAGTTTGTTTTTGCGTTCGTCCCATGCAGGGTTAAGATTGGTATTAAATGCCGCCCGTTGCCCATCCAGTATTTTGTCTAAACTCTTATTGGTCATATTTTTTCCTCAACCTGCATTACGGTTTTCAGGTTTGTTAACTTGACTATCTTGGTTTTTCAATACAATTCCCTATCTTGATTATCAACAGGCCTTAGACCGTACTATAAACCACGAAGTAGATACAATTTATGAGACTCTCCAAAACCCTCCCTCTCCTGCTCATTGGCTTGGCCCAAAGTCAGCTTAGCTATGCCAATGATGATGAAATAAGTGATGATGAAATAATTGTGACCGCTAAGAGGTACGCCGAACCTGCCAAGAATTATGCAGGTAGTGTGTCTGTGTTGAGTGCGGGGCGCCTGCAAAAAATATCTGCCGTACATCCGGCGGAAGCCCTGAACGAAATCGCGGGTGTCAATATTCACCGGGGTAGCGGGCAAGAGCATCTGACCGCTATTCGCTCGCCCGTGCTTACAGGCGGTGCGGGGGCTGGCTCGTTTTTATATCTGGAGGACGGTGTGCCTTTGCGTGCGGCGGGCTTTGCCAATGTCAACGGCTTGTTCGAGGGTGCGCTTGAGTTGGCGGGTGGTGTGGAAGTTACAAAAGGCCCCGGCAGTGTGCTTTACGGCTCCAATGCCGTACATGGTTTGGTTAATATTTTGTCCCAAACCCCGAGCCAATCCAGGGGGTTATCTCTGGATTTACTTGGGAATGAACTGGGCTATGTCCGGTTGAAAACATCTTTTAGCGGTGCGGCACTCTCAGGCCGTTACCGTCTGTCCGGTAGCTTTGCCACAGATCCAGGCTTTCGTGCCGATTCGGGGTTTGACCAACAAAAAATTCAACTGCGCCATGATGTGCAAGCAGGTGAATGGGCCGTAAAAACTCTGGCAAGCTTTCAAAACCTCAACCAGGAAACTGCCGGGTTCATCACGGGTGTAGATGCATTTAGAGACCCGGTACTCGCCGCCAGCAACCCGAACCCTGAAGCATTTCGCGACGGCAGAACAGCGCGCATCGCCGTACATCTTAACAAGGCGGTAAGCGAAAATGGCCGGGTTTCTTTCATCCCCTATGCCCGTTCGGTTGATCTGACATTCTTGCGCCATTTCGTTCCAGGACAAGCATTGGAAGAAAGCGGTCACAAAAGCATTGGCCTGCTCAGCAGTTACGAAAACCAAAGCGCATTTGGTCGTTATACTCTGGGTTTTGACGCCGAATACACCAAAGGTTTTACCCGCGAATTTCAATCAGGCCCAAGTGTATTTTCGTTTATCCAAGGTGAGCATTATGATTACGAAATCGACGCCGTCGTGCTGTCACCCTATGTGCAAACCCGGTTTGAATTGGGTGCCCGCACCAAAATTAATGTTGGTGCACGGGCTGATTACACGGCCTACACCTATGACAACCAGATCGACAATGGCAGCTTTGGGCGTTTCTTGCGCGTTGCAGACCGGCAAGACGATTATTTCACCATCTCGCCGAAACTGGGCATTACACATGACCTCAATGAGAACATAACTCTGTATAGCCGCCTGGCCCGTGGTAGCCGTGCGCCGCAAGTTAGCGATGTCTATAGCCTACAGATCAACCAAACACCCGGCACTATCAAACCAGAAACCCTGGATAGTCTGGAGTTCGGTCTGAAAGGAAATGCCGGCCAACTCAATATAGAGGCGGCGGTTTTTGCTATGCGCAAGGACAATTTTTTCTTCAGAAATGCCAACGGGTTTAATGTAGAAAACGGCAAGACCAGGCATGTGGGCATAGAGGTCGAGTTCAATATGCCGTTGAGCCGGCATATTGATCTGTCCGGCGGCGTGACCTTGGCCAACCACACCTATGCTTTCACGGATATTGTGGGCTCGCCCTCCAGTTCCATCACCGAGGGTGACCAAGTGGACAGCGCCCCAAATACGCTCGGCTTTATGCAGATGACTGCGAAACCAATTGATAGTTTGAACGTATCCCTGAAATGGCAACATGTAGGTAGTTATTACACCGACCCAGGCAATACGGCGAAATACGAAGGACATGACATATTCACACTGCGCGGTCAATATGATGTCAGCCAGCGTATCAGCCTTTATGGTCGCGTCGATAATATTTTTGACACCGCCTTTGCCAACCGCGCCGATTTCGCATTTGGCAGCAATCGCTTCTTCCCAGGAAGGCCCAGAACCGTATTTTTTGGTATAAGTTTCAAGGATTAAAGCGGGTATATTAAATTCCAATTGTTGCTAGAATACTCTAATATAATTTCCTCTGGGCCAGTTTTATCTAAGGCTATAGTTTCCCTTCAAACTCATTACCCCTCACCTTGTTCCTCTCCCAAAAGGAGAGGAGACGGTGTCTTTGCCAATTCTTGAGTCGAAAATTTAGAGGTTTCCACTATTTTTTGCAGCTGTTTCAGTATATATTGAGCTTAATATCAAACAAAGAAAAACTGTAACGTGGTCTCCTCTCCTTTTGGGAGAGGAACAAGGTGAGGGGTAATGGGGGTGTAGGACGTAGCAGAGTGTCAAAGGCATCTAATTTTCAAGTATCTTGGGTACACACAAAAAAATGGGCGACTTTTGCAAGCCGCCCGAGTTGTGTGAATGTGAGACGTAAGTCAGACTTACGGCGCCGGATCATGGTTTAATATGTCCGGCGGCGAAATTTCTTCCTTACGCCCCCCTATTCTGCCCCCGCCATCCTTGTCTAAAAGGGTGTTAGGTGCAGAATTCTGTTGGGCCATTTGGACAATTTTTGTCGAAATGGCGGCTATATTGACCCTAGCCATGAGGTCTTCCGCCTCGGCCAGGTTAATGAGAATAGGTTTGGTGCCCGGTTCACTGTCCGGCGCTCCTGTCTTCTTGATGACAAGCTGGTATTCACCCGAAGGCAGATCATCAAATGCGAATTGTCCGAAACTGGTGGCAAAAGCCTTGAAACTGGCATCAGTTTGCGTATCCGTAAGCTCAAGTTTTGCGCCTTCAAGCCTGTGTTCGCCTTTATTATAGGCCCCATCACCATTGGTATCCACAAAGGCAAAACCCAAAACTTGTCCCCGCTGCACGATGGGCAGCGGCACATCCGTGATACTGCCATCGTGAATGCTGGCTTTGGTGGAAATATCGTCAGCCAGACTAAACCCGAGCGGCAGGCTACGTCCGTCAACTTGCAATTCATGGATGCCAGTTTTGATGTTTTGTATCGTGTAATAGCCGGACGCATCGGTGCGCAGGCCTAGTCTCGTACCTTTTACGCGCACCAACACGCCGCCAATGCCCGGCTCATCATCTTGCCTGATACCGTCACGGTTTTTATCCAGGAACGCCCTGCCCTTTAACACACCGCTTCCGCCCTTGCTTTCATGAAATTTGCGCTTTTCGTTAAAGTCGAAACGCCCTTTCAGGAAAACGCCGAGCCGTTGATTACCTTGCAAATCATTGCGGTATGACAACCCCAAAGACATGTTTTTGTTGATCTTGAGCGTGCGCCCCAAGGAGACTGTCAAAAATGTGTCAGATCTATCTTCGGCATTACCGGAAAAATTTTGTAAAATGCCCAAGCTGGCTTTGAGTGTGGTTTTCTCGCCAAGAACACGCCCGGAATCGAGATTTGCCACGACACCGCCGCGTATAAGATTCCCCGTATCGCTCCAGGACGCCGAAACAGATGGCGCGATGCTCAACCTGGCATCCTTTGGCAAACCCAATCTATAAGGTTTAGCCGTAAGTTGGGCATCAATGCGCTGAACACGGTCGGCGCCGTCTGTGCGGATTGACGAGAATTGAGCGCGGGCCGTCGCATATTTGGTATCCTGGAACACACGGGCCGTAACTTGGTCGCCTGTTTCCGTGCTACCGTCCGCCAGCTTTTGGGTGTAGGCGGCAAAATCGGCGGAAATATTGGTGCCGGTTTTGCGCAAAGATGTATTGAGTGATACGCCGTAATTGCTGATTGATGTGTTCTCTGTGCCCGAAGTAAACAAACCGCTTCTGGTTTGGCTGATACGTGCGGAAATAGCCGGGCGTTCCAGCGGGCCTAAAATTTGCCCCGTCGTCAATTGCAAAGCGGCACCATATGTGGCGAAGTCCTGCCCGCGTTCGCGAGTGTCCGGCACCAATTGCTGGTTCACAGCATTGGGGTCTTGCTGGATTAAATCTTCCGCGTCCAGATCCGAGCGCAGGAATTCTGCGCCGTCGTATTGGGCAAAAGCTTCAACATTGACTTTTCTGCCAGGCGTATAACGGGCATTGATGCTGGCGCGGGCGTCTACGGATTTCTCTCTGGCCGCACCGTTGAAATATCCAATATCGGCCCTGGCATTCCAGTTTAGTTTTTTGTCACGTTTGCGGCCCAACCGACCACTAATGGCGGATAACACCGCCATTTTATCATCGCTTAAACCGTCTGCCTTATAGGACAAGCCCGCTTCCCAGCCGTCTTTCGAGGCATAGCGGGCACCAGCAGCCACTCCGCTAAATTTCAGGCGGTTTTGATCTTCGCTAATTTTGCTGGAGCCAGACGTAGGGACACCCGCCGCCAAAGCCCATCTGCCTTTGTCGTTTTCCTTGGCATAACTAATGCCTCTAATACGGCGAAGGCCGACCCCGTCAAGTTCACGCAGATCGGCTGAATAATCACCAAGAGAACCATAACCGCCCTTGACATGGGCGTAATCGAGGGAGAGCCACGACGGTTCGGCCTCCGCTATACTGCCAGGTAAATCCGGGACTTCGTATCGCAATCGCCCGTTAAATCCCTTGGCCCTGAAATCCGTACTAACGGTGTTGAGCGTATCCGTTCCAATATTTAACTCAATAGTTTCAAAGGTTAGCGGTGTGTTCTTAGTGAGATCAGTGATCTTTCCTGTTGGAGATATCACATCTTTGAGCCGTCCATCAAGATTGATGTTTATGCGCGATGCACCGCCTTCAACGTCGATATTCGTCCCGGTCAAGGTTTCGATCGTACCAAGCGGCAACAGCAAATTAATAGGGTCGATATAGGTGATATCACGGGTGACACCAACCGGGCGGTCGTTCAGTTTAACCAACCCGGTGTCCAAATTTAGCTCGAAAACCGCGCTATCCTGAGAACGTTCAACACGGATAGACGTGCCACCGTCGATGATTTGCACACTGTGACCAAGCTCTCTGGCTATGGGGCGCAGGGGCAGCAGCATAACCGAACCAATAGCCCTTGGCCCCGGTTCCACATTACCGAGCGGGATATCATTAACGAATATCTCGAACCCCGTAGCTACCTTCAAACGTGGGTCGAGTTCAAAATTGATCCGCTTTTCGTCCTGGTCAATTTTGCCGATAGCACCCGACATAACCGCAATAGCATTGGGGGTGAGGTTTATCTTCCCTACGCTTATTTCGCCGTAATGGCTTAGCTTGCCAAGGGTGCGGCCATTTGCTTTGACAATTCCGGTTTCAGTATAAAGCTCCATGACCGTGCCGTCCTGGGAGCGGCGAACAACCAGCACACCTTCATTAATATTATACTCAAATTCATTATTGAGAGCTTTGAAAATAGGCTCGGCCCGCACATAAAACTTGCCGTCCTCTCCGGTGCTAACATCCGCTTTCAAGACTTCGCCCTCAAGATTGACCTGAAATTCCGGAGCCAATTCGGCCATCAATACTGGTATTTCCTGAATTGTTTCGGGTTTTACTTCTTGTGCATAAGCTACTGGTGAAGCTATTACGAACAGGCAAGCGAACAGGCTGAGTAAGAAAATACCCAGTTTTTTCAGGCTATTAACGCCGTTATGTGTGGTGAGGCCCCTTAGGGCCTTTCCGGCATATTCTGGGTCATTTGATGAGCCATATCTGTTCATCCGGGCAGGCGCGTGCCGCAGGGCGATGCCAAAGCATCGGACAAGGCGCGCAACGCACCCGGTGGACAGATATGGCTCACCGAAGGCTGGTTTCTCCCGCACGCTGGACGTCGTTGACCCCCGATTGTGGCCAATAAGGCCACTGCACGTGGCCCGCCTAGCCAGCGAACGGGAGAAACCAGTCAAATGGCCCAGAATATGCCGGAAAGGCCCTAACACTCGGGGGCTTCCATGCGCTGGCGGCAGGTTGCATCATACGCACATTGGGCTTTTTGCCTAACGGGTACAGCAGACCAACCACCGCGCAAGGAATTATATA
>JAESQN010000013.1 GCA_016765135.1 Robiginitomaculum sp.
ATGCAGATTTTGGCATGCGCTTCTTCGGTCCCCGTCAGCAGGGAGACAGGCTCCCGTAAATTAGCTGGCATTAAATGGAGACTGAAAAATGGCACAAGCACTAGGATATGTAAGCCAAAGCAAAGACGGTAATTTTGAAGGAACTCTGGCTCTCGGCCTGAAATCCCGCATCAGCATCGTCGCAAACGACAACAAAACGGCGGATAAACAGCCAGACTTTCGGGTGTTTACCAATGACGGCGCAGAGATTGGCGGTGGCTGGAACCGGGTCGGTAAGACCTCTGGCAAGCCTTATATCTCGCTCACGCTCGCCCATCCAATGATTGGCCCGCGTAAGATATATGCCAACCTCGGACGAGCAAACGGCAAGCCAAAAGGCGACTTCGCCATCCTCTGGAACCCAGTTGGATAGCACAGCGCCCAAACGATAGCCCCCTCCGGCATAACAACCGGAGGGGGTTTTCTTGTATTTTTTAACAATTTTAGAGGGAATTTACGCTATAAATCACGAAAATGGACTGGGGAATGGGCTTATTACTACACCAAATGGGAGAAACATTGCCGCGCCTGCGGAGAGACTTCTTATGCCAAGCGCGGCATGGGCATGGGATATGTTGCGCGAAAATTTAGACTATCGTCATGACTGTATAGATGGCCTTAAACACAGCCCAAAAATGAAAGAGCTTGAAAGCGGAAGCCGTTTAATTATTGGTAATAGGCGGTATGAAAAAGCCCGCAAATGGGGCTTGTTATTCTTTGTCGATCCTGACCTCGGCGCAATGGAAGCAGATGTGTTTTGGCAACCGTCACATTACCCTGCAACCGTCCATGTACGCCTTGCGGCCACATGATGACATGCAGATAGATAACCGCAATTTTGGGCGGACATCAGATACGGTTATGCTACAAGAATTTTGTTGTAGGCGGACAATGTTTGAAAGCATAAACGGTAGCCGCCATATCGTGCTAAAAAGTAGGCGGCACTGGTTCCAACTGTATTGTGACACGGCGCATCCTATCGACGATAAAGCATTGGTAGAGTTCCGTGTTGATGGCGGATTACATTCAAATAAGCGCATGAAGTCCATCCACCAACTTATTGCTTTGCACCGCTCACGCGGCGGTAAAATAAGCCAAATTGGCTACCGCAGAAATACGGAACGATTGCAAAAATATCTTATCGCATTGCGCGCTAAAAGAGATGGTGGTGATTACCGCGATATAGCCATTGCTTTGATGGGCGAAGAATATGTAAATTCAGAGTGGGGAGATGGCCATTCGCCGATTAAACAACAGGTGCGCAGAATATATAAAAACGCCGAAAAATATCGCAATGGAAAGTACCTTTCCCTGCTCGAATAACAGTTCCCCTAACGGGCGAGTAACAGGTGTATCGGTTTCTCGAAATCGAAAAACCGACACTCCCCAAGCGTCCCTAAACGTGCCTTAATTATCCCGTTAGTTCCCAAACTGCTTTGTGGGCTACCGATAAATTAAGGAGTTTGATATGAAAAAACCCAAACGAAGTCCGTTTTATAATACTAAAGAAGCCGCCCATTTTTTACGGGTGCAGCCTAAAACTTTGATGAATATGCGCTGGAAAGGCGACGGTCCTGAATACCGTAAGCACGGAGGATTGATCCTGTATCACATCAGAGATTTGCTAAAATGGTCAAAAGCATCTGACTATTGCGAGAAGCAAGTTAAGGCCAAAACCCATGTCTAGTTTGACAGTGGTGCAAGGCAAGTTTGTTAAGGGGAGATGTAATTTTCGCTTACGGTTTGGCAGGCCGCAATACGAGGTGAAGCTAGACCGGGCAAGAACACTTCATGCGTTTCAGCCAGAACAAATCTTTGGTTATATACGGTGGCAGGCAAATACATTTGGCACTGTAGATTGGCGGCTGTATGTTTGCCAAACATGTGCGGCAGGTAAGATAACGCGTATCCCGGGCATTAGCCCCGGCGCCGATATTCTCCTCAATGTTCACGGCACAGAAGCTATGAAATACATACTCAGGCAGATTGATAGCCTTGAGAAAGAATCTGGTGGTTCATTAGAAAATGTATCGCTTAGCCATTGGCGGCAGATGCAACTCGCTATTCGGATAGCGCGTCCCGTGCGAAAATATTCCAAGATATTGGAGGTCTAAATGCTCAAAAATGTATTCATCGGCATAGCGGTTACGCTGCTTATCGTAGCGACGGGAACGGAAATATCCTTCCCGCCCAAGCCAAAACTTTTTTATAATCCGAGCGCAAGCGCGCCTATCGGATGGTATAAATTAGAGGGTAAGTCACCGCCTAAAGTCGGTGACCAAGTTGCTGCTTACGCGCCAGATTGGGCGAGAAAGCTTGCCGATGAACGCCGCTATTTGCCCTATGAATACCCCATGATTAAAATCATTTGGGCAAGTTCTGGGGCAACAATATGTACCAAAAACAATCGGGTGAACGTCCCAAACTACCCTGTTGTCACCAGTTTGTCGCAGGATAGTTTGGGGCGCGATATGCCAAAACTGTCGGGCTGCTTTACATTGAAAGCGGATGAGTATTTTCTGGTTTCGCCCGATGTGCAGGCGGGTTTTGATAGCCGTTATTTTGGTGCGGTGCCCCGTGAAAATATCCTTGGGCGTGTCGAGTATTTAGGAAATCCGAAAATTACACATTTGGGAGAATAGGTGGATTTATGGTTGGTTTTAGAGGTATATGTGTAGGGCAAGATAAAGGACTGGGCCCAAACCGGCCTAAGTCATTGTCTGCACATCGTTTTTTAGAGTCCACACCCATATGTGGAGAGTCCACGCATTTGGCGCTATGCCCCACGCTACAAGGGAAAAAAGAGAGTCCACGTCCCGCTAGTTCTCGCTATATCCCGGAAAAACTACTATGAGCGGCAAGGGTGAAAATAGTTTTGAGATTAAAATTGGGCGTATTTATTCGCCCAATGGCTCGCGTAAAATGATAAGTTTTGCAGGACGGGTAAAGAGAGCGGCGGGTGCTGCTTCTCGGCCAAAAAATGGATTCCGTTTGGGCGGTAATAGCGGCGCAGTTCGTGAACAGTTTTTCTCGCGGCGCGTCATTGTAAAAGTGAACCTTGTTAAGATGAGCGGACAAGGCGCGCAGACGCAATCACTTCATTTAAATTATATCGCCCGTGACAACGCCGCCCCGGATAATGAACGCGGCAGTATTTACGACAAACATAATGACATTGCCGACGCTGACGAGTTTCAAAAACACGGCAAAAATGATCGTCACCAATTTAGAATTATTGTTTCTGCGGAAGACGGAAAAGAGATAGCTGATTTACGTTCATTCACGCGGGACATTATGGCGCAGATGGAAGAGGATTTAGGTACCAAACTGGATTGGGTAGCTGCTGATCATTATGACACCGCAACGCCGCATACACACATAGTCATTGGTGGGAAAAATGAGGATGGAAAAAATCTCGTTATTCCGCGCCAATATATTTCATATGGGATGAGGGCGCGGGCAGAAGAAATGGTGACGTTCGAGCTTGGCCCGATCAATCAATATGAAGCAGGCGTAAAGTTAGCTAGCGAAGTCACCAAAGAGCGATTTACTCAGCTTGATAGAGCCTTGCTGCGCATGGCGGATGCCAATGTTGTTGATATTTCCAAGCCACCAAAACGGGCTACCGAATGGACACGCCGCTTAGATATTGCGCGTCTTAAAATCCTAAGCCGTATGGGGCTTGCTTATCAGGAACAGCGCGGCGTGTGGTATCTTGATAAAAAAATGGAAAACACACTGCGCAGTATGGGAGAGCGCGGCGATATTTTGAAAGCCTATCATCGCGCATTGGAAGACTTGAAACTAAACCGCCGCGAAACATTCGATGTGGTTTATGATCCTCATGCTGCGCGAGCTAAAACTATAACGGGAAAAGTTCTAGCTATGGGCTCCTTGGACGACATAAATGACAATGCGTATCTGATTGTGGATACCACCGAGGGGGAAGCTATTTATGTCAAAGCTGGCCGCCGAGAAAACATTGAAAATTTAAAACATGGTATGATCGTTTCTGTTAGTCCCGCCGACACTCAGCCAAAGCAGTCGGACTTCACGATTGATAAGCTAGCGGCAAAGCGAAATGGCGACTACAGCCCAGCGGCACATCAAGCGGCTGACCAAGGCGCACGGCCAGAATACATTCAAGCACATATCCGCAGGCTAGAAGCATTACGGCGTGCTGGGCATGTAACTAGAAACAAAGATGGGTCTTGGAAAATACCCCATGATTATTTGGATAGGGCTAAGTCTTATGAAAAGTTCAGAAGCAGAGGAAAACCTGTCGATGTAAATCTGCGATCGCGATTGCCGCTCAAAGAGCTACAAACAACGATGGGACGCACATGGCTTGATGAAGAAATTATGGCGGATACCAAACCAGTAAATGAAGGGTTTGGCAGTGATGTTCAGGCCGCAAAAATGGTGCGTACCCAATACTTGGTTCAGCAAGGCATATTGGAAAATGAAAACATGTCATTAAGCGCAGAACATTTAGAAGAACTTGAACGGCGTGACCTAGCATCAGCGGCGAAGAAACTATCGGCCACATTGGGTAAGGCATATTTGGGTATGGACGGCGCGGCGAGTATAGACGGCACTTACAGAGAAGCCATCACCCGCCCAAGCGGAAAATACGCCATCATAGAACGCGCCAAAGATTTTTCCCTCGTGCCGTGGCGTGATGTGCTCGAACGAAATCGTGGCAAAGCCGTGTCAGGAATTATGCGAGGGAACACGATTTCATGGACGTTGAATAAAAGGCGTGAAATTAGTTGATAATAAAAATAGCTTATTACTGCTTTGGGGGCAGGAGCAGCCGTTTGGGTTTCCTTGTGGTGAGATCCTTAATATTGGCCTCTACCTTGGCCATGTCCTTTGCCCTTACCTTGTCCCATTGTGCCTCCTCTGCTGACGCAGCGCTGGAATGCAGGGAGATGGCGCTCCTCAGAAGCATTGCGAAGGCGTGTCATGACATCGGTAATATCGGAATAGTTTGATGTTGCAGATAGTAATTGGTCATCATAGAGAGCGACATTTTCAATTTCGGCGGCAACGCTAATTTGGCATGCTTCAAGCAAGGTTGCGGGGGCGATCAGCTTTGGTTTTGCGCCGTTTTCATAAGGGTTTTCTGGTACGGCTTGTCCATAAGTTTTCAGTAATTTGATGAGCATATCAGAATGGCGTTTCTCTGCATTGATGATATTTGAAAACGGTCGTACATCTCCGTGTTTTGTCAAAATAACTTTATAAAGGCTTTGTGCTTTATATTCGTCATCCAAAGCAGCAAGAACTGCGTCTTTGGCTTGAGGGCTAAGCGATTTCGCTTGAGTGTTTGTGGCACATGCTGTGAGCGTGAATAGGCCTATTAGACCGAGTGTTTTAACAATATTTGTATTTGTCATTTTAGTTTCCTTTTTGTGTGAATGTTCTGTCTTTAATAGCTATGTTGGCCGCGCCCGCCGCCTTTGCCTTGGCCGCGTTTCTTCTGCTTGCTTTGGGCGGGTTTTTTGCCTTGACTTCGGCCTGAAGGTCGGGCGGCAACGCGTACCAATTCTGTGAAAGCGATTGTGTTATTGCCGTCTTTGTCTGAATTGTTAAACAGGGTGTCAAATGCGGCTTCAAATTCTTTCTTGGTCACGACCTGGTTAAAATCGGCATCAAAAAATATACTCATGGGGGCTGCGTCTTTTGAACCAAGCGCACCTTGCCGCCATGCATCCATTTCGAACAGGTTAATACGACCATCTTGGTTGCTATCAGCATTTAAAAACGCCTGATCACGACCCGCCGTAAATTCGGCGCGGTCAATCACATAATCATTATTACGGTTAAAGCTTGTGAATAAAAGACTAGCCGGGCTAACGACTGTAATGACGCTTTGGTTTTTACCAAAGGCGGGTGGAGCAGATATTTCGCGCTGTGGTTCGGGCGAACTTGCACAGGCCTGCAATAGTAAAGGTATGACAGTGCATGTAAGGATAATTTTTTTCATTTTTTCGGTCTTTCTTAGGTTAGGGGAATTTGGTTTAAGGTGCGATATTTTCAAAATAATGCGGGGGTTAAACTCTCGGGCTGTAATATACCCATAGCCATTAAAAGCTGGGCCTTACTAAGCTCGTAGAGGTTCTCGGACTTTGCCAAATTTGATTGCGCCTCCCACAGGGACGCTTCCGCCAAAGTTAAGTCGTTGAGGGTAGAGCGGCTGTTTTCATAACGCAGGGTTTCGATACGCAGAGCCTCTTGGGCTTGAGTAAGCACAGCCTGCGAAACATTTATGCCGCGCCGTGAACTATCCATGGACTGCCATGCATTTTTAACACTAGCAGTCGTTTGATTAACGAGATTGTCATAAGCAAGGCGCGCTTGTGTTTTGCCTATACGGGCCTGCGATATGTTGCGGCTTTTAATCTTTCCATCAAATAGCGGCACGGTGAATTGAACGCCCAATTGCCACTCATTCTGAACCGCGAAATTGCCGCCCGACATAGCGCGCGCATTGCCGATAGCGCTTAGTTGCGGCTTTTTTGCGGCGCGTGCAATGTTAACTTTGCTCTCTGCCATTTCTATTTTGGCTGCTACCTCGCGCAGGGCGGGGTGTTCCCGCCGTGCTACGCTAAGCGCTTCGTCGAGTGTGGGCGGGAGGACAGATTGCGCCACAGTAAATTTGGTCAGCAAAAGAGAACTGGGTACGTCGCTGCTCATCAGGCTTGCTAGATTTATTCTATTTTGGTCATAGGCGGTGTCGAGCTGCAAACGCTCATACTTTGCTTTTTCAAATGCTGCATTTATTTTGGCCTGGTCTAGCTTTGTAGCTTGGCCTTGCGAGAGAAGCAGCGCAATACGGCTTTGTTCTTTGCGGTAAAAATCTAGTCTTTGATTGGATGCCTGTTTTAGTTTGTCCAATGTAAGCAATTCGGAATAATTTCGCATGACAGAAAAAATAAGCGCCTGTTTCATGTTTTCGGACGCTTGCTTACTACCCTTGATTTGGGCGCGGGCAAGATTATTTGCCGCGTCCAAGCGCCCGCCAGTATAGAGCGGCATTTGCGCGTAAAGACCGCTCGTAAATATATCTCGGTCAAGGCTCGGAAATACCCCCGCTTCGTGAATGGGCACAATAATCATCGGGTCGGAATAATGGGTATAGTTGCTTCGTATATCAAGCGTTGGTAGCCTAGCGGCTTTAGCTTTATCCAGATCTAACTTGGCGATGTCCACGCCCATTCCTACACTTTGATAGCTAGGATTATTGGTCAAGGCTGTCTCTATGGCTTTATTGACGCTTAAGGGTGTTTGGGCGAAAGCGGGTGCGGCTACACTTAAGCATAGCGTAGCTAAGGCTGTGAGTATGCCTGTCTTTTTAAGCGAGTTTATCATCATATTCTTTCTCTTTGGCGATGTCGCTCTCTTTGTAAAATAACGAGAACAGCACGGGGATGAAGATGAGGGTCAAAAGGGTCGCTGCTAAAATGCCGCCAATGACCACGGTGGCGATGGGCGAGAACCGCTCTGCGCCGACGGACAATTCCAGTGCGAGGGGGAGCATGCCAGCAATATCGGAAAACGCGGTCATCATAATCGGGCGGTAACGCACGGAAACGGACTCGACCAGTGCATCATGGAGTTCTGCGCCGTCTCTTAATCGTGATAAAATATAGTCGATGAGAACAATGGCATTATTGACCACCGTACCCGTCAGCAAGATAATGCCGAGCAAGGCAGGCATAGATAAATATTTCCCCGCCAGTAGTAGAGCCAAGGCTACCCCGATAATTTGCAAAGGAATAGCCATCATAATCGTGAGCGGATGTTTGAAAGAGCGGAACTGGGCGACAAGCACGAGATACACGGCTAAAATGCCGAGCAGTAGGGCACGGATCATACGCTTTTGTGCTTCGGCAAAATCGGTTTGCTCGCCCGCAATGGTAATGCTGTAGCCATCAGGGAGTTCAATCCCGTCTATACCTGTTTGTACATCGGCAATCGCGCCCGATAAAGGCCGCCCGTAATTATAGCCAAGAATACTGAGTGTGCGCTGATAGTCTTCACGCGTTACGATACGCGGCGCGAGGTATTCTTCAATATGGCCGATTTCGCGCATAGGATAGCTAATACCAGTGCGGCTCATAATATCGACATCAAGGAAGGCGTTCAGCGTATCGCGGTCAGCCTGTGCATAGCGTACAGAAATGTCTAAATCTTGGTCAAATTCTTGCCTGAAAGGTGTGGCCACAACCCCGACAACGGATTGATAAGCGGCATTGGCAATAGCGGTTCCATCTAGCCCAAGCTCGCTCGCCCGCCTTTGGTCAATGACAATTTTGGCTTCGGGCGTATCGATGGCCCAAGAGCGGTAGACATTTTGTGTGCCTTGCACATTTTGCGTCAGGGTGAGAACCTGTTTGCCAATAATATCAAGCTGTTTTTGCTCGGGGCCAGAAATCCTAACGTCAATCGGAGCAATAGTTGTAGAGCGCGCCGTACCGCCTTTTTCTTTTAGGATTAAAAGTGTGATACCCGGAATGGAGTTTGTTTTTTCCCGCACGCTGTCCATCACGTCCCAGATCGAACGTGGGCGTTTATTGCGCGGGGTGAGGGTGACCGTCATTTCGGCCTGGTTGACATCCATAGCGCCGCGCGAACCAAGATAACGCCCGCCCGCCTCATAGCCTGCCATAGTACTAACCGAGATAACGCCGTCCTCACTCATAAAGGCTTGCTCAATTTGCGTAACGATTTTTAGCGTATCCGCCAGTTCAGTTCCCGGTATAGAATCTACCGAGACTTGAATGCTACCGCCGTCAAATTTAGGCAGCATTTCACTGCCTAGAGATTTCATAATTAGCACACCAGGCACCATAAGAAGCGCCCCGATAACTAGGGTCAGGATAGGATATTTCAACGCACTTTTAAGCCAGCCAATATAAATGCCTTTCACATAATCAAGCAGAGCGTGGAAGGGCGATAGCACTTTCTCTAGCAAGTGGTTCTCGTAGTCATCGCGGAGCCAAAGTGCTGAGAGCAGCGGAATTAAAGTCACGGACACAACGAATGAGGAGGCAAGCGCGAAGGTGAGCGTTAGCGCAAGCGGGCCAAATAATTTACCAACAAACCCGCCGAGGAACATCAAAGGCACAAGCACGGAAATGGTGGTTACCGTCCCCGCAAGGTCAGCGAGGAAAATTTCTTCCGTGCCGACGAGCGCTGCTTTAAACGGTTTTTCGCCTTGCTTCATATGGCGGTTGATATTTTCCAGCACAACAATGCCGTCATCTACTAATAGTCCAATCGAAAGAATAATCGCCGACATGGTGACCATGTTGAGGTCAATGCCCGCAAAATTCATAAATATGAATGTCATCAAGAATGATACGGGGATGGACAGGGCTATAATGGCTGCTTGGCGGATATTAGCGAGGAAAAGTAGCACGACAAAAATGGTAAGCACGAGCGCAATTAAAACTGTGGTCGTCATGTTGTTAATCACAAGGGACGTAAACACACTATCATCGTCCGCGATTTGAATATCGAGGAGTGGGAATTTGGCTTCAATCTCGGCCAATGTCTTTTTTACCTCGGCGGCAACTTCGACGGTATTGGCTTCGCCGCGCTTCATCACTTGCAAAGCAATCGCCTCTTGCCCGTTATAGTGATAAGCAGAGCGGGCTTCTTTTTCTAAGAAATTAACGGCGGCAATGTCGCCAATGAATATATTTCGCCCGCCCATATTGGCGACAACAATATTTTCAATTTGCTGCTCGTTCTCTAGGGTTAAATCGAAACGAATAATGGTTTCTTGCGTGCCTTTATTGACTCGTCCGCCAGATGCTGTGATGTTCCAGCTCCTAAGGGCAGATTTGACCTGTTCTATACTAATGCCGTAGCTCCGCATTTGGGCGCGGCTGAGCGTTACTTCTAATTCTTTTTTGTGGCCGCCAAATACATCGACTGCCGCCACGCCGTCCACGCGTTGAAATGCATCTTTTAAGGCATTATCCGCCAGCTCCCTAATGTCTTGCAATGGCAGGGATTTACTCGAAATCGCAAAGGTCAAGATCGGTTTATCGGACGAAGAGAAACTCAGTACTTGCGGTTCTTTGATCTGCGGCGGTAATTTATAGCGAATGCGGCCTACTGCGTTTTGCGTATCCAAGGTCGCCGCTCCTGTTGTTTTTGTGTAGTGGAACTCGGCCTTAACAATAGACAAGCCGACCTGTGATGTAGAGCTAACCTTGCGAATGCCGTCAATAGCGGCGACTTCTTCTTCAATGGTTTTGCTAACATTTTTTGCAATATCCGCAGCCGCTACGCCCGGATACGCGGTGATTACAGTAATCACAGGGGGGTCGGTATCCGGGAATAGCTTGACTGGGATTGCGAGCCGGGCAAAGACTCCCAATATGGTAATGCCAATTAATATGGCAAAAATTGTATAGCGGTATTTAAGGGAAAAGCGCGGCCAACTCATTGTGCCACTCCCTCAGATAGGCGCACTTTAACCCCTTCATTAAACGATGGGTAAGGCGTGGTGATGACTTGGTCACCAACATCTAGGCCGCTCTTAATAATAGTTTGTAGACCATTACTCGCGCCAAGTGTGACGGATTTCCAGCGGGCAATATCATCACTCATGGTAAAAACGCCGCTGCTACCATTTCGGTTAAAAATAGCCTGTGTTGGGACAGTTAGAACATTTTCGTATTGCGCAGTAACCAAACGAACACTGGTCATTGAGCCTGCAAAAAACTTATTACTAATCTCGCTATTGAGTTTAACATCGACAGTGCCCGTATGGGTACGCTCATCAAGAGCTGGATAGATTTTATCTATTGTTCCCGCCCATATATTTGTGCTTTGGGAGCCACCATTCGGTAATTGAATATAGGCGGTACTCCCAAGGGCGATATTACCCATATCGCGTTCGGGAACAGTAATCACGGCTTTATAGTCTGCGCCGCCAACAATATCCATGACGGGTTTTCCGGGAGCGACTTGCTCACCTTTGCGAATATACACTTTTTGAATACGGCCAGAGACGGGTGCGTAGATTTTACCATAGCCAAGTTTTTGTCGCGAGAGCCTTAGGCCACTTTCTTGCTGAGCGATACTGGCGCGCAGACCTTTAAGTTTGCGTTCACTATCATCAAGTGCCGTTTTTGGAATAGCGCCGCCTTCATAAAGCGCGCGGTCAATGATAATTTGCTTTTCAAAAAACTCAATGTCGGCTTCGATTTTAGTAACCGATGCTTTGGCGCGATTGACTTCTGAGCGCACATCTTGCGTATCTAGCAAAGCCAGCACATCGCCCGCCTTGACCATATCGCCTTCGCTGAAATATACTTTTGCTATCGTCGTGTTCAGGCGCGCTGATACCATCGTGCGGCCATCATCGGTAATCCGCGCCGTATAATCACGGGTGAACTCTAATGTTTGCGGCGACAGGCGCACGGTTTTGACCACCATAGCCCGCGCGGGTGCGGGCGGCGGCACAGCTTGGCGGGCTTTCATTTTGGGCATAATCACAAATTTCGCCGCGAGTAGCAAGGCGAGTAGAAACAAGATACGGACAACCCATTTCCTGATAGCACCCTTATTGCCGGGCGCGGAGGCGGCACCATGATTGTTTTTTGTTTTCATTTCCATTTTCGTCTCTTATTGTCAGTGAGTAATCGCTTACAAATATGTTCAAAAAAAACACTCTTATAGGCAGATTTGTTTTTACCTTATTTCTTCTTCAAGGCCGGCCATATGACATCCCAAATTTCGTCTGCCATATCGGTAAGTTTGTAGTTAAAATCAAAGATAGACCAACGCACAACTGAACCCTGTACCAAGGTCACCACCATGCGTGCCATTTGGTCGGGGTTGACGCTTTTATCAAATACACCTTCTTTAATGCCGTCCTTGATTAACTCCGCGATATTACCCGTCAGTTTTGTGACAATGCCTTGCACGGTTTTTTTAAGCTCTGGATCTTCAACATGCAAACGATCGGAGAATATAATACGCGGCACACCTTTGACCTTACTGACCATGGCTAGATGCCGTCGAATAAATGTCTCAAGTCGCACGTCGGCAGGTTTGTCAGAAAGCATTTGCCCCTCTAAGGCCTTAAAGACATTGCCTGCAACAAACTCCAATACAGCTCGAAAAATATCATTGCGGGTTTTAAAGTGTCGAAACACGGTCGCTTGCGCAATGCCCACGCGGTCAGCAATCGCCTGTGTTGACACTTTCGCAATGCCAACCTCAGCTGCTAATTCTAGCGAGCTTTGAATAATCTCAGCCCGCCGCTCATCTCC
>JAESQN010000014.1 GCA_016765135.1 Robiginitomaculum sp.
CTGAGGTGCTCCCCAATAATTGGACAGTTTTCGACCTTTTTTAAGCTACACTTTGTATCATCTGGTCGGTTTCCATTTCTTGTCTGTTCTGCCAATAGGCATTGTCCGGTGTCAAGCCCTTATGGGCGGTGTGCGGACGCTTAAGATTATAAAAACCCATCCACTGGCCGATGCCGGCTTTGGCCTCCCGGCCACCTTCCCACACATGCAGGTAGACACTCTCATATTTGAGTGAGCGCCAAAGCCGTTCGATAAAGATGTTATCCATGACCCGGCCTTTGCCATCCATAGAGATTTTGACCTTTGCTTTGCTGAGCGTATCAATCCACTTAAATCCCGTAGACTGGCTACCCTGATCGGTATTAAATATCTTAGGCGGGCCAAAGCGCAATATGGCTTCGTTCAAAGCTTCCACACAGAAGTCGGCCTCCAATGTGTTGGATAATCTCCACGACAGAACACGCCGACTCGCCCAGTCCATGATCGCCACCAGATACAAAAAGCCCTTGCGCATCGGGATATAGGTAATATCTGCGCACCAAACGTGATTGGCTTTTGTGATATTCAGCTTGCCCAGTAGATAGGGATAAATCTTGTGTGCCTTGTTTGGCCTGCTCGTATTGGGCTTTTGGTAGATGGGCATCAAGCCCATGAGCCGCATGAGGCGGCGAATACGCTTTTTATTGACCTTGTAACCTTGCGCCTTCAGGTGCCATGTCATCTGGCGAACACCGTAAAAAGGCGTCTCCAGAAACTGCTTGTACAAGAGGCAGGCTTCGCACTCAATCAGCGTCATCAGTTCCAGATTATAGGGACTTTCACCCTTGCGCTTGTAATAAAGCGAAGAACGGGGCAGCGATAGAGCCCGGCATTGTGAACTGATGGACAGAGCCGCATTATCCCTGTCGACCATGGCTCGCTTCATGACAGGCCCCAGGGTTTGAGCTTTTTTGATAAGAAATCACGTTCCACGGTTAGCTCACCGATCTTGGCATGTAGGTCTTTGATCCGCTCGGGGTCGACTTCGGGTACAGACCTACGGCCACGCTCAAAAACCTCTGGTCCGCCGTCGAGCAGCGCCTTCTTCCATTGATGGATTTGCGTCGGGTGAACACCGTATTGGCTGGCCAGTTCGGCTACCGTTCGTTCGCCCTTGATGGCTTCCAATGCAACTCGCGCCTTGAAAGCTGGTTTATGATTCTTACGTTTCGACATTCTGATCTCCTCTTTGTCGAGACCAGACAACACAAAATAGTAGCTTAAGTCACTGTCCAATTATTGGGGAGCACCTCAGAGTGCTAATATGGTGCCAACTCAAAACTATAAGGCACAAGCTGTTTTATCTAATAATAACAATATCTTATACAGGTTCTAGCCCACTAGCATCAGGTGTGTACAAATAATACCAACTCTCCATAAAAAATAACATCAGCATTCGGAGGCTAAATTTCAGGGTTTTTCAGGTTAATTACCGCCAAACAAGGCGGAATTTTCTTTTGCTTGCTTCTCCTGGTTTTGGCGATTTCGGCCAGAACTAAAGGCTTTAATTAGGGGTTTATATAATAAAGGCATTAGAAGTTGATTGAGCGAAGCTACTTGAAATTACTGCCGATGTTATTTGAGTATTCTACAATTAATCGGCACTTTTGCTATCCCGCCAAGAACTTACCGTCCTTCCAAACTGCATCAATGGTCTGCTGGTCGCCTTGTTTTATATTACCTTGCGGTGCCGTATTAGAAGCCTTGTCAATTTCTTGCACCTTACCGTTCTCAACATGGAAAATACGGTTACAGTTTTCTATGGCGGCGGCTCTGTGCGCCACAGTGATTTGTGTGACGGGAAGCCTGGTTAACAAGTTCAGCACACTGCGCTCGGTTTGCGGATCAAGATTAGCCGTACCTTCATCAAGGAATAGTATTTTTGGGTTATGGTATAATGCCCGTGCCAATAAAACGCGCTGTTTCTGCCCGCCGGATAGAATTGATCCCATATCGCCAATCAGGCTTTGGAAGCCCATAGGCATATCCATTATGTCCTTGTAAACATAAGCGGCCTTGGCACACATTTCTACGCGTTCCCCATCCATTTCAGGATCAAAAAAACTGATATTATCGTATAAAGACCCAGACAAAAGCCGGTCATCTTGCATGACCACGCCGATTTGGTGACGAATAGCGCGCACGCCTGTTGTCGATAATGAACGACCATCATAGAGGATGTCGCCTTCATTTGGTGTATGCAGGCCAATCAGCAGCTTGAGAAGCGTCGTTTTTCCCTCGCCGGACGGGCCGACAAGGCCAATACGGTCTTTTGGATGAACGGTCAGGTTTACACCATCAAGCACCCAAGGTTCATTGTCCCCATACCGGAATTTGAGATTTTTGACCTCGATCTTGCCGGACAGATTTTTGCCCACCAATAGTGGTGCATCTATGCCAACTTCCGGGTCTGCGTGGATTATATCTGCCAACCGTTCCAAGTGTAGCCCCACGGTACGAAATGAGAAATACAAACCGATAAGTGATCCAACTCGTCCGGAAAACTGCCCCCTATATGATTGAAAGGCAAAGAACATGCCGAGGGTCAATTCTCCGTTGATCACCAACTTACCGCCCAGATAAAACATGCCGAGTTCAAGCAGGCCAAAAACAATACCGCTGGCCGTGCCGGACATGATCCCAAAGCGTTGCAATCGCAAACCGATATTCATATTATCCGCATAGGCATTTTGCCAAAGCCCGTGGCGTTCTTGTTCCCGGCCAAATATCTTGATAGCCCGCGCCCCGCGTATTGTTTCAAGTAAAATAGTTTGTAAATCCGCACTTTTCTGGATCTGCTCCTCGTTCATCCGCAGTACATAGGGGAAGGTGGCAAGCTGTGTGAGAAATGACAAAAAGATAATCCCGACCACCAAGCCCGCTAACATGGGAGAATACAAAAACATGATAAAAAATGTGACCACTGCCATAATCCCGTCGAGCAGGATGGAGATAAAGGCGGAGGTAAACAAATTCTGCACGGGCTGTAATGACCCCATGCGCGACAACACATCGCCCACATGCCGCTTTTCAAAAAACTCGGCGGGCAGACGCATAACGTGGCGCAGCATATTTGAACGCATTTGAAAGTTCAACATAGTGCCAAAATACATACCGACATAGGAACGCAATACGCCAATCGCCGTTTGCACAAAGAGCAGCATGGCAAAACCCATTATGATAACTTTGAGAAAATTTATATCCCCCTTGGCGATGGCTTCGTCCACCACCAGTTGATTGACCAGCGGCGACAGCACAGCAAACACTTGTAGAACAACGGTAATGATAATGATTTGAATAATGGTCGGGATAAACCCGGTCATCTTTGACCATAAATCCCAAATCTTGACTTTATCTTTCTCGGCCTTTTTCTCGAAATTTGGCGTCGGTGTCAATTCCAGCGCAATGCCCGTGAAATGTTTGGACACATCATCAAGCCGCATTGTGCGCTTGCCTTTGGCGGGGTCGTGAATGACAATAGTTTTGCGCTTGACCTTTTTAAGCACGACAAAATGGTTAAGTCCCCAATGCAAAACGGCGGGCGTCTTGATCTGTTTCAAGTCCTCAATATCAAGCCGAAGCGCCCGCCCGGACATACCAATTTGGTCAGCGGCAATAGACAGAGATTTAAGATTAACGCCCTTGAGAGAGACGGTGAATTTACGCCGCATTTCCACCAGGCTAACGTTATAGCCGTGAAACCCGGCCACCATAGCCAAACAGGCCATCCCACATTCCGCCGCTTCGGCTTGCAGGATAACTGGCAGTTTATTCCATTTAAACAGGTGAAGCTTTTCCGTCCCCGGAGGTAGTTTTCCCAATGTGTTGACCCTTTTTTGTTATCCTCACCCCGTATGTAGTTAATAGATTACTCCCTGTGTTGGCAAGCTAAAATCGTGTAAACAATATTTAATATCTTTAGGGTTGCGTGCAAGTTAAGGGCTTGTTAACCATGATTCAAAGTTGATATTTATCAGCAATTGGGATTGTACGGGATGTTATTATGATGCGAGAGATGAAAGACCATGAGTTGGAGCTGGTCACGGGTGGTCGTGATGGTCTCTCCGGTGGTGATGATGTTGAGGCCGTAGTGCCTGTAATGCCTGGGGCTTCAAAACTAAAGACGGAAAAATATTTAAACGGTGTTGCGAAGGCAGCGCCTTTTTTATTGGGTCAACCAAAATTATTGCCTCTTTCCGGGCTTGGCACAGGGAACAGCCCCCAAAACACTTTCGCCCAGCCACCACGAAACTTGCCGGGCGCACCAAAGAGGCAAACCCGCAAAGGCGGCCCCTTCACTTTCAAGTCCCCCTATTTGAATAGATGAGCAGTATGAACAAAAAGAATTGGGCAATAATGCCTGATATGCGAATCATCTCATGGCGAGGTGATCCAAATCGGAGAGACGTACATTGTCCGTTACAAGATAAGTGCACGCCCCTCCACCCAAACAGGGCCAAGACAATATAGCTATTGTCTGGCCCGATGGCAACCAAAAGGAGATATGCCATGTTAAGAGAACTAAATGAAAATGAAATGATGATGGTTAGTGGGGGAACTGACATTGATGAGATCATTGTAGTTGGTCAGAGAAGCCCAAGGATCGATCGGAATATGTTAAGAAACTCGCTAAGCGGAGGTATAGGCCGCCTGGTTGGGGGTATTAACCTGGACTTTATTTCTCAGGGATTCAATCCATTTGGCGGTGGAGGTGCGTCTGCGCAGACGCAGGAAACCATTGACAGGTTAGAAGCAAGAATTGTCGCACTCGAGAACCCACCGGAAGATCAGGTTGTTGACGATCCGGTAACAAACTCGGACGCCATAATAAATGCTATTGCTTGCGGGATTTCTCGCGGGTTATCTCGAGACGCGTGCGACAACAGAACGCCTGGAGAACAACGCCGTTAGCAATGGATTAATATCCGCCAGCCGCTCAACATGAGCGGCTGGTTTCAATAGGAACTCAATTAGACAGATGGCAAGACGTTTTTTATTTTTGGTGACTGTGTTCTTACTGGCCGTATTTCTGACTAAATGTGTGCGAGCCGTAAAAGGTGAGGCATCATTTAACGGTCGATTGCGTGGCGACAAGGTGGTACGTGTCTTAAACAATATGAACGATTTTGGGCGCTTGAGAATATCTTCGCGTGGTGGTCTCACAAGTACATCCTTACAAGCCGCTCAAATCATTCAATTAAAGAAGATAAACATTGTCATTAAGAAGTATTGTATATCTGGATGCGCTGAAAAAATCTTGCCAGCTGCCAGCAAGGTCAGTTTTATAGACGATCCAATCATCGGGTTTCATCAAAATATTTTATCATCAAGATATGCCGTAAAATCTTACGCGGGAGACTATAATAAATATTGCAATTGGCTTTATGCCAGAGAAACAGAACAGTTGTATTCATCATCGGGACATAATGTTCTCTTCTGGCAAGAAACTATGAAACGATTAAAACCAGAATTTTCATTCGATTATGCCCCCAAGAAATGTCCTAAAACAAAGTATGTTTTTGAAAACCAATTGTGGCTTCCTGCCTCTGACCAATTAAGTGAATTGCTTGGTTTGAAGTTCTCAGGTTCCGTCTGTGCTGATGATTTTGAAAAATGCAAAAAGAAAGTAGATCGCAGCTGGGGTGTAGGAACGCGCATCGTTATCGGGGATGAAATTTATATTTCCAAAGGTCATTGGACGGACAAAGTTGTTGTTTTTCTGATAGCGGGGTTGTCTGGTGGTTATAAGTAGCCTTGATAGAAGGGCTTGATCCAAATCGGAGAGACGTACATTGTCCGTTACAAGATAAGTGCACGCCCCTCCACCCAAACAGGGCCAAGACAATATAACCATTGTCCGGCCCTATGGCAACCAAAAGGAGATATGCCATGTTAAGAGAACTATCAACAAAAGAAATGGAAATGGTCAGCGGGGGATTTGCGGGGCTTGCAGCTTTTCCGATTGGCCCGATTCTCCCACCTTTAATAAGTGTAATAGTGCCGCCATTAATTGACGCACTTACTCCTAGTGCACCGCCGCCGCCTGTTCAAACGGGACCATCAACCGAAATAGATTCAGGTAATGGTAATGATACCAATATACCCATTACTATCATTTGTAATGCAAATTCTCCGGCAGGATGTGGGCAAGTTACTATAAATTTCGGCGTCGGCGGCCTGACTGATGGCGATACAGGCGGTATTGGTCGCGGCGGCCCTCCTGTTGCTGGAGGGAGCGGGGGCGGTAGCAGAATTAAAGATGACAAACCAAATTACGGAGGAACTGTAACAATCCAGGATTAGAGAAACATAAAACAACCACCCTTAATTCTAAAATTATGGCGTGGGTTTAACAGAACTCAAAATAGATATTAGTTTTGTATTGTTGAATGTTAATCATGTTTCGAGTATATAAGCTAAAATTGAATGGCCGCGCCTTAACGGCGCGGTCAATATAAAAAACTCAATATATCACCACTGATAACAGGTGTGGGTTCACTAATTGGACAATATGGTCGTGACATACTGTAATCTCCAACTCCAACACTGTAGGCCTTCGAAAAAGAATAAATGATTAAATGAAAAAACTGCGACTTATATTCATTAAAACACTCATCATGTTTTTTTTAACAATCCCTGCAAATGCACAAACCGTTCAGGTTAATCACACCGCAGAAAAACCCAATGAAATATCGTTGAACATTGAAGGTTTACAAGTCGGAGAAAAATATAATCTTATTTTGGTGTATAAAATAGGCGAACAGTATTTTACGGGCAAGATCGAAATATTCTCAAATGACAGCCGCATATCAAGCGGGGCTATGAGCTTTAACAGATATGAGACACTACAACTGTTCTGGGGTGCAAAGCCAATAAAGTTTGAAGACATCCCCATAGCGATCAGAACAGTAATTTCAGAAGAAAATGCGGATGAACAGCCATCGAAAAATAAAAATATATTCTTTGGATTGTGGGCGAAAGACGAAGAATTTGTTTCTATAAATGCCGCCTATGGGAACGTTACTTCAGATTGGATTGGTATCGTAGGTGATGACTTAGCGGCTAGTCTTTATAAATCTCCCTATGAAACCTCAAACGCAAAACTACCGTTTATAATAGTATTGGGGGGGAGCGAGGGCGGCTTTGCAAATCCTCATTTTTCAGTGAATTTATCCTATGAGCATTACATAGTTATTTCTGTCGCTTATTTTGGCATTAAGGGCACACCTGATTGTCTCATGAATATTAACATAGATGCACTGAAACCGTTGGTAAACTATCTGAAGTCGCATCCATTAAACGATGGTACGCCTATATCTTTGATAGGGGTTTCACGGGGTGCGGATTATGTCACGCATTATGCCAAAGAAAACCCGGACGATATAGGAAGTCTTATTCTTGTTGCACCCGATACATACATGTATGGCAGGGCGCGTTGCACTAAAACATTATTGAGTAATTCTTCTTTTCTAATCGATGGCGAAGTTATTCCATATATTCCCTATGTTTCTTTAAATTGGTGGCAAAGGGCGATGGTAAGAATACAAAATAATAAGACAGGTGCTTCAGACCTCAGATATAGAAAAAAACTTTGGCTAAATAATCTCTCAAATAAAACCAAACTAATGGCAAGGTTGCCATTGCGAGATATAGATATTCCTGTTTTAATTTTAAAAGGCGGTGACGATAGATTATCGGAATTTGATGAAAAAACAATTGAACTCAAACGCTCTCAAAACGTACTCATCAAACGCTATGAAAACGCAGGGCATAAAATATTCGGTAGTATCTTTTCTCCTATGTATCAATCGAAACAGCTTACTGATAAAAAAGGTAATATCAGACTCCGCGGCGGCACAGACGAAGCCAATGCCGAAGCTCGGTATCAAGTGTGGATATCCATTCTCGATTTCCTCGAAGACCAATATGGCCCCTATGATGAGACATTAGCAAGGCGGCACAAAACATCATGCCCGATAACCCGGATCAAGCCATGAGGGTTTGATCTTTAAATCGGAGAGACGCGCTTTAATGATTGTTGAAGTCAGAGCACGTCCCTCCACCCATAAAGAGCGAGAGTACTATACGCAGTGTCCCGTTCTTTGGCAATCTTAGAAAGGACATGTCATGTTAAGAGAAATATCAACAAATGAAATGAATATTCTTCCCGGGGTATTTTACGATGCCATGGTTTCGATGGAACCACTTTGTTCTGACAATGTGAAATCTCCAAAAGTGATTAAATTCAAGTATTCTCTCTGGATACCTTCAAAACAGTATCTAATCGATATGGGGGTAAATTATAATGGATATTGGCCAGAAAATGCAAAGCAAGCGCAACAAAGTCTCAAAGGGAAAATGAAAGACGGGGTTTCGTGGTTTTACGGCTACAATGTCACAGCCTACAAAGACCAAAAAAACGTTAAGTGGGCTTGCTAACAAATGTGGGGATTAGCATGGATATAATAATTTCATATTTCTGGGTTAGCTTCATATATTGGTCGCTCGCATTTCTGGCAAAAATCGCCTTTAAACTCAAAATATCAAACGAAAGCTGGTTGTTCTTTTGGCTGGCCTACGGCGCTGTACTAATAAAAGCGACCCTTAAAGGCACATTCTATGACGATATTTCATATGCCATTGTGGGCGGTATTTGTTTTACTTTAAGCATACATTTCATGGATAAGATGCAGCCCAAGTTTCAGGGTAAAAATATTATGAGGGTGTTCATCCTCGTGGGAATAATTGTTTTCATTTTTGAACCCCGGATAAGGAGCTGACACCATATCATCCCCTAGCGGCACTGTGCCCGCAATTGTGTTTTGTTATCCTCACCCCGTATGTAGTTAATAGATTACGCCCTGTGCTGGCAAGCTATAATCGTGTAAACAATATTTAATATCTTTAGGGTTGCGCGCAAATTAAAGGTTTGTTAACCATGATTCAAAGTTGACATTTATCAGCAATTGGGATTGTACGGGATGCTATTATGATGCGAGAGATGAAAGACCATGAGTTGGAGTTGGTCACGGGTGGACGTGATGGTCTCTCCGGTGGTGATGATGTTGAGGTCGTAGTGCCTGTAATGCCTCTAACGCCTGTGGCTTCCACACTGAAGACGGAAAAATATTTGAACGGTGTTGCGAAAGCAGCGCCTTTTTTATTGGGTCAACCACAATTGTTGCCACTTTCCGGGCTTGGCACAGGCTACAGCCCAAAAAACACTTTCGCCCAGCCACCACGCAACTTGCCGGGCGCACCAAAGAGGCAAACCCGTAAAGGCGGCCCCTTCACTTTTAAATCTCCGTATTTGAACAGGTGAGCAATATAAGGAACAAAAAGAATTGGGCAATAATGCCTGATATGCGAATCATCTCATGGCGAGGTGATCCAAATCGGAGAGACGTACATTGTCAGTTACAAGATAAGTGCACGCCCCTCCACCCAAACAGGGCCAAGACAATATAGCTATTGTCTGGCTCTATGGCAACCAAAAGGAGATATGCCATGTTAAGAGAACTAAATGAAGTTGAGATGCAAATGGTCAGCGGGGGTCTAGACGAAGTTGTATCTAATGGTCAAAGGACAGGTCAAACCAGAGAGCAGGTAGAGTCCATAAGGGACCAAATTAACGGCGGCGGAGGTGGCGGTGGAAACTCAGGTGGTGGCGGTTTTGGTGGTGGTGGTTTTAGTATATCCCCCGAACTCTTGGCACATGTTGGAAGTTTAGTATTGCCTGAGGGTGTCAGTGTTGGAACAATTACATTGCCAGATCCGGCACCAACTATTGATCCGCAAGACCCAACCGCGTCGCAAACCACTACGCTTACAGGGCTAACATTTGATCTTGGAAACGGTACCAGTGTGACCGCTGGTGCAAATTCATCGGGAACGGTTGGCGGGAATATTACGGTTCGCTTCCCCTAACCCAATTGGCAACAAAATGGCCTCAAGATTGTTCTTGGGGCCACATATATTAAGGATGTTCAAATGAAAACTCTATTAGCCAGGTTCGTTATAATTTTCACTATAGTTTTTTTGATAGTGCTAGGGACGTGTAGTCTGGCTAAGCCAGCTTCCACTGCCGCTAGCGATTATGTTACGCATCATATAGCATTAGTTGAGGTGGAAAGGTTTCCTGTGGTTAATGTGTCAATCAATGGCGGCAATAAGTTAAAATTTATTATTGATACGGGTGCGCAAAGAACCATCTTAGCCCCAAAAACTCGCCATTCCCTTAACTTGGCTGGTAATCGAAACGATAAAACAGTAATGTCAGGATTAACGGGTGCAATAGACAGTTTTACGCTAGCTGAAACCAAAATACAGCTCGGAAACAGTAGCTTAAAATGTCCGGTGATAATGCTCTCATATTCAGATAAAACTGTAGAGCAAAATGATGTTTATAAAGAAATTTTTGCTAAATATGATGGTATATTGGGTATGGATTATTTCTATGGTGCCAAGCTATCTATAGATGGCCAGAACCGATCAGTGGCGGTAACAATAAAAAAAGGTAATGGTAAAACCGTTTGTGGGTTAACTTTTAAACGCATGGACGAACATAAAATAGATAATATGTTACGCAACGCAGTATTATCGGTCGAACTTGAGGATATGAAGTTTGATATATTGGCTGACACTGGGTTGGCTGATAACAAAGTTATTATGTTTTTGCCTAATAATAAAACACGCGCTTTATGGGGTAAGGCAAGTCAAAATTATACCATGGCAAATGTTCCCTTGTTTGGAAATCTACCATTGAAGCAAACTTTGTTTCCAAACGTAAAAATATCAGGGAAAACATCTGAAAACATGATGGTGCTTTTACCCTCGCCATGGGACGATAGGTATACGGACAAAAGCACTATTGACGGTTTCATAGGGTGGAAATATCTAAGGTATGGTGTATTGGATGTTGACTATTCCTCAAACGATAACAATTACGCAAGTTTTCATTTTCATGAAAATTGGGACAACCGGCAAAATCTATCTGGCATGCGCGAAGGTTTAGCAATGACCCCGAAGGGAGAAATTGTATTCAACAAAGTTGACAAAAATTCTCCGGCAGATGTTGCTGGGATACAAAAAGACGATAAAATAATTAAACTTGATGGTGCGCGGTTTTCAATGGAAAACCCAGAAGGTTTTTTCGATGCATTAGCAGGAAAAAAGGGAAACGTCTCGGTTCAATTGTTACGGAATGGTGCCATAATAGACACAGAACTTATTTTTAACGACTACCTTTTGCAGAATTCTATCAATAAATGACCCTATTCCGCCCTGAAGCTCTTGAACATAAACGCCGCAAACTGCACGGTGAGGTGATTATCGTACAGCCTGTTAGTTTCTTCGTTTTGACGGCGGTATTTTTTGTCGTGACTGCCGTTATCGTCGCATTTCTAGCCAGTGGGGAGTATAAGCGCAAAGAAACCGTTATAGGTTATATCGCGCCCGAACGGGGGCTGTCGGTTATTCGCGCTGACCAGGGTGGGCGGTTGACGCAGGTGTTTGTTAGTGAGGGGGATGTGGTGCCTGCGGGAACGCCCTTATTTGCGGCGCGGCTGGGTATGGAGACCGAGGGTGGCCGTGTCGGGGAACGGCGTCTTAAAAGCACAGATGTCAGGCTGTCTGAATTGCGTGAGCAAGAAGCGGGTATCAAGGCGCGGTTTCGCGGTGAACGGGCGCGCCTGAACGCACAAAAATCCAGCTTCATGGCTGAGATTTCCGGTCTTAGGAAGCGGCGTGTTTTGCAAACCAAATCCGTTGAAATCGCCGCATCGCAACTCAAACGGTATGCCCGCCTGTCCGCAGACGGCACAACCTCGCAGCTGGAGCTTGATCAGGCTAAATCAGGCGACATTAACCAACGCCTAAATCTTGCCAGTGTAGACCAGCAAATCATAGCCAGGCAGGCGGCGCTGGCCGAAAACAAGTTTGCGCAAAAAGCATTGGTCGGGAATGAGGAGCGGGAATTGTCGGGCCTGCGCATTCAAATCAGCCAGTTGGAGCAAAGCCGTGTGGAGCTTGAAGCATCAGATTGGTATATTGTCCGTAGTCCCATTGGCGGAACCATAGCGGCCTTGCAAGGAACCGTTGGGCAAAGCATCTCGCCCAATGCGCCCGTGGTTATGATCATTCCAGAAGACACTGATATGGTGGCTACGCTTTTGACGTCCTCAAAATCTGTCGCATTTTTGGAAGCTGGCCAGGACGTGAATTTGTTGATCGACGCATTCCCGTATCAAAAATTTGGCGTACAGAAAGGCGTTATCAAGGACATATCAAAAACACCGTATAAGCCAGGAGAACTTGATGCACCTATACCCTATGAGCAATCCGTATACCGCGTCGTTGTCACCCTCAACAAACAAACGGTGACAGCATACGGCAAAGAAGTCCCGATCAAAACAGGTATGACCCTGCAAGGTGATTTAATCGTGGATAGTCGCACACTCTTACAATGGATGATGGAACCACTACTGACCATGAAGCGGAGTTAAACGCTAGCAGCTAACACAACAACTCCACAGCCTCCGCCTTATGTCCAGCTGACAGATGCGCATAACGCAAAGTCATATCATAGGTCGAGTGGCCTAGTAAACCGCCGTAGAACATTATTAAGCCGGGCGCAGATGACCACCAATTCTTCCTCGGTGGGCTTTCCAGATCAGGCCCGCGAAATTCCGCCGTTCGTTGAAAACTGCCGTCTTTGTTCAGAACAATACCCGGCGCTATCAGGCAGGCCCAAGGCAGATAACTTGCCAAAGCACTGGGGCGCTTGCGGTATTCAGACAGGTTTAACATGCAAGATAGCCTTTGTGGCGAATATGTCTGGCCAAAACGTCCATGAATTTAGGATCGCGTTTGGCCAGTGTCTGACGTCAGCGCCTATGCAAAGAAGCCCGTGAGCTTAAAGAAGTTGTGGCCGAGCAGACACTAAGGTTGCGCCTACTTACGGAGTTCCCTTTAGGGTGAAAAAAGCATGATCCGGGATGGGGGCGAAGACGTATGAGGTATCCAGCATCAGAGAAGCTAGAGATTATCCGTATCGTTGAACGCTCACACCTTCCCGCCAAGCAAACCTTGGTTAAGAGGTATTTGACTTAGTTATCTAGGCTCAGGCCCAAACCAAAATCGCTAGAAGAAACTGCCTATGGAGAAATAAAGTGATGTATTACCTTCATCATTATAGCCAATACCGACAAATACCGGGCCTAAGGGCGATTTCATGCCCGCAAAGATACTGCTGGCATAAATGGCGTCCCCGAGGTTGATTGTATCAAAGGATTGGTAAACATTGCCCGCCTCTAAAGACCCGCCAATATAGAGCGGAAAATCAAACAAAGTCGCTTGCCGGTTGAGCCGGTAGTAATACGTGCCAAAAGCCATGGCTGCATATTGGCCAGATAATTCGTCTTGGCTAAATCCGGACAGTGCCAAGAATCCGCCCAAATTTGATGTCCCGATCAAATTTGCATCCCGCCCCTCTGCGCCCGACAAGCGTGTTCCAACACCAAAAGTATGCCGCCCTTTTGTGAATGGTTTGAACGCATTTATAGTTGTTTGATTAAACTGGGTATCACCTCCCAAAAATGTATCATGCACCTGATATTCGGCAATGATCAAACTACCACTGGTCGGAAATGCCAGGCTGTCAAGCGTGTCCACGCTTGCGCGGGCCATGAGGAAACTATCGTCCACTGTAAGCGCATCAATCCCAAGCGTATCGTCTGTAAAACTGAGTTTGATTTTCGACCTGGAAAGCCCGCCGCGCAATTCCCCCCAACGTCCAAATAACATACCGCCTTGTATAGAACCACCCACACTCAGAATTTTCAAATCGCCGCGCCGTCTATCCAAATCATCAAAAAAAATGCTTTTTTGTCGTTGTAAAGACAAGGACGGCTCAATGAAAAACCGTTGCTTCGTGCCTATGGGTTGATAAAATTCGGTGACGCCTTCAAGTGTATCCCAGATATTAAGTTCGGTGCGCCATTCGCCGCCCCACTTATTGACCAAGGGTTTGGTGTAGGAAACCCCCAGAATAAATGAGGAGGTGTCCTCTAGATTAGAATCAAGCGATACGCCAAATTTGAAATACCCGTCCGCGCTTTCTTTCACCTTGGCGTTTATATGTAGCACGGTTTTGTCTTTTGTTTCGTCTACTTCATATGTGATGCGGTCATAAATGCCATTGCCGTAGAGCCTGTCTATATCCTTGTTGAGCCAATCTGGGGAAAAAACATCGCCAGGCCGGATTGAAATACCAGCCCGTAATATCTCGTCTGACAATTTCGAATTTTGGAGCACCTGTATCTCGTCAATAACCGGTCGTTTTTGCGGCACTGCCAATCTGGCCATCAAATGGTTTTGCCAGTCCTGGTCATTTAACCTAAATGCCGCAAGTTTTGGCAATATGGTTTGCACCGACGTCCTGCCCATTTCGGCCAAGGTGCTGGCCTGGTCGAAACTTGCAGCACTAAATCCCTCCAGTTTCGGTTCGATTAAAACATCCCCTTGTTTTAGAGATTTAATTTGCGCTTCGGTGTTTTCTTTTGTCAGAATAATTTGTGTTTGGCGTAAGACTTCTATGAAATTACTAATCTCGGATACGGGCTTTGGGTCAGTACCAACATTGACCACAATGACAATATCCGCGCCAAGTTCCCTAGCCAAATCTACCGGAAGATTATTCACCAATCCGCCGTCAATCAGATAAACTCCCTCGCGCTCAACGGGTGGGATCAAACCTGGTATGGCCATAGACGCGAATACGGCCGAGGCCAAATCCCCGTCTTTCATAACGACGGCCTTACCTGTGCTCAGATCCGTCGCCACGAGCCTGAACGGTATGGGCAAGGCCTCAAATTTTCCAATAGAGCGGGTTTCAGACAACAGGCTGGAGAGTTCCAAAAACAGGTTTTGGCCCTGAATTATCCCTTGCGGCAATACAAGCCTCCTGTTTTTAAACGTAATTTTATAGTCCGTCAAAAACCCAAATTCGTCGGTCTTGCGGCGGAATGTCGAGCGACCACGGGACGTTTTGTCATTAAATAATTCGTGCCAATCAAGTTCATTTGTGATGTTGATAAGCTCGTCCGCACTATAACCAGACGCATAGAGCGCCCCGACAATCGCCCCCATAGATGTACCCGCAATCACATCAACCGGGATTTGGTTGTCCTCAAGTGCTTTGATCACCCCCACATGGGCCAACCCCTTGGCACCGCCACCACCCAGAACAAGCCCTATTGTCGGGCGGTCTTTTTGGGATGGTGCCTGAGCGGATGTCTGGGCAAAAACGCTGACGCTCATGCACGTAAACAACATTAGGAATATCAGTAGAAGTGTGCGCATCATAGTCAGCTTGGTTACAAATTTCCTGCACCATAAGAAACTGAGGTTAACGCAGTGTTGCAAAATTGTATTGTGGAGACCCCCTAAATATGACAAGAGGCGCGCCATGACCATATTAAAATCAGAATTATTGATGCCTGCGGGTAATCTGGACAAATTAAAAACGGCTGTGCTTTACGGTGCGGACGCTATTTATCTTGGTACGCCGGATATGTCCCTGCGCACCAAAGCCGAGTTTACCCTAGAGCAAATCCGCGAAGGGATTGAATTCGCCCACGCACGCGGCAAGCGTATCTATCTGACGCTGAATTTATTTTCCCACAATAAAGACGTCCCCAAGCTGGAAGAATATGTGGAGACCATCAAAGAACTAAAGCCCGACGGTGTTATCATCGCCGACCCCGGCGTATTTCAATACGTGAAAACCCACGCGCCTGATGTGCCTTTGCATGTCTCGACCCAGGCCAATGTTTGTTCCTGGATGTCGGTGAAATTTTGGGAGGATATGGGCGCGGATTTATGTGTGCTGGCGCGGGAAGTATCCTTTGCCGAGCTTACCGAAATCCGCGAAAAATGCCCAAATATCAAACTGGAAGCTTTCGTCCACGGGGCCATGTGCATGACTTATTCCGGGCGTTGTTTGTTGTCCAATTTCATGTCGGAGCGCGGGGCCAACCAAGGCAATTGCGCCAATTCTTGCCGCTGGGGTTATAAAATGCATTTGCGCCTCAAAGACGGTACGGTCGAGGAATTAGAAATCACCGAAGACAACAAAGACATGTTCGAATTCTTGCTGGAAGAAGGTCATCGCCCCGGTGATTTCATGCCTATCGAAGAGAGCAAAGACGCCGCTTATATCTTAAATTCCAAAGACTTATGCCTAATGCCTAAACTGGATGAATATTTGGCGCTCGGTGTGGATAGCCTGAAAGTCGAAGGCCGGGGCAAGTCGGTTTATTATGTGGCCGTGGTCGCCCGCGCCTACCGCGCCGCCATGGATGATTGGGCCAAAGACCCTGAAAATTTCAACCCCAAGCCCTATATGAACGAGTTGATGAATGTCTCGAACCGGGGTTTCACCCTGGCCTTTCATGATGGCCGCCTGACCAATTATGCTCATAATTACGAGCAAACCCAGACCCTGGGCGCATGGGAATTTGCCGGCTCTATTATCGAAGTTGACGACGAAGCGTTTTATCTCGGCGTCAAAAACCGTTTGCTGGCTGGTGATGTCATGGAATTCCTCACCCCGGACGGCGGAGACACGGTTCTGTTGCGCTTGTACGAGTTTGACAATGTCGCTAGCCGAGACGGCGTTATCAACAAAGACTATCCGGGGGTTAAAACTGATATTGTTCACGCAGGTATCAAACCCGTCATCCGCATCCCGTTTAGCCTGTTTGACAAAGAAAACCTGGACAGCCTAATCGCCCGCATCCCTGTCGGCACCGTCGTGCGCAAAGAAACCTTGCTCACCGAAGCTCAATGGAACCGGGTTAAGCTGGATAAAGTCGCGCAACGTCTGGAGGTTTCAGGCCGTACTGACGACCCCCAAAACCCGCTCTATGTCCGCCGCCGCGATGCCCTAAAAACATCCGTGGCCGCTGCCAATAAAGACCGCAAGCCAAAGGTAAATCCAAAGCTAGGCCTGGACGGGTGTTGCGGACGCGGCTGTAATGGCTGCCTAATGTTCTGGAACGACCCGGCCTACGCCAAAGCCCGGGATTTAATGGCGAGTAAGAAACAGGGCCAGTTGTTGGATAAAGATATGCGCGAAGATGTCAGCGCGGCAGAATAGTAAATTTCCTCTCCTTGGGGAGAGGCCGCGTTCGCTCTTGCGAACTGCGGGTGAGGGGAAATACTGCAAGCTAGTGAGTTAAACTCTAAACTTGATGTTTGGCTAAACATATATCCCCTCACCTAAATCCTCTCCCCTTCTTGCATTAAAAATGGGAAAGGACTTCACCCAAACTCCATAATCACCGCATCAACCGCCAGATTATCTCCTGCCGCCGCGTTGATTTTCGACACGACCGCTTTCTTCTCGGCGCGCAATGTGTTCTCCATTTTCATAGCCTCCACTACCGCCAAAGCTTGGCCGTCCTGTACTTCGTCGCCCTCCTCTACCAGTACGGAGACGATAACGCCGGGCATGGGGCATAGAAGCAAATTCGATGTATCCGGCTCTATTTTTTCGGGCATGAGTTTGGCCAGTTCGGCGTGGGCCGGGGTGCGAACATTGACCTCGACCGTACTGCCCCGGTAATAGACCATATAGCCTTGGGGGATGGGTCGGGCGGCGAATGTGAAATCTTTATTATCGACGAGCGCTTTGACCAGTGGTTGCCCCGGTGTCCAGCCTGAAGATATTTCCAGCTCGACCGCCGCCTTGTCGGAACCGTCTTCGCTACTGGTCACAAGATAAAATCCATTGGTTTTCTCGGTGCTAATATCATAAGTCCGTTCGCCAACATCGACGATAACATGGGTCGGAACGCGCCGCGCATGGCCGGGCAAAATACCGGGCGCGGCGGCGGCGCGGGTCGCGACAAATTGCGCCATGAGTGTGCAACACGACGCAATGGCGCGGGCGTGGCCGGGGTTGAGCGGATGGCCCGCGAAACCGTCCGGGAATTCCTCGGCGATATAATTGGTGGTCAGGTCGCCGCGCATGAACCGGTCATGCTCCATAACGGCGGACAGGAACGGGATGTTATGCCCAACCCCGGTGATCTCGAAATTATCGAGCGCACATTTCATGGCTTCGGTGGCCATGCCGCGATCCTCGCCCCAAGTACACAATTTAGCGATCATCGGGTCGTAATACATGGAAATCTCGCCGCCCTCATAAACGCCTGTGTCGTTGCGGACTATGGCTCCGTCTTCGGTTTTGCCTTCTGTGGGCGGACGGTAACGGGTCAAACGGCCAATGCTAGGCAGGAAATTTCGGTACGGGTCTTCGGCGTATATCCGGCTTTCAATGGCCCAACCTGTAAGCTTGATATCTTTTTGCTTAAGCTTCAGTTTCTCGCCGTCCGCCACGCGGATCATCTGTTCAACCAGATCAACCCCGGTGATCAATTCTGTGACCGGATGCTCCACTTGCAAGCGCGTATTCATCTCAAGAAAATAGAAATTCTTGTCCATATCGACGATAAATTCCACCGTCCCGGCACTGTCATAATTAACAATGGCCGCAAGTGCGATAGCTTCCGCGCCCATTTTCGCCCGCGTAGCCTCGTCCAGAAACGGCGACGGGGCTTCCTCTATGACTTTCTGATTTCGGCGCTGGATCGAGCATTCCCGCTCCCCCAGATGGATGATATGTCCGTGCTTGTCGCCCAGTACCTGAATTTCAATATGGCGCGGACTTTCGATAAATTTCTCAATAAATATCCGGTCGTCCCCAAATGCAGATTTGGCTTCGTTCTTGGAAGATGCGAACCCTTCGCGGGCCTCGGTGTCATCATAGGCAACCCGCATCCCCTTGCCGCCCCCGCCCGCAGACGCCTTTATCATCACAGGATAGCCAACTTTATTGGCAATCTTCACGGCCTCGTCCGCATCCTCAATCAACCCCATATGCCCCGGCACGGTACTAACCCCGGCCTCAAGCGCCAATTTCTTGGACGCAATCTTGTCCCCCATAGCCTCGATGGCAACAACATTAGGCCCAATAAAAACAATGTTTTCAGATTGAAGTTTAAGCGCAAACGCCTTGTTTTCACTAAGAAAACCATACCCAGGATGCACAGCATCCGCCCCGGTGGATTTGATGGCCCCAAGTATCTTATCCATATCAAGATAACTCTCAGAAGCAGGCGACCCCCCAATATGCACCCCCTCATCCGCCATGGAAACATGCAGCGCATTCTTATCCGCATCAGAGTAAACGGCAACGGTCTCGATGCCCATAAGCTTGGCGGTCTTGATGACGCGGCAGGCTATTTCACCGCGATTGGCAATTAGTATTTTTTTTATCATTTATTTTCCATTCTTAGTCGGATTATTTCTCTTTCAAGTTTTTTCCACCAACCACGTTCCCCCATAATGCCGCGAAATGTATTTACAGGTGAGCCAAAACTATTTTTATTTAAGACACGTTTGGTAATCCAATCACGTGGAAAGCCTCCCCATTCACCAGCAATATCCAATAAATTAAATTTGAACGCAGGAAACGCTTCATTCCAAAATATTGCCTCTAAATTTTCGATAGAATATTTTGATTCTGCGCAAATCCTTGCAGTTTTCGAAAACCTAATATTTGCGTCAGTATCCAACCAGAATATCTCCATTGCTTCCCACACATCCAGCCTGTCACATATGTCCACCTCAGGCAACTTCACTCAACCCTCCACCCTAACTCCTCTCCCTCGGGAGAGGTCGCGGGCGCTCTTGCGCCCTGCGGGTGAGGGGAAATGATGTTGGCTGGTGCGTTGAGCGCAATTGTTGAGTTATGTATTATCATTATATCCCCTCACCCTCGCTTCGCTCGACCTCTCCCCAAGGAGAGGTAAGAAAACTACGTTTTCTTTGGCCAACAAGCACACCCTATTTATCACATTTTCTCTCCGCCCGCGCATCTCCGACCAGACGACTCAATTCTTCGAAAACACGGTCTAAGCCTTCATACAAATCTTCGTTCCAGTACCTGACCACGCGGTAGCCGTGGTTTTCCAGCACTCTGGTTCGTTCTTCGTCGTATTCTTCGTTGTCGTCATGTTGGTCACCGTCCAGTTCTATGATGAGTTTTTCTTGTTCGCAAACGAAATCGGCTATGTATTTACCTATGGGGACTTGGCGGCGGAATTTCAGTCCCAAGAACAGGCGGTTGCGGACTTCGCGCCAGAATATGTCTTCGGCGCGAGTTTGGTTTTTACGGAGTTTTCTGGCGAATTTGACACTCATATTTCCTCTCCTTGGGGAGAGGTCGCGCAGGCTCTTGCCTGCTGCGGGTGAGGGGAAATAATGTAAGGCTTTAAGGCACCCACAATTGTCAACTTATATATCATCACAATCTCCCCTCACCCGGGCTTCGCCCGACCTCTCCCCAAGGAGAGGTGATGAAAACAAGTTTTCATTGGAGAAAATCACAACGGTAAATTTCCGTGCTTTTTCCATGGGTTTTTCAGGTCTTTGTCTTTTAGCATTGAGAATGCCCTACACACCCGTTTCCTCGTACTGTGCGGCATGATTACGTCGTCTATATAGCCTTTTTCGGCGGCTTTGAACGGGTTGGCGAAGTTTTTTTCGTAGTCTGCTACATGAGCGGCGATTTTGTCCGGGTCGCCCAGGTCTTTGCGGTACAATATCTCTACCGCGCCCTTTGCGCCCATGACGGCGATTTGTGCGGACGGCCATGCGTAATTTAGGTCGCCGCGCAGGTGTTTGGGGGCCATAACGTCGTAGGCGCCGCCGTAGGCTTTACGGGTAATCACCGTGACTTTCGGCACTGTGGCTTCGCCGTAAGCGTAGAGCAATTTTGCGCCGTGTTTGATGATGCCGCCGTGCTCTTGCGCGGTGCCGGGCAGGAAGCCGGGGACGTCCACCAGGGTCAGAATCGGGATTGAAAACGCATCACAGAACCGCACAAACCGGGCCGCTTTGCGCGAGCTGTCACTGTCCAGACACCCGGCCAGCACCATGGGCTGGTTGGCGACCACACCGACCGTGCTGCCGTCCAGACGGATAAACCCGGTCAGGATATTTTTGGCAAAGTCTTTCTGGATTTCGTAAAAATCGCCCTCGTCGGCGACTTTGGTGATCACTTCGTGCATGTCGTAAGGCAGGTTCGGGTTGTCCGGCACCAGTGTATCAAGGCTTTTCTCCAGCCTGTCAGGCGCATCAAACACCTCACGCACAGGCGGTTTTTCGCGGTTGTTGAGCGGCAGAAAGTCGAACAGACGGCGGATTTCGGCTAGAGCCTCCATGTCGTTATCAAAGGCTCCGTCGGCCACGCTGGATTTGGTGGTGTGGGTCTTGGCACCACCTAGCTCCTCGGCGGTCACAATCTCATTAGTCACGGTCTTGACCACGTCCGGCCCGGTGACAAACATATAGCTGGTGCCCTTCACCATGAAGATAAAATCGGTGAGAGCTGGTGAGTACACCGCCCCGCCGGCACACGGCCCCATGATGACGCTGATTTGAGGGATAACGCCGGACGCCAAAATGTTGTTTTGAAACACATCCGCATAACCGCCTAAGCTTACCACGCCTTCTTGTATGCGCGCTCCGCCGCTATCGTTCAGACCAATAATCGGCGCGCCGTGCTTGATGGCCATGTCCTGAACTTTGCAGATTTTCTTGGCATTGGTTTCGGATAACGAACCGCCAAACACGGTGAAGTCCTGGGCGAATACAAAAGTCTTGCGGCCATTTATAGTCCCCCAGCCCGTAACCACACCGTCGCCCGGAAAACCTTTGTCTTCCATGCCGAAGTCGGTGCAGCGGTGGGCGACGAACATGTCAAATTCTTCGAAACTGTCTTCGTCCAATAGCAAGCCGATTCGTTCCCGTGCGGTCAATTTACCCTTGGCGTGTTGGGTAGCAATCCGCTTTTTCCCGCCGCCAAGCCGTGCCTGTGCGCGGCGCTCTTCCAACTGCTGTAATATGTCTTTCAAAACAAACCCCTTCTCTGCCTCTTGGCCCTGCCCATAATTATCACGATACTAGCGAAACGAAATGAAAACTAAACCATTATTTCGCCATGCAAATTTGAATGGGCGCTAGCCGGTAAAATGGACACTTTTTCAGTTTTAAATACTTGCGATTGAAAAATTACGCCATAGATTACATGTATGAAAATAAAACGCTCATATTTAATCGCACTTGGCTTGCTCTTACTGATTGCGTTTTGGTTCATAATTGGGAGCCGCGAGAAAAATACGAAAAAACCTGCACCAAAGACTGTGACATCAGAACAAACCGCACCCACAGTCGAGATAAAACGCATCAACGCAGAACGCCACGAAAATTATATGGATTTATACGGTCGCACCGAAGCTGATCGGGAAGTTTCCGTAAAAGCTACGACCGCTGGGCTGGTGGTTCGCACACCAGTGCGTGAAGGCACACGCATCAAGCGCGGCACATTGATCTGCGCACAAGACGTGGACGCCCGCCAGGCCGTGCTTGACCAAGCCAATGCGCAACTGCGTTCCCGAGAGTTAGAATATCAAGCGGCACAAACTTTGGTCGAAAAAGGGTTTCGATCTTCTACACAGGCGGCGGGCGCATTGGCCTTGCTTGACGGCGCCAAGGCCCAGGTCAAACAGGCACAAATCGAACTTGGTAATGTGAAAATGCGTGCCCCCTTTAGCGGCATATTCGAGCAACAAATGGCCGAGATCGGTGACTACCTAGCCCCCGGTCAACCGTGCGGACTTGTGGTTGATTTTGACCCGTTGGTGATCACTGGCGAGGTAACGGAGAAACAAGTTGGTTTACTTGGTGTCGGCAAGGAAGCCGTAATTAAGTTGGCCACGGGGGAAACCGTATCAGGGAAAATCCGTTTTATTGAAACCCGGGCCAACCCGGCCACCCGTACATTTCGCATCGAAATTGCCACACCAAACAAAGACGGCAAACTTAAAGCCGGGGTAACAGCGGAGATTAAATTATCCGCAGGGCAAACCGATGCCCACCTGATCCCGGCTAGTGTCTTGACCCTTGACGACGGCGGCAGTATCGGCGTGCGCTATCTGGACTTTGAAAACAAAGTCCGGTTTTCCAAGGTTACAACGATTGACGAAACCCCGGACGGTATCTGGGTGACGGGTTTGCCAAATCCCGTGAACTTAATTGTGCGCGGGCAAGATTATGTCTCGGACGGGGTTAAGGTTTTAACCCAATACGACACGGAATCATCTTTAGAATCTACCGATTCCGAGTTTGGGCCTGATTGATGACCGGTATTGTTGATTTTGCCATTCGCCAATGGCGTATGACCTTGGCAATTTTGTTTTTCTCCATTGTTGGCGGTGTTTTATCCATGTTTACGGTAGCGCTAGACGCGGAACCGGACGTGGCTATTCCGTGGGTCACGGTTCAAGTGATTTTACCGGGCGTCTCGCCAGAGGATAGTGAACGCCTGCTGGTCAAGCCACTAGAAGCAGAGCTAAAATCTCTCGATGGTGTCAAGCAAATGGACGGCATTGCCCGCACATCTGTTGGTACGATCGTTCTGGAGTTTAATGCCAATTTCGATCAAAACGCAGCCGTTGATGACGTGATCGAGGCCGTTAATAAAGCTCGCGGTGAACTGCCCGACGAATCCAAGGAGCCATTAGTTGAAGAACTAAATACACAAACGCTGCCTATTATCGTGGTCAATTTATTTGGCGATGCACCCGATAGAAAATTACAAAAATTGGCGAAAGATTTACAGACCGCGCTGGAAGCAAATTCAAAAATCCTCGAAGCCGTTATTCAGGGTGAACGAGAGCAATTGCTTGAAGCCGTGATCGACCCGGCCTTGATGGAAAGCTACGGCTTAACTTTTGACGAATTGGCGGCAGCTATCTCCCGCAACAACACCCTGGTGACAGCAGGTACATTGGAAACGGATAGCGGAAAATTTTCAGTTAAACTTCCAGGCTTGATTGAGAAAGCTTCTGATCTTGCTGGCATTGTCATTCGTACATCAACAGACGGATCAATTGTTCGGGTGAGCGACATCGCCGAGGTGCGGCGAAATTATAAAGACCGCGAAAGCTACGCCTTATATCAGAACCGTCCATCTGTTTCCCTGGAAATCTCCAAACGCAATGGCGAGAACATCATTGATACAATTGACATCGTTAAGGAAATTGTTGCGGATGTAACGAAAAGTTGGCCAGAGACGGTGAATGTAGAATTGTCACAAAACCAGACAGTCCAAATTATGGATATGATAAAATCTTTGATCTCCAGCATCGTCAATGCTGTGGTTCTGGTTATCATTGTTTGTATCGCAGCTCTTGGTTTGCGGTCGGCATTGATGGTCGGTTTTGCTATTCCTGCCAGCTTTCTGATGACCTTGTTGATGTTCAAAATTCAAGGGGCAAGTGTCAATATGATGGTGATGTTTGGCATGATCCTGTCGGTCGGGATTTTGGTAGATAGCGCCATTGTTATTATTGAATATGCCGACAGGAAATTGGCCGAAGGGCTGGATCGTCGCGACGCTTACGCTTTGGCCGGCAAGCGGATGTTTTGGCCCATTATTTCCAGTACGGTGACCACATTGGCCGCATTCTTACCTCTCTTGTTTTGGAATACTTTACCAGGACAATTTATGTCCTATTTCCCAAAGACACTGATCTATATATTAGGCGCTTCCATGTTGATGGCCTTGATATTTTTGCCCACACTTGGCGCACTTTTGGGGCCAAAGAAGCGCCAGGGCGCACGCGCAAGCTTAAAAGCTTTGTCAGGTGCCGAGGGCGATCCATTGTCAATTCAGGGTTTTACTGGATCCTATGCCCGCACGATTAACCGCCTGGCCCGCCACCCTCTGAAAGTCTTTCTGGCGATATTTTTGTTAGTCGCTTCCATATTCTTTGCATTCGGCGCAACTGGAGACGGTAGACGTGTCGAGTTTTTCACGGCGGACGGCGGACAGGAAATTTACGTCTATGCCCGAGCGCGTGGCAATACTGCGACAATTGATGAATACAAGATTGCCAAAGAAATCGAAGCACGGCTGCACGGCATAGAGGGCGTCCAGTCAATCTTCACAATTGCTGGCGCCGGGGCCACGACTGTCGGGTTTAACGGGCCAAGTTCGGTGCCCCTTGATACGGTTTCGCGCACATTTTTGGAACTTAAACCCTTTGATGAAAGGCGGAGCACACAAGAGATCGAGGTCGATGTACGAGCCGCTGTTAAGAACATGCCGGGGCTTTTGGTTGAAGTGGAAATCTTGTCAGAAGGGCCACCGACCGGAAAAGATGTAAGTGTTGAATTAACGTCAGATAATCTTGGCCACCTCAATGCGGCGGCCCAGAGCCTTACTGCTTATATGGAAAACCACGAAGCCCTGATCGAGATCGAAAACACCATGCCCCTGCCCGGCATTGAATGGCAGTTAGATATTAACCGCGAAGAAGCCGGACGGCTTGGGTTGGACGTCAACACGATTGGCGCAGCGGTTCAGTTTGTCACCGAAGGATCATTGGTCGGTTTTTTCCGACCTATTGATAGCGACGAGGAAGTTGATATTCGTATCCGTTTCCCAAAAAACTCAAGGGATTTATCCGAGCTTGATAATTTGCGCATCCAAACAAGCGAAGGCGCCCTGCCCCTGTCATCAGTTGTAACACGCACAGCCAAGCCCCGTCAGGACAGCATCCAGCGCCGCAACCAGTTGCGGGTTTACGAGGTCAAAGGCAATACGGCTCAAGGCTTTACAACGAACCAGACCGTTACAGAGGTTAAAGAATGGATTGAAAACGAAGCTAATTTTGACGGCGACGTCGCCTACAAATTTCTGGGGCAAGACGAGGAAAACAAGGCTGCTCAGGAATTTTTTACCATGGCTGGTATCGCGACCCTGTTCATGATGGGCGTGATATTACTGTGGCAATTTAATAGCTTTTGGCATGTGGTCTTGACGCTTTCGGCCGTTGTAGTTTCTATTGCCGGGGTTTTGCTTGGCTTGATTTTCTATCCCTATGTCAGTATATTATTGGGCGGTACGGGGGTGTTGGCTTTGGCCGGTATTGTGGTGAACAATAATATTGTGCTTATTGACACCTTCCAATATCTCAAGCGCGAAGGCTACAGCACCCATGAAGCCGTGGTGCGCACGGCAGCCCAGCGCTTACGGCCCGTTCTCTTGACCACCATCACCACAATCGTCGGGCTTATGCCTATGGTTTTGGCCGTTCAGGCGGATTTGTTTACGGGAGAATTTTCTACCAGAGGCACCGCTACATCCGCCATATGGGCGCCAATTTCTTATGTGCTGGTTTGTGGTCTTGCGTTTTCAACCATATTGACCTTGATCTTGACGCCCGTTCTTCTGGCTGGCCCAGGCATATGGTGGGCAAATTTGAAAGCTATGTTTGCACAACTCTCCCGCCGCTCGTCCGAGGACAATAATAATGAAGATGAAGATTGGGAAGAGGAAGAGACCAGAGCCTAGTTTTCCGTAAGTGCTTCTGGCGCGTAAACTACGGAATATTGATAACCGCCGCCAAACAATGCCCGACCAATTTGTATCCGATCATCCAAGGATTGCACCAATATTTTTGGGCTGTTCTCAAGTTCAAACAAGGGCCGCATTCGCGCAAATGGTAAGGTTAGACGCGAGGCAGATGTTTCATCAACAACCAATTCAGCACTGATTTTATACTCGCCAAGCGGCATAATATTACCAAAGATCAGGCTCCAGCGTCCATCACTGTCAACATAACTTTCGCCGACCAAATTATCTCCTGCATATATCCGAACTTTACCGTGACGGTTTGCGCTACCAGAAAATATAACGCCACCGGAATTGTCATAATCAATCACTTCAATTGAAAACCCGTCCTCTTGTGGCAAACCATCATAAGGTGTTTGCAGCACACGAGAGTTTGCCCCAGGTGCGGTCAGCAACAGCAAAGCTTTTCTAGCGTCACTGCCGTCACTACTCATTATGGTATCCTCTTCAGCCGTGGACAACGCGTGTGGATTGGGAATAATGAATAGTGACTGGTCTGATCTGATTTGATGACCATCGGGTGTTACCATCAATACATCCAGGGCACTTGGTTCATTTTGTAAATCATAGCTAAAACCAAGTTGCCATTCACCACTTGCGTTAACTTTGGTACGAGCAATTTCATTCCTTTTTGATTGCAAGCTAATCCCGGCACCGGAAACGCCTGTCCCCATAAGCAAAAACTGCAAACCGGTTTGCGTCGCCGATAATATACCTGCTGGCGAATGGTCGAACTGACCAGCAATCGGTGCAGGTATTGTTGAATTATCTGTCGGCGCTTCGGTGCCAGAACCAATGCCAGATCCAGATCCAGTGTCTAGGCCCGACGCCCTTTTTTGTAGATACTGAACCCCCGCCCACAACACAAATGCAAGCACCAGCCCCGTCAATACCATAAATAATGTTCTACTTTTAAACATTGATTACCTTTTGCGCCCTAACCATGTTACCAGAAAACAACTTACGTTGGAAATTTCAAGCTGACAACCGTCAATTAACAAATCATGATATACACAGAGGTCTAAATTGAACACGACACCCCCACCCACTTCCAAGAGTATATGCGTTTTTTGTGGTGCTTCACAAGTTGTAGCACCCAAATATTTCAAACTGGCCGAAGACTGCGGCACAACGATTGCAAACGCAGGCTACCGTTTGGTTTACGGCGGCGGAGGTGTCGGACTAATGGGGCGCACGGCTATGGCCGCCTATGATGCGGGCGGCACTGTGTTGGGCGTCATCCCCCAATTCCTGACGGATATAGAGGAAGTTCTGGATGTAATCGAACACCGGATTGTGCCAGATATGCGAACGCGCAAGCAATTGATGTATGAAGAATCCGATGCTTTCATAGTCTTGCCAGGCGGTGTTGGTACGCTGGAAGAGGCCATAGAAATCCTGTCCTGGATGCGGCTGCATCTTCATGCCAAACCGATGGTGTTCGTAGATACGGACGGGTATTGGGCGCCGCTGATGCAGCTCCTGCACCACACTATAAAAACCAATTTCAGCCCGGCCTGGGTCGAAAAACACTTGTTATACGAAAACTCTCCAGAAGCAGCACTGAGCCTAATCCAGTCCCAATGGAAAAACCCGCCCGCCAAAGGTGAAATCCAAATCAGCCGAAAGTTGGAGCAGTTGTAAATATCTTACAAATGAAGGTCGCTAGTAATCCATTTGTGGCCTTGGCTAAATATCCACAAACCCTAAAATTTGTGAACGAAAGATGCAGAAACTGTATTGGTTGTACCGCCGTCTAAACCAGAAACTAATTGATACCGCGTGTAATCCAGCCGTAAAGCATTGCGTGGCCCCGTTGCGAGTTCCATACCTACACCATATGCAACACCGTCATATTTGAAGTTCTCGCTAAAACTGTCCGTTACAATTCCGTTTTCAATCAACTCACCGCTCACACCTAAATTCGTTACGTGGTAACCCCCTCGGGCTAGAAGAGAGAAACTCTTGCTAACTGGTACACGCGCAACAGCGAATGCCCCAAAGGAACTATTTACACCAATATCCTCTGAGACCGAGACCGCACCCGCACTCACATCTAATACATTTTGGTCTATCAGACCAATTGATGCCTCTGCTTCCACTCCAAAATTCTGGTTAAAATTATAACCTGCTCGCCCCTGAATTCCGTAAAGGCTATCGCCAACATCATAGGCGACACCACCAATACTCACATAACCTCCGCTGTTTTTTTCAGGGCGGGCTGTATGATAATAAGCGGCATTATTATTTACCGCACGGCCGTAAGGCGCGCTTCCACGAAGCATTGTGCCTTGGTCATAAGTATTGTAATATGCTGGCGAAGAACCGCGAAGACCGCTTGCAGCCACGGGGTAAGCATTATTCGCCCCTAAACATTCGGGTGCATTGCTCATATAGACTGGCTGCGTTAACGCTGCTTGAGCCCCCATGAAGCAATTTGCATTATACTGGTTATAACCTTGGTGGCTGTTTCCATATGCCTGGCTGTTTCCATATGCATATGAATTGCTATCCATTGTCGTCCCCAGGTTACTACCAGTACATCCCGATAGAGATGTGGATGACAACAATATTACGGCTAGTGTACAGATAGAAAAACGCATTTTAAAATCCCCCTCACAGATTTTTATATTTCAAGAACTTTATGGCATGACAACCTTAATTTGGGGTTGCAAAACGTAGTTAATCAAGCATTGTTTTTTTAGCAACAAGTTGACCAGCTACAGATCTGGTAAACGAAAACTCTCCAGAAACAGCACTGAACTTAATCCAGTTCCAATGGCCACCTTCCCGCCGAAACTTTATACTGCTTGGTCAAACCTTCAATACGCGGCGCCAGATTTGCCGCATCCCCGATCATAGAATAGGAAACAGGGTTACTCCCTCAAACCAAGTTATTTTAGTGACTGATTTAAGCCGCGAGCGCGTCCAGTTTATCCATTAGATAATCTGTATCCGTCTCTGAAAATGTGATCGGCAAACTTAGAACCCGTTCCAGCATAATGGTTTGAAATGCCCGTTTGCTGTTCATTTTCCCCGCACTTTCCCAGTTTGTGCGTTCCCAGTTTGTGCGTTCCAAGTCCCGGTAGATGACAATACTGGCCCGTAATATGGCTGCATCGCGCCCATAAAGCCCGGCTTGTGTACACAGAGCCTTCAGCCCAAACGGGCCGCTATCATGGATCATCAAAGCTGCTTTGTTGAGGCCTACACCGGATTTTTGTGCCAATGCTTGCTCGCAAAACCGCATTTGCCCACAGCAGGCGGCGCGAACAATAAGCGAATTGGTCAGTCTGTCCTCTGCGTCCAGGCGTTCAATAAGTGATTTCAAATCCCGACTGATCCAACTTTGGGCAATAAAATCGACGCTTGCCCGTTCTCGTGATCTATTGGCCAAATTCACGGCAATATCTAACGGTACTTCGTGGTTTTCATAAAGCCGCCGCGCCGCTTCCGCGCTGACGATAGTCAAGAGCTTTTCTATAACCAAAGGCGGTAAATCCCGCCTTGCGATAAAGCTGTCCTTGATCAGATCATCATCTCGATAAATGTCCAGCATTTTAGCACCAAGCTCGGCCCCGATTTCAGCCCCGTCATTGGCGGCCACCGATGCCACAACCCGGCTATCACCATAACGGATTATGGCCTTGACCAGATCACCACCCAAATGTGCCCGTTTGCTCACGGCCATTAGCTTTGCAGCCGCCTTGGATTTTAAGACTTCAAGCAAATCCTCATCGTTCAGCACGGGTGAGTGCGCCAATATCGGCACTGCAATAGAATCCACATCGCGGATGAGTTTACGGGCAATCTCTTGGGGCAAATTTAGTGAATTTTTTAGCGTAACGGCCAAGGCGCGCCGCACCATCGCGGCAGTATCGCGGGCAATGAGCCACAAAATTTGTTTTACAACTTCGCCCTCATACTCCGAAAGCTCCAGTGTTTTGGTGTCGAGGGTTTTTATCTCGCGACAAACTTTTTGCGCAAGTACGGCCCGAACATCCCGGTCAGGGTGGGAAACCAGGCGTTTCACATCCTGTGAGCTGATTTTTAACTGCGCGACCATATATATCTTCCGCCGTATATTCTTCGCCTAATATCTAGGCCCGACATCTAGTCAAGTATGGTAAACGTCTGGTTTAGAAGCATGGTGAACCAAAGGTTAATCGCGAGACATTAAGTCATCAGGGCTTGGCCAGATCACTCCCCTGCGACAAGCGTGCATTGACGATGTCCAGCACCTTTAGCACGGCATCCGGAATTGACGTACCGGGCGGGAAGACGGCTTTTGCGCCCATTTCTTCCAGTGTAGCCACGTCTTCGGGCGGGATTACGCCGCCGACTATGATCATTATATCGTTGCGGGTTTTTGCGGCCAGAGCGCCACGTAATTCCGGCACCAAAGTCAAATGCCCGGCGGCCAGAGACGATGCGGCGATGACGTCCACATCCTCGGCTATGCCCAGAGCGGCGGTTTCTGCGGGCGTTTGGAATAACGGCCCGATGACCACATCAAAACCTATATCGCTGAAGCCTGTGGCAACAACTTTCTGGCCCCGGTCATGGCCGTCCTGGCCCATTTTCGCGATCAGGATTTTTGGTTTGCGGCCTTCCATTTCCACAAAAGCCTCTATACGGTTTTTAGCCTCGCGCAGATCAGGATTACTATCGTCCCATGCGTCTTCATACACACCGCTCACGCCCTCGGGCACGGCTTCATACCTTGTGAAGACTTTGGCCAGGGCAGAGCTGATTTCCCCAACCGTGGCCTTGGCGCGGGCCGCGTCTATGGATAAAGCCAGAAGATTGCCGTCTCCGCTGTTTGCAGCATTGGTAAGTGCATTTAATTTTTCCCGTAAATCGTTGTTATTTCTATCTTTTTTAAGTTGCGTGAGCCGTGCTACTTGGCCAGCCCTTACCTTGGCATTATCGACCTTTAAAAGCGGAATATCGTCCTTGTCATTGGTGCGGTATTTATTGATGCCGACCACGGTTTGCGCACCACTGTCAATCATGCTTTGGATACGGGCGGCGCTTTCCTCGATACGCAGTTTCGGAATACCGCTCTCCAGGGCATTTGACATGCCGCCAAGTTTTTCGACTTCCTCAATATGCTCCCAGGCGCGGGCAGCCAGATCGTGTGTCAGACGTTCGACAAAGTGGGAGCCACCCCACGGATCAATGGCACTGCAATGACCGCCCTCACCCGCCAAAAACACTTGCGTGTTACGGGCTATTCGGGCCGAAAAATCCGTGGGCAGGGCCAAGGCTTCGTCCAGGGAATTGGTGTGCAGGGATTGGGTATGGCCGTCCACCGCTGCCATGGCTTCGATCATAGTGCGCCCAACATTGTTAAACACATCTTGCGCGGTCAGCGACCAGCCAGAGGTCTGACAATGGGTGCGCAACATGGAGGATTTGGGGTTGGCGGGATTGAACGGTTTCAAGAGTTTAGCCCATAACATCCGCGCCGCCCGCAGTTTGGCTACTTCCGTAAAATAATTCATGCCAATGCCCCAAAAGAACGACAAGCGCGGCGCGAACTGGTCAACACCCATACCCGCCGCCAACCCGGTGCGGATATATTCGACCCCGTCGGCCAAAGTATAGGCCAGTTCAAGGTCGGCGCTGGCTCCGGCTTCTTGCATATGATACCCCGAAATGGAAATGGAATTAAAACGCGGCATGTGCTTGGCGGTATGGGCGAAAATATCCGAGACAATTCGCATACTGGGGCGCGGCGGATAAATATAGGTGTTGCGCACCATAAACTCTTTGAGGATGTCGTTTTGGATTGTGCCGGTCAATTTATCGGTGGAAACACCCTGCTCCTCGGCGGCGACGATATACATGGCCAGCACTGGCAAAACCGCACCGTTCATAGTCATGGAAACGCTCATTTTATCGAGCGGTATCTGGTCAAACAAAACCCGCATATCGTAAATACTGTCAATGGCGACACCGGCCATACCCACATCACCGACCACACGCGGATGGTCGCTGTCATAGCCCCGGTGGGTGGCCAAATCAAAGGCGACCGAAAGCCCTTTCTGGCCCGCAGCCAGCCCGCGCCGGTAAAACGCATTGCTGTCCTCGGCGGTGGAAAAACCTGCATATTGGCGGATTGTCCAGGGCCTCTGGGTGAACATGGTCGGATAAGGGCCGCGCACATAAGGGGCAAAGCCAGGATAGGTGTTGGTGAAATCCAACGGATTGCTATCCATTTCACTATAGGCAGATTTGATGTCTATGCTTTCGGGGGTGTGCCAAATATTGCCGCCAGCTGTAGCGGGGTTGGGGGAATTTTCCGGGGGCGGCGCGAACGGGATTTTGGTAAAATCGGGACGGGTCATTGTGCGTCCCCCGCTTCGAACGGTTCGGACAGGCGGACGGATTTAAACAATCCCTCCGGTATATTTTCAGGTAATATCCGCCCGTCTTGAGCCTGGTTTATAGCGGCGACAAAATCATCCGTATCAATGGCACCTGTATCAGTAATTGGGCTGGATTTCGGTTTAATCTTCGGGCGCGGCAATACTTTTGCTTCGCGCACATCTGGCTTGGCAAATTGGTTGATCCCGACCAGTTTAATTTCGCCGCTCTTGATGCGTTCATCCCGACGTTTGGCAGCCACGCTCATCTGTTTCGCAAACCAGTGATTGGCCTTTGTCCAGCCACCGCGCCGCTCTATGTCTTGAAACAAACCCCATGCCGCATCGGCGATTTTACGGCTCAAAGTCTCGTGGGTATAGCTACCTGCCGCCGGGTCTGTGACCTGCCCGAGACGGCTCTCCTCCATGAACAATATTTGGGTGTTTCGCGCAATACGCCTTGCGAAAGGTGTAGCCAGCCCGAGGGGTTCGGTAAACGGCAATGTGGTGATATAATCCGCGCCGCCGCAAATGCCCGCAAAACTGGCCCCGCCGAGGCGCAACATATTTGACCACGGGTCAAGCTTGGACAACATGCGCCGCGATGTGGTGGCATGGATGGTACAAGTTGTCTCCGCCGCGCCGTAGCTGTCTGCCATGCGCGTCCATAACATGCGGGCGGCGCGGAGTTTACAAATATCCCAATGCCCGTCCCCAGCTACGGCCAAATGCACATCCATGAGCGGCAATATTTCGTCTATTTCAAAGCCACCGTCCAAAAGAGCATTGATGTTAGCCACGGCGCTCGCGAGCATGTAGGCCAATTCCTGGGCGGTTGTTGCTCCGGCCTCGTGGGTTCTCGCGGCGTTGACGCTAAAGGCTTTCCAGTGGGGCGCATGGGCGCGCACCCATGTTGCCAGGCTGACAGACTTGTCCATACTGTCCGGTTCGGGGGTATAACCAAGACCCAGATGGATATTATTCAAATCCCCATGGCCCTTATAAAGCCCGGCCAGAACGGCGGCGGCTTCAAAATTATTGAAAGACGGCGATAAATGAATGGGCACCAAACCCACATATACGCCCGACAGCAATCTTTGCATATCAACCCTTGTGCGCACGGCAATGCCAGCCTTGCCGCTTGGGTCGATCTTCAAACGCAAAGCACTGGCACCGCCCTCAAGGTCGGCCAGTATATCGCGGTTGGCATGGTCTATATCCGGGTGGTCAATCACAGGCGCAATATGCCATGCCCGTCCGGCTAAATGCGGAACATTGACTTTGCGCAAACATGTAGTTTCAGGTGTATCCGTAAACCCCGGCGCTTTTGTGAACAATGGCCCGCGTTTAATTCCGTCCTCACTACGGCGCACCAATGTTTCGCCGAAGTCCGCACCGCGCAAGGCCTTCTCGCTCAAAGCCCGCCACTGCGCCTCATCACCCGTTTCAAATCCGTCCGCCAAATCCAGTACATAGTCATTCATACTTTAAACTTATCAGAGATTTCCTATATGACTATTGGTTTTATGAAATTATTCCATTATAGCCAAGCCAGCCTGATTGAAAAGAAAAGGTGACTGAATTTAAAGCTAATAATTTCCCACCCGCTCATACCCGACTCCGATCGGGTATCCAGTCAAGCTGGGTATGAGCGGGTAGTTGGGGTGAATGACAATAACAGGAACGAAAAAGGTACAATCATGGCTGATGCAAAAAAGGTAAACTCTAATGCACCAACTTCCGAGGAAGTTCTGGCGGTCAAGCATTTCACGGACAAAACATTTTCGTTTTCTATTACCCGTCCGGCCAGTTTCCGGTTTCGCTCCGGCGAGTTCATCATGATCGGCCTGATGGGTGAGGTAAAAGGCAAAATTAAACCGATATTGCGGGCCTATTCCGTCGCCAGCCCGTCCTGGGACGACAAGCTGGATTTTTATTCTATCAAAGTGGATGATGGGCCTTTGACCTCGAAACTACAACATATCAAAGCTGGGGATAAAGTATTGCTGGGGCGCAAACCCGTAGGCACATTGGTGTGCGACGCGGTTTTGCCGGGTAAGCGTCTGTTTATGTTTGCCACCGGAACCGGAATTGCACCATTTGCTAGCTTAATTCGCGACCCGGAAGTGTATGAAAAATATGACCAGGTCATATTGACCCACACATGCAGGGACGTGGCGGAGCTGGCTTACGGCTTTGAGCAGATAGAAGCCGCCCGGAAAGATCCGTTGGTGGGTGAAATTATTAGTAACCGACTGCTTCATATCGCCAGCGTTACACAAGAAGATTATAAGCTTAAAGGTCGCATCACCGACCTGTTGACTAGCGGGGAGTTGTTCAACCATGTACCAGGCGGCGCGATTGACCCCAAACATGACCGCGCCATGATCTGCGGGTCTATGGACATGACTATGGACACCAAAGCCATTATGGAAAATTTTGGCTTAAACGAAGGTTCAAACGCCAAGCCCGGCGACTTTGTGATTGAAAAAGCTTTCGTGGGCTGAACCAGTTAAAATACCGGGTAGAGAAACACCGAAACCTGTGGGGTGGATACAGCCTTGGCGGCAGGTCGTGGCGATTACCCCTTGGGGGTTTCGGGCAAACCCGGAGTTTTACCACCTTTTCCAAAAATCTAATCCACGGTTCTTCGGGGGCGGATATGGTGTTTCCATGAAACTTGATTTAATTGCTATTGAGAAACTTTGCCCGACCGGGCTTACGCCTTTGGCGGATTTGCGGGCGTTGATTTCCTTGTTGGTCGCGGTAATGAAACTTGGCATGAGCAGTCCTCTGGACATGCGCAATTATGCCCATATGTTGGTGCAGCACAGGAATATCCTGGGTGAACGGGCACGGCATAATCACAGCCTCAAGGTCAAAGCCTGGGTGAAGCAATGCCCCGAACGGACGGCCTGGGTACGATCGGTGATCGGCGAAACTGCCATACGAAACTGGGTCGCTCGGCTCCGGGCCGCCTATGTGTCGGGTGATTTGCAGGGAGATCGACAAAAGAAGAAACCTTACGCAAAAGCCGGGCACAAACACAAGCCGCGCCCATACAAGCTTCGTACGGGCAAACCCTTTGCTCTGGTTAGGTTGTCGGAGGTTGAAAAACTGCTTCCGTGCCGGCCGTGCTGGCCGCGCAAAACCCACCGGGTTATACAAGAGGCAGGCTACGCACTTTCTACTGGCACCGGGAATTTACGACATACGGCGCGTTTAGCCTGTCCTGACAATGCGGAAAAACCGCACCAGGCACGCCCCGTGCACTCCCAGAAACCCGTCAGGTTTTTCCCTTCAGAGCTGGGCGTAAAAATCCGGGAACTGGAAGTCGAACAGACGGCACAAAAAGATGGTGAAGACCCGCCCACTAAAAGAGCCAGGCCGGATAAGCCAGACAAACAAGGCACCCGCCCAAAACCCAGATCAGAAAAACCACCCTAGGTGCAGAGTACCACTTAGTCCTCATCACCGAGTATGGATTTTACTTTCCTTGCCAAATCGATCATGCCGAACGGTTTTTGCATAAAGATAACGTCCGGTTCTTCAGCCAATAAATCCGAAAAATGGTCTTCGGCAAAACCGGAGATAAATACAATATGTGTTCCCTCTAAAATATCACGCGCCTTTTTGAGTAAGGTCGGGCCGTCCATGTCGGGCATAACCACATCAGAAATCATTAGATCAAAATCATGCTCGCCCGTCTGTAATATGTCATATGCCTCGCGGCCATTTTCTGCTTCGATTACCGTATAGCCTCGTTTGCGCAAGGTCTTTGCGGCAACGATGCGTATGGCCACTTCATCTTCTACAAACAAGATACTGCCTTGCCCCGCCAAATCAGAAGGTTTTTGACGTGCCGCAGCAATGGCCGGTTTTGGTTTGATCGGCACCTGGAATTTACCCGTTGCGGTGGGCATATAGATGCTGAATGTGGTGCCAGTGCCAAGCACGCTATCGACGCGTAAATGTCCGCCGGATTGCTGGATAATGCCGTAAACCGTAGCAAGCCCAAGCCCCGTGCCTTTGCCTTGGGGTTTGGTGGTAAAAAACGGTTCAAAGATTTTTTCCTGGGTCGCTTTATCCATACCGGTTCCGGTATCAATAACATCAAAGCGCACATAACCTCCGTCCTGTCGCAGTTCAATGTTTTGTGCGCGTAACTCATCATCACTCACCTTGGCCGATTTCAATGTGATCATGCCGCCGCCCTGATCCAGCATAGCATCCCGAGCATTAACGCACAGGTTTATCAAGACGGTCTCAAACTGTCCTTTATCAGCCTGGATAGGCAGAAGACCACGGCCATGAATGACCTCCAATTTAACCCGATCAACCAACACATCTTGCAACAAAAATGTAAGTTCGGACAAAGTATCTGTCACATCAAGAACCACGGTTTGCAAGGTTTGCTGGCGTGAAAATGCCAGCAATTTACGCACAAGACCCGTGGCCCGCGAGACGACCTGATTGATTTGTTGCAGTTCTTGATAAGACGGATCACCAACCGGGTGGCGCTCAAGTAGAATATCCGCATTTCCCCGGATCGCCGTCAGGAGGTTGTTGAAATCATGGGCAATACCTCCAGCCAGCTGTCCAATGATTTGCATTTTTTGTGACTGACCCAGCTTGTCTTCCAAAGCTTTTCTTGTGCTTACATCGACGATATAAGCAACACATCCGTTGTCGTCCAGCGCACTAAAATACACGTCTACCGGACGTTCTTGAACGCCATTTAAATGCACACCCACAGGCCCGTTTTTTGCATTGACACCCGCTGTGATAAAGGCTGAACTTTCTGGGTTGTCAACAAACAGTGCTTTAAACAAACTGCCCGCAACCACCTCTTGCCCTTGCATATCAGCCATAGCCACATTGGCCGTACTAATGATGGCATTATCCAAATCCGTACTGTCTAGTTTCACGACACCAAATGGCGCACCTACCATGCTTGTTTCGTCGCCGGACGGGTCATTACCGGGTATAGATGTATCGGCTAGGGCTTCATCTTGCCCAGCGGGCAGCTCAGCAATATCTGCCGTATGAGCGCCCAAGCCAGAATGGCCGTAAACTGCGACGCTGGCGTAAACATCACCGGAATCCATTTCGTGCCACCCCCCCATCATGACGACCGGAGACACGACACCTTTTTGCGTGATAAGCCGCGTATCGGCACGCACAGTGCGCCCAGGTGTTTGCAGGCTATCCAACAAAGCTTCGGGGCTTTCTATAAACTCTTGCATATTGACAGGTTCGGCCCCAGTTTCAAAACCAAGCCAACCGCGCAAAACCGTATTGGTCTTGATGATGGTGCCGTCAGTAGCCACAGAAAACAGACCTATAGGTGCTTCTGAAAGCAGCGTTAAATCTCCGGCGCCACTGTCTTTGGTTTTGTCTACGACCTGCCAAAGCTGACCATCCTCAATTGATGAAACCTGAACCGTAAAAGCGCGGTACTTTCCGTCCGCACCCAATGTTCTGATGGTCTCTTCCCCCATATCATTAGCGGATGTTGTGTGGTGTAATCTAAAAATTGCCGCTGATGCGGCTCTATCTTTCTTGGCAAACAAGCGCTCTACGGACGGAGGGGCTTCACCGATTACATCAACACCAAGCTCTGTTGCCAAAACCTGGTAAGCCGCGTTGGCGAAAATTGGCTTGCCGTGTTTAACGATTAAGCTTGGTGTCTGTTGAGCGTTAAAGGACGACAACAAGCTATGATGTTCCGCGCTTCCTTGCTCAGGCTCGCTTTGTGATGTTTGACGGTTTAAAAGAAGTGTAACCACAGCCAGCACAGACACAACGGCAATACCGAAAAACAAAATCAAAGCCGGCAATCCCAAAGCCATACCTTGCCAATATGCCATTACAACAGCCCCCACAGCCAAGGCAGAGAAAAACCAAAAGCGCAAAACGCCCTGCTTTCGCTGCGCGTCATACCGCTCCTTACTTATTGATTTTGGCTCTCGAACTAACGTCTCCATAATATCAACCTACGCTCAAACAAATAAATAGACTAGAGCCTTTTCAGTATATCATGGGCCAATATTTACGGGAAACAATTATTTAGGGTTTGCCCGCGTTTCAAGTTTACTTCTTTGGCGAAGGCTCGTCTTTCACAAGTTGCAACTTGGGCGCAACCCTGGACTTGGCTGAAGTTTTTGCTGAAGACTTTGTACGGGTTTTGGTACGGTTCCCCGTATCGAAGAAGCTTTGACCAACGGCAACACCGCTGATTGATGAATACTCTTCAAGCTTCTGGGATTGTTGCTTATGTTCACCGCGAAGCGCCTCCATATCAGACAGCAATGTCAAATACTTCACATTAAGCAAATCGTAATTTGCCTTGGCACGAGACAAAGCTGCATGGCCTTCCTCTTGTTCTTTGGCACGCGCTTCCAGTCGGCCTTTAAGCTCTTTGACCTGACGGCTTTCGTGTTCAGCTTCCGCTTTCAACTTTGCCTTTTCCTGCTCGTCATAACGCGACATATCCTCGTTGATTTTATGTTGCGCCTTCAGCCCGTCAATCGCAGATGTTAGGGCAAAAATTCTATCTTCGCTACGTTGGCGAAAATCGGATAAAGCCTGTTCATTCGCATGTGCACTATGGCGAGCCTTATCAAGCTTGGACAACGTCTCTACATGGCCGGACTTCAGCTCCGAAAAATCGAGACGCAAAGCCTTCAAGTCCGTTTGCGCAACCTCACGTTCACGGCGTACATCCACGATCTTGGCATCAAGCAGTTCAGCCTTTTTAATCAGCTCGGTTTTGTGACGCGATAGAGCAGTTTCGCTCTCAGACAATCGGGATATTTTCCCCTGCAACATTTGATTTTCTGCTTTCAAATCGTCGATCATCCCGCACAACTCTCTGCGTTCTTCCTGAATTTTATCGAGCGCTCCACTTGCACCCACGCGTAGTGTGCGTTCATCAATAATTCTCTCATCCAAATCCGCCAAACGGGTCTGGCTACTTTCCAATTCTTCGTGGGTTTCCTCGAACCTGGCCTTGTAAGCCAAAGATTTGCTTTCCAACTCGCTGGCCCACAATTGTTTCTTTGCGAGTTCGTTGCGAACGGATTCCAGTTTTGCCTTCAGCTCGACATTTTCAGGCTGCAACCGCTCAAGGCTCATAGTGTTGATCTCGGCAATTTTTAGAAAGTTGGCGAACTTCTCAATTTCGCCAACGGAGTTCTGACTGAGCCGCATACTTTCGCGAAGCGCCGTACCCATTTTGCTTAAATCCTGCTGAAGCGCGGTAATGTCGCGTATGCGTTCCGATGAGGACACATCCGCTTTTTCTTCTTGCGCCTCTTTAATGGTCTCTGCGGCTGCATTGTTGATAAATACGCTGTCTGTAAGTTTAATATCTTGTATATTTATATCTGACATTGTTGATTTCCGTCCACGTTTGTTAAAAAAACCCACATTATGCTCCCGATTATAGTTCCAATAAATCACTTTCCATTCCCCACGAATTGAAAGCTGTTTTGACCATCCCCCCAGGGACGAATCATCATTTGTTAACCAAAGTAAAAAAACACTAATTCTTCCTTAACATTCGCAACTGTATCAATGAATTATGTGCAAAACCGACAAAAAACCTGACAAAACTACCATAGAAGTGGCTTTCAATAAATTTATCCAACATTTGTGCGCAGAGCGTAGACTGTCCGACCACACAACAAAAGCCTATCGGCGGGACGTCATTATGTTTATAAATTTTATCACGGAGCATGTTGGTAGGCCCATTGGGCTACCCGATTTAGCCGGACTTAGCATTAGAGACTTTCGAAGTTATTTAGCCTTTAGGCGGCGCGGCAAGACCGGAATTTCCGCTGCATCTTTAGCCAGAAACCTGTCTGCATTACGAGCCTTTTTTCGGTATATTGAACGTAATTGGGACTTTAAGAACGATGCCATCAGCTTAATACAAGGCCCAAAACCTCATAAGCCCCTACCCAGGCCACTCAGTATCGAAGCCAGCCGCCAGCTCATTGACGCCAGCGGCAGCACCCTCAACTCTAGCCCTAGGCAATGGGTCGTAGCCCGTGATCAGGCGCTTGTTTTACTGATGTACGGGGCTGGCCTACGCATTTCAGAAACCCTGTCTCTAAAAGGCGGCGACCTGCCACTTGGGGACAGCATAGCGATTACGGGCAAAGGTAACAAGGCGCGCATGGTTCCCCTGCTTCCCATCATCGGGGATGCTGTATCTGCGTATGTGCAGCTTTGCCCATACGCCTTAAAACCCGATGGCCCCTTGTTTTTTGGTGTGCGCGGCGGCCCCCTCGGCCCGCGCAATATCCAGAAAACCATGCAGAGCCTGCGTACTGCACTGGGGCTTCCCAGAACAACTACGCCCCATGCCTTGCGGCACTCCTTCGCGACCCATTTGTTGGCTGGTGGCGGCGATCTGCGGACGATCCAGGAGCTACTTGGTCATGCCAGTTTGAAAAGCACCCAAGTCTATACGGATGTGGATGCGACAGGCTTGATGAAAGTTCATGCAAGCGCACACCCCCGCGCCTAACTTAGGGCTCCATAAAGTATTCGACGTTTTCAATATTTCCGTCCGTTTTTGCCGGGTCAATGCCGAGAATTTTTGCGATAATTCCGTAAACCTCAACATTCTCGAATGGTTCGGCGACAACGCTTTTTTTGAAATTTGGGCCTGCGGCAATAAAGCTGGCACCCATATCTTTCTCGAAGCGGTCATACCCATGCATGCCCTTGGCTGCATATCTATACACGGATTTTAAAGAGCGCGCAAAAATCATACCGCCAATATCGGCGACAACGAATATATCCCCGGTTCTGTCCGGATGGTTTAAATGCCAATTGGCGGGAATATCAGCACGTTTATAGACCTTTATACCCTTATGAGCGCCCTTTAATTTATTATAGACCGCATCAATTTTCGCGCTGTCTTTCACATAAATATGCACAAATGGGTCACTATAAGGCCCCGCTTTGGAATGAAGCGAGGGGACATATACATTCTCAATGTCTATATAATCATCAAGATACACGTTAAATTCGGGGTCAATAGCGACCATGCCGTGGTCCGCGACAACGATGATATTGACCCGGTCTGTCAAACCCAATTGCTCGATCCCTGCCCGTAAGTCCGCCAAGCTGTTATCAACCTTTAGAATCGCATTGCCCACTTCAGGCGTTTTTGGGCCGTATCTATGGCCAGCCGAGTCGACATCTGAAAAGTACATGGTCAGGAAACGAGGGCGTTTGCTTTCTGGTAAAGCCAGCCATTCCAGCACCTGGTCCACCCGTTCTTTATGGGGCTTATAATGGTCGTAAGGCATCCAGTTGGTTGGTCGTTTGCCGTTGATTTTTGCCTCGGAGCCAAGCCAGAACATGGCGGCGGTGCGAACACCCTGTTTTTCCGCCGTTACCCAAATCGGCTCCCCACCCCACCAACGGGTTTCACCGTGTAAATCACGAGCCATGATTTCCCCATATTCTTTTGAATAGGGTATGTTGTCGGTTATGCCCGTACTGTCGGCATAAAGCCCGGTTGCCAGCGAATAAAAATTCACAAAGGTCTTGGTCGGCATTGTCGGGATCATGGATTTCGCCCGTACCCCCTGCTGCGCCAAAGCTTGCAAGGTCGGCGCCGGGTGGCGGTCTATAGCGTCCCAGCTTAACCCGTCAATTCCCACCATGATGACAATTGGTTCTTGTGAAATTTTCTGGGGCACAGGCTTTTCTGCATCCACCGAACTACACCCACCCAAGACAAATCCGAGAGTAAAAACTGAAAATATGATAAGCAAAAACTGTTTCATTTTCTTCCTTTATAATAACAAGCCAGAACCACGCGGCAATTCGACGTCCCGGTGTATATGGGCCGAGAGTATCATGCCAAATCCTGCCAACACCGTCATCATGACCGTACCACCGTAAGATATCAAGGGCAAGGGCACACCAACCACGGGGGCCAACCCCATAATCATGGCCAGATTGATCAACACATACAGAGCAAATGTCATGGTCAAACCCAAAATCAGCAAATGTGAAAAAGCTTGCTTGACCTGGCTGGCCAGCCAGAAGCAAACTGAAATGATAAGAATATACAAAATCATGGTGCTAAGACCACCGATCAAACCAAACTCCTCGCCTATAACTGTAAAGATAAAATCCGTCCGGTTTTCCGGTACATATTTCAATGATGCCTGGGTGCCCTCCATGAAGCCTTTACCGCTTACCCCACCGCTCCCCAAAGCGATCTTTGATTGAATAATATGATAGCTGGCACCAGTGGGATCATGCGCGGGGTCAAGGAACGTCAATATGCGCGCTCTTTGATAATCTTTAAGCCCGTACATGAAAAACAGCGGAATGGCTATCACCGCCAATATTGAGGAACTGGTGATAACCCGCCAATTTATTCCGGCTAAAAACATCATGGTGACACCCGTTACCGCCAACATAATGCCTGTTCCCAAATCGGGCTGATTTAAAATCAAAAACAGCGGGGCCATAATTATAAACAGAGCACCTAACATCCCAACAGGTTTTGACACCCGCCATACGGGCAGGTCATGATAAAATCGTGCCAAGGCCAGAACCGCTGCAAGCTTCATCAACTCTGAAGGCTGGATACGCATAACCCCCAAATCAAGCCAGCGTTGGGCTCCATTGACTGTGACACCAAAAAACTCAACGCCTATGAGCAAGGCGAGCGCAAAAATAAACCCAGGATAGGCTATAGCAAACCAGACCCTGATGTCTGTCATAGCAATAGCAAGCATAAAAATTACACCCAGCATCAAGCGGGTCAAATGTTGGCTGGCACCACTATTCCATTTGCCGCCCGTCGCCGAATAAATTGCCACAACTCCGATCGCCCCGACCATCATAATCAAAACCGGTAACAACCAATTAAGCTCGTTTAACTTGGCAATAAGTGATCCTGGTGAACGAGAACTCGACATCAATTTTCCCCAACTACATTCTCTTCGGGGCCAATACCGTCTCTCATCAAAGCCTTGGCAAGGATTTTGCGACATATATTCGCAGCCAGTTTTGCACCGGAGCCACCATGCTCAACCAAAACGCCTGCTGCGAAACGCGGGTTTTCAAAAGGCGCATAGCCTACAAAAACAGAATGGTCTCTTAATTTCCAAGGCAGCTCTTTATTATCGCGCACACCCGAAAGACGCTCAGCCACAGATATCCCCCGGACTTGACCGGTTCCGGTCTTCCCGGCCAGTTCAATACCGCTTAGCCCCAACCCACCAGGCATATAAGCCGTGCCGCCCGGTTCTTCACAGACGGCCCGCATGGCATTTTGCACGATAGCCATATGTGCGGGGTTTATATCCAGCGGCGGAGCTTTGGCAATTTCGTCGCCGACCACAAGCAACGGCGATACGGCAGATGTTCCGTTGGCGAGCCGAGCCGCCATTACGGTAAGCTGCAATGGCGTGGCCAAAACAAACCCCTGCCCAATGGCAGCATTCAACGAGTCGCCTGTTCGCCAGCCCGTACCAAGCCTATCACGCTTCCACTGTGCATCAGGAACGATGCCGCGTATCTGTCCACCCAGACCAAGACTAAACACTTGCCCCAAACCCAGTTTCTCCGCAAACACCTTGACCTTATTCATGCCAAGCCTTTGGATGATTTCATAAAAATAAACATCACAAGACTGCTTTAAGGCTTCGTGCATATTTACAAGGCCGTGACCTTTTCGCTTCCAGCAATGGAAATCCCGGTTGCCGATAAAGGTCTTTCCCGTACAGAATATTTTATCTTCAGGATCCACAACATTGTTGGCCAGTGCCGCTAACATCACGGCCATTTTAAATGTAGAGGCTGGCGGATAACCGCCGCCCATCACCTTGTTAAACTGCGGACGTCTCGGGTCTGTATCAAGTTCCTTGAACTGCGCGTTCGACAGGCCCGAGACAAATAGATTATTGTCAAATGTGGGCATAGACAAGAGTGTGCGCAACTCCCCCGTCTCTATATCCATAACGGCAACGCCGCCGCTTTCCTCTTGGAACAATTCCGCCGCATAGCTTTGTAGCTTGCTGTCTATGGTCAACCATACATCTGTTCCCGCTGCGGCAGGGATTTTGTCATCATCCCATTCGCGCACCGTGCGGCCAATTGCATTGACTTCTATTTTTTTTCGCCCGGCTTTTCCCCGTAATACCTTGTCATAAGATTGTTCAATCCCGGTTTTGCCCATGCGGAATGTTGGTTGGCGCAATAATGTATCTTTGTCTTCTTTGAGAGCCTCAGGGTTAGGCTTCCCGACATATCCGAGCACATGGGCAAATGTGCCGTGGTGCGGGTAATTGCGCGCCTTCCCTTCGATAGGTATGACGCCTGGTAAATCCGGCATATTTATATTCAGCCTGGAAAATATTGGCCAGTCGATTTGCTCACCTACCAGAACCGGAATAAACTTGGCTTTGCTCTTAATATCCCGCTTGATGCGCCTGCGTGTCGATTGAGCAAGCGGTAAAATACTATTTATCCGCTCCAATGTCCGATCAACATCGCTCACACGTTCAGGAACAAGTACGAGGCGAAAGTCCTGCTTATTGGTTGCCAAGGCAACGCCATTTCTGTCTAAAATTTGGCCACGCTCTGGTAGAACCGTGTTGAAATTAAAGCGGTTTTTGTCCGACAGAACCTTATAATCTTCGGCCCGCACCACTTGTAGATAATACAAACGAGCTGCCAGTACCGAGAATGCGCCCAAGCCTCCAATACCGAGCAAGGCCGAGCGGCGGGTAATCGTGTGGGTGTTGTCGTCTTGTGTGCTCATTCTCTTTGTCCAGCTAATTCTGGCGTTCCTCTCATCATTACAATCAAGCTGCGCACCCAATACAAAACCGGGAAAACGGCTATTGCGACGAGGGCATTCATCAACAAAAGGTACAATTGTGGCCAGTGACCCGTTGATAACCGCCCAAACATTGCCACAAGTACAAACACGAATATTACACACATAGCATACCCGATCAAATTATAGAGCAAGCTATTTTTAACCGTGATGCGCCCACCGAGAACTATATACAAAATCAAAAACGAAAGTGTCCAAATACCAAGTGGCCCCGCACTCACCATATCATAAAAAAGGCCATAAATAAAGATCGCCAGCAAAGACCATGAATATGAAGCCCTGGCCGGCCAATAATAGATTGCCGTTACGGGCAAAAAACTCAAACCAAAATGCAAGCCGGGCAAGTCAACGCTTAACATAGCTGGGAAGATCAAGAGAACGCCCAATCCCAAGCCCTGTAAAGAGTATGAAAACGTCAACAAAGCATTTGTGCGTTCCTCTTCAATCATTGGGGCGTACTCGTATTTGGTGTTTCCGTATTTCTTATATTCTCACCTATGGCAGTTTCACTATTTTCCTTCTCAGGGACATCGTCTTCGGGTATCGGGATAGGCGCATAGGGATAAACCCAAACCCAATCGACTGGCTTTTGCAAATAAAACAAGTCTACTGCAAATCCGCCAGACTTGTCCGCTACAACAGCACCAATTGCAAGGCCACGAGGCAACACCCCCCCATCACCAGAAGTAATCACACGATCACCGATTTTCCAGTCCGCAGATAAAGCAACATATTCAAGCTTGGGATGGTTTGTATTACCGCCCACCATAATCGCCCGGCTTTGGGAGCGCTGATCCATAACGGAAATCCGGCTATTGATATCATTTAGCAGCAAAACTCTTGCTGACACGGATCCTGAACGAACGATATGACCATAAAGCCCGTCCGTCGTCATAACCGCATACCCGGTTTTGACACCCTTATTTTTGCCCGCATTGATCAACGCAGAATGCACGAACAAGCCTTTGCTTTCACTGACCGCTCTGGCAATAATTCGGCCCTGGGATAAGTCGCTGGAGCTATCAAAAGACAGCATATCTTCGAAACGACGTACCCGCATTTCCATATCCAGAACTCTGTTTTCATATCCGCGAAGACGCTCAACTTCGGTGCGCAAAGCGGCAGCGTTATCAAAAGCATTGGTGCGTGCTTCTGCACCCGCCAATAGTGCTTCAATACCACGAACAGGGGTTGCGATAAACCCCATGATTTTTGAACTAAAATCGTCGGCAGTTAAACGCCCGGATGCCAGCATGGATTTTTGTTGCCGGTCTGCGAGCATAATTATGATACTGGCAAGAACAAAGAAAGCGGCTAGCCCGCGCCTTGTATTCCGGCGGCGTTGCGGACGATTATACCCGCTTATATCCATATCTTCTTCCCGACATTACGCGAAAGCGTTCCGGCCCTCTTTACGGGCCAATGCTTTACGAACCAGTAGACAGCACATTTTTCCACTTACCAAGGTTTTCCACAACCATCCCGGAACCACGTACCACACAAGTCAACGGATCATCAGCCAGGGATACAGGCAACCCAGTACGGTTACGCAGTTCCGTATCCAGGTTGCGCAACAATGCCCCGCCCCCTGTTAACATAATACCTTTATCAACAATATCAGCGGCCAGTTCTGGCGGCGTGGCTTCAAGAGCAGTTTTCACCGCTTCAACGATTTGCTCTACAGGTTCGGATAGAGCTTCGGCAATCATGGCTTCGGTGACCCTGATTTCACGCGGCACACCATTCATCAAATCCCGGCCCTTAATCTGTACGGTCATGCCCTCATTATCCTCGGGCATTTGTGCGGAGCCTATTTCTTTTTTGACTTGCTCGGCGCTCATTTCACCAAGCAGCAGATTGGTTGTACGGCGCACATATTGGATGATAGCATCGTCCATTTTATCGCCGCCAACCCGCACGGAGCGGTCATAGACAATTCCGTCAAGCGACAGCACGGCTACCTCGGTGGTGCCGCCGCCAATATCCACCACCATAGAACCGCTAGGTTCATGAATGGGTAGGCCCGCACCCAAAGCGGCAGCCATAGGTTCAGGGATTAAATAGACTTTTCGCGCCCCTGCCCGAGCGGCACTGTCATGGATGGCACGGCGCTCTACGGCTGTTGCTCCGGACGGCACACATATCACCACTTGCGGGTGAACCAAATTGCGGCGATTATGTACCTTCTTGATGAAATGATTGATCATCACTTCCGCCACTTCAAAATCGGCAATAACACCGTCTTTCATGGGGCGGATAGCCTCGATATGACCGGGCGTTCTGCCCAACATCATACGGGCATCATCCCCGACCGCATGGACTTCCTTGCGACCGTTTTTTATTGAATAGGCAACAACCGATGGCTCATTGAGGACAACATCGCGCCCCTTGACATAAACCAGCGTATTGGCGGTTCCAAGATCAATGGCAATGTCCGCTGATAAAAATCCGAAAATACTCGATAGCATAGTTTTTCCCGTAATGGACGTGTGGCCCTAAAACATATGTGCAATTGAATATATCGCTGGTTGTGAGAGGACACACAAAATAAAATTTGATTCTGACAGTTAATGGGCGGACTAGATACAAAAAGCAAGGCATGTGGATGAAAAAAACCCAGCTAATTGTTTGTTTTATCCTCAATTGCCGTCTTGTTCTCGGTGTCCAAGTCCATTTTACGTTTGAGGCGCGAGCCTGCGATATAAATAACCCCCATCCAGACAACAGCAATGCCCACGACTACGGCAATATAGAGCGGCCCTTTTCCCGTGACAGTCCCCTTCACGCCTTCACTAACCGAAGCGACCAAAGCTATTTTCGGGATTATACCAACCCCTGTACCCAGGAAAAAACTGGAAAACTTCATGCGGGTCACGCCAGCCGCCAAATTGACCACAACGAATGGCCCCGTCGGTACAATGCGCACGATCAAACTGGCCAAAAATCCATTGTCCTTAATCAGGTGCATGAATTTAGCCAATACACCGCCGCTCATCTTGTCAATGCGTTCCGCACCCAAACGACGCCCAAGCCAGAAATCAAAGCTGGCCGAAACCATAGTTGCCACCCAAGCAATGACACTTCCTGTAAATGGCCCAAATGTTAAAATCACGCCCCCGTGCAACATCCATTGGGGCGCATTGACAAATGCTGCGAGTGTATAAATGCCAATGATTGCCGGTACGGCAAAAGGTGAATTGGCAAATGCGCCAAACCAGCCAGCAACAGCTTCCGGTTTGAAATCCACCGAAAGTGTAATGATTGAAAACACGAATATCTGCACCATAACGATCCAGAAAAACACACTGCGTTTTTTTATGAATTTGCGTAGAGCTTTCAAAATACATCCGGTTCTATAAGCGCAGGATTACGCAAGGCCATAACCATAGCAGGCACATAGCAAGCCCATAGGCGAACCCCCGGAAATATCAAATGAAATATTCGCAAGTCCGTTCGCAAGCTCAATAGATTTACGCAGTATGTCTTTACTCCGCGCTTGGCTCCACGGGCAACAATTCGGCTCTAAACTCCTGATCTTTTTTTCTATGGCCAGAATGCAGTTTGACAATATTACGTGCTTTAATTTTCTGGGAGTATTGAATAGGTTTTGCGGTGTTTTTCTGGACACAATCAAGAGCGTAAATATCCGATACGATCCGCTCTTGAATATTGGAGACAAATTTAAATACGCTTTTGCGTGCATCCATAGGGCTCAACTTGTAAGCCCCCAATATTTTGCGACTTTGCTCGCCAATTCTGGTTGCGGTTTTCGCATTTACTTGAGCAAATCTCACCATCAAGACAGACATAGCCAGCGCCCAGGGATCATCAATCCGGCTGTGAAAGCTTTGCCGCTGTGGGTATTTTAGAAAATTTGTTCGCAAGCTTTCACGGTGGTGGGCGTAAAATGCTTCCTTAAATGCATGCCCTCTTGCGGCCTCCAGTAAGTTTCCGTATTGGCGCGCAAACCAAATACTACCGAACACAGACAGAAACAACAAAACGACAATCAGGGTGTTCCCCGTCCACACCGGGAGTTGAAATGTTTGAGAGGGTATGACGCCTCTATTTGTATTTACCTGTATCACCAAATTTTGTGAGCTTCGCAGTCGTGGAGGGACGCGCACAAGACTCGCTGGTAGCTTAATACCCAGCCTGGTCAAGGCAAACGGTTTTGGTAGTTTTTGACCTTGAATTTGCAAGGCGAGACTTTCCTCGTTCCTATCAATTATTTCTGCGTTTTCTGGTCGCGCCGCCGGGTCTACCGACGCTTTAGCCATAGGGTTCGGGGCAGGCAAAGAAATGGCCGCCGGGTCTGGTTTAACCGAGTTTTTCAAACCCGGTTTGGTGTTTCCCACTTTGATTTCTGCCGTGGTTTTGCGCTTAGTTCGCGTGCCGTATTTTCGCCAATAGGCCGCTTTTTCTAAATCTTTTTTGACCCCTAAGCCATTTTCATACATCAAAGCCAGGTTCATTTGAGCGTCTTTATTGCCTGTGCGCGCTGCACTTAAATACCAGTTGTGGGCCTTGGTGTAATTCTGCTCCACCCCTTCGCCAACAAAATATAAATACCCCAAATTTATCCGGGCATCGTTATTGCCAAGTCCGGCAGATTTTAAATAAATGAAACGAGCCTTTCGGAGGTCTTTGGTTACATTGATACCGTCATGAAAGGCTTTAGCCTGCAAAAACAGCCGTTTAGCCTCAAGACTGCTCGAACTAACTGTTGTCGCACGCGCACTTTTTTTTGTGTCGAGCACCTGCCCACTGGCAGGTGTGACCAAGCCAATGCTCAATACAAAAACAAGTACCAAGCCCAGCCCTAAACTACAATATTTCCCAAAATTGAACATTTTTCTTCTATCTCTACACCGAGCAGAGGTATGTGCAATAATTGCGCCAGTTTGAACTGAAACTGAGTGAAAGCATGTGGACGTTTACAATTCCGGTTTTTCCCAATCCTGCATTTGGCTTCGTAGCCATGTGTATTGCCGCTTGGCAAAGCGGCGGGTTTGGCGTTTGGCTTGCTCTATAGCTTCGTCCAGGCTGATTTCGCCGTCCAAATATGCGTCTAATTCGCGTAAGCCTATGGCTTTCATTGCGGGTAGGTTTCCGTCCAGATTAAGCTGGCGCAAAGTGCGGGCTTCGGCCAAACCGCCTTCATTGATCATATCAGCAAAACGGCTATTAATCCGGTCATAAAGAGTTTGGCGCTCCGGTAACAAGACAATGCCTTTCCAACTCCCCCCCGGCAGTACAGGACGTGTATCCCTTTGCCAGACACTAAGCGGCTTGTCCGTGCCTTGGGCTACACCAACAATGCGTAATAACCTCTGGGGGTCATTGCCCAGCACTTTGGCTGAGGCAGTCGGGTCAAGCTTTTCAGCCAATATGCGTAAAGCCTCTATCCCTTCCCCGTCCAACACGGCTTGCGCTTGTTCTATAACCTGGTCGGATAATGGCGGGATTTGTGCCAATCCCTGGGTCAGAGCTTTGAAATACAGCCCCGTACCGCCCACCAATACGGGCGTCTTGCCCCGCGCTAGAATATCAATGATCAGCGGGTCAACTTCCCTGAGCCAATGCCCGGTCGAATACCGGGTGCGCGGATGGATATGGCCGAATAAATGGTGCGGAATGCCTGCCATTTCCCCGGTCGTCGGGCGGGCTGAAAGTACTTGCAAATGGCTATAGACCTGCAAGGCATCAGCATTGACAATTTCACCGTCAAGTTTTTCAGCCAATTTAACCGCATACGCGCTCTTGCCGCTCGCCGTCGGGCCTGCAATACAGTGAATAGTTTTCATCATAAGGCCTTTTAGTCATGTCCAACAAAAATATCCAGTGTCTAACCTTTGTTTTGCAGCGCAAGAATGCGGAAGACTTTAAAACTCTGGCCAAGTTTTGCACGCAAACACCGGATGTAAACATAGACAGCGTAGCCGTATTGTCGCCGGACAAAGCCGTAGATGTTTTTATTACAGATGCTCCGGACAATCTGCGCACCCGTATTGCCAAAGCCTTGGAAGGCAAGAAAATCAAGGCGGATTTTTGTTTGCAGCCGGCACAAAACCGCAAGAAAAAACTGCTCATATGCGACATGGACAGCACGTTGATCGGGCAAGAATGCATTGACGAGTTGGCGGATTTCGCCGGGGTTAAAGATCGGGTCTCGGATATTACCGAGCGGGCCATGCGTGGTGAATTGAATTTCGAAGCGGCACTGAAACAGCGTGTGGGGCTTTTAAAAGGACTTCCACTTCAAGCCCTAAGCGACTGTTATCATGAAAGAATTACGCTAAACCCCGGCGCAAAAACTCTTGCAAAGACTATGAAGGTAAATGGGGCCAAAACCGTTATTGTTTCAGGTGGATTTACTTTTTTCACCGGTCGCATTGCCGAACAGGCCGGGTTTGCCCATCATCACGCCAACACTTTGCTGGACGACGGCCAGGTACTAACTGGCAAGGTCGCCATGCCCATATTGGGCCAAGACGCCAAGAAACAAAGTTTGCAAGATTACAGCGCCGATATAGGCGGCCCCGGCTCTGCCCTGGCCATAGGAGATGGTGCCAACGACCTGGCCATGATCACCGCGTCTGGCCTGGGCATAGCCTACCGCGCCAAACCCATAGTCGCCAAAGCCGCCCACTGCGCTATAAACCACACGGATTTAACAACGGCTTTGTATTTTCAAGGGTATAAAGAGAGTGAATTTATACATAATAAATTGTAGGGTGGATTAGCGTTTCTTGCGCGTAATCCACCTTTGGTGTGTGCCGATGGTGGATTACGCTAAGTACCCAAAGGGCATGCCAAGGCTAATCCACCCTACAGGATTTTCAGTTGCGGCGAACCCCTAAGCCTCCGGCTCCAAAGAATAAAACACTGGAGCGCCGTTTCTGTGGATGAGAAGCAAGATCGCGTCTTCATTTTCCTTGGCGGCTTTCATTTTCTCTATGAAATCGGCGGTGTCTTCAACCTGCTCCTGGGCCACTTCCATAATGATATCGCCCTTGTGTAATTTTCCTTGAGCAATTGACTTAATGCTGATCTTTGTGACGCGAACGCCCATGACATCATCACCCAATCCCATACGCGAGCGTATTTTTTCAGACAATTCTTCTACAATTATACCCATGACGCTACCAGTTGCGATGTCTTGATCGCTTGAAGTTTTTTTACGGCCCAACTTCTCTACTTTTTCTTCCAACCGCTCAATCAGGACTTCGACAGTTTTACGCTTTTTACGGCGGATATATTCAACCGTCAAATTAGCATCAATTTCAGCTTCGGCAATTATTCTGGCCAATTTTCCAGAGTTTTCCAACTTAACCCCGCCCAGTGTCGTGATCAAATCACCGCGTTTAAGTCCAGCTTTTGCGGCAGGGCCATCCTTGGTAACGGAGCGCACCAAAGCCCCGTGCGGGTCTTTTAATTTATAGGATTTGGCAATGGCTTTGGTGACAGGTTGCACGCGCACACCCAGAAACCCCCGGCGGGTCTCGCCGTACTCGCGTAACTGGTCAACAACATAACTGGCTAAATCTGCCGGGATGGAAAAACTAAGACCCACACTAAACCCTGTCGGAGAGACAATAGCCGTGTTCACCCCGACCACATCACCGTCCATATTAAATAACGGCCCGCCGGAATTACCTTTGTTAATGGCCACATCGGTTTGGATAAAATCATCATAATTGGTCATAGATATTTGGCGGTGACGGGCCGAAACGACCCCGACCGCAACCGAAGATGAATACCCAAGCGGGTTGCCAATGGCGAGCACCCATTCCCCGACCTTGGCCGAATCCTGTCCGGCGAAATCAACGAACGGTATGTCTTTTCCGGCCTCGATTTTCAAAAGCGCAATATCCGTTGACGGGTCGCGCCCAACAAGCTGGGCCTCATAGGTATCACCATTTGGGAACGCGACTTCAATTTCGTCTGCGCCCTCTATGACGTGGTTATTGGTGACAATGTAGCCGTCTTTATCAATGACAAAGCCTGAGCCAAGCGAGCGGGCTATACGATTTTGATCGCCGCCATCACCAAAGAAGTCATTGAACTTTTCTAACGGCGACCCTTTGGGGAAAGCCCGGTTGGCCGTTATTTCTATGGTTTGGGCCGTGGAAATATTGACCACGGCTGGCGACAACCGCTCGGATAATTCCACGAAATCTCGTGGTCTGTCCGTCAACCTGTCTTGAGAAAAACTGATCACTGACAATGTTAATGTCAACATTGCAAATACACTCATGGCAAAAATTATACGCAAAATCATACTGGTCTCCGTTATTTTGTCACGATAGCGCAAAACCTTTACAAATAAAGCTTAAATAATGCTCATATTCCAGCATTTACACTTTAGACAACAGGAAATAAATCAACGCCAGACCAATCCCGGCCACCACCAGGCCAGAAATACGCAATTGCCCTTCAGGCATATCCATCATCTCGCGCATAGCCCGCTTCATGCCGCCCGGAAACAGGGCATAAGCTGCGCCCTCCAGCAGCATGGCACCACCAACGGCAATGACGAGTACCGTTACCCAAGACGGCATATTTAACGCCGTCTGCCACCATTTTGGTTATCAAGATAGCTTAGGAAATCACTGTCTGGAGACAATACATAAGTCGTCTTTTTGCCAAGGCCTTTTTCATAGGCTTGCATGGATAAATAGAACTTTGCAAATTCTGGGTCAAGATTATAGGCATCGGCATAAGTTTTGTTACGCTCGGCATCGCCCAAGCCCTTGATTTTTTCGCCCGTTTCTTGCGCTTCAGCTACGGTTACAACCGCCGTTTTATCGGCTGTGGCACGGATTTCCCGCGAACGCTTTTCGCCTTCCGCACGGATTTGTGCCGCCCGCTGGTTTCGTTCAGTGATCATACGCGCAAATACGCGCTCCGCATTGGCGGGGGGTAAATCCGCCCGCTTGATACGAACGTCAATGATTTCCACACCAAAATCATTTTCCGGTGCATTGGCCGTTGCATTAGTAACGGATTGTATTTCTGCCATTAGCTCCGCCCGTTTACCGGAAATGATATCCGCCGTGTCCACACGGCCCAGAACATCACGTAATGTCGAATCCATAATGGATTGCAGTTTTTGCTGGGCGCCGATTTCGTTACGCAAAGATTCGTAAAATTTGACCCCGTCAACGATCCGGTAACGGACAAAAGCATCCACCACCATACGTTCCTGGTCTGCGGCAAGCAATTCCACAGGTAGCAGGTCAATTTCCAGATTACGGCGGTCAAGAATGATCACCTTTTCCAGCATAGGCGTCGGCAGTTTGAATTTCAGCCCAGCATCAGGCTCAGATCCCCATGCATTTAAGACACGGTCAGCCTTACCAAAGCGCAGCACCAATGCTTGTTCCCATTGTTTGACTGTGAACGTGCTGGACAAAAGCACCACCACTGCCAAAATGGCAATTACAATTAAGGTTGGTAGGTTTTTCATTGGTTTGCTCCTGATTTGCGTTTAAGTTCATCAAGGGACAGATAAGGGACGACGCCGCTATTTTTACTATCCATGATCAACTTCTCTGCATCTTCATACACGGCTTCCATAGTTTCCAGATACATGCGCTGACGTGTGACCAGCGGAGCGGCTTTGTACTCTTTATACACCAACTTAAACCGTTCGGCTTCACCCTTGGCTTCGGCCACTTCCTTGCCTCGGTAGGCTTCTGCTTCCTGGATGATTTTCAGGGCCGTACCTTCTGCTTCCGGTATCACCTGATTGCTATATTGTGTGGCTTCATTGATGACGCTTTCAGCGTCCTGGGCTGCATTGACAACATCGCGAAACGCCCCGACCACAGCCGGGGGCGGGTCGGCTTTTTGTAATTGTACTTCCACAATCTGAATACCGATTTGGTATTCGTCCAGGGTTGCTTGCATTAAGGCTTTTACATCCGTTGTCACCTTCAACCGTTCAGTTGTGATTATGCCTTCCAGGTCATTTTCGCCGATCACCTCGCGCATAGCGCTTTCGGCTACGGCCCGTGTTGCAACTTCCGGTGCATCTACATTAAACAAATAATCTTCCAAATCATTAATGCGCCAAAGCACAGAAAAATTAATGTCAACTATATTTTCATCCCCGGTGAGCATTTCACTTTGCGAAACAGAACCACCAACGTCGATTTTCTTAACTTCACGGGTTTTTTCTTTGTGCACGGTCTCAATCGGTGACGGTAGCTTGAAATTCAAACCCGAAGATGCGGTACGTTGGTATTCGCCAAAACGCAAGACAACGGCCTCTTCTTGCTGATCAACCGTATAAAAACTGGTTGAGCCGATCAATAAAACCACGCCAAGCGCTACCAGCATTGGGAAGCTTTTGGGAACTGGAGCACCTTGTTGACCGCCACCGCCGCCGCCGAATTTATCTTTAAAACCTTGAATTACATTATCCAAATCAGCGGGCTGTTGTGGTTTGCGAGGCGGTTTGTTACCGCCGCCGCCGCCGCCCCAAGGGTTGTTACCGCGACCACCATTATTACCGCCAGAACTTCCTCCAGCACTACCCCAAGGACTTTTTCCTTCAGACATATCGTCTCCATTTCTATATTTGCCCTATATGTGGCGGTAATGGCGCAAGATTTCAAGCATTATCGGTGCTGTTATATACAGTTATCTACGTTTATCTTCGTTCATAGACTTTAACAATGAACGGATAATCATCTTTTGGCCCTTTTGGGTGTGGCATTTCCGATATTTGCCGCCAATCCGCCGCTTGTATCGCCGGAAAATGGGCATCGCCTTCGATCATCACATCAACCTCGGTGATATACATGCGTGTCACATATTGCGTACACTCCGCATACAGCTTCGCCCCACCGATGAGCATAACCTCGCCCGTGCCAGACGCGCCAGCCAGCTCAAACCCGCGTCCGATCATATCGTGCAAATCGTGAAACACCTCTGCGCCCTTGGCTTTATAGTCCCGGTCACGGGTCAACACCAGGTTGGGCCGCCCCGGCAGCGGAAATGGCAAGCTTTCCCAAGTCACCCGCCCCATCAGCACGGGTTTTCCTAATGTTATACTTTTGAAATATTTGAGATCCGACGATAAACGCCAAGGCAAGTCCCCATCAACGCCGATTACCCCGTTTCGGGACTTGGCGACAATCAAACTAAAAATCGGACTTGTGGACATTCGAGTTTTTCCTGCTAATGGAATTCACATGAGCACTTATAGTAACAATCGGTCGGAGACAACAAGTCTGCGCTATGTTAAATACACAGTATTGTATGTTTTGCTAATTCCACTGATCAATTGGTCATTTACCTGGGCCCCTATGTGGGAATTATTGCCGGGCTGGGCTTTTAATCCGGTGACTATCATTACGGGATTGGTGCTGGTGGTGCGGGATTTTGCCCAACGGGAAATCGGTCATGAAGTGCTGATTGCTATGGCGGTCGCTTTGGGCCTTACCGCCTTGGCCGCCGGGCCGGAACTGGCATTGGCCAGCGGAGCCGCCTTTGCCATTTCCGAAATTGTTGATTGGCTGTTGTTCACATTTTCAAAATATGAACTTTCGACCCGCGTCTTGCTGTCCAGCGCCCTGGCCGCCCCGCTTGACACCACCATATTTCTCTACGGGGCCGAAATGATCAGGGGCGGCATGTTCACCCTACCTAATATTGTCATGTCAATACTCGGAAAAATGGTCGGCGCGGTTGTGATCTGGTGGTTTGTCAAGCGTAGAGAAAAGCGTATGGACTAAACAGCCACCTTACCTGCAATATGGGGATAAGGCTTATAGCCGGTGATTTTTATATCATCAAAATTGTAATCATACAAAGATTGAACACCGGAGCTTAATGTAAGCTTTGGCAACGGGCGTGGCTCTCTGGTCAATTGTAATTTTACCTGTTCAAAGTGATTCGCATAAATATGCACATCCCCAAAGCTGTGGACAAAATCCCCGGCTTCAAGCCCGCAAGCGTCCGCCACCATATGGGTCAGCAGAGCATAGGAAGCTATATTAAACGGTACACCCAGGAACACATCGGCACTGCGCTGGTAAAGCTGGCAGGATAATTTGCCGTTCGCCACATGAAACTGAAACAGGCAATGACAGGGCGGCAGAGCCATGTCGTCAACTTCCGCCGGGTTCCAGGCCGTAACGATGTGGCGGCGTGAATAGGGGTTGGTTTTGATGGCCTCTATGACATTGCTCATCTGGTCAATAACACGTCCGTCCGGCGTCTCCCACTTGCGCCATTGTTTACCGTAAACCGGGCCAAGTTCACCGTTTTCGTCGGCCCAGGCATCCCAAATTTTTACGCCGTTATCTTGTAAATATTTGATATTGGTATCACCCGTTAAAAACCAAATCAATTCGTGGACAATGGATTTAAGATGCAATTTCTTGGTGGTCAGCATAGGGAAACCGTCGGCCAAGTTAAACCGCATCTGGTGTCCAAACACGCCCCGTGTCCCTACCCCCGTGCGGTCAGAGCGGTCAACGCCCTCGCTCATTACGCGGGCCATCAAATCATGATATTGTTTCATAACTATACTATAGATGATTCTTGTGCTCTCTGGTACACTTAAATAAAAATGGGAGGGTTTTATGTTAAAAGTAATTTGTGTAGCCGCAACCATTACGGCAGGACGGGTGAGTAAAATCAACACTCCAAAGGAATAAGTATTGACGCAAGCGTAGCCGTGTTGCGCCCAAAAAACAAAATACATCAATCAGGGACTATACACCTAGAGAGAAAGTGGAAAACAATCATGAACAGACTTTTATACCGCAATGAAATTTTTAATATGGCTAATGCACTGGACGAGGCTGACAGGCAACAATTTTTCAATGAACTTGCGAACGTTGAGAAAAACCCGGTGGCGCTTTATGGCTGGAATATGTGGTTGGGATGGCTGGGAATAGACCGGTTTGTTGTGGGCGATGTATTATTGGGTTTTCTCAAGCTGATTACATTAGGTGGGTTTGGCATTTGGCAAATTGTCGATTGTTTTTTAATCGGCAATAGAGCGCGCACCAAAAATTTGCAAAAAGCCTACCGAATTCACACCCGTATCAGTGGCTATGCGCCTGCAGAACCATTGGTTTAGGCTCAGACTTATAAATCATCCACCACGGATAACATCGCACCCAATACATCTGCGCCTAGCCTTATGGATCTCTCTGCTGACCAACCATAATCGGGGTCTGGCAGGTCTGCATTGTCTTTAAACGGCATTTCCAAAGTCATGGACAAGCAAGAATATACTTCAGCTATATAATTGGTGGCCATAGTCAAATTGGCCTTGCCCGCAGGGGTGGTGCCATATCCGACCTTGGTCTGAAAATCCGGGCTAAAACGCGTGTAGGCGTCTTGGAAATCATCTAATAATGCTTGGTCTTTATCCGTAAACCCCGCCACACCTTCTGCGCCTGCAATAAAATTATAGGGCAGCGCTTCATCGCCGTGAACATCTAGGCAGAAATCCACTCCGGTTTTCGCCATAGCATCCATGACCAGCAACACCTCAGGGCTGCGCTCCAGTGTCGCTACACCCCATTCCCGGTTGAGATTAGCCCCGCACGCATTCGTGCGTAAATGACCACGTTTGGAACCGTCCGGGTTCATATTGGGCACCACATGAAACACGCATTTCTCGCGGAGCACCCGTGCAGTTGGGTCGTCGTCGTCCAACAGACGCGATAAAAAGCCCTCTATCCACCACTCGGCCATGGTTTCACCAGGATGTTGGCGCGCAAACACCCACATCTGTTTTTTGCCTTCACCAGCCTTGCCTGCTGTCTGTCCTATGGTCAAAACATCCATGTCCTGACCGTCCAAAGTCTGCCCCAGGACAGAAGCCCTGACATCATCATGCATCTGGGTTTGGGCAATTAAATCCGCGTGGCGCTCCATAGAATAAGGCGCGTAATAAGCATAATAAACCGAACCATATTCCGGCGTATGCTCTATAATTAATTTGCCGTCCTCGTACCGAGTTGGCACCAAAAACCAGTCTTCGCGGTCATAACTGGCGCGGACTTGATAGTTTTCCCATCCTCCTTCAAAGGCGGCATCCCTGGCATTTTCGATGCTCATAATACAAGCTTGGTCTTGTACACCGCTTAGGCGGAAATAAAACCATTGGAAAAAATCTGACTTGTTGTCTTTTCGTATTTCCAGGCGAATACTTTCGGGTTTATCCGCAGATAAAACCACGATATTCCCGCCGTCAAAGTTTTGTGTTATGTGCATAGCCCCCGCTCCAATCTTATTTTTATTATTATTCAAAATCTTGTGGGGCATTAGCGGCCGCGAGTACGGCACCGGGGATTTCGGGAGCCTCCAGCCCAATCCAAAATACCCGCCAATCCCCACTCAGTTGCATACCCTCGCACATTTTCATGTACCAATTGTTAAAAGGATTATCATTTTTTGACCGCCAAAAAAATGCAGGCGTCTTTTCCAAAACAGACTGCCAAATATCAGACCCAATCCCCTCGCCTTGCGCCTCTTGTGTGACCCAAAACTTGCTTAGATATGACAAACCTGCCAGTTCCGTCATGATCGCGCCGCCGCGATAATTTTCTTCGAGGCAAATTTGCGTAACAGGCCGCGATAAATAATCCGCACATAACTTACGTCCAAATGAGGTCTCGATAGAACCAGTTAGTTTTTTCATGTTCATACGCCCATAAGAAGTCGCACACCGTATTTCTGCCCCGCGCCGCAACATAGTGCCTGCCCCGCGCACAGTAAACAACTCGGACAATAAATTTAGCGGGGATACGATAACATAAGTGCAGTTTCGAGCGTTCCCGCTCATCAAACCTGCAACAACGTTAATGAATTTTTGTTGTCCACCGCTCAATTGCTCGGCGCTGGGCATTGCCCCCGCCTGATCAACATTGATAGCCACAACACGTTTACCATTGATGCGAAACCCGCCAGATGGCTGTAAGAACACCATTTTAGCTGGCTCCAGACGCGCCGCCAACTCCTTGAGGTCAAGCCCGCGCTTTGCATCGGTCATTTCCAGCACAACAATATACCCCGATTGGGCCTTGCGGCGAACGTCAGGTACAAGTTGGTAAGACGCACAGTCCAGTCTCGCGGTTTTTATTTTTGCCCGGTCTAACTCTTTATATAGGCGTTCCCCCTGGAAGCGGACACTGGTTTTATCCCGGTCCAATGCGCCGACCAACAAAACCGGCGTTAAATCAAGGTTGGACAGCACTTTTAAATCACTGATCAAAGCGTCCAGTAAAGGTTTTTCCAGACAGCACGGATCAATGACAATGAGAGCAAATTTCTCCGGGGCCAGGTTTTGGAAAATATCAACATAAAACCCGGCTTCTTGCTCCGACCCAATGGCAATCAGGCTGCGCATAACAGTTGTTCGGAGCGAATCGTTTTTTGGCATTTGCATCCTTTTGCCTAAAATAAACATCCCCCCTTGTGTAAACTAAGTGAAAAATCCAAAATTTAAAAGCGGAAATTTCCTATACGCTCGAATTCCGTTAAGATTAAGTCATTTAAGGTAGAGATTGCGAAGAGGGACAAAATGCCACTGTTTTCACATCTTGAACCCAGCCATTAAAACGTTAGACTGCGACTATAAATATTAAAACCAAATGGGAGTTTATTATGGCTAAAGCAGCAGACTATATTGACAATGTTCGTAAGTATGACAGTGGGGCTAGTGAAGCGGTTGTGCAAAAAATATGCAATTATCTCGGCATTGCACTCACCAACAAAGACAGTTCACTTGTGTCGTGCTCAGACCAAACCGAGATTGATCGCGTGATCAACGGTTTTTGTGCCAAGAAAATGGACATGGATGCAGCAGCAGCAGCAGCATGTTGCAAAACTGTTTGCGAGACCATGAAAGAAGACCGGATGAAATCCCGCGTCACATTCTATTATCTATGCGCAAAAAATTGCGGCAAGCTGGATGTATTTGGCGGTTAATTTCCCCAAAAATATCGATATAAAAAAAACCTGCCCGTGCGGCAGGTTTTTTTATGGATTTACCTCTTCCTTTTTCAATCTGCGCACCTTATATTATCTATGTCGGCTTGCCGACTATGACGATAAACGCGCATGTAATAAGCGGGCTGGACCCGGGGGCGGTACCCGGCGGCTCCACCACAAGCGGCTCTCCTTTTATCCTTTATAGGATGCGGGGCCGTTTTTGATGGGGCCGAAATAGTATCGACAGACGTGTAAAAATGTTAGCTTTCGTCCGGATGGGTACCGATAAATGCCCAATTACAGTAGTTGCTAATGATAACAA
>JAESQN010000015.1 GCA_016765135.1 Robiginitomaculum sp.
ACAAGATGACAGACAAGATGACAGACAAGATGACAGACAAGATGACAGACAAGATGACAGACAAGATGACAGACAAGATGACAGACAAGATGACAGACAAGATGACTGGCAAAGTCATGGACATGGCAAAGGATGAAGCTGAAAAAGCCGCCAAGAAAAAAGCCAAGAAAAGCATGATGGATGCCATTAACGGCAATTAAATTGTCACTACGGCCTAAATTACAAACCCTGGCTTTGGCCGGGGTTTTTTTGTGACTTTTTTGTGACTTGCGCTTTACGTATAAAATAGCGACAACGCACCTATGTTATCCGTCATTATTCCTACGTTAAATGCGCAATCCCATTTGCCTCAATTACTGACGCAATTGGACGGGGTGGTGGACGAAATTGTTGTGTCTGACGGGGGGTCGATTGACGGTACTTTGGAAGTAGCTGTTGCCGCCAAAGTAAGAATTGCGCTGGGGTGCAAGGGCAGGGGCTGGCAATTGGCGCGTGGGGCTAAATGGGCCAACCTTGATAATAATCTTGATAAAAATCAAGACGACTGGCTGTTATTCCTGCACGCTGATACGCGGCTCGGGGAAAACTGGATGGATGAGGTGCGCCACCATATCAAACATTTTCCCACGCAAGCGGGTTACTTCCGGTTTAAATTTGACGCCCACGGGTTTTGGCCCCGGTGGATAGAGTTTTGGGTCTGGTTAAGGTGTACGCCTTACGGCGATCAGGGCTTGCTGGTTCGCCGGGATGTTTATGAGGCCGTGGGCGGGTATCCCGATTGGCCATTGTATGAAGATGTTAATATTGTGCGTAAACTTGGCAGGCGGCGGCTCCGGCCTTTGTTGGCGGATGCGGTGACAAGCGCAGCACGCTATGAAGAACAAGGTTATGTGCGCCGAGGGCTTGGGAATTTGCTGTTAGTGACCCGGTATTTTCTCGGGGCTGATCCAAACGATTTGAATGAGCGGTATAACAAATGAAACCACGGCTTTACATTTTCGCCAAAGCTCCGCGCCTGGGCCATGTCAAGACGCGGTTGGCGGCAGGTCTAGGCCATGTTTATGCAAGGCGTATTTACCGGGCTATGACCGCGAAGGTATTACGCGAGGTGCAAGGCCCGTGCTGGGAGACCATATTATATGTGACCCCCGACCGCTATGTGGGCGCAGGTTTTGGCGGTTTATGGTCAGACACCATGCCGCGTTTTGCCCAAAAGGGCGGCGATCTTAGCCAGCGTTCCGCCCGCCTGTTCACCCATAAAGGCCCAACCATCATCATAGGCACCGACACCCCCACAGTGAAAAACCGCCATATCGCAGACGGTTTCAAAGCACTAAAATCCCACGACGCGGTTATCGGCCCGGCCAAAGACGGTGGCTTCTGGCTCCTGGGCCTAAACGCTCCGACAAACCCCGGATTGTTCGAAGACATAAGGTGGTCACACCCCGAGACTTGCAAAGACATGTGTAGTGCCATAGACGGAAAAATAGCGGTTTTGCCAACGCTGGAAGATGTGGACGATGCGGCGGCGTATCGGCGGTATAAGCAGGGCCAACATATAGACGGGAGACAATGATGGGGCGGAAGTTTTTAGGGGTCGGTCGGAAATTTTTAGGGATACGCTGGATATTCTTAGGTGTAATCCTCATAGGGGTTGCCTGTATAGGGGTTGTCTGGGTTTATTGTTTGAGTGTGTCGGCACAGGACTTGCAAAAAGTGCAGGCTTCACTCGTGAAAAAATACCCCGGTGTTGACCATATTAAAATTGAACTCTTGGCACAAGAATTACAAAGGGCGCCGGACGCATTCGTCCTGTTTGATGTGCGCGAAAAGGCGGAGTATGACGTCAGTCATTTGCCAGGCGCCATATGGGTTGAACCGGGTATGACTGGCACGGCATTTTTGACCGCTCATGGTCAGAAAATAGCTGGCAAGATGGTGGTGTTTTATTGCTCCGTAGGTGTCCGTTCGTCCGGTTTGCTTGATCGGGTACAAAATGCACGAGTACAAAACGAATTGTACCGGCAAGAGGCAATGGAAGCCTATAATTTAACCGGCGGTCTTTTTGCTTGGCACAATCAAGGTCGTGGTCTGGTTCGGGGTTTGGTCCCGGGGCTGATCCCGGGGCTGGTCCCGGGGCTGGTCAATGGACACTCACCAACGGACTTGATCCATCCCTATAACCAACAATGGGGAAAGTTGATTAAACGGCGTACCCATATTAGCTATGAATCCGCTCCCTAATCGCCCACAAATCCCGCCATGCATCCTTTTTTTTAACTCTGACCTTCGCAGGAGAAACGCCGGGTGGTAGAGGGGCATTGCAAGGACAAGGTTTCCGCCTATACCCCCGGATTGTTCGAAGACATAAGGTGCTCGCACCCCGAAACCTGCAAAGACATATGCGCCCGCACACCCGCCCGCGATGCCTGCAACCAGTCGAGAGGGATGTCAGGATGTCAGGTTTATCCTCCGAAGCAGTCGTTAGGCCAGAGTCCTAAACTGTCTAGTTTAGACATCACCGAAACTATGGGCGTGTATAAATTTCTATAGATAATTTGTATAAATCTATATGAGGGTTTTTCTAACGCTTGGCATAATACGGCGACTGACGGGGATTGTATTACCTTGGGTTAGGGTTAGGCGTCCTGTGCCCGAAGGTTCACGGTCGAGGCTTTGAATGAAGTTCGTATTCACAATATGCGAGCGATGTACGCGTAGAAAAAACGAAGGAAGCTGAACTTCCATTTCCGCAAGTGTTGATGAAATCAAGCGGGATTTTCCACCTTTTAGCCTCACATCAATGTAATCATCAGCGCCGCTTATGGAGATAATGTCTTCTGTTACAATACGGTGAATTTTTCCGGATTCAGTCAGGGATAATGTTGCCGACTGAGTTTGTTCTTGTCGCTGATCAAGAACCAGTTGAAGTTTATTCGCCCTGATCTCTTCCTCTTGCCGCATGGCCTGTTCTTGCCCATAAGCCAGAGCTTGTTGAGCGAATAAGAATAACATGAGCAATGCGATACTGTAGAAAAAATAGATGTCTAAGAACTGTCCCTGCGCGATAAAATTTACAGCGCCAAAGATAGAAAGTACGGTTGAAAAAACGACTGCTCTAACAAGATCATACCGCAAATAAAAGATTGCCACGACAAGACTTAGGACGGTTTGCGAGAAGAGCGCTATACCCGCCTTTGCGTCAAACCCCTTAGGTAGCACTATAGAAATTGCTATCGTTAAACCGATTAGGGCAAACCATCGCCATTGATGCTTAAGTCCAAAAATGCGCACAACATAGATTGACAGGCAAATGCCAAACAAAGCCGAACATAGCAATATTGCAATCAGGCGAATGTCATGGAGAGGATAGGTATAAGAGAAAAGCCCTCGACTAACTTCAGCGAACAATTGGCAAGCGACAAGCGCAGACATCAAACTTAACAGCCCTGCCGAAATACGCCGCTTACCGACAATGGACATAATTAGGAAGTATAATGAGCCCAAAATAAAAACGCCGAACGGAAGCAATGATGGCAAATATCCACGCAACATGCGAGATTGCGGTTGCTCGTACGGTGAGACGTAAACACTGTGTATTGGACTTCTTAGTACTAATAGGCCCCAATGAGATGACATTCTTATCGCGACACGGTTCACGCCCGCGACAAGCACATCTTCGCGCAAGGGGAATACAACATCCATCCGACCAACAAGTTCCGCTTTCTTGTTATCGGCTGGCTGTCCATTACTGCCAATTTCACGGCTATTGATATAAATGTAGCTAGATGCTTTAGCCGATAAGCCAAACCCTAAAGGCTCATTACTATCAAGCATGTCATCTGATATTTGCAGATCGAAAAAAACCCAAATATGTTTATTTTGTGGGTCAATATATTGCGTCCCTATTTTTTTGCACTCTGTATTTGTTTTACTAGGGGGCAGCACATCTGCTTCAGAAGCCGGGCAAACGATTGCATGATGGTCAACAAAAATCACATAATCTTGGGTGCTCGCGCTTTGCGCGCTTGTAGGCCCCGAAGTCCAAAAGAGCATTAGCCCCAAAAAAATAAAATGTCTCAACCCAAGCATACCGATATTCCTATGCAAGCAACTGTATTTACACAAGCGAATCTGTTCATTTCACCGAAAAAACACATCCTCTCACCGATCCCCTATAGAAAACAACATAAAACCAAGACAGGTTAGATGGAGAAACAGCACAGGTAAAGTATTGGAGACCCACATGAAGAAAATGATCTTACTCACATCCGCTATCGCTATATTAGCAGGGTGCGGAAATGTACCCAACACACAAAATGAAGTGAAATTTGAAACAACGACCGTGCAGAGCACTAAGGTCCCCGCAAGTTTCGAGTCTGAAATCAAAGCCAAAATGCAAGCCCATAACCTTAAGGGGTTTAGCCTCGCAATATTTGAGGATTACAAACTCGTGTACTCTAATCAATGGGGCGTAAAAGCCGCAACATCCGGTGCCTTGGTAGACGAAGAAACAGCCTTTTCTACGGCCTCTATTTCGAAACCTGTTACAGCCTTGATCTGCGTCATGCTGGCAGAAAAAGGCTTGATAAATCTAGACGATCCAATTTCAAAGTATTTAACGCGTTGGTCACTTCCTAATAGCGAATTTACCAAAGACACACCTGTTACGTGGAAACATTTATTGTCCCATATGGCTGGCACGACGCAGCATGGTTTTGCTGATTTTTACGAAGGCTACGACATTCCAACTTTGGCGGAAAGTCTCCAAGGGAAATTACCTCGGTACAATAATGAAGAAATCAACTTTACATTTAAACCCGGAACCGATTGGAAATATAGCGGCGGCGGTTATACGATTATACAAATGGCGCTCGAAGATCATTTTGGAAAACCGCTTCATATCCTTGCTCAAGAAAATATTTTTGCGCCCTTAGGCATGGAAAACACAACGATGGTACAGCCTAATGAAACTGGTTTTTTAACAAATGTAGCCAGCGTCCATAACCGCGAAGGCGATGTAATTCACTCAGGCCTACCGATCACGCCACAAGTCGCTCCGTCTGGTATGTGGTCAACACCCGAAGACCTCGCAAAACTTGGAATCGCCATGCAAATGGCATTGCGCGGGGATAAAGACACAATCATTTCGCCCCAGACGGCCAAAACTGTAACAGACATTATCTCTTTAAAAAGTTCCGGCGGTAGTACTTTAGGATGGTTTCGAGCCTTTGGTTTTGGTAATATTGATTGGATGCGTTATGACGGCAGCAATACGGGTGTTGGAGGTGATTTTCTAGCCTCAATGGAGGGCGGTAAAGGCTTCGTATTTTTTGCCAATGGAGACAGACCGAATAGATTTCCAGTGACAAGTTATGTGCGCGGCGAAACCATACGCATGATGGAATGGGAGAAACCATTCAATACGAATATCCAAGTACCAGACTTGCTGCTCCAAGCGATCGAAGGCTCTTACAAAGATTTCCTATATGGTCAGAATATGGATACTGAAATCGTAAGTCTTGACGGAAAAATATACTTAGACTCACCGCTCTTTGCGCATTTCATAGGAAAAAACCTCAGTGAAATGATTTACGTTGGGGATAACACTTTCAAAATAATGGATTATCCTAATCTCATCCGGTTTAATCTGGGTGCAAAAAACCAAGTCAAAAACTTAACAATACTCAGAAATGGAAATGACGACTTGTCTATTGATGTCGAAATCGAGAGATAGTGCAAAACTAGAATAATCCGGGAATAGTTGGTCGGCCTAAATGCATCACGATTTTGGGGAAATGACCGGATATTTTTGTCTCTACACTTAACGGGGGGCTTTCATTGGGCGTTTCAAACTGGTCGTTTAATGTCCGCTCCTGCCCCCCAAAGCGGCCAATGTAACGCGCTTGTCTTACAAGCCCGATAACCGCTCCCTAATCGCCAACAAATCCCGCCATGCGTCTTTTTTTAGCTCTGGTCTTCTTAACAGGAATGCCGGGTGGTAGAGGGGTAGGGCTGGGGTTTTTTGGTTGGCTATATCCAGTTCCTGCCATTGGCCGCGTGTTTTCATTATGCCGGTTTTGCCTGTTAGGGCTTGCAGGGAGACGCCGCCGACTATGACGACCAATTTGGGGGCGATAAGCTCCATATGGCGGGTGATGAATGGGGCGCACATGGCGAGTTCTTCCTCGTTCGGATTGCGGTTGCCCGGTGGTCGCCAGTTACAAACATTGGTGATGTAGAGGTCGTCCGCGCCCAAATCGATAGCGGCGAACATCTTGTCCAATAACTGCCCGGCGGGGCCAACAAATGGTTTGCCGCTCTCGTCCTCTTGCCGCCCGGGTGCTTCGCCTATGACCATAATATCGGCGTCCGGGTTGCCCCGTGCAAATACGGTGTTTCTGGCATGGTCGCTTAACACGCCTGCGTCAAAATTTTCGAGTACGGTTTTCAGCGCATCCAGGGTAGGCGCGGCCTTGGCCTGTTCAGCTGCCTTGATCATTTGCGCGGAAATATCCGGTGCGGCTGGCGTTTCTTTTTGGGCAGTTTGCGCAGGTGCTTTTCGTGTGGCAGTAATCTTTGGCTTGGGCGCGGGCGGTAATACGGTCGCTTCCACACCCATATCTTGCCACCAAATTTGGCTGGCTTTCAAGGCTTGTTTCAAAACCTGCTGTGCGGACGGTTCACTCATAAATATTTTTGTCTGACCACCGAGCGCACATTGGCTTCAATGGACTGGATGATGATGGTTGCGATGTCTTTGCCCGTAGCTTTTTCAATACCGTGCAGGCCGGGCGAGGAATTGACCTCCAATATTTTGGGGCCAGTATCACTGCGCAGCAAATCGACACCTGCCACATTCAGCTTGAGGACTTTGGCCGCTTTGATGGCACTGCGCCGTTCGTCTTTGGTGATCTTGATTTTGACCGCAGTGCCGCCCTGATGCAGGTTGGAGCGAAATTCGCCCGGCTGGGCCGTGCGTTTCATGGCGCCGACCACCTTGCCGTCAATTACAAAACACCGGATATCCGTACCGCTACTTTCCTTGATAAACTCTTGCACCAGAAAATGCGCGTCCAGCCCGCGAAACGCATCCACCAAAGCCTCGGCGGCCTTTTTGGTTTCGGCCAGGACAACGCCTTTGCCCTGACTGCTGGACAATAATTTGACCACAACGGGTGAGCCGCCAGCCAGATCAATAATGCCTTTGGTGTCCTGGGAGGATTTTGCAAAGGCGGTGTTGGGCATGCCTATGCGGTGTTGGGCCAAGAGTTGATGAGCCAGAAGCTTGTCGCGAGACGCACCAATGGCGGCGGCGGAGTTGAGACAATACACCCCCATCATTTCAAACTGACGCACAATCGCCATGCCGTAAAATGTCATACGCGTACCAATACGTGGAATGATCGCATCAAAACGCGGCAGGGCCTTGCCGTCATAATGCACATCTGGTTCATGGTCATTGATGGCCATGTAACAGCGCGAGGTCTCGATACATTCAATGACATGGCCCCTCGCTTCGGCGGCCTCAATCATTTTTCTATTGGAATAATTTTTCGGTTCCTGGGTCAAAATCCCGATACGCAAAGGGCGGCGGGTATTGTTTTTGCGCCGCTGTTTCTTGTACATATCATAGGAAAGCGCGGGCTGTAGAAATGAGGCTGACGGCATAATATGCATATGTTCGGTAATGGCCGAGCGGCCCAGCAACATGCGGTATCCCATGGTTTCGCGGTTGGTCAGGGTGATGTGAATGGGCCAGGTCTCGCCGTTAAACTGAATGGGGGCTTCAATGACAAAGCGCGATTCGCTCTCGCCGTTGGAACTCATGACAATGCGGCGGTCAATAACCTTGGCCGAGCAAATAACTTCAACGCTCGGATCGTCCGGGTCGGGATGCATGATAAAGCGTACTTGCGGATTGCGCTCCGAGCCAAATGGCTCCACCGCCACTGCGTGTAGCGCGGATGTACGTGCGCCTGTGTCAATCTTGGCTTTTATTGCAGGCAGACCAAGGCTGGGCAAAGCAACCCATTCCTCCCAGCCAAGTGTAATCGATTTTGTCATAATTTTTTGTAACACACTTATATAATTACTGCCAAACGCTTTACGGGGCTAATTCTACAGTTTAGACATGTCTGCGTAATTCAGCAAGGACGAGAGAGAATATGCCAGAAGATATACAAGCGGGTACACAAGCGCGTGAGAGTATGGAATATGATGTGGTGATTGTCGGCGGCGGGGTCGCGGGCCTGTCCGCAGCTATTCGTCTCAAACAATTGGCTACGGATAACGAGCGCGAAATCAATGTTGCTTTGTTGGAGAAAGGCTCCGAGATCGGGGCGCATATATTGTCCGGTGCGGTGGTTGACCCGATTGCTATGAACGAATTGTTCCCTGATTGGCAAAATATGGGTGCGCCGCTGAATACGGCGGTTAAAAAAGATAAGTTTTATTTCCTGACCAGTGTCGGTGCTATTCCGCTTCCGGCTTTGATGATGCCGCCATTGATGAATAATCATGGCAATTATATTGTGTCTTTGGGCAATGTGGCCCGATGGCTGGCCGAGCAGGCGGAGAATATGGGGGTGGAAATATACCCCGGATTTCCAGCCGCCGAAGTGGTGTATCATGATGACGGCTCTGTCAAAGGTGTGGCCACGGGCGATATGGGCGTGGGTCTGGACGGCAAGCACAAGGACGGGGCTTATACCCAGGGTATAGAATTACATGCGAAATACACGTTTTTCGCCGAGGGCGCACGGGGGTCTTTGACCAAAGGCCTGATCGAAAAGTTTGCCCTGGACGCAGAGTGCGAGCCGCAAAAATACGGTATTGGCCTCAAGGAATTGTGGGTGGTTAAGCCCGAAAACCATCAACCTGGTTTGGTGCAGCACAGTTTTGGCTGGCCTTTGGATAACAAAACTGGCGGCGGTACATTCCTGTACCATATGCTCGACGGCGATACGCCCTATGTGGCGGTGGGCATGGTCTTGCATCTCAATTATAAAAATCCGTATTTAAGCCCGTTTGAAGAATTTCAGCGTATGAAAGCCCATCCTCACATCAAAGACGTGTTTGAGGGGGGTAAACGTGTTTCCTACGGTGCGCGGGCCATGACCGAGGGCGGTTGGCAGTCCGTGCCGAAACTGGTATTTCCAGGCGGTGCGCTTATGGGCTGCGGGGCCGGATTTATGAATGTGCCGCGCATCAAAGGCTCCCATAACGCCATGAAAACCGGCATGTTAGCCGCCGAAGCTGCGTTTTCGGCCATTGGTGCAGGGCGGGCAGGGGACGTTCTGTCCGAATACCAAAGCGCTTATGAAGCCAGCTATGTTTATAAAAACCTGAAAAAAGTCCGTAATGTTAAACCATTTTGGTCAAAATTTGGCACGGTGTTCGGGGTTATGCTGGGCGGGGTTGATATGTGGACAACCTCATTGCTGGGCGGGTTCTCGTTTTTTGGCACGCGTGGTCACGGTAAAAGTGATGCGGACAGCCTTGATTTGGCCGAGAAACACAAGCCAATCGATTACCCAAAACCGGACGGCATATTGACCTTTGACCGCCTGACCAGTGTCAGTTTCTCTGCCACCAACCACGAAGAAGATCAACCGAGCCATTTAAAACTGGCCGATCCGAGCATTCCCATTACCATCAATCTGCCAAAATGGGCCGAGCCTGCTCAAAGATATTGCCCTGCTGGTGTGTATGAAATATTGGAAGAAAACGGCGTACAGAAATTTCAAATCAATGCGCAAAATTGCGTCCATTGCAAAACCTGTGACATCAAAGACCCGAGCCATAATATCACTTGGGTCACGCCTGAAGGCGGTGGTGGCCCCAATTATCCAAATATGTAAGATGACCATTATGGCAAAAATCAAATTTTTAATCATGCCTGCGGCTTTGTGGTTCGCCCTTTTCGCCTTGTCGGCATGTACAACAATTGCGACCAACAACAAGGTTGATACGGGGGAAACCCTGTCGCCGGACGCCCGTTTATATGCGGATTATGTGTCGGCTAGTTATGCTTATAATCTTGGCGATGCGGCTGGTCGCTCCAGTTATTATTCCAAAGCTTTTGCCCGCCGTCCGCAAGATCTGGATCTGGGGCGCAAAGCTATGGCGGCGGCTATAAACAATGGGGACACCGGATTATCCCGTGCGTTGGCAATTGAGTTGATCGCCCTTGAGCCAACGGATGGTGTTGCCAGGGCCATTTTGGGCGCACAGGCTTTGGGTAAAGGTCGGTACAAAAAAACCATCAGCATATTGGACAATGCGAGCGCGGGTATTGGCGTGGAAGATTTTAATTCCATGATGCGGGGCTGGGCAGAGTACGGGCTTGGAAACAAAGCCGGGGCGATTGCGGTTTTTGATAATATGCAAGGCGGGCGCTATTTCGAGTTTTTAGGAAAATTACAGCGGGCTATTATCAATATAGACTTGGACAATTTAGAGATGGCCGAAAAGGATTTTGCTGAAATTGACGAGGTCAATTTGGCACCAATCGAGTCCACATTAGCGCAAGTGCGCGGGTTGATGTTGCGCGGTGATAAAGACAAAGCTCTGGCGAAGTTGAAAAAATATGCAGACGAAAACAATGGCTCGCTCACCGGCCCGATACGCGCATATATAAATACAATTGAAGGGGGCAAAAAATTCAAATGGCAATTGACCCCGGCCCAATTGGCCTCACGGGCTATGACAGAACCAGCATTTCGGTATTACGGCGCACAACAGCAATTCCATTCAGCCGAAACTTTTTTGCGGCTCGCCCTGGTGCTGGATCCGCACAATGATAAAGCCCGGCTTTTCCTGGGAAGTGTTTTGGAGGAGATAGACAGAAATGATGCAGCCTTGCAGGCTTACGGCGAAATCCCGCAACGTTCAGAGTACTCCGTGTCGGCGCGCTTGTCGGAGGCAGATATTTTATTTGGAGATGACAAAAACGCTGAAGGTTTAGCGGTGCTGGAATCCATTCAGGCGTCCCACCCGTCGCGGGTGACGCGGGGGTCTTTGGGACGGGCTTATCTAATCATGGAAGATTACGCCAAAGCCTTGCCTTATTATGAAGCTTTGATCGAAGAAATGTCAGCTGACGAACTTGAGAAAAACCCCATGCCGCATTATTTGCGCGGTATTATTCTTGAGCGACTTGACCGTTGGCAAGAGGCGGTGCCGGACTTTGAATTCGTTCTCAAGCACAAACCTGACGATGCAGATGCGCTCAATTATTTGGGATATACATGGGTTGATAAGGGCGTCAATTTGACCAGAGCGTTTGAAATGATTGAAAAAGCGGTTGAGCTGGAGCCAAAAAGCGGTGCGATTATCGACAGCCTGGGTTGGGCTCACTATAAATTGGGGCGTTACGGCCTAGCCAGGATAAAACTGGAGGAGGCCGCCGAGCGCTCCCCGACCAGCGCCACGATTATTGACCATCTTGGCGATGTGTACTGGAAACTGGGACGCAGAAAAGAAGCTGGTTATCAATGGGCGCGGGCCGCAGAACTTGACCCAACCGAAGAAGAACTCGCAACGATCAAGATCAAACTTAAAGACGGTTTGGACGCCGTGGCAAGTCCTGAGTAAGCGTTGACACAAACAGCTAAATACACCGATATTTCTCGGGCAAAAATTAACCTGACATTACATGTGGGTCAGGTGCAGGATGATGGCTATCACCCCTTGCACAGCCTAGTGGTTTTTGCGGATATTGGTGACAAACTTGATGCGAAAATGGCTGATGAGTTCAGTCTGGAAATGACAGGCCCGTTCGCCAAAGATACACCGGGCGGTGATGAAAACCTGATCCTGAAAGCCGTGAAAATGGTTGCAGAGCATAATGATGTTCAGGCGAAGCTAGCCTATAAACTCACCAAGAAATTACCGGTCGCATCCGGCATTGGGGGCGGGAGTGCCGATGCCGCTGCCGCCCTTAGGTTGCTGGCGCAGGCGGAGCATGTTAGCTGGTCTGAACATGCGGAAAGCTTCCTCCCGTTTGGCGCAGATGTACCCGTTTGTTATTTGTCATGCACATGTGTCATGGAAGGTATAGGCGAGCAAATTTTGCCGTGGCCGGGGTTGGGGCAAATGCATGCCGTACTTGTTAACCCCGGTGTTAGCGTAAGTACATCCGAAGTTTTCGAGAGCTTTGACACTGTAGGTATGTCTTCAGAGTTCACCTTGCCCGCCGGGTCGTTGCTCGACATGGCCAAAGCCGGACGCAATGATTTGCAAGGCGTGGCCATGCGGCTACAACCCGTTATCGAGGAGGTGCTTGAAGACATCTCCCGACAAAAAGATTGCCAACTGGCACGCATGTCCGGTTCAGGGGCTACATGTTTTGGCTTGTTTCCAAGCCAGGAAAAAGCCGCAATGGCTGCACGCTATATCTGCAAAACTCATCCGGATTGGTGGTGCATTTCGACCTTGTTGGGGGATTTGCCATGAGTTTTGAACACCCGGTTTTCATCCTGTTACATGTGGCGGGCTTTGCGTTTTTCATCTCCTTGGCGCTGAGCGGGTTTATGATTTTTGCCGGGTTTTTAGACAAACCTGATCACCGTTCAAACCACAAAACCCCAGTACCAACAGCGGGCGGCATTGGCATTGTCGCAGGTCTGGGGGCGGGGCTTTTGGCTCTGGCTATGTTTTATCCAGATTATGGGGATCATAACCTGCTTGGATCTATTGCCGCACTTGGCTTTGGGGTCGCAGTGTTGGGATTGTTTGATGATGTTTATAGGCTTAACTCCAAATTGAAATTTGCTTTGATCATGGTGCTGGCCGGGGCTGCGGTCGCAATTATTGGGCCGCCGTTCTCGTTTCCCGTGGCCGTGGTCGATGTCCCTATACCCTATTGGATTGGATTTGGCGGCGCTTTGTTATGGGTATTTGTTGTCACCAATGGTGTCAATTTTATAGACGGATCCAACGGTATGATGGCCGTATCTATGACGGTCGCATTTTTGGCCATAGCCGTAGTAGCCGTTTTGGTCGGGGCCAGCAGTGCGGCTATATTATCCGTGGTTATGGCGGCGGCATTGATCGGGTTTGCGCCGTATAATAGTGGCAACCGGGCCAGAATATTTGGTGGTGATGTTGGTTCACTCTTGGTCGGGTACGGCTACGGAACCTCGGCGCTCATACTTGTTGCAGAAGCACCCAAAGCCGGAGTTTTATATGTGGGGTCATTGTTAATTTTACCGTTCCTCACCGATATTTTATTAACAATGCTCCTGCGCCTAAGACGACGTGAAAACCTGCTGGCCCCGCACAAATCCCATTTATACCAACGCCTGATAGCTGCGGGCAAATCCCATGCGAGCGTCAGCATTCTTTACGGGTACGGCGCAGTGTTAATGGCGGCAGTCACTATTGCCGCTTTGTGGTTTGGTTTGATTAGATCATTGTTTTTTCTAGCCCTTTGGGTCAATATTATGCTCATGATTTATCTGACTATTCACAAAAAACTAACCGCTAACTCACCCGCTGGACAACGAAATCCGCCAGACGTTTAAGAGCAGTTTTCCACGGGGATTCGGGGAAAATATCAAGTGCTGATTTGGCAGTTTTGATATGTTCTCGCGCTGCATCCAATGTGGCTTCAAGGGCGTTTTCCTGCTTCAGAAGATCGGTTGCAGTTTCCAAATCACCGGATGATTGATTATGTTCACTGATCACTCTTCGCCAAAAATCCAGAGCATTTTTGTCACCTTTTTGCTGGGCGTGGTCGTAAGCAAGTATCACGGGTAAAGTCATTTTGCCCTCCCGGAAATCATCCCCGACCGATTTACCCAAAGCTGCTTCAAAGCCGCCGTAATCCAGCGCGTCATCCACCAGTTGAAAGGCCAGGCCAAGCTCTTGACCGTAAGTTCTAAGCGCAATTTGTTTTTGTGAACCGCTTGCGGCCAGCACGGGCGCAACTTCGGAGGCAGCTGCAAATAATGCGGCCGTCTTGGCACCTATGACCTGCATATAGGTCGCTTTGCTCATCTCGACATCACGCAGTCCAGCCAATTGTTGTACTTCACCCTCGGCGATAATACTGGAAGCTTCGGATAAAATTCCCAGGGCCTCAAGCGAGCCCGTTTCCACCATCAAATTAAAAGCGCGGGCGAACAAAAAATCCCCAACCAAAATGCTTGGCGCATTGCCCCAGATCAAATTGGCGGCTTTGCGGCCGCGCCGCTTGGCACTGCGGTCAACCACATCATCATGCAAGAGCGTGGCGGAATGGATGAACTCCACCGCCGCCGCCAACTTGTAATGGTGCGTGCCCTCATAACCACACAGATGCGCCGATGCGATGGTGAGAAGTGGGCGCAAACGCTTGCCGCCCGCCCCGACCAGATGCTCGGCCAAATCCGGGATCATGCCGACCGGGCTTTGCATACGCTCGCGGATAATAATATCAACTTGAGCCATATCTTCGGCTGCCATTGAGAGCAGATGTTCAATGGGGGAAGTGGTAGCTGATTTTGTTTTTACTGTTGTGGTCACATTGCTCTCGTTTCGGCCCTTCTCTAGGCGGATAACACTAAAGCGGCAAGTAAGTATGGCAATTTTATTGTTCTGGTGATATAGAAATACAATGATAGCAATTATAAAAACCAATAACCCGGTGACGCTAAGTTACGCCCAGTCGGTTCTCAATGACAACGACATAGGTTGGTTCGTCGCCGATACACATGCCAGTGTTATTGAAGGCTCCATTGGGGCAATCCCGAGGCGTTTCATGGTATTGAAAGATGATGTTGTTGAGGCCAAAAAAGTATTGGCTGCGGCAGGTTTGGAAGATGAGTTTTGTCGACTTTAGATGTGAAGTTTTACAACGGTCAGGTTAGCGTCACCCAGCCGGGCGAGGGATATAGAGCTGGCACGGATGCTATTTTGCTGGCTTCATCCTTACAAGCCAAGCCGGGCGACAGCATTTTGGAGCTTGGCTGCGGCACGGGGGTGGTGATGTTATTGGCGTCCCATCATTTACCGGACATACAATTTACCGGGCTGGAGAAAAGCGAAGACATGCTGGCTTTATCACGGCAAAATACAGTAGATAACGATAATATAGATATTGTGTCGGGTAGTATCAGGCGCATTCCCCATGACTGGCATTTGCAATATGACCAGGTGGTCGCTAACCCGCCATATTTTGATAATCGCCGGGCTGTACGCATGTCGAAGGGCAAAGAGACGAGCTTTGTTAACAAGGGGTTGACACTGAATGATTGGCTGGATGCCATGTTGGTGTGTATGAAACCACGGGGCTTGGGCACACTGATTTATCGGGCTGACGGGCTGGAGAAAATATGTGCGGGGCTGGCGAACAAAACGGGGCGTCTGCGGATTTTACCTATACATTCTTACGCAGACGAACCCGCCAAACGCATTATTGTCCAGTTTCGCAAAGGCGTCAAAAGCGAAAGCGCCCTGTTGCCAGCCTTGGTCATGCATGAACGCGGCGGCGGCGAGCGTTACGCCCCGGACGCCGCCAATGTCCTAAGCGGTAAAGCCAAGCTGATATTGGCGGAATAATCCTTCACAGGCCCTAATGCGCATGGGCGAGTTTTAGGGTCAGTGCGGTGTAGTCAGAATGGTAAACGCCGTCCGGTTTGGCGGGTAGAGTGATCCAGACCGCCGTAAGCATGGCCACACCCGTATGGGCGTGGTCAATTTTCACCAGGCCGTTCGCATCGCTCACGGTTTCTGCACCTTTGCCGTCAACCCCGTAAATCACTACATCCTGACCTGCCAAGGGTTTGCCGTCCAGCAAGAGAACAAAATCTCTGTCACCAGTTTTGGACGCTACAAATTCCAGTTTTTGGCCAACGGATTTATATTTCGCGTCTGCACCACCAGTGCATGTTTCGACACAAATAAATGTTTTCGTGTGCTTGTTATAGCTACGGTTTAATGCCGGGGTGCCGGGCAAATCGTTGAAGGCTTTACGAACCGTATCGCTGGCACCAATTTCGTCTAAATAGCCTTCACTGTCTTCGGGCTTTATTGCCCCGGAGCGGGTTTTGCTGCTCATGGCAATGACGCCAAACCCGGCAGTGTCCGCCTGAAATTCCATATTCAAATAAGTCTTGTGTTCGGCCAAGGTAAATGTGTCGATTTTTTTGCCCGCCACCATAGCTGAACTGAAAGCTATTCTATCTTTGCCGGGGCCAGATTCCAATTTTGGAAATGCCAATGCGCTGGTCAGGGCAACTTCGACTTTATCGCCTGATTGCCACATGAATTTTGCGGGCCAGAGAAATGTTTGATGGGCAAGCGCCGGGACAGCAAATAATGTTGCGGCCAAAACGGTGCTGGCAAGAATGCGCGTGCGAAACAATTTGAGGGATATATTGGTCATCTGGATATCCTAGCTGGTTTTGGAGAGACGCTAGAGAGAAGAGTGCGCGATGTCACGAAAAAAATACAGGGTCCTTATGACCTGACGAAATAACCAGCTGTCAACCTTTAGTGGTATCGTGTTGAACTTGCCATTTTCGCACAGCAATAATTATTGAGTAACGTAAGAACTAAACTAGTTTAGTTCTTATAACATAGCGTTATTCGATAATATGAAAAGATATAATCCTGCTCAAATTGCGGATATTGGTGAATCGTCATAGAAAATACCGAACGAAAAATGTCAGGTGGTTAAGTACAGAACCTAAAATGCTTTATCTAAAACGCTTTGTTGTCGACCACCGCCGCTCCGTATAGTTTTGGCGTGAAGCCGCCGAACCATAAGACCTTGCCAGCGCCGCTGGAAGATTTTGCCAAGTAATGAATATAGGACGGTTTGCCCAATGCTTTTGTTAGCAAGGTTATTGGGGTAAAGGCCGCGTATTGCACTGCTCCGACCATCATCCATTTTATGATCCCGAGCCAGTTATTGCTCTCGGCAGCTTCCTGGCTTGGGCTTTGGCCATTGGCGAAACTTCTAATCTTTACATAGCCCGGTGTGGCGCGGTGGGGGCGAATGTCTTCATAACATTTCGCGTTTCGTGACCAGGCAATTTTTATGCCTTGAGCTTGCAGTTCGCCAAATAGCATATCGTCTTCGCCGCCTGTTTCGTTCATATCGACGCTAAACGGCGGGGTGGGTAAAGTGCATAATTTGGTGTCGAGCAATGAATTGCCGCAACCAAAAAAATCGTCCACAATGCCCTCGTCCATATCCGGGCCAAAGCGCGAGAAGAAACGGGTATAATAATCATCATAGATTGAGCTACCGGGGATACGGGCAATGGTCGGGACAAAGGCCAGGCCTGCGCCGTATTTTTTCGCGCTGTCCAATAACGTTTCGAGCCAGTTCGCGCCCGCCTCCTGGTCATCATCCAAAAAAGCCAGATAGCGGCCTTTCGCTGCCTTTAAAGCGCCATTACGAGCGTTGGAAACGCCAGGCTCGGGGATGTGTAAATAACGAATATTGACGGTCGTACTGGCGGCGAATTTCTTCACATAAGCTTTGGCACTGCCCTTGGGGTCATTGTCCGCTACGATAATCTCCAGAGCGAGCCCGCCGGCATTTTGCCTAACCAGGCTTTTCAGTGCGATTTGTAGTCCTTCCGGTCTTCGAAAGGTCGGCAGAATAACCGAGACGCCATTGCGTATATTGTTTGCGGATTTAGCCATAATCATTTTTCACCATTTCAAGAGCTTCACCAACGGGCAAAACAAGGGCGCCGCTGGCTTTGACGGCAGCTATGGTTTCGAGGAATTCTTTTGTCGTTACCCCCCATTCACTCGGATTATCCCGCACATCATGGGTGAACAAGATCAACCAGCCGGGCCGTTTTTTAAGCCCTTCAATCAGCCCCAAAGTATGGTTTAGTTTTGCACCGGAAAACAAGGGTGCGGATTTAAGACAGTTTAAATCAGCACGGCCTCGATTAACGCCGGACATGACCCCGCGCATAGATTTAAAATGGCCAGCCAGCGCCGTTTTATTACCAATATTTGTCGTCCCGTAGGGCCAGGCGAAATGTTCAATCGGGCTTTTAACCCCCATAGCGGTCAGGGCAACGTTGTTGCGCGCTATCTCGGCCAGCACTTGTTTCTGGGTGCTTTGCCCACAATCCAGATGCGAATATGTATGCCCGGCGATTTCGTGAGATTTTGCTTGCAACCCCGCTAAATCGGTTTTGTCAAAACTTTGACCATGATGGTTTTGGACGCCTGCCAAACCGGCCGCTACATAAAATGTAGCGCGCCATTTATGCTTCGCCAGCATGTCCGCACCCTCGTATAATGCGCTGCGGGGGAAGTCGTCAAATGTGAAACTGACGATAGGACGTTTGAGCAAAACCCGGATATCCCGTCTGGCCCGCAAGGGTAAGAGCTTGCGCGATATTTTGGCGCTCAGGGACATGGAAGGTTGGTAAGGTGCGTTCATGACATGGTCTTTACTGATATGGCCTTCACTGACATGGCCTGAGAATACCAGGACGCCCGCCAGAGTTTAAGCGCCAATAACCGAACTTTTGTTGGCACTAGGGACGAACGGACGAGGGTTTTGAGTATTGGTCGCATCAGTTTTTGTCCTGGTACATATTTGAGCCTTTGGCTCATTTTATATAGGGTCAGCGTTTTTGCCAAATCCGGATGGGCGCTGGTAAAGCGTATATAATTGTGCGCACTGTCTTTGAAGCGAGCGAGAAGCGTCTCCGTGGTTTCCAGCCCGAGATGTAACGCCGGAATATCGGCGTGTTTGAGCTTGTATTTTTTGACTGCGCGGGCGGCCCATTCGCTGTCTTCCCAACCCCAGCCCGTAAAGTCGGTGTCGAATGGTTCAGCGTCCAAAATAATGGACCGTACACATAAATTGGACGAGCAGACATATTGTGCACCGCATGCGTTTCGCGCCGCAGCATCCAGGCAGTCGGAGGTTTTGGAGAAAGCCCGGTGTAGTTCCGTCTCGGCGGATTGTGTTTGGTGCGGCACGGTAAACCCGCCAAATATAATATCAGCATCCCCCGCCTGTATCGCTGCGAGATAATCCCCTAAAAATGTACGCTCCTGGGGCCGCATATCAGCGTCGAGGAACAGCACCCATCCAGCGCGGGCCTGTGATTTCAAATAATTTCTGGCGGTTGAGCGGCCTTTATTTTCTGCTGCAAAGAACAGGCGAATAGCGGCAGGACTTTTGTCCGCAGCATGCTCAAGGCGTGTATTGACATTGGCGTCATTGGTGCCGTCGTCATAGAGCAATATCTCTACATTTTTTGTAGTTTCCGCTTGCACCAATAAATCGCTGAGCAATAAATTCGGATCGTCGTTATAATAAGGAACCAAGACGGATAATAACGGATTTTGGCCTGATTGTGCCGCCTGGTTTTGGTGGTGCGTAATCATGGTAATGACTCCGGTTCAACTTCCACCCTAGGTGTGTGTGTCCGGGTTTTGATTTTGTCGCGCAGATCTTTGAGCAAAGTCCGGCAATTGGCAGTGTTGAGCGCAAAGACCACAAGTCCGTACACGGCCGCGCCGACACCCGCTTTAACCAACAACTCCAACACGTCTGGCAATTGGTCAACAAAGTTTGGAAGTGCCAATACGGCACCCGCCATGACAACACAGGCAAAGGCCGTTTGCGCAAATGCTTTAAAGGGCAATGGCAGGGGGAATGAGCGCCGGGCCACAGCAAAGCTAAGTACCAAACCAATACCGTAAGCGATCAAGGTTGACCATACCGCGCCGTTAAGCCCGTAAATCGGGATCAACCAGATATTGAGTATAACATTGATAATAACGGGCGGGATCATGGTCATGGCGAGAAGCCCGGTCTTGCGCGACAACATAAAGGCACGCTGGGCGTAATAGGCGATAAAGCCGTTCATGACCCCGACAAAAGCAATCCACGGCATGATTTTAACCGCTTCCGCCCGCACGCTTTCGCCTAAAATAAATCCGGCAGGTTCCGCCACCAAAGCGATCCCGGTGGCCGCAGGTAATATGACCAGCAACAATATTTCCCCGTAGTTTTTCAAAACTTTTTTGGTGGTCTCCAAGCCGTCTTGTTCAAGGGTAGTAATGGCGATGGGGGTGATGGCCATAGCAATCCAGACAAACAATACATCCAAAGACCGGTTGGCCAAATTGTATCCGGCATTATATTGCCCGACCGCCAAATCATCCATGAAATATTTGATGAAAAACAAATCGCCCTGAGACAATATATAGCTCAACATCAAGGCAAAGCATATGGGCATGCCATAAGCGAAATATTGTTTCACGCGGGCCGTGTCTACACCGCCGCCGCGCATACGTTTTAACATAAACGGCAGATCAACCAATACCGCTAGCCCGCTAGCGGCCATAATACCGACAAAAGGTGCAACCTCGCGCAAAGGTGTGACCAGAATGAGAATGATACCAAGGCTAAAGCCGAACAGGCTTTGGGACGAATGAATGGCGCTAAAACGGCCAATGCGGTGGGCGGCTTTGTGGGCCTCGATACCTATATTATAAATGAGCGTCAAACAGGTGGACGCCAAGGCAAAAGCCAAAATGGTTTTCATCGTGTTTTCTACGGGCAGAATATAGACAAGCCCCATAAACAAAGGCAGGCCGATAATGGCCATGACCACGGCGGTGATATAACTGGTTTTAAGATGCGTGGCCAGTTTTCCGCGCCGTTCGGCTCTCGCATAGAACCTGGCCATAGCGGCCTCAATCCAGGTAAAAAACACCATATGGATAAAGTGCAGGCTGGCTATGGCGAGCGCGTAACGGCCAAATTCTGCACCGTCAAACAGGCGCGTCAAAATAGCGATTGTGCCAAAGCTGATAACTATGTTGGCCAGATTGACCGGAACATACCCAAGCATTTGCCGCCCAATCATCGTACTTTCCTCATGATGTTTTCCTCATGACATACACCTAGCGGTCGTTTTCACTGTCGCCGAGCAGGCAAGGCAAGGTTTTAATCATGATCATTAAGTCGAAAAACAGACCGGAGCGCTCAATATATTCGATATCCAACTGCACCCGTCTGGCTACGCTTTTCGCATCATGTAAAGGCCCACGTGAGCCGTTAATCTGTGCCCACCCGGTCAGACCAGGTTTGACTTTGAGACGGTGCGCATATTCATCGACCAGTTTATAGGTTTCAATATTTCCTGTATGCATGCCCACGGCGTGAGGGCGAGGCCCGACGAGGGACATATCACCTTTCAAAACATTGAGAAGTTGCGGTAGCTCGTCCAAGCTGGTTTTACGGATAAAACGTCCGACACGGGTCACACGGTTGTCGCCCGCGACCACCTGGGATTTGGCGTCCTTGTCCTCGTCCTCGACCTTGAGCGAACGGAATTTAAACACATCAAACACCCGGTTGTTAAAACCCTGGCGTTTTTGCTTAAACAGAACAGGGCCGGGACTATCAAGCTTTATAGCAAGAGCGATAAGCGCCAATACGGGAGCGCCGAACAATAACGCACAGCCGCTGATGACAATATCCACCATGCGTTTGGTGAAAATCTGGCGACCAGAAAACGTCGTGCCGGTAATTTCCCGCATACCGATTTCGGCGATTTGTGTCAGGCGCTGTTGCACATGATCCAGATGTTCAAACTCGTCGACCACGAAAGCGATGCGGTTGGGCAATTTGCGCACCTGGGCGGCGAAAGCTTTTTTGCGTTCGCTGGCAATGCCTGGCAAGGTAACAATAATCCTGTCCACATAGGGCAGGGCGTCCCAACTTAACATATCTTCGATTTTCCCCACTACAGGCACGCCGTGGATATTATGGGGGGCACGGGACAACCGTTCATCAAAAATTGCCAATATATTCAGCTCGCGTGTGCGTGCGTTCTCCTCAATCAAACGTCTGGCAGCTTCGGTAGCGCCTAGCATGATAATGGTCGGAATAAGCTGGCCACGTTCATGTTGGCGCTTGATCACGACATAATAAATACTGTGCAATATCAGCAATGTAGCCGTTGCCATAAGCCCCGAAATTGCCAAAGCATCGGGGATAAACGTCTCTGGTTTGAATATCAAGGCTATGGACAGCCAGACCCCAAGCGCTGCTGCGGCGCCTAGAACTACGCGTTTCATATGGCCGCTATAACTTTCGGCGGGAGAAAAATGATGGGCTTTGACAAGGTACATGGCCCCGAAAAACCCGATAGCACCAGATAGCCCCGCTGCCAATGGCGCAAGAATGCCATTATTATTGGTGCCAATATAACCGCTCCAAATGGATATTAAGATCACCGTTGTGACGAATAGGGCGTCAATAACCCGCAAGGAAAAACGAAGTGCCGCGATGTTGCCGGTTTGCGCCGGGAAATGTATATCGGCGAGTTTGACCCGTGCTATCGGTTTGGTGTCTGGAGCGGTCTGCCCAGTCCTTTTGGTAAAGGTCTCCAGGGTTTCGATGTTTACATTTGGTTTATCAGGTGCCGTATGCACAGCCGTACCTGCCGTTGGTTTTGTAGGAAGTTTCGCCGGACCCACACCCGGTTTTTTCAGTTGTGTCATTTTACCCACCACATTGTTTCGCTATATTTATCCCAATAGGGAAAATATTCTGTAAACATCATGGTGTTTATGTGGGGTGAAATGCGAACAATGTCGTGAGAATTTCAAGGTGTTGTTCTGATGTGGGTCACATGCCTGTCTTTATGGTTAATATCCGGCTAATTTAGGCGAAACTGGTTTCTTTTTGCAAAAACATCATTTCTGTCTTGCAGGAGCGCCATGCTTGCGCTAATTCCCCGCTCGGAGACGTGGCCGAGTGGTCGAAGGCGCTCCCCTGCTAAGGGAGTATGGGTCATAAGCCCATCGAGGGTTCGAATCCCTTCGTCTCCGCCATTGCCTTTGTCTAAGTTGTTGAAATATATTAAATTAAGTTTATTCATTGAACGGCTTGGCTCACTTTTAGGCCTACTTTCTGGAGTGAATAAGCCAAATACTACAACTTGGTAATCTCTTTGTGTTGCATACTGTTTTACTGTGTATTGAATGATGATTTGACCCGCCAATCTGTGTGGGCAGATAATGGCAACGTCCCTGGAGGAGGTAATGGTGCGCGGAGGTTGGGGGTAGTCTGTTTGTTTCACACTTTTTGCTTGCGTAGAAATAGAATCGTTGTCACACGCCATGGTTAAAGGTGGCTTTTATACAAGGGGCAGGCTACGCACTCAACTATGTGCCTAGCGTGGCGGAAATATGAGGGGATGGGTCTGACAAAATTTAGGATATATGGTGTGGTGAAGGGTTTGGGCTTTGGTGTGTGCTTGTCTGCTGCTCTAAGTCTTTCCGCTTGCGCCAGTTCCGGGATGTTGGGGGCCGGGAAATTGGCGGCTGTGGCCACAAGCTCGTCCTGTGCCAATCCGGTTATACTCAAGCATGCCCTCAAAGGCGAAAGTAAAGCCTCCCTGTCCGCGAATGATATCTCCGAGATAGAACGCATTGCCCGTGTGCGTGTGATGGGGTTTAAAACTGCAACATTTGTATCCGGTAGCGGGTGTGCAGATAAGGGTATCACAAAATACAAATTAACGGATGCAGATGACGCCCCCACCACTCCCCTCTATGTCAAACACATGACAAAAGCTCAAATCAAGGCCGACCCGAATGTGCGATGCGGACCAAAGTTCAAACAGCTATATCAACCACCAACGAAACTTAGCGGTGCTGGGAAAATATTGAGCTTACCTGATGGGGAGGGGTGTGAAAAAACAAATAGGTATCACAAGATAGCTGAAATAGGTTTGGATAGTACGCGTTCATCATACCGCGATTATAACATTAATGATGATATCATCACAAATATTTTGATAAAGAGGCACCCTTATTTCGATAGTTTTGATTCCATGTTAGAGACTTACGTTCGGCTAGTGAATGATAAGGGCGCGATTCAGGATGGGCTTGAAGAACTTTTGAATGAGTTGTTTGAGAAACTCGATACTGATGAACTCCTCTTTGAGAGGAGGTGTCGGAATTTGCTTCCAACTGGAAAGTTCGACTTTGGATGTTCCGTTGATCTTAGTAGTTTTAGTGGGCGCGTTGTGGAGTATTTTTTACTTTTGCAAAACTATTTCCCAAGTGCTGGGTGTCCCAGTAAGGCATATTGCATTGACGAACAACGCCTTGGTCAAAGTTTGGACTTAGTTCGGTCAATATCTTCTTTCGCTTCGGTTGATTGGATCAATCCAAGTATTATCGTTGATTTGAGCGGCCCTCAGGTAGATAGTGATGAAAGTTATAATCGCTGGCATTGTGAAACTTTATTTAATTCGTCAAAAGTTTATTTGGACTCTTACAGGTTGGCTCTTAACCTTCATGATGATGGTCGTGGTTTGAAGCTTTTCTTTGAACGCACCTCTGGGTTGAAATATTTTTCCGGAGGGGTGTTGTCTGAAGATACGGAATTTAAAACTCAATTTGATAAATGTTCTGATTGGAAAACTATTGATTTCTTACAGTTGGAAATGTCAAATTTATATAATTCTTTGCTGTCTCAAAAAATTTCTCCAAGTAATGCCGCATTGGAATATAGCAGTATAATGCTTCGTTTGAATTCTGAGACGGCTCGAATGGCAACCAAAAATAAGGCACCAAACCCAACATATGACTACGAGAAAATCACTATTGAAGTCATAAGTTTAAAGTTTTTGTTGCATTTATATGAGAGCCACAATTACGACGTCAGTTTAATGGGCGACACGGTTTTAATGGCTAAAATGGATGAAGGTCACCATTGGTTACCAGCCCCGTATGAAGTCATAGAGGGCTTGGAACTTTATTTGTTAACATATTCGCCCATACTGAATAGATCATTGTGGCGAAACACAGCGATTACTTTGTATGAATTCTACGGACGAACAATTTCTCCGTTAAATTCCAGGGGGATCAATCCTATAAATTTGGAAGATTTTCAGGTCAGGCAGGCGAATATTTGTACCTTAGCATTGGTAAATGGTGTTAGTGGAGTTTGTGAATAAAATAGAGAAGGTGATATGCCTTATAGAATTAGAGTAATTGATGTTGCTAAGAATAGCCCTCCGCCAGGGTATACATTTGGTGAGATCACGGTTACAGGTTCAATAACTAGTGGTTATGATCGTTTTTGGCAAAGAGGCGATGCCGCGAGAGTGAAGAAACCTTTGATTAGGACTAAGCGTAAGCGCGTCAACCCGATTGCCCTTGCGCTTGTCTTACTCTACAGCCTGTTCTTAAGTGCCTGCGCCAGTGCCGCGCAGCAGTTAAAATCCGATACACCTGCTAAAATGGCGACCCAGTCCTCTTGTGATAATCCGGTGATTGTCCAGCATCCCCAACTTACCCCAGGTTACCCTGAGGATCTGAGAGCCGAAGAATCCCGTTTGATTTATGGCTCTGAACGCATTGCATCGTTGTTAGCTATGGGGCTTGATGTTGTGGATTACGGGGGAGGACATTGTGATGACCCCCGTATCCATAAATATAAACCCAATCCCAGTCCTTCATCAGTCAATAAGGCTCTTGAAGTTAGTGAGAAAAGTTCACAGAACGAAGGTCTGTCATACACCTTATATGCACTTCATATGACACCTTGGCAAATCAACGCCGATCCAAGCGTGGTCTGTAAGACCAGATACAAACACCACTATCAGCCCCCTTTGAAACTCCACGGAGTTGGTAGAGTTAATATGATGCCTGACGGAAAACAGTGCCAAAGAACATCAATTTTATTTTCAGATATCTCTGAAGCACTTCGGATTGTGTTAAGTTTCGATGGGCTTGTAGAGAATGTTCTTGATGCTTCGATTGACTGTAGTGGCGCTGATGACTTTGAAACTTTTCAAGAGTATAGCAAAAGTATTTCTGCTAGGTACTATCGGGAGAGCCCAGAAGGATACGATATCGCCAAAACTTGGTACCAACTTGACCGTTTACGTGCAGATGTTTGTAAAATTTATCTGGATTTTGGAAGTTTTGAATTATTATTAACCAAAATAGCAAATTCACATGATTTGCTTGCCGAAAGTCCTTGTTATGACCGCGAGCAAGTATTGCTGGACAGAAAACTTTCAATGGTTTGCATGAGAGAGGCCTCTTTAGTCGCAAAAATATACAGGGTATATGCGAAATCACTAGCCCAAAGCCGCGGCCGTATTGATGAATACGATGCGAACATCGTCACTGAAATTCAGAAGGTCAATCTGGCCGCCAAATCACGTTTATCTGTGTATATGAAGTTTGAAACGAAATACGGCTATCCTACTATTGATGTACATGATGTTTATTATCCCACTAATTCATATTCAATGACAATACGCTATATAAGCGCGGATGCAATCTACTCAATTGACCAGTATTTAGAAGGAGGTTAACATGGCTCTAGTGCCACAACCATATCGACGAATATTCAAAAATAGAAAAGCAAAAACACAGTATTTCAGCGCGTTATTGCGCATTAGTGGTGTGGTGAAGGGGTTGGGCCTTGGTGCTTGCATGTCTGTTGCTCTAAGTCTCTCCGCTTGCGCCAGTTCAAGCACCAAAACGGCTATCAAGGCCGACCCGCAAGAGGCGGGGAGGGAGCAAGGCGACCGACAGGGAAATAATAATGTAAAATGCAAACCAACATTCACCCAAGTCTACCAACCCCCGCTAAAGCTAGGCGGAGCCGGGCAGGTGATTATGGTGCCGAGCGGGGAAGAGTGTTTGGCAAAGGATATCAATTTTGAATTTTCAAATGGTTCCCGAGGAGAGATTGCCAGTCATAAAATTGTTATCGACAGATACAAATTACGGGATGAGTGCTTTTCGATGGCGGAAACTGACAAAGATTACACCTCAAAAACTGTGGCCGACAGTTTATTTAATTCTTATATAACTTTATGCCGAAAGTTCATTGAAACGTCGACTGGCAGAAGCTTGTCGCATAAAGATTTTGAATTTATCGTCAGTGTCACTTCGGATAATCTTCAAAGTCTCGATAATAAAGCCTGTTTTCGTGCAACTTCAAAGGGTGAGCGGCTTACATTGGATAGTCGCTGTCAGGATGAAATCCTTAGTTCTCTAAATGTGCTGGAGTTGTATATCGCATTCCTTGATCAGTGTCATAGATATGGCAATTGTTTGCAAACGGCTGATAAGGGCAGGGTATCAGCAGTGAAATACAAAATTAATGAGGTTTTATCTGAAATTGACAACATTGATGCGAGGTGGCCCTTTCCATACATTTGCATTCACTGTGAATCTTGGGAGCGAGATTTGGATAAAGAAATACATGAGAGCGTCAGTGAGACAATAAAGTCAAAACCAAAATTACTTTTATTACAACTGTCATACCTTTAAATAAGGGATAGGAGATTTAATTGTGCTAACATCAACACTGGCTCCATATCAACTGGACAGTTCAGATTCTAATCAGGACATTTAAACTGAAAATCCTGACTGGCAACGCCCACTACCCCTACCCTCGTCAAGATTACGCCACAATCTCGCCACAATTACGCCTATAACCTGCACTTCACTTAAAAACGGAGCGCACTATCATGACACATCATGGAATGACGGGACTAAATGGTCTCAACCATTTTTGCAATTATGCAAAAAATCAAACCCTCACGTCTGGCCGCTTTGGCCGAATATTTACGGACTTACCTCCGCTTTATACAGACCCCGATATTTTACGAAATCTCGGCGCACAAAACGGATCTATGGACGGAGGGACGGGCAGTTCTCGAACGGATACGGTGCCTGTTGGTCAAGTGTTTTTCGGACAATTTATCGATCATGATATAACACTAGATACCTCGTCCTCACTCGAGCGCGTCAACAGTGAGGCGGAGACCGAAAATGTGCGCACGCCCACATTGGATCTGGACAGTTTATTTGGAGACGGGCCAGAAGGGTCCCCGTTTTTGTATGTTCAGGAGGGTGATTTCTCCGGGGTCAAATTGTTAACCGGTGCGGACGGAACGGCCATCACCCAAGACGCTGCCTTGAGAGCCGCTGACCTTGTGCGCTCGCCTGGGGGCAGTGCGGTGATTGGCGATCCACGCAATGATGAAAACCGAATAATATCGCAAATCCATTTGGGGTTGATAAATTTTCATAACCGGGTGGTGGACACACTTGCATCCGAATATGAAGGCGAGGAATTGTTTGAAGAAAGCCACACACTGGTCATTGCCCATTATCATTGGGCGATCCTCCATGATTTTCTCACAGATATGTGCGGCAGTGCCGTGGTTTGGGATATTTTGGGCAATGGGCGGCAATTTTATTGTGCAGATGAAGCCCTGCCCTTCATCCCTATCGAGTTCTCCGTAGCCGCCTTTCGGTTTGGTCATTCCATGGCCCCACAAAAAATTCAAGTGCAGACAGGGGATAGTGCATTTTCGCTGTTTGGTGATGTTTTGGGGCGTGGGTTTTCACCTCTTTCCGATGAGCGGGCAATTGTTGATCATAATGAAATTTTCAATACAGCCGCGAACCAACAGGTGCAAATGGCGGAAACAATGGATACGAAATTGGCGACAACCTTGTTAAACTTGCCCTTTATAAATGAAGGTGAGACGTCATTGGCAACACGCAATTTGTTGCGCGCCCAAAGTTTTCTTCTACCATCGGGAGAAAACATTGCCGCCACAATGGATCGACCAGAAGCCGAGGTTACCCAGGTTTCTGATTTTGCCAACAATGCGTCTGGCGGTGTACTTAATGGCAAGACGCCCTTATGGTTTTATATTTTGGCGGAAAGTGAAATTATTGGCCGCGAAACCCGACCAGGGCAATTTGATAAAGGCGAAGGATTAGGCCCTGTTGGTGCCAGACTGGTAGCCGAAGTGATCATCGGTCTTATGGAGCTTGACTCCCGCTCGTTTTTATCCACGAACCGGGGCTGGAGCCCCGAGGACGGTTTGGGCGCTTCTGTGCGCGGTATTGGTGATCTCTTGGTATTTTAACCGTTTATTAAGCCCGAGGAGGCCAGGCTGCCGCGAGATAAACGGCAGTCTGGCAATCAATATATTCGCATATTATGTGCGTATATTTCGTTACATTTTGGTCTGCGTTTATGAGGCCAGCACTTCGGTCAAATAACGCCCATAATCCAATTCGGCCCAACCGCTCGTTTACCTGCGTAAACCATTCCATTTAAATTTATATTTGTATTTTTCATATGCCCCGGTAGTACATATTTCCCGCCATGCACCAGCTAGAACATATATAGAACAAATATTGCTTTTCATTTCGGTGTGGTTTAGATATAGATATAACGTAAAAATGGAATCCCTTATGTCTGATCCAACACTCGTCTGTCCCGATTGCGGTACATCTATCAAGCTCAACGAAAGTCTGGCCGGGCCATTGCTGGCCGAAGAGCGGGCTAAGTCTGCCGAGAAGCTCGCCCGTAAAAGTGCGGAAATCGCCGCCGAGAAGGCCAAGCTGGACGAGGCGCAAGCCGCCTTGGACGAAAAACTGCGCTTGGGTGTCGAGGACGCCCGCGCCGATATAGTCCGCGAGGAAGCCAAAAAAGCCAACGAGCGTTCAGCCCGCGAAATCGCTGCCAAAGCAAAAGAAGCGGACGAGCTACGCGAAATCCTCAAGGACAATGACGCCAAGCTGGAGCGGGCCCAGGAAGACCAGGCCATGGCCATGAAAGAACGCCGGGCGTTGGAAGAACAAAAGCGCGAATTGGAATTGACCGTGGAAAAACGCTTGTCCGAGGAGGTGGACGCAATCCGTACCAAGGCCAAGGCCGAGCAAGAAAGCACTTTTTTGCTCAAACAAAAAGAAAATGAGCAAACCATATCGGCCATGCGCACCCAAATCGACAGTTTAAAACGCCGGGCCGAGCAAGGCTCGCAACAACATCAGGGCGAGGTGCTGGAGCTTGAACTGGAGGACGTGTTGGCCCGTAAGTTTCCTTACGATGAGATTAAACCTGTGGCCAAAGGCGTGGCGGGCGGTGATATCGTCCAGATGGTGATGTCACCTAACGGTAAAATGTGCGGCGCGATTTTGTGGGAAACCAAGCGGGCCAAAAACTGGAGCGCTAGTTGGCTGCAAAAGTTGAAAAATGACCAACGGGCCGCCGGGGCCGATATTGCCATTCTCATGAGCACCACCTTGCCCAAGGAATTTGACAAAACTACCTTTAAGCAAATCGACGGCGTCTGGGTCACCAGTTATGACAGCGCCATATCCCTGGTGGAAGTGCTGCGTCTCAGCTTGATCGAGCTGGCTGGCCTAACCGCCGTGCGCGACGGTCAGGCCTCAAAGGCTGACCTGGTCTATGAATATCTGACGGGCACAAAATTCCGCCACCGCATTGAAGCTATCGTGGAAAAATTTGACGACATGCGCAAGGATTTGGGCGACGAGAAAAAACGCACGGTCAAAAGCTGGGCCAAGCGCGAAACTCAAATCGATGCGGTCATCGCCAGCACGCTCGGCATGCACGGTGATTTGCAAGGCATAGCCGGAAGCTCAATGCCGGAGATTATCGGGCTGGAAGATGGGCTAGAAGATGAGCTGGAGGACGATACACCGCGCCTGGAAGAGGGATAGGTTATTCGAAATAAGCCTTGCTGGCTTCGTCCATGGGAAACATCAGCTCTATTTTCAAATCGTTTAGGGTAATATCCTGAACCGTGCTAAAATTGACGATGGTTGAAAACACGGAAATGGTTTGGGCACCAATTTTAAGGCGGGTCGGGATAACCGCCTTTGTATTATCAATGTGGGTTGTGCCGCCGTAACGAAGATAGTGTTTGGATAATTTCTGCACCAGGTTTTGCAGTTGAGGATCATCACCTCTCGACGAAAGCTCGGTTTGTAAATGCTCCAGCAGCAGGCCGATAGCTTCGTCCCAGTTTTCTATGGCGGATTGTGTTGGCGTCTGGTCTATCAGTGCCTCGATCATATTGGTGTGTCCGCCCAGCCCGGCCTCGCTCAGTAGTTTTACGGCGGCGGCATTGTACATCTTAATGTTCCATAACGCATCCAGACCAATGGCCGGGTAGGGCATGTGATTATCCAGCAACATAGTAATAGCTTGGTGTATGGGCGCGAGATCAATATCGTCAGGCGACCGCGTCAAATAAGCAGGTGAAAACCCGGCCAAGAGTAATGCACGATTGGTTTCCGTCTTTGGCATGTCCAAGAACTTAGCCAGTTTAAGCACCATTTCGCGGCTGGGTTTGGCCCGCCCGGTTTCCAAAAAACTGATATGGCGCGGCGACACATCGGCTAAAAGCCCGAAGGACAATTGGCTGAAACGGCGTTTCTTGCGCCAATCCCCTAGCAATGTGCCGAAGCTCGTATTTGAGAGCAAGTTTTGTGTCATATGACAGCTTAGCGCATTTAGGAGATAAATACACCTACCTCTGAGGTAATTGTTTTCATTATGATGTGCCCTTAGCTTGTGCCTGCATCAACGCATAATCAAATTATCAAAAGGAAATTATCATGACACCAAAAAACAGCGCAAAAATGGTAAAGCTTGTCGCCTGGGGCTTTATTGGCTTCGCCTTTATATGGGGCCTGGCTCCCTACCAGGCCGTGAACGCACCGTCTCGTATGTTGCTCGATTTGCTGGATTTGCCTTACGGCGACGCGGCTCCGGTTTTGGACCGTTCCCAGATGTGGCTATCTTCAATTGGTGCCGGTTTGGTTGTGGCAATTTCTATAATGTTATTGGGTATTGTAGCTCCGGCAGTTGCGAAGTCTGACAAAAAGACAGTTCAGGTGACGATATGGGCGTTTATTGGCTGGTATGTGGTTGATGGTGCTGGCTCGGTGGCGGCCGGTGTGGCGTCCAATGTGATTTTTAACACTGTGTTTCTGGCGGCAATTCTCGCGCCTTTATTGTTGGTGAAATATGAGTTTACGGACTAGCAATTTGCGCTATATATCGGGCTATGGTGAAACGACATGTAAATTGGGACAAGCTTTCAGCTTTGGTGAAGAACGGTGTTCCGAGCCTTGGTGCGTTATTTAAAGATGATCCTAACCGAGCGGCTCGTATGAGTTTCGCGCATGGTGGGCTATATGTGGATGTTTCCAAACAATTGATTTCGAAAGACGTTTTGCAAGCGTTGTTGGGTTTGGCAAAGGACGCGGAGATAGAGGCGCAGCGGGCTGATTTGTTCGCAGGCAAACCCATCAACACCACGGAAAACCGTGCGGTTTTACACCCGGCTTTGCGCGGGTCTTGCGGTGATGCGTCTATCAGTGAACAAGTTGAGGCTATGGGTATTCGCACCCGTAAATTTGCGCAGGCCATACGCGAAAGCGGGCAATATAAGGCCGTTGTTCATATTGGTATTGGCGGTTCGGATTTGGGGCCGCGCTTGTTGGCGGACGGGTTTGCGGCCAGTCTTGGTTTTGGGGCACAGCCTGCGCTTGAACTGCGGTTTGCCAATAATGTGGACGGGGCGTCGATCAATGATGCCCTGGCTGGGCTTGACCCAAAAAGCACATTGGTGGTCATGGTTTCCAAAACTTTTACCACTCAAGAAACCCGTATGAACGGAAAAGCGGCCAGGGACTGGCTCGGTCAATTTGCCCAGGACAATATGATAGCCGTAACCGCCAATCAGGGTGGTGCTCGTAATTTCGGCGTTGACCCGGCGCAAATATTCGAATTTTGGGATTGGGTCGGTGGGCGGTTCTCCTTGTGGTCGGCAGTTAGCTTATCACTGCAATTGGTTTACGGCCCCGATATGTTTGACGATTTTTTGGCGGGTGCGGCGGATATGGACGCGCATTTTAAGTCGGCACCTTTGGAGAATAACCTGCCCGTAATCCTGGCACTTACTGATATTTGGAACCGTAATTTTTTAAGCTATCCCGCCCGCGCCGTTATACCCTATGCCAGACGTTTGCGAAAGTTTTCCTCGTTTCTGCAACAATTGGAAATGGAATCAAACGGTAAATCTGCGGCATTGGACGGCAAGCCTGCCACCCAAACCAGCCAGGTGGTTTTTGGCGATGAAGGCACAAATGCCCAACATGCATTTTTTCAGCAATTGCACCAAGGCACGGATGTGGTGCCAGTTGATTTTCTCGCAGTTTTAACCGACCGCGAAAACCGCCCCGCCCACACAAGCGCCCTGTTGGCCAATTGCTTTGCCCAAAGCGAAGCCTTGATGCGCGGTAAATCCGAAACGGAAGTGCGCAAGGGACTCAAAGCCAAGGGCATGAACGCCGCCGACATTGATGCGTTGGCTCCCCACAAGACATTCCCCGGAAACCGCCCCTCAACCACAATAGTGCTGGAGCGCCTCGACGCTCATACATTGGGCGCATTGATAGCCCTTTATGAACACAAGGTTTTTGTCACCAGTGTGATTTGGAACATCAACGCCTTTGACCAATGGGGGGTTGAACTGGGTAAGGAATTGGCCGGCACAATACTGGATGAGCTACAAGGTGGTACAGACGGGGGACACGACAGCTCCACCGCCGCGCTGATAGCCCTTGCGAGAAAAGCCCAAGCGGACGCGTAGACCAACAGAAACGGTGAGATTAATAAGGCTTGAGCCTAAGCATCTAACCACCCTCATCCCAGCCAAAAACATCTTCTAAGGTGGTTTGAAACACTCTGGAGATACGAAATGCACTTTCTAAAGACGGCGAATAATGCCCTTTTTCAATTGCGATTACCGTTTGTCTTGTTACGCCAATTGCCTTTGCGAGCGCCGCCTGGCTCATTTGACCATTTTGCTCTCTCAATATACTTATTCTGTTTGATATGGGGGGCTTCTTAGCCATGCCTAGACCCCACGGCGATACAAGTAAATTTGTGTAATATATTCGACCAAATGCCCCGCAACCAGGGCGGCCATTATGCCGAGCAGCATATCACTTGACCGGGCATCAAAGAAATATGCGGTCATTGTCATGGTGAGAACAACCACTGTTGCAATACTTGACAACCGCGTCGCACGAAATGAAATCAGTTTGTCTCGTTCGTCCATTGGCACATCAGCTTCACCTATATTGGACAGTGCCGCAGCAGAGGCTCCGACTATAGCGAATACGGTAAGTATCACAATGAAAATGACGGTAAGCCCAGCAAAAACGGGTTTTGGTACGTGCTCTAGTGATGTTGAAATATTCAACACTATATAAAAATAGAACACGGAAGCGATCACTAGTCCGACAAGCATCACCCAGGCCATTTTCTCTCTAAAAGTCGTTGTTTTGTCATTATCTTGATTGTGCATAATAATCTCCAGTCATTTTCAATTAACACCTTATAGTCAAATATTTTTAACATGTCAAATATTTTTAACATTTATTTACTCCGTCAACTCTCACACCTAACGTCCCCTCCCATCCAACATCCAAGCATGTGGGCTCTTGAAAACTGGATGGTTTCCTGCGATACCGCGTTTGGAATTTGGTTCAATTGACCGAAACTTTAACGCACCCTTATTCGGGGACAGCCCTTAGGACGCTTTTGTTATGTCTAAAAAGAAAAAAATACAGCGCCCCAAAGCGAGGCGACCACGCGGATTTGAAGACAAATCTGCCGATGTATTGCGGGCTGAAAACCGCCTGATCCAGGCCGCCTTTTCAGTTTATGATACCCACGGGTTTGAGCCATTGCAAACGCCTGCTTTCGAATATGCCGATGCGCTCGGCAAGTTTTTGCCAGATGATGACCGGCCCAACACGGGCGTATTTGCCCTGCACGACGACGATGAGCAATGGATGGCTTTGCGCTATGACTTGACCGCGCCTTTGGCCCGGTTTGTGGCCGAGAATTATAACGATTTGCCCAAGCCTTATCGCCGTTATCAAGCAGGCTCCGTGTGGCGCAACGAAAAACCGGGGCCGGGACGGTTCCGCGAATTTATCCAGTGCGACGCCGATAGTGTCGGCGCACCCGGCGCTGCGGCGGACGCGGAAATGATCATGCTGGCGGCGGATGTCATGGTGGCTGCGGGGCTGGACACGGGCCAATATATGGTGCGGGTCAATAACCGCAAACTTCTAGACGGGATTTTGGAAAGCTCCGGCGTGCCGGGCACGGGGGCCGGGGCCGAGCAGCGTCTGCAAGTCTTGCGCTCCATTGACAAACTGGACAGGCTGGGCGCGGACGGTGTTGCCGACCTTCTAGGGGAGGGCCGCAAGGACGATAGCGGGGCATATACGAAAGGCGCAAATTTGGACGCCAGTGCCATCAAGGCCGTGCTTGGATTTACTACCGCTAGCGATACGGACAGGGATAAGACCCTGCGCACATTGGAAGCATTGGTCGGGGCATCCACACACGGCAAGGCCGGGGTGGAAGAACTTAAGTTGATCGACGATATTCTCACCGCCTGTGATTACGGGCCGGGCAGGGTGGTGTTTGATACCTCCATAGTGCGCGGGCTTGGCTATTATACCGGGCCAGTGTTCGAAGCCGAACTTCTCGCCGACATCAAAGACCGTAAAGGCCGCCCGGTGCGTATCGGCTCGGTCGGTGGTGGCGGTCGTTATGACGGTCTGGTGTCGCGTTTTATGGGACAGGCGGTGCCTGCCACCGGATATTCGTTCGGCGTGTCGCGTTTTGCCAGTGCCTTGTCACGTATGGGGTTGGCGGAAACTGCGGAGCAACCGCCCGTGATGATTTGTGTTTTTGATAAATCATTGCTGGGTGAATATTTCATCATGGCCAGCCAGCTTAGGGCCGCCAATATCCGCTGTGAGGTTTTTGTTGGCAATGGTAATGTGGGCAAGCAGCTTAAATACGCTGACAAGCGCGGCGTCAAACTGGCCGTCCTTATGGGCAGCGACGAAATGGAGCGCGGCGAAGTCACTATAAAAGATTTGGAGCTTGGTGCGCAAATGGCCAAAGCCATAAAAACCAATGAAGAATGGAAGTCGTCAAGACCAGCTCAAAAGACAGCGGCCCGGAACGATATTGTTGCAGCGGTGCGAGAAATGTTGGCAGGCGGGGACATTATCTAGACGGCTACAGTTTTCCTATGCCGCGTTTTGAAATCTTTAGTAAAGCGCGGGCCGTTATACGCGGTGCGGTCACTGGCCCTATCACGGTGCCAGGTGTTGATTTTGGATTGTCGCCCTTGAAGTAATACCGGTCGTTTTGGGTGCGGTCTAGCCGTTTGATAATCCGGCCCAAATCCCCATGTTCGACCACATAAATAAACCCCGCTCGCAATGAGCGGGGTTTAATTGTAAGCACATAATCACCGTCGTTTAATGTCGGCGACATACTGTCGCCCTGGACTTTGATCAGGTACATTTTCTTTACAAGTCAGGCGTAACCACTTCCAAAGCGGGCGCGTAAGGCGCGGTAACGCGTTTGGTTTTCACGCCTTTGATTTTCCAGAACATTTCGGCAAAATCATTGACCAGCTCAACCAGAGCCAGCCCGTCTTCGCGGTGCAGGTCTTGTTTACAAGCACTGGCTTTCATCATGATGTTGTGGGTCAGTTCATGGGCTTGTTCTTTTAGGATGTCACCTTTGATAAAGTCGCCCCAAATGATGCGGATTTCGTGCTTCACTGCTTCAGCTTGCTTTTCTTTTTCGGCCGTGTTGCGGGCGATTTTCATAGCGGTGTGAACGCTCATATCTTTGGTGTCGGTATCCAGCAAAATGTCCATTTGACGGACGACAGACAGCGCGTGATAAAGCGCCGGGCCAGTGTCGTATATCCCGCACGGAATATCACAATGGGCCGAAGCGGTCGGTATTTTGGCGTCGAGTTTAGCGCGTATTTTATTGTACATAATAGTCTCCTATGAACGACTGTTTTTGAGCTTAACGGCGAGGGCTATAACGGCAATGCCGCCAACAACTGCCAACAGCGCATGGGTTGGGCTGGTAAGCCAATGGAGGATGGTGCTCATCAGGGCCTCGGTATGGGTACCCGTATGGGCTGCTGCCGGAATTGCGCTTGTGGCCAATATAGCTGCGCTCCAAGATAATGCTTTTCGTAATTTCATATAATCCTCCTGTTGGGTGTAAGTTAGAAACATTATAGACGAAACAATAGGTAAAAGCCAACCGGATTTACCCCCCTATCGCGACAAATATTTATAGTGTAGCTTACGGCCAAGCGCGGTTGAAATTCAAGACGAATTTGATATTCAAGAAAGATCTGGCATGGCTGTGGAAGACAATTCAGGATCATCTGGTGTGTTAATAACATCACAAGCCTTACCAGGCTTAGTGAGTAGCGGTATGCTACCCGGTCAATTGTATATGAAAGCTTTGCTGTTTTTTAGGAGCTCCAAAGCCTGGAATAGCTGGGCCATGGGGGCATTGCTCGCACTGGGCGCCGGGCATTTGCTAGCCGGGATTATTTTCTTCTTTGCCTATAACTGGAATGATTTATCACCATTTGTAAAATTTGCCCTGGTGCAAGGCGGTATGGTCGTGTCCGCGATTGCCTGGATTTCTCTCAAATTTGACAAACCGGTAGCACAGGCATTTGGTATAAGCCTGACGGTGTTGATCGGGGTGTTTATGGCCATTTACGGGCAGGTGTTTCAAACCCCGGCGGCTATCTATACGCCCTTTACTATGTGGGCGTTTTTGTCATTACCCTTTGCCGCCGTGTCGCGCTCATTGGCCCATTGGACGGTTTGGCTCGTGGTCGCTTGTGTCGCAGTTCTGTCTTACGCACATGTGCAAATCGTGCCAAATGCAGGCCGCGAAGCATTGGTTTGGGTCTATGCAGGCATGGCGCTGGTGTTTTTGGTTTTGCTCATTGTTTATGATAGAGTGCAAAATAAATGGCCAGGCTGGGCCCGGGCGGCGTGGTTTCGCTTGGCGTTAGTGGCGGCATGTATGGTGTTTGCCAATCTGTCTGTTGGCGAGGGTTTGTGGGATAACACTATAGCCTTGAGTGTAATGGCAGCAATTGTCATAAGCGTTGCGGCCTTTGCCTATTTATACACATATAAAAACCAAAATTTTGCAAATCCGCCCCAGGCCCGTATCGCATGCTTGGTAATTGCCGCCAGCGGGCTTGCCCTTATGGCTGCGCAAACTGGTGTACGCCTGATTGCCGAGACCGAAAAGCTTTTGGACATTGTCGGCATGTTTTTTATTGGATTTTTATTCATGGCGGGCCTCACCTATGCCTTGGCCCGAAGTTTCAAACATTTCACCGAAAATTTTTCACATGAGCAAAAGCGGCCTCTTGCAGCCGAGAACCCAAACGAGGTGGACGCAAATCTGGATGTCATATCCAGGCACCCGCTGAACACATTTGCCAACACCCTTGGCATAGACGCGGATAAAACCGCGCAAGCCCTGGCGCAACCCCTGGCGCAATCCGGCGACGATGATGCGCCTTGGTATATGGAAATGTTTTTGGGTTTTGCGGGCGTTTTAACTGCCATATTGGCTATAGGTTTCTTGACGGTTGTGCTTTATGAAATTACAAATGTCAAAGACGAAGCCAGCATGATTTTTCTGGGTCTATTGGTTTACGGCGGCGCGATGTTCATGCGCCTGGCTAGCAAGGGGCTATTTTCCCGACATTTTTCTAACACACTCTTGCTGGGCGGTGGGGCGTTGGCGGTTGTTGGCGCCGGGTTAGTGAACAATGGCGGTATTGGCTTTATCGTATTTACAGGTGTTTTAAGTGCGCTTACTTTGTGGCTGGTGCGCGACCGGATTTTGGAATTCGTCATGGCGGCAGGGCTTTCGGCTCTTACGGTATATGTGCTTATGGAATACCGGATTCCCTTTGCCTTTAGCGTGTTTTATATTGTCTTTAGTGCTGTTGGTTTGTTGGCGTTAAGTTTACCCCTTAAAACTGGCTTGGCAAGATGGCGAAACAGGCGCGTATTGATGGCAACAGGCACCGCATTTTTGCTGGCACCGTGCATATTCGCCGTGTTTTTCTCTGGTGCCAATTGGACGGAGCAATTGAATTTGGGCGTGAGTAATGACTGGGCTGAACGCATAGCCAGCGTGCTGGTTACGGGCGGTGCAGTGTGGTATTTAAACCGTGCGCGCTCTGCTACTGACACCACTGATACCACTGATGCTGCGGGGGGGGCTTTTCGCCCGCCATTGCCCATATTGGTTTTACTGCTTGTTGCCGTGACGTTGATGCCTCTGGGCAGTGCTGCGGCTTTATTGGTCATGTTGAGCGGCTATATTTTGGGAATGCGTAGCTTGGCCATATTGGGGACACTGGCGCAGATAGGATTTATCACATGGTTTTATTATGATCTGGAAATGACCCTGCTTAACAAGTCTTTAGTGCTGATGGGCTCTGGGGCAGTGTTGCTGGTGGCTTACGGTTTGACCATCAAAAGGGGAAACTATCATGTTTAAGATATTACGTACCGTCGTGGTATTGGTCGCATTGGCCGTCAGCTTGTACAAATTCAACACTGGCATTGCCGCCATGAACCGGGTGAAACAGGGCGGCCAGACTGTGTTGTTGCAATTGCGCCCGGTCGATCCCCGTGCTTTGATGCTCGGCGATTATATGACCCTTGGTTATGACCGGGCCGCTTTCCCAAAATCTAGCGAAGGCCTGGACGCGCAAGGCACGGTGATATTGAAACTGGACGCTAACAATGTCGGCACATTTGCCCGCCGGGACGATGGGGCGGCGCTCATGGACGGAGAAATACGGGTGAAATATGCGCTCAAAGCCGGAGATGTCAATTTCGGCAGTGCGCGGTTTTATTTCCAGGAAGGCACAGCCAAAACCTATGAGGTGGCCAAATACGGCGTGTTCAAGGTCTCAAGCGCTGGCCATATGATTTTGATCGATATGGCCGGGGAAGACTTCAAAGTTTTGGTGCCGCCGCGAGATGCGCAGGGAAGATAGCCCGCCATCTCAACCCGTACTTAACCCCTCGCTAACCATCATCGGCTAGGTCTCCGGTATGAAGAAAGTCCTCAGCAAAATACGGTTTACATGGCCGCTCCTGGTTTTGGTGGTGTTTTACGGCTATTTAGGCTTGCATGTTCTCAGCGGAAGCCTTGGCATGCTTAAATGGGCGGATTATTCTGAGCAGGTTGAAAAATTGGAGGCGGAAATTACTCGCTTGCAAGATCACCGTGAAGCCCTTGAGAAGCGTGCCGCGCAGCTTAGGGACAGTAATCTTGACCTGGACAGGCTTGATGAAGAAGCTCGGCGGCTGTTAAGTGTTTCGGATGCGAATGATATTGTAATTTGGCTTGACGAAACCCCCTGATTTAGCGTTTAATATGGCTGTGGTGCCTAGGTACACACACATTTATTTCGTATATAAATTAAAGGCGTTTGAGCATGGCTACACCGGGAAAAACCTCGAAAAAAGAATTGCTGCATTTATACCGGGAAATGTTGCTGATCCGCCGGTTTGAGGAAAAAGCCGGGCAGTTATACGGCATGGGTTTGATCGCCGGGTTTTGTCATTTGTATATTGGTCAGGAAGCCGTTGTGACAGGGGTCAATGCCGCCATCAAAGATGGTGATCAGATGATAACCAGCTACCGCGACCACGGCCATATGCTGGCTCTGGGTATGACTGCGCGGGGTGTCATGGCCGAGCTTACCGGGCGTAGCGGCGGCTATTCGCGGGGCAAGGGTGGCTCCATGCATATGTTCAGTGTTGAAAAAAACTTTTACGGCGGTCACGGTATTGTCGCTGCGCAAGTTCCCATCGGGGCTGGGCTTGGCTTGGCCAATAAATATCTGGATAACGGTAAAATCAGCACCGTGTTTTTCGGTGACGGTGCCGCTAACCAAGGCCAGGTTTACGAAGCCCTGAACATGGCGCAGCTTTGGAAACTGCCGACATTGTTTATTATAGAGAACAACCAATACGCCATGGGCACCAGCATTGCCCGCTCCACCGCCCAAAAGGATTTGTACAAACGCGGGCTTAGTTTTGGCGTCGAGGGTGTGCAGGTGGACGGCATGGATGTGTTGGCCGTGCGTGATGCCACCAAAAAGGCCGCCGCCCATGCCCGTGCCGGTAAAGGGCCAATGATTTTGGAGATGATGACCTATCGTTATAGAGGCCATTCCATGTCCGACCCGGCCAAATACCGCACCCGCGAAGAGGTCTCTGAGATGCGCGAAGATCACGACCCCATAGACATGGCCAAAAACCGCCTGCTCAAAGAAAAGTGGGCCGATTTGGACGCACTTAAAGCCATAGACAAAGATATCAAGGCCATCGTAGCCGACGCAGTAGAGTTCGCAAAAACCTCCCCCGAACCCGCCCCGGCGGAACTTTATACGGACGTATTGCTGGAGCTGGACGCATGAGTATAGATATCCAAATGCCGGCCCTGTCCCCCACTATGGAAGAAGGCACCTTGACCAAATGGCTGGTTAAGGAGGGCGACGCGGTCAAGTCCGGCGATATGTTGGCCGAGATCGAAACCGACAAGGCGACCATGGAGGTTGAGGCTATTGACGAGGGCGTGGTCGGCAAGATTTTAGTGGCCGAGGGGTCGCAAAATGTGGCAGTTGGTACGGTGATTTTGCAGTTATTAGAGGACGGTGAGGGGGTTGATGATTTATCAGCGCCAAGTGAAACGCCCGCGCCAGAAGCTACACCAGAAGCTACACATGAACCCGCAACCGTTTCATCAACACCAGAACCTGCGCAATCAACCGCATCCGTGCAGTCCGTACCCGTAGAAATGGATGTACCCGCTGGAACTGCCATGGTCGAGACAAGTGTCCGCGACGCATTACGCGATGCTATGGCCGAGGAAATGCGCCGGGACGACCGTGTATTTATCATGGGCGAGGAAGTGGCGGAATACCAAGGCGCCTATAAAGTCACCCGCGAGCTGTTGCAGGAATTTGGCGCTAAACGGGTGATCGATACGCCGATCACCGAGCACGGTTTTGCCGGCATCGGGGTGGGTGCGGCTATGGGCGGGCTTAGGCCTATCGTCGAATTTATGACCTGGAATTTCGCCATGCAGGCCATTGACCATATCATAAATTCCGCCGCCAAGACCTTGTATATGTCCGGCGGGCAGATGCGTTGTCCCATCGTATTTCGCGGTCCCAACGGCGCGGCTTCTCGCGTGGGTGCGCAACATTCCCATGATTATTCAAGCTGGTACGCCAATGTGCCGGGGCTTAAAGTCGTCGCGCCTTACGACGCGGCGGACGCCAAAGGCCTCCTAAAATCCGCCATTCGTGACCCGAACCCGATCGTGTTTTTGGAACACGAAATGATGTACGGCGAGATTATGGACGTACCGGATATGGACGATTATCTGGTGCCAATCGGCAAAGCCCTGGTGCGGCGCGTCGGTTCCGATGTCACCATCACGGCGCACTCAAGAATGGTAGGCCGGGCATTAGAGGCCGCCGATATTCTGGCTGGCGAAGGCATTTCTGCCGAGGTCATAGATCTGCGCACAATCCGCCCGCTAGATAGCGACACAATCATAAAGTCCGTCAAAAAAACCAACCGCATAGTTTGCGCCGAAGAAGGCTGGGGCCAATCCGGCATAGGCGCAGAAATCGCCGCGCGGGTCATGGAACAAGCTTTCGATTACCTAGACGCCCCACCAGCAAGGGTGTTTCAAAAAGACGTACCGTTGCCATATGCGGGTAATTTGGAAGCGTTGAGTTTACCAAATGCGCAGGATGTTGTGGTGGCGGCCAAAGGGGTTTGTTATGTTAAATAATACCCTGATGCCTGTGCTTTCGCCTACTATCCCAACACCCCGCTCACCCCTGCGGATGCAGGGGTCTATTGCCGGGCTATCGGTGTGCGCCGCACGTGCGTCGATGGATACCTGCATGCGCAGGTATGAGCGAAATGGGGAGGAGATATAAATGCCCATTGAAATCCTGATGCCTGCTTTGTCGCCCACTATGGAAGAGGGGAATTTGACCAAGTGGTTGGTGGCCGAGGGGGACGAGGTTTCGTCTGGCGATGTGCTGGCCGAGATCGAGACAGACAAGGCGACCATGGAAATCGAGGCCGTCGAGGAGGGGGTTTTGGTAAAAATCCTGGTGGCCGAGGGCAGCACCGAAGTTAAAGTCAACGCACCGATTGCGGTGTTGTTGGAGGACGGTGAGGATGCTTCGGTTATGGACGGGTATGTTGTTGGGGGGAGTGTTTCACCTGATGCACCCGAAACTGTTGATACATCTGAACTGGATTCCCGCCTGCGCGGGAATGAGCGGGGGGAGAGTAATGAGTATGTGGGGGAGAAAACTAAAACCTCCTCACAATCCGCTCATACCCGCGACGGCGGGTATCCAGATAAATCTGGACGTATAAAAGCCTCTCCCCTTGCCAAACGCATGGCCAAGGAACGTGGTCTTGACCTTGCCGCTATTACTGGCTCCGGGCCTTATGGGCGGATTATTAAGGTTGATATTGAGAACGCGAAAATTCAGCCCGCTCAAGTGCCTGCGCCAGCGCCCGAAGCCACAACAACAGAGCTTGGCCCTTTACGGGGCGGTGGGGCAGATTATCTTGAGAAAATGGGTGTGCCTGTAGGTAGTTACGACCTTGAACCTTTGGACGGGATGCGCCGCATTATTGCCAAGCGTTTGACCGAAAGCACACGCGATGTGCCGCATTTCCCGCTGAATATTGACTGCGAAATTGATGCGCTTCTGGCTATGCGAAAAGAGCTTAACACCCAGGCACCCGAGGGCATAAAAATATCCGTCAATGATATGCTAATCCGTGCCTGCGCCATTGCCCTCAAACAAGTCCCCGACGCCAATGCTAGTTATACGCCCGACGGTATCGCTTATCACCACCATGCCGATGTGGCCGTTGCGGTTGCTATTGATGGTGGTCTGATTACGCCAATTGTCCGCGAGGCCGAGAACAAAGGCTTGGCGCTGATTTCGACCGAAATGAAAGACTTGGCCGGACGTGCCCGCGACCGCAAATTAAAACCCCAGGAATACCAAGGCGGCACGTTTTCCCTGTCAAACTTGGGCATGATGGGCATAAAATCCTTTAGCTCCATCCTCAACCAGCCTCAAGGCACGATACTGTCCGTTGGGGCAGGCGCCCCGCGCCCCGTGGTGCGAGACGGCGAACTGGCCATAGCCACGGTCATGACCGTTACTTTGACTTGTGATCACCGCGTTGTTGACGGTGCCATAGGCGCAAGCTGGCTGGCCGTGTTTAAGCGTCTCATTGAAAAGCCGGTTACTATGATGCTTTAATAGGGATGCTTTAGTAGGCTGAACCACTTAGGAATTCCGGGTAGAAAACACCAAAATTTGTAGGGTGGATTAGGCTTTTTGCCGTAATCCACCTTGCGGTGTTTGCCATTGGTGGATTATGCGCAAAAGGCGCTAATCCACCCTACAGGGCTTCTCACGGACATACCAACACCACCTGTATTATTTCGGCACCCCGCCTCGGTTTACCCCAAGCGCGAGCAAGATAGGTGAGGCAACGAAGACGGACGAATATGTCCCGACGAATACGCCCCAGATCATGGCAAAGGCAAACCCGTTCAGGCCTGGCCCGCCCCAAATATACAGGGCCGTCAAGGCTAACAAGGTTGTCACCGACGTCATAATCGTTCGCGATAAAGTATCATTGATGGACAAATTCAGCACGTCTCCGAGCGGTTTTTTCTTGTACTTGCGCAAGTTCTCCCGGATGCGGTCATAGACAATCACCGTATCATTGAGGGAATAGCCAACAATGGTCAAAATCGCCGCCACAATGGACAGGTTAAACTCCAGCGCCGTGAGCGAAAACACCCCGATGGTCAATATGACATCATGGGCCAGAGCAACCACTGCGCCGAGGCCAAATTGCCACTCAAACCTTATCCAAATATAGAGCAGCACCATGAGCAAAGCCAAGATAACCGCCATGGCACCTTTGCGTTTTAACTCGCCGGAAACCTTGGTGCCCAGAACCTGGACGCTCAAAGTATTTTCCAATTTATCCACTTCTGGGTATAGTTTAATGACGGCGGCCTTGACGGATTCCAGCGCCACTTGTTGGGCTTTGTCGTCATTTTCATCACCTTCCAATGCATCTTGTTTTGGCACGGACAGGCGAATGGCTTGCGCTTTGTCACCCGGTTGGGCGATGGTCTGGATCGCCAATTCACCCAGGCCCAGCTCGGGGCCAAGTTGGCGAAATGCATCCAGATCCGCATTGGTCGGGTCTTGGTCAAGATGGAATTCCCACACCGTCCCGCCTTTAAAATCGAGACCGTAATTAAGGTTTTTTGTGGAAAACAAAAAGATCGACGCAATGATGCCAATTACAGACAATATCATGGCAACCCAGCGCAAGCTGATGAATTTAATGTTGGTATTGGACGGTAGAAAACGAACGAGAGCTATATCAAACATAATGCACCTATATGGGTAATGTTTTGGGACGCGCACGGCGTAACCAAGTGGAGGTCATGAGCCTTGCGACAACAATGGCAGTAAACACGGACATGACAATGCCGATGGACAGGGTCACGGCAAAACCGCGAATTGGCCCGGAGCCAACGAAATACAAGGTCAAGGCCGCGATCAAAGTGGTGATGTTGGCATCAAGAATTGGCGCCAGGGATAATCTATACCCCGTATCAATAGCATTGATCGGCCCGCGACCGTTTCGCGTTTCCTCGCGGATGCGCTCAAAGATCAACACATTGGCATCCACCGCCATACCGATCGTCAAAATAATCCCGGCAATACCCGGCAAGGTCAAGGTCGCGCCCATCAGGGACAAAGCCCCTGCGATCAGCACAATATTGGTGGCTAGGGCAATATTGGCAAATGTACCAAAACGAAGTCCATAAATCATCCACATAAATATACCCACGCCGATCAGACCAATAATAGACGCTATCTTGCCAGCCGCAATGGAATCTGCACCAAGCTCTGGCCCAACCGTGCGTTCTTCGGCAATGTTCAGTTTGGCTGGTAAGGCACCAGCGTTGAGTAACAATGACAACTCGCGGGCGCTTTCCATGGTAAAGCTACCCTCGATAAAGCCGCTACCGCCACAAATGGCCGTGTTAATATTGGGCGCAGTAATAATCTCTCCGTCCAGCACGACGGCAAAAGGCTCACCCACATGAGTTGCGGTAAAATCGCAAAATTTCTTGGCACCGCGTGCATTGTAGCGGAAATTGACGATAGGGTAACTGTTCGTGGGATGTAGCCCTTCGCTAGCGCTTTTCAAATCCGCACCGGTAACGATTTCCCGGTCTTTGACCATCAAATAGCCACTGCCGTCCTTTTGCGGATAAGCAATGCTCGCGAGTGGACAACGGTTTTCGTTGACACACAAATCCATAATAACAGGGTCTACTCTAACCACTTCATGAAAACCCAGTTTGGCAGTTTGGCGGATACGGTCTTTAATTTCGCCTACGTCTTTGGCGCCTGGCACTTGTAGTAAAATCCGCTCCTTGCCCTCTTTGGCCAAAGTCATTTCCGTCGTTCCGGTTGGGTCAATACGTTTGCGCAAGACTTGTATAGATTGGGCGATGGTACGGTTACTGATATATTCGATAAACTCATTGGACACGGTGACCCTGTAGTGCAGGTCGTTGAGTTTTTGAATAATCAAGGTTTTACCGCCGCCGCCAATGGCATTAGCATCCACCGGCACGGATTGCTTGCGCAATATGGGCGCACCGGTTTCTGCGTCCGCAGCGTTTTTAAATGTTACGAATATGGCCTCGTCCCGGTTGCGCATAGCGGCACTTATCCGTTCTTCGCGTAGAGCAGCCCTAAGGCCAGCCAATTCAGATTTAAGAGTTTTATCAAGCCCGTCTTTAAGATCGACCTCTAGCAATAAATGGGCGCCGCCTTGCAAATCAAGGCCTAAATTAAGGGTTTGGCTTGGGAGAAAGCCCGGCAGGCCGTCCCTGACTTTTTGGGGCAGAACATTGGGCAGTGCAAACAGCAAGCCCAGCATGATGGCCCCCAGAATAAGAGTTATTTTCCAACGTGAAAAATGCAGCATCGCATTTCCTTTAATCTATGTGTGAGTTTGACAAATACGCGCCGCACAATTGGGCGTAATCATAATGGGTTTTGAGATTGGTGCAAACCTATTTTTACGGGTTCGCCCTAACTGCGGCGAGCAAATAACCATTTGAATCAAATAGTGATTGATGTCACCAGTCATTTTCTCCCCTACACTCCGCTCACTCCCGCGTAGGCGGGAGTCCAGTTTGATGTCTACGGCTTAGCTGTGAATTACAAACTGGATACCCGCCTACGCGGGTATGAGCGGGGTTTAGGAGAAAAATTTGTGGATTACTTCACCACCCGCATTTTGGTAGGTAGGGTTCCCGCGTTAAGTGACCGGGCTAAATCCTTGGCCTCTTGCGTGGTGAAATCACCTTCGATAAAACCGCGCCCGCCGCAAATCGCAGTGTTAATGTTGGGCGCTGCCAATATTTCACCGTCTAGTAATATTGCAAAAGGTTTGCCAATATGCTTGGCTGTAAACTCACAAAATTTGCGGGTACCAGTATCCGTCAAGACAAAATTTACAGTGGGTAAGTTGGTTTGATGCTGCTGGCCGATTGATGCGCTTTTAAAATTTGAATTATCTATAATAACTTTAGTATTTAACATCAAATAGCCCGCACCGTTTTTTTTCGGATGGACAATTCTACCTAACGGGCATTGTTTTTCTTGCGCACATAATTGAATGACCGGAGCAGTCGCTTTAACAACTTTGTGAAAACTCAGTCTTGCACCTGAATTACTTTGGAGCGCTTCATCTTCTACATTCTGGGAAACCAGTTCGTGGGAAGTATTGCCGTCTACAGGCGTATTCTTGCGCAAGGCCTTTGGCAACGCCAGACTGGCACCAACAATCACGGCCCCTAGAATCAGAATAAATTTCCAATACAGAGGCTTCATTTGCGGGCGTCCTTATTCGTGTGGGTGGATTATTTCTTTTTGCCACTATCGTTGGCAGCAACAGTGCTGTTGCGCACATCGTTCAGCATGTGTTTCATGACTTTCAATTTAACGCCGCTTCCGGCATCTATTGTCAATTCGTCGTCTGTAACCTTTATAACTTTGCCAACAAGACCACCGCTTGTGACCACCGTGTCGCCGCGTGTTACCGCTGCAAGCATAGCTTTATGCTGTTTCATGCGTTTGTTTTGTGGGCGGATCAGCAGGAAATAAAATACGAAACCGATAAGGATAAATGGTAGCAATTGCCCCATAAGGCCAACACCTGAAGTGCCTGGATTTGCTTGCATGAGAATATTTAACATATGTGTGTCCCGTAAATTGAGGCTCTAAAGAGCCGTTATTGCAGGACTATATAAGCACAGTTACAGTTTTTGCAACGTGCTTTGCTTAAAATGCTCCAATTATTTTATACAAGCATTGCCGGGTAGACGCAAACGCTGTCCGGGTTGGATAGCGGTTTTGCTGTTTAGACCGTTAAATTGGGCCAAGGCATCGGCTTTGACACAATAACGCTTGCCGATACTGTATAGCGTATCTTTGGGCAGTACCGCATATACATCTCTGGGGCCCACTTGAATGCCGGTCTGGATCGGCATGACCCGGCGGACAATGCCGCTTTTGGTTATGGTTTCCGAGCGGACTTGGTTTGTACTTGTAGCGGCAAGAGTTTTCGCACCGCATTTGCTGGCCGGTAAGGTCAGCACTTGACCAAGCTGAATATTGCTGCTGGTCAAGGCGTTATGGTTTTTGATGTTCGCCACCGAGATGCAATTGCGTGTGGCAAGGCTGTAGAGAGTGTCCCCTGTAACAATCCTGTGAATGCGCGTATATCCGATCGTAGGTTTGCGCTCGGTAATCGTCGTTGGCACCACACCAACACGGCGACCACTAGCCGTGGTGTATGTAATGGTCGTGGGTGTAGCAAATAGCTCGACTTTTCGGCCTTGGTAAGGATTTGCAGGTGTTGGGGCCGTTTGCGTATAAGCGTCCGAGATACCGACACGGGCCGCCACCTGGGCATTATAAGCCCGTATTCTACGTATTTCTTCTTGCAAAGCGAGGTCTTGCGGCGAATTGGCGATGATGGGCTGGTGTTGCTCGGGTACGGCTTCACGCACAATATTTGTGGTGTTTGTTTGCGCAAATGCGCCAAAAGATAAAGCCGACAAAGCGGTAGTTGAAATCAAAATACGGCGGATCATAAAAGCCTCCCAAAAGTCACTAAAACATTGCAAAACGCGAAGTTCTAACCGGGATTGTCCAGTTTTATGGTAAAAGAATGGTTAAGATTACGCCTCTTTTCCTTTACATGGATTTGGATTTTCCGGCCTCTATAGTAGATAGTTCGAGAGGCAGGATTTGGGTTTCTTTTAGTTTTTTGCCGTCAAACTGAGCGCTTGTCAGCGTGCCATCTATGACGGCTACAATTAGGCCGCCCGGTGCGAGCTGATTTTGTAGGGCCGTGGGGATTACCCGCACATCTGCCGTGATGATAATCCGCTCAAACGGTGCTTGCCCGCGCCATCCCAACCGACCATCTCCGTGGCGTAGCACGACTTTAGCCGCTTGCTTCTGCAAGCGGGTCCCGGCGTATTCCACCAAAGTGTTGTAGCGTTCAACCCCATATACTCGCCGACACATTTTCGCCAAAACCGCCGAAGAATAGCCGCTGCCCGCACCTATCAGCAGAACCTTGTGTTCAAGCCTAACATCCAGAGCTTGGCATAAAATTGCTGTGGTCATGGGGGATTGCAGGGTTTGTCCGCACGGGATCGGTAAAGGCCGCTCATCATAGCTTTCTGGCACCAAATCATCAGGTACGTAATTGGAGCGTTTGACCAGCTCCATGGCCCGCAGCACATTGTTATCGGAAATACCACGCCCTCGAAGCCGTACAATCATGTCAAACAGGCCCGGCTCAATAAACGACATTGTTAATCCTCAAAGATAGACGATAGTTTGGCGACAGTCTCGTAATGGGTGTGGTCAACATGGATCGGGGTGACGGAGATAAAATCATCATAGATGGCCCGCAGATCCGTGCCCGCATCCGGGTCAGACAAACCACCCTTATAGGTCAGCCAATAATAATGCCCACCGCGTGGATGGGTACGCTTGTCAATATTACTCATCTCAAAATCCCGGCGGCCCTGGCGGGTGATTTGAACACCCGATATAGTGTCGCCTTTGACATCCGGAAAATTGACATTGAGAACTACATCTTTGGGCCATGACCCTGCGAGCAGATTTTTCAATACAGACGGCCCGTGCTTCAGGGCGGTTTTCCAATTGGCCTTGCCGTTGTTATAGGTCTCGAACCCCCGCGCCTGGGAAAGCGATATGGACGGCACGCCCATTTGCATGCCTTGCAAAGCACCGGCGACAGTGCCTGAAAAGCCAATGTCTTCAGCGATGTTTTGGCCCCGGTTGACACCGGACAGCAACAAATCTGGCGGATTGTCGGCCATAATTTCGCGCAAGGCCACAATCACACAATCGGTTGGGGTGCCGGAGACGGAATAGGTTTTGTCGGCAAGTTTGCGGACAAATACAGGGTTGTGCAAGCTGACCCCGCGAGATGCGGCGGATTGCTCCTGGGTCGGGGCCACAATCCACACATCATCACTAAGCGATAAGGCTATTTGTTTGAGAACATCAAGCCCAGACGCATCAACCCCGTCGTCATTGGTCAGGAGAATACGCATTTATTTTATCACCTTCACACCGCCCATATAGGGCAGGAGCGCGTCCGGCACGGTTATGGAGCCGTCCGCGTTTTGGTAGTTTTCCAACACTGCAACTAATGTACGCCCAACCGCCAGGCCCGAACCGTTCAAGGTATGGACGAAACGGTTGTCTTTCTCGGCGTGTTTATAGCGGGCATTCATGCGCCGCGCCTGAAAATCCCCGCAATTGGAAATGCTGGAAATTTCCCGGTAGGTGTTTTGGCTCGGGAGCCACACCTCAAGATCATAGGTCTTGCGCGCCCCAAAACCCAGATCGCCCGTACAAAGCTCTATAACCTTATAAGGCAATTCCAGACGCTTCAAAACCTCCTCGGCGCATTCACGCATCCGCTCATGTTCGGCCTCGCTGTCTTCGGGGCGAACAATAGACACCAGTTCAACCTTGTTAAATTGGTGCTGGCGGATCATGCCCTTGGTATCACGCCCGGCGCTGCCAGCTTCGGAGCGAAAACACGGCGTATGGGCGGTGAGCCGCATGGGCAGTTTGTCCGCATCAATAATGCTCTCGCGCACCATGTTGGTGAGGGAGACTTCGGCGGTCGGGATCAGGTAATGTCCGGTGGTTGTCTTAAACTGATCATCTTCAAATTTTGGCAATTGCGCCGTGCCAAACAAAGCTTGGGGCCAAACTAAAAACGGCGGTACATGTTCGGTATAACCGTGTTCCTCGGTCTGAATATCCAGCATGAATGCGGCGAGCGCCCTGTCCATGCGGGCCAGTTTTCCGGACAACACCACGAACCTTGAGCCGCTCATTTTAGCGGCGGTTTCGAAATCCATCATTGCCCCATAAGGACTTTGAAGCGCTTCGCCCAGATCATCATGAGCTTTGGGCTCGAAACCGAATGTGCGCGGTGTGCCGTGCTTGCTGATGTCAACGTTTTCGTCCTCGTCTGCCCCGTCCGGCACATCATCAAATGGCAGGTTTGGCAGGCTGGCCAGCAGTTCGTTCAAAACGCCTTTTTCGGCTTCGATCTGCTCCCCCATCATGGCGATAACATTTTTCGCGCCCGCCACTTCGGTTTTTAAGCGTTCAGCTTCGTCTTTATTACCCTCTCGCATGGCCATGCCAATTTGCTTGGAGGCTTTGTTGCGAGCCGCTTCGGCTTCTTGTTGCACCTGTAAGGCACGCCGCACCAATTTATCCTTGTCCAAAATGCTCCCCGCTTGCGGTTCCAGTCCGCGCCTGGCCCAAGCGGCATCATAAGCATCAGGGTCTTGCCGTATGGTTTTTATGTCGTGCATAACTGTCTCTTCATATGTTTACGCCGCTATACATAAGCCTGGGGCGTGCGGCAAGGAAGGACTTCCTTACTCATCACGTTCTTGTCCCTTGATTAAATCGACCACATCCGGGTCTTCAATTTTGTCGCGTTTTTTGTCGAATATACGGCGCAGGAAGCCAGGCGTTAGGGCTGAAAGCGGGTTTACGCTGATTTGGATTTGCTTGAATGGGCCTTTGACGGCGTAATTAAGGGCGAATACACCCTCGCCTTTCTTGCCGACTATGATGTTGCCCAGTAAAGGTACATCGCCCAAAATCGAATTGACCGTATAGGACGGCACCAGCACACCGCTAAAATCAACATTGCGCTCAGCAACGGATATATTGCCCTCTCCGGTTAGGCCCAAAGCCGTGCCGTTCGCCCGCCCATTTCGTACTTTGAGCACACCGTCTCCAAGTGCAAATTGCATCTCAAGTTGGTCAAATTTCAGACCTGCCCCGCCCAATGTATCCGCCAGTCCCTGCAAGGAGGCCAGTGACAGAATTTGCGTAAATGCTGGAGCTCGCACCAAGGTAAAATCGGTCAGCCTCACTTGCCCTAACAACCCGCCCACTTCCCCGCTCGGCGGTAAAACGCCATTGATTTGTAATTCCCCGCCAGTGATAGTATCCAACCCAAGGAATGTCAGCGCGGCTTTCCCTGCATCGGGAATTTTTACCCGTACATTGCGGCGAGACGTCCCATCACCGCTTTTGATTTCTGCCGTAAACTCGCCTGCCTGTGTTGTGCCTTGCAAGAGGGCATGGCCAACACTATCACTGGAATAGTCAAATAATGCCTCTGCATTTGTGAGTTGATAGTTTTCTTGCAATGATATTGTATCCAGTTTAGCCGTGAGCTTTATGGGTGCGTCCAACGCGCTAGATTGGGTTTGGAATGCACGTTTCACCCACGGCCCGATATTGAGATATTTCCCTGACAGTGCCAATGACAATACACCGTCATTGGTCGACTTCGCCAAAATTTGTGCGTCAACAAAACCATCAATTTTTGCAATAGGAAAGTCCATTCTCTCCAGCTTAAAATTCGGGGCCAGGGACGCCGAACCTTCAAAGTGAAGCCCGTCAGATACCAGCTTTATATTCTCCAACACACCGCCGCCGTTTCGCCCAAGGCCAAGGCGGGCACTGAGCATAGCATCTACGCCTTTTCCCTTGGCCCACAAACTGCCAATATTGAGATCAGCGTCCTTAAAGCTGGCAAAAATATCGGCTTGTTGTATGGTTAAACCGTCTCCCTCGCCCTTGATAAGGACCGCGATTTTACCGCCGAAATGCCGCCTTAAACCAATGCCAAAGGCATCAAGGTCGTTCCGCTCTATGACCCCGGACAATGTATATTTGGCGGGCGTGTTAGCAAATAATAACGGCTTTTGCCAATCGAGAACCGTCTGCCACGGGCCTAATTTTATAGGCCCGGACAAAGCTATTCCCCGTTTGTCTGCCGTTAATGATATGGTGCCTTCATTAAGATTAAGCCCGCCAATACCGACTGGAATATTAACCCCGGTAAACTTACCATCCAGCTCATAAATAATACGGTTTTGATCAAAATACACGAGAAGCGGGCGGGTAATATGGATGCTGACATCACCGGACCCGCCTAATGTTTGCGGGTCTATGTCGTAATTTTTTGAAAATTCAAATGGCGGAAAATTCGTCACCCTGAGCATTTCCGAAACATGACCACTGCCCTTTAAATCAATGGTGAAATCGCCGCCCATAGGCAATAATACGGGGATGTTAACATGGCCACTTTTAATCCTTAGCCCATCAACTGTACCAGAGTTCAAATAAAAATCCGCGCTGTTACCTCGCAAAATCCCGTAACCATAAGCGGCTCTAAGCCACGGCATTTTGCTCATATAACGCACTTCTCCTTTGGTGACATCATAACGAAGGCTCAAATTTTCATTGGCGATGCGCCCGGTTTTTATATCATTTTCGTCCAGTGCTACACGAACTTTAATGTTGGAGGCTTCCCCGGATTGCAGGGAGTTTACGATCCAGTTGCGCGCCCCCAGCACAAAGCCGTGGGGCCAAAATCCGAGCAGTTGCGCTTTGCTCACGGTGCCGGTAATGACACCATCTGCTGTGATGCCCGTAATTTCACCTTGCTGGTTACGGCGCATCCCGCCTGATAAATCCGTTTGAAAAGACCCAAAGTCCAGCCTTAATTTATCAAAAACCACATCCCCTGACTTAGCGGTAAATTTACCAGAAATGTGGCTTGGTTTAATGATCAACGGCCCGTCAAATTTACGTCCAGGATTAAGGCGGGCTGACCCAATATTTATGTTAAAGCCTACGGGTCTTTCCATTAGCTTCGAAAAACTGGGACCAGGTAAATCCAAAACGCCATCGGCAATTATATTGAGTGCTTCACTTTCGACCTCCAGGGCCTCAATATTCACCCCATTTACCCCATTGGCCTGTTTATTAAAACCTGCCAAGATCAAAGCATGGGAAAAAGGTTTGAAACTGGTTCCGGTTTTGAGCCGCCCCGCTCCAGCAACCAGATTTAGTTTTAAGTCTTCCAGTCCGCCCAAAGCCGTTACCTTAATATTGGCATCTAAATCTACCGGAGCTTCCAGCAAACCCACCACCGCCATAGAGCCACGCTTGGGTGCAATTTTCACAGGCACCAAATTGTTAATGGCAAGATCAATATCAAAAGTTTGTCGGTCTATGGTTGTTTGTATATCCAGGCTAAAGGGCGCATCAGGTATCCCGTCCATGACAATCCCGCCAATGGCGTTTAACACTATGTGCTCACCCGAAATATTAAGAGCACCGTCAAGGTCCGTTATGCGCAAATCAAGCCCGTCAATATGGTCGACTATATACAAATCAGCTTTTGCAACATCAATTTTTTCGATCTGCGCCAATAAACTCATACCAGATGTTTTCTCGCCAGATGGTTTCCTGTCTGACCGCCATAACGCTCCTATTTTCTCAACAGTATCCGGCTTGCCCATAGCCACCTGCAACCGGCCATCTTGTTCGCGTATTACGGTAATGGCCCCGCCAACAATATTAAGGCGGACAATATCAGGTGTTGCCAGTAAGTTATTATTGACCCTAAATTGGCCTCGTACATCTTCTATGGTTTGCACAGTGCCGTCTTCTGCGCGAATGCGAATGTTTTTCGCCCGTATTTCGATCAGGCTTCTATCGTTTATCCAACGAGCGGAGTAGGTTTCTATATCGGTAATTTTACCGTCAAATGCCTGGGAAAACCAATTTTCGTAATGGGGTTTTACGAATTGCAAATCCACAGACGGGCGATTCATCAAAACGCCTAATGCGCCCAGCCACAAGATAGCTAAAGACAAAACCACACTGCCCGCCTCCATCAGGAGACGGCTCGTCCAGTTCAGAGCTTTGGCAAAACCCGAGCCGCGTTTAAGCGGGGGGGGCTCTATTGCCTTGTCTTGTGAAGTGTTTTCGCTCATATGTCCGCCATTAAATTTATGGAGGATGTAATGAGTGGTCGAGATTTGAATATAGGTAGCATGGCACCGGACTTCACCTTGCCAACAAATGGCGGTGAGGAAATAACATTATCAAGTTTACGCGGTAACATGGTTGTCCTGTATTTCTATCCCAAAGACATGACGCCGGGATGTACGACCCAGGCTATATCGTTTAGTGCTATGAAAAAAGACTTTGATGCACTTGGAGTGAAAATAATTGGTATGTCTAAAGATTCTGTCACCCGCCATGATAAATTCATAGCCAAGCATGAACTGAATTTCACCTTGGCGTCTGATGTGGACGGGGAAACCATAGAAGCTTATGGCGCATGGGTATTGAAAAAGCTCTATGGCCGTGAATATATGGGCATAGAACGTTCAACATTCTTGATCGGTGCAGACGGTAAAATTCTGCACATATGGCGGAAAGTGCGGGTCAAGGCCCATGTTGAAGCGGTTTTGGCCACCGCTAAATCTGCCAACTAGAAATATGTCCATACAACAAATGGCCATAGACGTTTTGCGAGCTGCATCCGTGCCCGCAAAAATCAACACTGCTCATAAGCTGGCTGTATATTGGCGCCAAGCGGGTGACGATACGGTAAACTACGGCGATCTAACCATAAATTTATCTCCGGGCCGACCGCAATCCCCAGAATTAGTGGCCCCCAAGGATGTCAAACGCAGGCGACTTGGTAGTCCACAGGGCCGCGCCGCTTTGCTCCATGCTATTGCCCATATAGAGTTTAATGCCATAGACTTGGCCGCTGATATGGTTGCCCGCTTTGGCGGTGATAAACGTATTGCGGAGAGCGAACGCAAGGCTTTTATCACGGACTGGGTGCAGGTGTGCGACGACGAAGCCCGCCACTTCACGATGATCCAAAACCGCTTGTCAGAACTGGGCAGTTATTACGGCCTTGCCTGCCCACGGCGGGCTTTGGCAAGCCGCACAAGCCACGTCCCATGACCTGGCAGCTCGCCTCGTGGTCGCCCCTATGGTGTTGGAAGCACGGGGGCTGGATGTCACACCCGGCATGATCAAAAAACTGGTCAGTGTCAACGATCCCGAAAGCGCCGCTATATTGGAGGTGATTTACCGGGAGGAAATAGCTCATGTTGCTGCTGGAACCCGCTGGTTTTACCATATTTGCCATAGGGAAAACCACAACCCGGATATATATTTCCAATCCTTGGTGGAAACCTATTACAAGGGGGGATTAAAGCCGCCATTTAACACAAAAGCCCGCGAATTGGCAGGCATGCCCGCCTCGCTCTATCAGTGAACCCCTCGCTCTATCAATAAACATGGTCTGAACATTAAATATTCATATATTTTTAAATTAAAGAACATTTTTTTCTTGAAAGCTTGTTAAAACTTCTATCCTATAGTAAAGACCACCAAACGTCGGGGATACATGTTAGACATATCACGAGACAACATACGCGAGCGCGTTTTAAAGACGTTCCCGGAGCGCCAGTTCATTCACAGAACAGGCGGTCAGGTGAACTATTTTATCTTGTCTACCCGGGCGCAAATTATCATGGCTATGGCGGGTTCGTTTCTAGCATTGTGGTTCTTGTTCACGTTTTTTACGGTCTTGTGGGGGCAAAGTCCGCTTCGTTCATCTTCGAAAGAATTGATGGTGCAAAAAGCGGAATATGAGCGTTATCTTGTAGATCTTGAGGCCCAGGAAAAAGATGCCCGCACGCTCCTGGTTGAGCAACAAGAACAATTTGAACTTGCGGCAAAGCATTTTGAAGACAAACATAACACAATCGTCGCCATGATTACCAAGGGCGGCATTGTGCCCACTGCCGAAGAGTTGAACCCGACCAAATACGCGTCCAGTGAAATTTTGATGTCCCCGATGGTTGACGATATAATACCAAGAGAAGCGCGGGTGAAATTTGGCCAACAGATAAATATGGCGACCGGAACAGTTATTGACGCGTCACTTGTTAATCTTGAGCTGGACCAAAACAAAATTCTGCATCAAGGCGAGCGTAAAATTCAGGACAAGATTGAAAAATCTCGGGCCGTATTAAGGTCAACAGGTTTGTCACTTGAAGCCATTCTTAAAAACGGCACAGGCGGGATGGGCGGGCCTTTGATCGAGATTAGCGGGAAAAAATCCGCAATAAATGCCGTAAACACAAGTGTGTTTTTGCCCCGCCTTGACAGCATAAAGGCCCGCGCAACAGAATCAGAAGCTTTGGAAGCTGCATTAAAATCCGTCCCTTTAGCGCACCCTATTGATGCAGAAAATTATCTCACTTCACCTTACGGGCAACGCAAAGACCCGTTTACAAAGCGTCCGACCATGCACAGCGGTATGGATATGGCTTCTTACCGCCTTGCGCCAATCGTAGCCACGGCTGATGCCAAGGTCAAATTTTCCGGGCGGCGCTCTGGTTACGGGCGTGTGGTGGAACTTGATCACGGGCATGGTTTTATCACCCGCTATGCCCATCTGGCAAAAACCTATGTCAAGCGAGGACAAATAGTGGAAAAAGGTGAGAAAATCGCTGGCATGGGATCATCCGGGCGCTCAACATCTACCCATTTACACTATGAAATTATCTTCGAGAACCGCACCTACAACCCCAAGAAATTCATGAAAGCCGGCCAATATGTTCAGTAAAAACCAATCGTCGTCCAATTCACCATCCCCTAAATCAAGTGAAGCCGGTAAAAAGCCCGGTGTACCTTCCCGGGCAAAAGCCCCCTCCAGCACACCGTCTATTCTAAGCCGTGATCTTGTCGTCACCGGTGAAATCAGTACAGACGGCGATGTGCAAATCGAGGGGCGGCTAGAAGGCAATATTAAAGCCACAACACTTACTGTAGGCGAGCAGGGCGCTGTAAACGGTAAAATCATAGCCGGTACTGTGCTTATACGCGGAAAAGTGACCGGAAAAATCACCGCCAGTACCATAGAAATGGCTGAAACGGCGAATGTTATGGCAGATTTGGTGCAAGATCATCTGACCATTGCCAACGGCGCATTTTTTGACGGTAAGTGTAGCCGTAAAACGAAACCGACAGGCACGGCACCTACATCTTCTCCAGCCTCTAAAGCCAAATAAGCGGCTTACTACCCGCAGTTTGGGTGGTGCAAAATTAAGTCAAAAATTGTTTGATATTGCGGGCGGCTTGGCGAATTCGTTGCTCGTTTTCTACTACGGCCATGCGCACATAGCCCTCACCATTTGCACCAAACCCTATACCTGGGGAGACCGCAACGCTTGCCTCTGTCATCAAGCGTTTTGAAAATTCCAAGGATCCCATGCTTGCAAAAGCAGGCGGTAATTTAGCCCAAACAAACATGGACGCATCGGGCGGGGTGATGTCCCAACCTGCGCGGCCAAAGCTTTCGACCAGGACATCACGGCGGGCTTTGTAAATATTACGAGCATCATCAACGCAATCTTGCGGCCCGTCCAGCGCCGCACAGGCCGCTACCTGAATAGGGGTGAAGGCACCATAATCAAGATAGGACTTGACCCTGGCCAAGGCGGCAATCAGGCGTTTGGAGCCTACGGCAAAACCCATGCGCCAACCGGCCATGGAATATGTCTTGGAGAGTGAAATCGTCTCCACGGCAATGTCCCGCGCCCCCTCTATTTGGAAAATAGACGGCGGCGGATTGGTAAAGTATATTTCCGAATAGGCGAGGTCTGACAGCACTAAAATATTGTGCCGCTTGGCGATTTGGACGATTTCGCGGTAAAAATCCAGATCAGCCACATGGCCCGTTGGGTTGGACGGGAAGCACACCACTATGGCCAATGGCGGTTTCGCGGCGCTGGCCAATGCGGATTTAATCCCCGCGAGATATTCATCAGCCGTGATGGCGGGGATAGCCTGTATTTCCGCTCCCGCAATGATAAACCCGTAAGCATGGAGCGGGTAGGACGGATCCGGCGCATAGATAATATCGCCCGGCGCTGTGATGGCTTGCGCCAGATTAGCAAACCCTTCCTTGGAGCCAATTGTGGTAATGATCTCGCTCTCAGGATCAAGGCTCACATCAAAGCGGCGTTGGTAATAACGTGCACAAGCCTGGCGCAATCCCAAAATGCCTCTGGACACCGAATACCCCGTCGTGTTTGGCTTTCTAACCGTCTCGATCAATTTATCAATGACATGGGGCGGCGTTGGCAGGTCAGGATTGCCAAAGCCAAAATCAATAATGTCGGCCCCCTCGGCGCGCAGTTTCGCTTTCAGTGTATTGACCTCTTGAAACACATAAGGTGGCAATTTTTTGATTCGGTAAAAATCGTCAGGCCGGGTTTTCGGCGAGGTTATCTTGGTCATTTAGCTCTCATTTATTTCGTCTGGTTTTGTCATGGTTCTGCGTATTCATGCCTATACCAAGTCTATTATTTTATAAACTAAGAAATCCCTAATTCACTATAGTCTGGGTCCCGGGCTTCGAACAAATATGTGTAAAGCTTGCTTTTAAAGGGTAATATTGGGGGACAGCCTCCATATTTTCACTTAGACTGCGAAAATATTTGAGTGTATGAGAGCCTGCCTGGTGTAGGCGGTTGCTAAGTTTTGGGGACAAGGAAATATGCTGAAAAGTGAAAGTTTGCGCCTTGGTTTTGGCTGTTCTGGTGTTCTTGGCAAACGCTGGTTTTCTGAGGAAAAATGCGCAACAATCCTGCGAGCGGCCATAGACGCCGGTATCGTGCATTTTGACACTGCCGGGTTTTACGGCGAAGCCGAGCAGCGTTTAGGCCGTGTACTCAAAGACGTCCCTGCTGATAATGTATTTATTAGTTCAAAGACGGGAACCCGTTTTGATGCCAGTTCTAATAAAAGAGGCCGCGTAGTAAAGAATTTCTCACAAAACGCTATCATTGCGGATGTCGAAGCGAGCCTTAAGCGTTTGCACCGTGAACGCCTGGATATTCTTTATCTGCACGGGCCCGACACCGATCAAATTGCCGCAAGCGAGCAGGTTTTTTCCAAACTAAAAGCGCAAGGTAAAATTCGCTACGCAGGGGTATGCGGTCACGGCAAGTATCTGGATATGGCGGCAGGCGTGCCCTATATCGATGTGGTGATGGGGAAGTATAATATTCTTAACCAAGCCCATGAGACGGTATTTGCCAAGGCGAAAAAAAACGGAAAAACCGTCGTCTCAATCGCGCCCCTCATGGGCGGCTTATACCGCAAAGGGCTGTTTTTACCGACGACACGGAGCCAATTTTGGTATTTGGCCAGGGCGCTGGCCAGGAACAGATCTGATTTATGGCAGGCACATACTAGATTGAACATGCCAAAGGGGCCGGGGCAGAGCCAGGCTGGTCAGGCTTTGGAGTTTGTATTTGAAAATAAAAATATTGATATAGCTCTGACAACAACGACCCGGGAAGATCATTTGCAAGCCTCAATCGCTATTGCGCAACAAACCCCATAACCTCTACACTTCCTTAGCCCAAATAAAAACGGGCTCCCATTGGGGAACCCGTTTATGCCTACTATTCTACCAAAGCAGAACGATAGTTTTATTTTTTCTTACCGCGTGTTTGGTCGATACCGCGTCCGGTTACGCGCTCGGCGATACGGGCTGATTTACCACGGAGTTCGCGCAGATAATAAAGCTTGGCGCGGCGTACCTTGCCTTTGCGTTTGATCTCGATGCTGTCCACCAGAGGTGAATAGATCGGGAATACCCGCTCCACTCCCTCATTGTAGGAAATTTTGCGCATGGTGAAGCTCTCGTTGAGGCCGGAACCATTGATGGCAATACACACACCTTCAAAAGCCTGTAGACGCTCGCGTGTGCCTTCTTTAATTTTGACCTGTACCACAAGCGTATCACCAGCGGAAAATTCCGGAATGGTTTTACCATTATCCAGAAGCCGTGCTTCTTCTTTTTTGTTTAGTTTTTCAATAATGTTCATCTTACTTCTCCTTGATACCCTTTGTGTAGCTTTGCCACAAATCCGGGCGTCGTTCCTTTGTTATCTTTTCCATCTCGGCCCGGCGCCATTCGCGAATACGCTTATGGTTGCCTGACAATAAAACTTCCGGGATTTTTCGGCCTTCCCATTCACGCGGTTTGGCGTAAAGTGGATATTCCAAAAGCCCGTCTTCAAAACTCTCTTCTTCGGACGACGTATCACTACCGAGAACTCCCGGTAATAACCGCACACATGCTTCGATCAGCATCTGCGCCGCCGCCTCACCGCCTGCCAGGACAAAATCCCCGATACAGACCTCTTCCATGTCCCGCGCCTTGATAACCCGTTCGTCCAGGCCTTCAAAGCGTCCGCAAAACACAATTACACCCGGCCCGCTCGCCAGCTCCTTGACCCGTTTTTGGGTGAGGGGCCGCCCACGCGGTGTCAGGTATATCAGCGGTCGCGGATCATCAGAATCACCCAACTTTCGCGCCACACTGTCTATTGCTCTTGCACTCACTTCGGGGGTCAGAACCATGCCCGGCCCGCCGCCGCTTGGACTCGCGTCAACAGAACGGTGCTTATTATAGGAAAAATCACGTATGTCTATAGCCTCAAGCGCCCATTTTTCATCTTTTAACGCGCTACCAATCACAGAACACCCCAAAACCCCCGGAAATACATCCGGAAACAAGGTGAGCACACTGGCCGTCCAAGGGTGAGGGTTGATTTTTGGTGCGCTCATTGGGGAGTATTCACACAATGTTGCAGTGAATTCAATGCTGAAAGCTGTCAATCGGTGAGGTGGTTCTGATAAATCGGACAATTAACATTATAGAGTGGTGTAAGTTCCTGCTCGGCCTTGGAATTTTCAACACTTATGCGCGGGGGTAAAAGTAGACGCGTCATTCATAGCATTGCGTAGCTTTACATGATACACTTGATGTATTATGCTTACTAATTGTCTTGAGTATGAAAGAAAACTAAATGTCAAAAATTTTGAAGGCATTTCAAAACCAGCAGCAGGCGATCAGAAGGATAGTTGGCAAATACCGGTCCAACCCGGCAGATGTTGAAGATTTGGCACAGGACGTTTTTCTAGCGGGGTTTGCGGCGGAACTTCGCGGTGATATTCATGAACCAGAGCGCTTGCTTTTTAGGATCGCTAAAAACCTGGCAATCAATGAAGTCGTGCGAAAAGTGAATACAACGTCACAATCTATTGAGGATTCGTCAATCTCGTCTGTCTATAAGGATAAGAGCTTGATTTTAGCAGACGATGCGCTGGATGCGCGTCAACGTTTGTTCATTTTTTCACAGGCTCTGGCAAGTTTGCCACCAGAATTAAGACGGGTATTTGTTATGCGAAGAGTTGAGGGGCTGAAATTCAAGCAAATCGCTACACGCTTAAATGTGTCTGTGAGCCTGGTGGAAAAACGTGTTGCTGCGGCTATGCTACAGTGCCGCGCCTATTTGATTGAGAACGAATATGATCTTGCCGATTTCTGGGCTGACCCCAAACCAAAGACACAGAGCGAAATAGAAGCGTTTAAAAACCGTGTTATAAAAGACTGATGTGACGAATAACGAGATATGAAAACAGATAGCCTAAATATAATACCCTTGCCGGATAATAAGCGCATCGAAAGCGAGGCGGCTGAATGGATTATGCGCTTGCAAGAAGATAATATTACTGAAGCCAGGATCGCCGATTTTAAGCAATGGCGCTCTCAAAGTAACAGGCACAAAAAAACGTTCGAAGAATTATCCCGGTTTTGGGGTGGTTTGGATTTTGTGGAGCAGCTTGCGGACTATGGACAAAATGATGCCGCCATAGAACCCGTGCAACAAGACCGCGCTGCGCGGAGAATGAAATACTTCAAACGTGTTGCGGTGGGCGCTCTTGCTGCGACGATACTTGTTATGGTCGGGATACCCTCTTACAAGTTTGCGACACGAATAGAGCCTGGGTTTGCCGCAACCTACCAAACTGCAATTGGCGAACAAGAGACGATCAACCTGCCTGACGGGTCTCAAATTATCCTGAACACCAATAGTGTTGTCTCTGTCGCATTTTCAAAAGAAAACCGTAAAATATTCCTTTCCAAAGGAGAGGCGTTTTTTGAAGTAGAATCCGATAAAAGCAAGCCGTTTTCTGTCAACACGGACAAGGGCATTGTAACGGCCATAGGGACAGCATTTAGTGTACGGCTAACGGACAACAAACTCGATGTGTTGGTTACGGAGGGTCGTGTAACACTTAAATCAACGCCCCTAAAACCCACTTCTGATATTTTGATACCAAATAAACCCAAAGACGTGCTGCCAGTATTGGAAGTTTCTGCAGGGCAGGCGGCAGTTCTTGGCGGTGGGGTCGAAAGCGTTTCTATTGTTTTGCCCCCGGCCTTGGAAAAGCAAGTGGATTGGCAAGACGGTGAGTTATCTTTCAAAGGTGAAACTTTGGGAGAAGTTATCAATGACATAAGCCGCTATACGGATCTCACCATAGAGATTGCAGGTGAAGATTTGCGCGCCCAGAGAATTGTAGCCTATTACAAAGTCGGCGATGTTGAGCGTTTATTCGAAGCTTTAAATGTTATGGCCAATATCGAAGTTGAACGGGTGAGCAATACCCATGTTAAGCTTTACCGCCCAAATTAACCCCAATACTTACATTGTCACCTGCAAAACCGTGCAAAAAATAATAAAAAGTAAATAAAAAAGGAAAAAGCTTACGGGTTTACATATCTGGTCTGTCTATAGGTATGAGGCCAAATGTAAAAGCTCTAAATATGTGCTTGTCATAATGCCAAAATGAAGAAATATGAGGATTCAAAATAAGTTTGTAACAACAGCAATATGTGTAGGCGCAACATTTGTGTTTACTACAATTGCCTTTGCACAGGATGCAAATGATCGATATGTGCTACGTGTTGATGGGGGGAAACTCGGCAAAGTTGTCGATGATGTGCATAAGCAAACTGATCTCGAATTTATATATTCTTTCGATTTGGTGAATGCGGATGGGATTAACCCCGTTAACGGCAAGTACACATTGGATGAAGCATTAGCGATCATGTTCGAGGGAACAGGTCTTTCAGGTGGTCTCACAGATAGCGGGATGATTGTCATCACGCGTGAGAAAAGCGCACAAGCGCAAACCCTTGGGGAAGACAACATGATTTCGAAGAACACAAAAAGATCACTATTGGCAAGCGTCTCAGCTTTGATATTTGGGGCCGCACAGGTTCCTGCGCTGGCGCAGGAAAGCACAAACACGGCCCAATCAGGCGTTCAAAATGTTGCCATCGGATCGGGCATAATTGTGGGGCATGTGACGGATGTTAATTCTGGCGCGCCTTTAGCAGGGGCCATCTTGGTTCTTGAGGGCACAAAATATAGAACGTCTACCGATGTGCGCGGTCAATACCGTTTTCCTAATGTGCCTTCAGGGCGTTATGTGTTAAATATTGACTATCTGGGGTCGCCAAGTCAGTCTATGGATATTACCGTTGGAGCGGCTCGGAATGTTCAAAATTTTGAACTGGGCAGTCCTATAGACGAAGTCGTCACAACGGGAACCCGCTCTTCTTTAGCACAGGCTTTGAACCAGCAAAGGTCTGCCCCGAACAGCTCGACGGTCGTATCATCTGATTTGCTGAATAGTTTTCCTGCGGAAAATGTCTCGGAAGCTCTGCGCCGCGTATCGGGTGTGACCTTTTCTCGGAATGCCGCCACAGGAGACGGCACGAGTATTTCGGTTCGCGGTTTTAATCAAGATGCTATTAATATACAGTTAAATGGCCTGGAGCTACAAGGAACGGGTATAGATAGGGGGGTTGATCTTAGTAATTTCCTGGCGGACAATATTTCTAAAATCACTATTCATAAATCCTTGCTCCCAAGCCATGAAAGCTCGGGTTCTGGCGGTCTTGTAGAGATAGAAACCCGTTCAGGGCTTGACTATGGCGACAAATATTTAAGTGTTGGCCTTGAGCGCGAGCAGGGGTTTGCGGGCGGTTTTGGCGATGAGCTTCAAGCCAATATTACCGTAGCAAAGTCGTTTGGTGATAATTTTGGTGTGTCGGCTAATTTGCAATATCGAGACACAAACAGGATGAATATCCAAGTGGCAAATAATCAAGATTTTATAACGGTTTTACCCGAAGGTCAAGCTTTCACATTCCGTCTACCTGTCAGCTTGGGGACATTTCCTTTTGAAGAACAATTTTCTGAGCCTTTACGGTTAGGTGCTGTTTATACGCAACGCGAACGTGAACAAGAAAACTTGACAGCCTCCATCAATCTGGCATGGGATATTAGTGACCACACAGCCTTACGGTTTGATGTGCAGCGTTCTAATGTTAAAGCTGACACATCTTTCTCCCGAACTACTCAAGGTTTTTTTAGTTTTACAAGCCCTCTCTTTATTCCTGAACTGGATGGTGCTGTACGCTCGCGGAGAAATTTGGGATTTGTGAGACCATCAGGTGACCTTGATGTGGAGCAAAATGAGCTGACGACAACCACATATAGTTTTCGGGGAGACACGGATGTTGGCCCGTGGGAACTTGAATACAAAGCAGGAATTTCTAGGTCTGTAAGCGACCAGACGGATGCATCAATTGCCTATGCCGCTGGTGGCCTACAGAGAAATATTCTTGATTTTATCAATCCAGAAGGGATCGTCACTAATGTACAAGACAATGCGGCTATGGACGAACGTGTTGTCAGCGATGGAGCGCTTGTTGTGGGTGATGGTATTTTCGTCCCAAACTTCTCTCAATTTGGTCTTGACTTTATCAACGATGCGTCAAATTATGATGTTCTTAGGGCGACCCGCTCCGAAGGTCTCAATATAAGCGACAGCAAGACTTTAGAGTTGCGTACTCGCTATAATTTTTCAACTTCATTTGTTGATTATTTTGAGGTCGGCGGTAGATATTCCGATACGGAACGGACCAATTCAAATGATGTTCTTGGAAATGTATCGTCAATTACACAGAACTTTGTTCGCAGATTTGGCAGTCCTACGTCCTTAACAGATCTTGGTGTAAATTCATTTGGCAACTCTCTGGATTTGTCAATTATAGGCGCGGACGGTTTTTCTGTACCTTTCTTGGGGGCTGGAAATCTCCAAAATATCATTAATCAAGTCGCCAATCTTACAGAAGATGATCCAAATACGCCAGAAAATGAAAGGCGTTTTAGACTTACTGATAATACGGTCTCTCCATTGGTAAGTGGTAACGCGATTTCGCCATTGACCATTACCGAGAAAAACATAGCGGGTTGGCTTCAGTCCAAGGTTACATTAAATAAATTGGAAGTTGTTGGTGGTGTGCGGTTTGAGCAAGTTGATTTCACCGGAAGCTCCATCTCCTCGCCAAGTATACGCATGGACCCTGGATTTTTTAATTTTTTAAACCTAGGCGTCTTGGCCGATGCGGGGTTAGTGCAATTTGTTGATACGAGTGGTGTCCAAAACAAATGGACGCCGAGTCTTCTTGCGTCTTATCGCCACTCGGATAATTTTGTCTCAAGGCTGGCTTATTTTCGCTCAACTACAAACCCGTCTCTTGCGGCCATTTCTGGCAATGAGTCAATTAGTCTTGATCTGCGCGCGGGGCGGGAAGCTATCTCTATTAGAGAACCTAACTCAGATTTAGCGCCGACGATAGTTGAAAATTTTGACTTAGATTTTTCTTATTTTTTCAAAGATAATCCTGGGTTGATTCGGTTTGGTGCGTTTTACAAGAAAACATCTAATAACTTCACGAATGTCATTTCCCCTACAGCGGAGACTGGCGATTTACGGGCGCGTGTTGCTGAAGTATTCGCTCCCCTTGAAGCGAGTGAACCAGGTATTTTTGCAGACATACTGGCATTACCCGACACAACAGAATCTAGTCGGGTTCGACCTGAGAATGGTGAGGGCGGAGATATTTATGGTGTTGAGTTGGAAATTATTAGGCAGTTGGATTTCTTGCCTCAATCATGGCCTGAATATCTGAGTAACTTTAGTGTACTTGGCAATCTCACCTATACAACGGGGGACTTCCCCACGAATGTGATTGCACGTGATGACAACGGACAGCAAATTACGCTCACTTTCGACAGATTTTTACTTGGGCAGTCTGAATGGGCGGGTAATGCTTCGCTACGTTATGATGACGGGAGTTTATCTGGATCTTTGATTTATACTTACCAGGCAGCCAGCGTGCGAGGATTTAATGAGTTTGACCTAAACACTATTACACCCGAGTTTTCTACCCTTGATTTTAGACTGCAATATTCATTGGGTGGTGATGAAGGTAAGGGGCTTTACACGGTCTTTTTTGAAGGAGATGATTTGTTGAAAGGTCGTGAGACGGCTGATATACTCGGAGCAACCAGCTCGCAATTTGGTATAGAGCAATCCGAGCTCTTTCACCCGAATGCACTATTCTTTGGCGGTGGCCGCACTTTCACAGTGGGTGTCAGAGCCAGATTCTAACTAACACTCGGCCCGCTTGCATCACAAGGCGAGCGGGCCATTTTTATTCCCATGTTTTTCAATTATTATGTAATCTCACTCTTTTGAAGAGTGTTTTTTGGAGTCTGTTTTGAAATTTCGTATTCTTGCTCTTATCTTCATTGCTGGGCTAGTCCTGACAAATTGTTCACCAAAGACCTCTGCGCCATCACAAACATATGATTTCGTCCACGAAATCAGCGACCTGAAACCCGATCCAAATGTTGTTTACGGCAAGCTTGCTAATGGTTTGCGTTACGCGGTTATGCATAACAAAACCCCGAGCGGTACGGCGGCACTTAGGGTGCGGTTTGCTACCGGATCGTTGAACGAAACGGATGAACAGCGTGGCTTGGCGCATTTCTTGGAGCATATGGCCTTTAACGGCACCAAGAATGTTCCTGAAGGCGAAATGATAAAAAGGCTGGAACGTTACGGCCTGCAATTTGGCGCCGATACCAATGCTCATACCAATTTTACCGAGACAGTTTACAAGCTTAATCTGCCCGAAGTAAGCGAAGATATTTTGGATGAAGCGTTTTTCATCATGCGCGAGACCGCTGAAAATATGACTTTGGATCCAGGCGCGATTGACCGCGAGCGGGGCATTATACATTCAGAAAAGCGTGCACGTAGCGATACTGCCAATTTTCGCGCCATGCTGGCCAAGCTTGAATTTTCCACGGGCGGTAGCCGCCTGATCGCACGTTTGCCCATTGGTACTGACGAAACTTTGAACACTATGCAGTCGGATTTGTTTGAAAGCTATTACCGTCAATATTACCGCCCGGAAAACACATTTGTCTTATTGGTCGGTGATGTTGATACGGACTTGGCTATCAAAAAAATCAAAGATACATTCGCGGATTGGCAGCCCGTCGGCGATGCGGGAATAATGCGCGAAATCGGCAAGGCTGATATTATTTCTGGCCGGGTTGGGTATTTTTCTGATCCCGGTATCCTTACCCATATAACTATTTCCGCGCTTAAGCCGTTTGAAGAAAAACCCGATACGGTAGCGAACCGCAAGGCGCGCTTGGTTGATCGTTTGGGCATGCGAATACTTAACCGCCGCCTCGCACGTTTAAGCGAAGAATCGGATGCAGAGTTTCTATCGGCACGGGTTGGCGGTATGGGGTTATACAAAACTGCTAAGGGGGTGAGTTTAACCATACGCAGCCATCCCGATAATTGGCAAGCCGCTTTGGCGGCAGGCGAGCAGGAATTGCGCCGGGCCTTGCAATACGGATTTACCCCGGCCGAACTTAATGAACAAATTGCCCGTTCGCGATTGTCCTACACGGCGAGTGCCAAGGCCGCCGGAACACGCAGAACAATTGCGAGCTTTGGCCGCGGGCTTGCAACGTCCATCCTGAATGCCTATGGCAATGAACGGGTTTTCACTCACCCTTCAACAGGGTTGGAGCGCTTTGAAAGTTATGCAGATAGCATCACACCCGATCAAGTTTGGGACGCGTTTAAAACTAGGTGGAAGGGCATTGATAATCCGCTTTTATATTTAGCAACCAGTAAAAAAATCGACGACCCTAAGACGGCTATTCGTAATGCCTTAGAAGCCAGTAGGGCCGTAAAGCTTAGCGCGCCAGAAACTAAAGATATTGGTAAATTCGCCTATTCAAACTTTGGCCCAGCGGGGAAAGTTGTTAGTGATACCTATGTGAAAGATATAGACGCGTACTTGGTGAAATTTGAAAATAATGTGTTTCTTAATTTCAAGCAAACAAAATTTTCGAAAGACCGAGTTGCTATCGAAATGGCAATCGGGGACGGAGCCTTGTCCGCTCCGCGCAAGGATGAAGCCCTTCGCAGGCTCGCCTATAACATGATGACCAATGGTGGCCTTAAAGCCCATAGTAAAGATGATATTCGTACTCTAATGGCGGGAAAGGCCGTTGGAGTAAGGTTTATGATTGATTATGACGGTGAGGCATTTCGTATGGGTATAACAACTATACCGTCTGATTTACGCGATCAATTCAATCTAATGACCGCTAATGTTACGGCAGCGGGTTACAGAATAGACGCCAGAAACAACTATCTCAAAAGTATCAAGGCCTGGTATCCAACTCATGACGGAACGGCTCAGGGTGTATTAGAGCGCGAAGTGCCGCGCCTGATCCGCTCTGGCGACAAGCGTTATGGTTTCGGAGAAGAGGCCGAATTTTACAAACCAACCATAAGGGAAGTAAAAGACTGGATCGGGCCGCAACTGCAAAGCGGCATGATTGACATCACCATTGTTGGCGATATTGACAAAGATGCCGCCGTAAAAGCCGTAGCCGAGACTTTTGGTACGTTGCCAGTGCGCAAGAGTAGTTATGGTAGTTATCCTGAAATGACGAAATTGGTCTTCCCAAAGGGCAATATCAAACCAGTAAGTTTCACACACCAAGGGGATAGCAATCAGGCAATATTGCGCATTTACTGGCCTGCGCCTGACGGTACAGATGTCGTTCGCACCCGCCGCCTGAATATCCTGCGTAATATATTTCAGCGCCGAGTGATTGAGGTCATCCGCGAGGAAGAGGCCACAACCTATTCACCGGGGGTTGGTCGATATGGCGTGCGTAGGTTTGAGGATTACGGTTATATATTTGTGACAATGGATATTGAGCCGGAAAACATCCCTACCATGATCTCGAAAATCCATGAAATCGCCGCAGATTTTCAAGCCATGAATATTAGTCAGGACGAGTTTAAGCGGGCTATAAAACCGGTTGTTGAGAAGCTCGACAGTTCACTGGAGAATAATGCATACTGGATTGGCGTGCTTGGCAACGCGCAAACCGATAACTGGAGCATAGACAATTTTCGCACCCGGGAGCAGGCATATAAAGACATGAAACTGGCCGATATCAAACCCTATGCGGCCGAAATTTTCCGCAAGGAAAACGCATTTCATGTCCAGATTGTTCCTGCAAAAAGGGCGATCATCGACCAGTAATTTTTATAAAACCCCAGTAATTCTCGCAAAATAAATGCCAGGGTTAAATACCTACAACAGCTAGGTTGTTATTACCCCTTGGAATCCACCCATGTTTTGACCCGTTCTTCCATGATGGTGAGGGGAACGGGGCCGGAACCCAGTATAACCTCGTGGTATTCACGGATGTCGAATTTATCACCCAATTCTGCTTTAGCGTCTTCGCGCAGGGACAGGATTTTTAGCATGCCAATTTTATAGGCAGTCGCTTGGCCTGGCATGACGATATAACGCTCGATAGCTTTGATACAGTCGTTTTCGGCGTTGGGTGTATTTTCGGTTAGATAATCAATGGCTTGCTGGCGTGTCCATTTTTTATCGTGCAGCCCGGTATCAACAACCAATCTTGCGGCCCGCCAAAGCTCTAAAGCCAGGCGGCCAAAATCGGAATAGGGGTCTTGGTAAAAACCCATTTCCTTGGGCAGGTATTCTGAATACAAACCCCAACCTTCTGAATAGGCCGTGACCCGGCTATATTTGCGAAACATCGGCAAGCTGCCAAGCTCCTGCTGGATCGAGATTTGCATATGGTGGCCGGGTATGCCTTCGTGGTAGGCCAAAGCTTCCATCTGGTATTTCGGCATGTCGGCCATGACATACAGATTGGCATAATAGACGCCGGGGCGCGATCCGTCCGGAGCCGCCCCATTGTAAAAGGCTTTGCCGGCGGATTTTTCGCGAAAGGCCTCGACCCTTTTGACCACCAAATCTGCTTTGGGCTTGGTGATAAACACTTCGTCGAGGCGGGTTTTCATGGTGTCGATCATGGCGGTGGCATCGGACATATAGGCGTCCCGGCCAGCATCGGAATCTGCGTACAGTTGCGCCGGATCATTTTTCACATGAGTGAAAAATTCCTGTAATGTGCCTTCAAACCCGACCTGTTTCATGATGTCTCGCATCTCGTCGTGGATACGGGTCACTTCGGACAAACCAAGGTCATGGATTTCGCTGGCGCTCATATCCGTGGTGGTCATGCGCTTGAGCCGGTCGGCGTAATAAGCCCCGCCGTCCGGCAGTTTCCATACCCCGTCGTCCGTGCTGGCGGACGCTTGCATCACTTCCATTTCCGCAATCAGGCTTTCGTAGGCGGGTTTGACAGATGTCAAAAGAGCATCAATTGCTTGCGCCGTAAGTTTAGTGTGTTCCTCATCAGAAATTCCAAGCTCGTCGATTTTTTTGCTAAAATCAGCCAGCAATGTGGAAACTGTATCGCTTTTGTCAAACGGCGCGCCCGAGAGCATATTGCGCGCATCCCGCAGCACATGATCATAAACATAGAGCGGCGGTTGAATACCTTTGGCAACACTGGCTTTTTCGTTTTCCACATGGGTGGCCAAATAGGCTTTGACCCCGTTCAGCCGGGCGATATAGGCTTTGGCGTCGGCGACATTATCCATGCGGTGGCGACCGATTAGAAAAGACGGAATGCTTGATTGCTGGCCGCGCATCTGGTTGAACCTATAGCCGTAATCCCACCAGCGCACACTGTCGATTTGTTGCTGGGCTTGTCTTTCGAACAAGCGGTAAGAAAGCTGGCGGTTTTCGTCCAAATCTGAAAATTTGAAATTCTCGCGCATATGTTCAAGGTTTTGCTTAGTCTCCTCGACCTGCTTCAGGAAAAATGCCTTGCTTGGATTGTTCCATTTATCATTGTCCTGCTTCATACCCAATGTGGTCATGAATTGCGGGTAAAGCTTCATATTATCCGTAAATACCGTTTCGAACCAGGCGTCCAGTTTGACGTTTTGATCTTGCATAGCGGTTTGCTCAGCACTTTGCTGTGCAGGCGTTTCGCCCTTGCTCGCAGACGTTTTATCACTTGGGGAACAGGCCGAAATCGCCAAAACACAAACCCCTAATATCAAAATTTTCTTCATGGTCTTCTCCTTAATGTTTTATTGTTTAGAGGCGACCCACTCACCTACCAGTTCTTCCAACACCGACAACGGCACCGAGCCATTGGCCAGCACCACGTCGTGGAATTCGCGAATGTCAAATTTATCGCCCAGTTCGGCTTGGGCAGATTTTTTCAGGTCGCCGATTTTTATCATGCCGATTTTATAGGCGGTTGCCTGACCGGGCCAGACGATATAGCGGTCGATTTCGGCGCGTATATCGCCTTCCGGGTTGGCGATATTTTCCAGCATATACTGAACCGCTTGTTCCCGCGTCCATTTTTGCGAATGGATACCCGTATCCACGACCAGACGTGCCGCACGAAATATTTCCATGGAGAGCCTGCCAAAATCTTTATAGGGATCGGTGTACAGCCCCAGCTCCGCCGGGACGCTTTCGGCGTATAAGGCCCAGCCTTCAATATAGGCGGTGTGACTACCCTGTTTGCGAAACTCGGGAATGCCTCCCAACTCCATGGCAATAGCGATTTGCATATGGTGGCCGGGAATACCCTCATGATAAGCTAGCGCCTGCATCAAATATGTTGGTTGCTGGCGTACGTCTTTGAGATTGATGAAATATGTACCAGGGCGCGAACCGTCCTGGGCTGGCCGGTTGTAAAATGCGCCAAACGCAGACGCTTCGCGAAAAGGTTCGACACGTTTAACGACCATATCGGCTTTGGGTTTGGTGATGAATAGCTCGTCCAGCCGGGCTTTCATATCGTCAATAACCGCCGTGGCCTCGCGCATATATTGCGCCCGGCCAGCGTCGTCGTTTGAAAAAGTAAATTGTTCGTCGGTACGCAGGAAATTATAGAAATCCTGCAAGCTGCCTTCAAATTTAACCTGCTGCATGATTTGGCGCATTTCGGCCTGGATGCGTGCGACTTCTTTCAGGCCGATTGCGTGGATAGCGTCGGCGCTTAGATCCGTGGTCGTGTAATAGCGCAACCGCGTTTTATAATAGGCTTCGCCGTTTGGTAATTTCCAGGCCCCATCGTCATTGCCGGCAATTTTTTCGTGGGCCTCAAACATGGCAATCAAACTCTCATAGGCCGGGCCGACGGATGTGGACAAGGCCTGTTCGGCCTGTTCCTGCAAAGCATTTTTGTCTGCCTTGGACGCATCCAGTTTTTCAATTTTGGCTTTGATGTCTGTGTAGATAGGGCTGTCGGCACCTTCTGAAAATGGCTCGCCCGCCAAGACATTTTTGGACGCAGTGATCAATTTGCCGTAGACGAATTTCGGCAGAACTATGCCGGCTTTGACTTGGTCTTCCGTGCGGGCTTGGAACTGGGCGAAATACTGCTTGGCGGCACCCAGCCGCGCAATATAGCCCCGCGCATCCTCTATGGTTTCGACTTTATGGAAATTGACCATAAAGGTGGGAAAATTACTGTGGGGGCCGGACATATGGTTGAACACATATTGGTGGTCTAAATAGGGATGATCCGTTTTGGAGACATCGCCATTATATTCAAACAAGCGGTAGGATATTTTGCCCTGGCGGTCGAGCTTGTCCAGATTAAACAATTTCCGCATTTCGGTGATATTTTGTTGCTCAATCGCATAGTTTTCGTCCAGCGCCGCTTGTGACTCATCATCCAATTTATCCTGAGACGTCTTGAGACCCAGATAAGTCTGGAGCATGGGCGAGCGGGCCAAATCTTCTTCGTAGCGTGCCGCAAACCAGTCGTTTAGTTCTTGGCTTTGCGTCTCAATCTGGGCTTTGCTGATGTTTGGTTTGGAAGTATTTGTTTCTCCACATGACACCAACAAAGCGCCCGCAAACACACTGATAAGTAAAGACTTAAACATATTGTCCCTTTTATAATACTTTTACGGCTTCCTATACAGGTTTATCGATAAAAGGAAAGGGACTTAACGGGTTTCTTGCCTTAGCTAATTTCTCCAGCCCGCCGCGAAGCTTTTTTGCGCTCATGCTCCAGTAAGTAGCGTTTGCGGATGCGGATGCTCAGGGGTGTGACCTCGACCAGTTCGTCGTCATTGATAAATTCCAGCGCGTATTCCAGCGTTGTCTCAATCGGTGTGGTCAAAACCACGGCTTCGTCGGTGCCCGATGCGCGGACATTGGTGAGCTGTTTGCCTTTGATCGGGTTGACGACCAAATCATTATCGCGGGCATGGATACCAATGACCATGCCTTCATAAACCGGAGCCTGATGACCGACAAACATTTTGCCGCGCTCTTGCAAATTGAACAGTGCAAACGCCACCGCAGTCCCGGTATGTTTGGAGATCAAAACACCTTTGGCCCGCCGCCCGATGGTGCCGCCAACACGCGGCGCATATTTATCAAACACATGATACATCAGGCCGGAACCAGACGTGGTGGTTAGAAAATCTGACCTAAACCCAATTAGGCCGCGTGTGGGAATTTCGTAATCAAGCCGTACGCGCCCGCGCCCGTCCGGCACCATGTCTTTAAGCTGACCCTTGCGTATGCCTAGTTTTTCCATCACTGCGCCTTGGTGTTCGCTTTCCACATCAATGGTCAAAATTTCCCACGGCTCGCACAACACATCATCAATGGTTTTGTTGATCACTTGCGGGCGGGAAATAGCCACCTCATAACCTTCGCGGCGCATGTTTTCTATCAGGATGGAAAGATGCAGTTCGCCGCGCCCGGAGACCTGGAATTTATCCGGGTCATCAAGGGGCTGTACTTTGAGGGCGACATTGTGGATCAGTTCTTTTTGCAAGCGGTCGCCAATATTGCGCGAGGTCACATATTTACCTTCGCGGCCCGCAAATGGGCTGTTATTGACTTGAAATGTCATGGAAATGGTCGGTTCGTCCACACTCAACGCAGGAAGTTTTTCAACCGTTTCCGGCGCACAAATACAATCGGAAATCCCGAGCTGGTCAATGCCGGTAAAGCAAGCAATATCGCCCGCATAAACCGCGTCCATCTCGACCCGGTCAAGTCCCAAAAATCCGAATGGCTGCAAAATCTTTGCCTTGCGGGTGATGCCGTCCGCCGCCACGACCATAACATTTTGCCCGCGCCTCAAAGCACCGCGCAACACGCGGCCAATGCCGATCACGCCGGTATAGGACGAATAATCAAGGGCGCTGATTTGCAGCAGCAATGGCCCGTCCGGGTCAACATCCGGCACGGGGGTATGGTCAACGATGGTTTGAAACAACGGCGTCATGTCCGTGCCTTCAGTCCCGCTGTCCATGCTGGCCCAGCCGTTTAGGGCGGACGCGAAGACAACCGGGAAGTCCATTTGCTCGTCGTTAGCACCCAAGCGGTCAAACAAATCAAAGGTCTGGTCAACCACCCAGTCAGGGCGCGCCCCGACCCGGTCAATTTTATTGACCACGACGATGGGTTTGAGACCTTGCTCAAGGGCTTTTTTGGTAACGAAACTGGTTTGGGGCATGGGGCCTTCAACCGCGTCCACCAACAAAACTACACTATCGACCATGGACAAGACCCGCTCGACCTCGCCGCCGAAATCCGCATGTCCCGGTGTGTCGACAATATTGATGCGCCATTCGACGCCGTCAGGGGCATTCCAGGCAATGGCCGTATTTTTGGCCAAAATGGTGATGCCGCGTTCTCTTTCAATGTCGCCGCTATCCATAACCCGTTCAGCCAGTTCGCCGCGCTCTGACAGCGTGCCGGATTGGCGCAGGAGTTTATCCACCAAAGTCGTCTTGCCGTGGTCAACATGGGCTACAATAGCTACATTACGCAGCGTTTTAATTCTATCCGTCATAACAGGGAAACCGTTTCATATCTATTTGCGCCCCCTTTAGGGGCAAAGCACATAAAGCACCAGACATTTTTACGGTTGGTTTTTGAGCTACGTCAGTACCGTAAATATTTTTGATTGACCTCACAATTCTGTAGGGTGGATTAGCCTCTTGGCGTAATCCACCGTGCGGTGTGTGCCAATGGTGGATTACGCGCAAAAAACGCTAATCCACCCTACGAGATTCTAGATATTATTAAGGTGTTACGGTTGGTTTTTGAGCCGCGCCAAGAAATTTTCAAGCTCGCGCAATTGCGTATCCGAAAACATGGCCTTTAGCTTTTTCTCCTGCGCCATAATCTCTGGCACTATTTTGTCAAACATTGCCTTGCCTTGGGTGCTAAGAGATAATGGTGCCGCCCGGCCATCACTATCGCTGGCGCAGCGGTGGACAAGCCCGCGTTCAATCATTTTACCTACGGCGCGGCTAATGGTGGTTTTATCCATCCCGGTTTTATCGGTGACCGCCCCCGCCGTCATATCAGCTCCGCCCGCCAACACGGCCATAACCCGCCATTGGGTCGGGCTGAGTTTATAAGGCGCATAACTTTTGGCAATGCGTTTTGAGACCGCATTTGCCGCTACAGAGAGCCTATAGGGCAGAAAGTTTTCAAGCTTGAAGTCTGGTGATGTCATAAAATACTGTCCTCGTTTATGCTTGTACCTCGTCAGCGTTATAAGCGCATCACATTTTAACGCAAATTTGCACAAATCTGTATTCTCCTCTTCACATCTAATCCCATTGGGGTAGATGTATTTTGAGAAATAAAGGCAAGCTAATGATTACAAGCATAAACCCGGCGACGGGCCAAACCATCAAGGTTTACACAGAGCTGGACGCTGGCGGCATTGAAGCTGCTATAACCAATGCAAGCATGGCTTTTGCGTCTTGGCGCAAGACGGAACTTTCGCGCCGTTCGCAATTGGTACATACTCTCGCAGATGCGCTGGAAGCCAATACGGATATTTGCGCCCATCTTATGTCCACCGAAATGGGAAAAACCTTAAAGGCAGGTAGGGCCGAGATTGATAAATGCGTCAAATATTGCCGCTATACGGCGGACATGGCTGCCACATATTTAGCAGACGAGATGGTGGAGACAGAATACAAGCAGGCATTTACCCGCCCGCTACCGCTTGGCACCATACTGTTAGTTATGCCGTGGAATTTCCCGTTTTGGCAGGTGATCCGCGTGGCGGTGGCGGCAATTTTGGCGGGGAATACCTGCTTGCTCAAACATGCATCAAATGTGCCGGGTAGTGCATTGTCACTGGAGGAAATGTTCACCCAAGCCGGCTTTCCGGCGGGCGTATTTCAAACCTTGTTAATCCGTTCAGGCGCGGTCAAAGCCATCCTTGAAGACGACCGTATCCACGCCGCTTCTCTCACGGGTTCGGAAGCGGCCGGGTCGGCGGTGGCCAGTATATGCGGTGCGCAGATAAAACCCTGTGTGCTGGAGCTGGGCGGGGCAGACCCGTTTATCGTCATGCCGAGCGCTGATCTGGACGCCGCCGTGGATCACGCTATAACCGGGCGGATGCGCAATAATGGCCAAAGCTGTATCGCTGCCAAACGCCTGATTGTTCACGCCAGTATTTATGATGATTTCAAAGCGGCATTTCTTGCCAAAATGAACGCCATGAATTTGGGAGACCCGCTGGACGGGAAAACGGACATGGGGCCGATTGCTTCAAAGCGGGCGCTGGATGACGTCAACGCGCAAGTCACCAGAGCAGAAACACAAGGTGCGCTCGTCACACACTCCACCCACGCTTTGCCAAAGCGCGGTTTTTATATGCGTCCGGCAATTATAGAAAACATCAGTAAAGACATGGATGTTTACGGTCAGGAAATTTTTGCACCTGTGGCCATGCTGTTCAAGGTAGAGAGTTTCGATGAAGCTATCGTTCTCGCCAATGACACAGATCTCGGCCTATCCTCGGTGCTGTTTTCTAAAGATACAGATGAACAAGCCAGAGCCATAAGCGAACTGGAAGCCGGCTCCACCTATATCAACCGCTATGCCAGCTCAGACATACGCCTACCGTTCGGCGGTATAAAACGCTCCGGTTTCGGCCGCGAAATGGCCAAAGAAGGCTTGCAAGCATTCACCAATCTAAAGACGGTGATTGTTGCGAATTAGAGAGGTGCGCTCGTTAAATGTTGGATAACGAACTTCTCCGACAGTCCGTGTCTATGTTGATTTTACAGCATAAAATTTAATGCTGACATGCCACCCTAAACTCCTCCTACCACAGGGGTATCGCATGAATGTATTTTTTAATATATACCTCATCTCACGCCCCGCTCATACCCGCGCAGGCGGGTATCCACCTTGAAATCCCGACTGGATACCCGCCTGCGCGGGTAAGAGCGGAATTTGAGGGTGTAGTTTTTAAAAGCTCCCTACTTATAGATGTATTGAAATACCCCAATAACCTTCATGCGATACCCCTGGCCCATCCGGGATCAGCAATTGATTGTCTTCGTTTTATTGTTATGCTTGAACATGGATTTTTTGGTAACGTATAGAGGTTGGGTGGGGCATATATTGAGCGCAGTCAGCGCCGTATTTCTTTTTCTATTTTTCTATAAAACTAACGGCTTGTTCGGCGCGGTTTTTGTGGTTTCTCTGGTTTATATTGGTCGTCATTACCACAAAGAGAGGAAAATACATTGACACAACAAATTGATCTCTATTGGTCGTTTCGGTCGCCTTATTCTTATTTGGCGGTGAAGCCGGTTTTGGCTTTACGCCGCGCATGGGACGTGGAGGTCAATGTGAAAATTGTGTTGCCTTTGGCGCTTAGGCAGCCTGAATTTTTTGACAGTCGCGGGCCGGAATGGATGGGGTATTTGTTTCGTGATATACTGCGTATTGCTGAAATGACAGGGCAAAAAATGTCTATGCCCCAACCCGACCCGGTGATCACTGATCCAAAAACCGGGGCATTCGCCAAAGACCAACCCCTTGTGCGCCGACTGTCGCGGTTGGGTGTGGCAGCGAGTGCGGCGGGCAAAGGTCTTGAATTTCTGGACGAGGTCGGGCGGCTTGTGTGGAGCGGGGAGAAATGGCTTGAAGACGGGCGGCTCGGCTCGGCGATTGCGCGCATTGGCCTTGATTTGGAGGTTTTGGAAGCGGGCATTGACGCGGCCAAAACTGACGCGCTCATCGACCAACATGACAAGGATTTACGGGCCGCAGGCCATTGGGGCGTGCCGACATTTGTGCTAAACGGTGAGCCGTTTTTCGGGCAAGACCGGATTGATGCCTTAATCTGGCGCTTGGGCCGATTAGGCATAAATCGCCGGCGCGATTAGAAATTCAATGACGAGAACAGATGGCGCTACCTAAGTGAGCGGCGTTTAATCTCGGTCGGGGGACGGCGGTAGGTTTCCTTAAATACGGTGTTGAACCGGCGCAGGGATTTGAACCCGGCTTTATAAGCGATCTCGGTCATGGGCAGGGCGGTTTCGTCGAGCAGGCGTTTGGCTCTTTGCACCCGTGCGGTTTTTGCCGCTTGTCCGGGCGTGGTGCCAAGATGTTTTTGGAACAAGCGGCTAAGTTGCCGCGCACCCAAGCCGAGCCGCCCGGCAAAGCTTTCCGTATCCGTATCGTCCAGCGCACCGTCGTTAATAAGCCGCATGGCCCGTTCAACCGTGGTCTTTGTCCCGTTCCACGCCGGAGAAAACGGTGCGGTTTCCGGGCGACAGCGCAAGCATGGTCGGTAGCCTTTGTCTTCGCAAGCAGCGGCGCTTGGATAAAACGCAATATTTGCCGTTTTCGGCTGCGGTGCAGGACAAACCGGGCGGCAATATATCCGCGTGGTTTTCACGGCCGTAAAAAACACACCGTCATAGGCCGGGTCTTTGCGCAAGCGCGCTTCGTTACAGGTATCAAAATCCAACATACTGCATCCAAGCAAAATCCCCACGCTTTGGGAATAGCAAAAAACGACAATGTCCGTTTCCGGCCAGTTATAATTATATGTTGGTATATGGTCTTTCAAAGCAAAACAAGTTTGGAGATGATAATGACGACAAGACAAATACAGGCATTTAAGGATTTACATGTAAGCGGCAACCCGCTTGTCCTTTATAATATATGGGACGCGGGTACGGCGAAAATTGTTGCGGATGCTGGTGCCAAAGCTATTGCAACGGGGAGTGCTTCTGTTGCGGGTGCGCATGGGTATCCGGACGGAGAAAAACTGCCGCTGGGGGCCGCTTTGCGTAATTTGAAACGGGTCATAGATGCTGTGGATATACCCGTGAGCATTGACCTGGAAGGCGGTTATGGGGCGGAGCCGCAAACGGTCGCTGATACGGTGATGCGGGCCGTAGATCTGGGTGCCGCAGGGTTTAATCTTGAAGACCAGGTCGTGGGCGCAGGCGCACTTTACGGTATCCCGGAACAAGCCGCCCGTATTGCGGCGGCGCGTAAAGCTTTGGACGGGGCCGGAGTTCCGGCCTTTATCAATGCCCGCACCGATGTGTTTTTACAGGCGGGCAGCAATATTCAAATAGATGTTTTGTTGGACGAAGTTATACAAAGAGCGCAGGCTTACAACCAAGCAGGGGCAGACGGGTTGTTCGTACCCGGTCTGATTGATGCGGCGGCGATTAAAACGCTTTGCGAAATATCGCCTATGCCAGTCAATATTATGATGGGGCCAAATTGCCCGGACGCGGAAACTTTGGCCAAGCAGGGGGTTGCCCGTATCAGCTACGGCCCCGGGCCTTATGCAAGTGCCATGGAAGCGGTTGCGAAGCAGGCCAAGGCGGTTTATTCGTAATGGGTAAAGCGGAGATATAGATATGCGAGATTTGAAGAAGACGTCTGATAAAATTTGCTATTATGATTATTTGGATACGCCGATTGGGTCTTTGTTATTGGCGGGGTGTGATGCGTATTTACGCTTTGTCAGCTTTCCCCCCATCGGTGAAGAAGCGGCGCAAGCGGGGCATGAGGGTCATATCCCGCGTGACCCTTTACCCGCGTGGAAACAAGACCGGACGAAATTCACCCAAGCCAGACAAGAACTGACGGAATATTTCGCAGGGACGCGTATAAAATTCACCGTGGCTATCAAATTGAGTGGCTCGGATTTCCAACGCTCGGTTTGGCAAGCACTGATCGACGTGCCTTACGGGGAGACCTGTTCTTATGGCGATATCGCCCACGCTATCAACAACCCGAAATCCTCACGCGCCGTTGGCGGGGCCAACAATGCTAATCCCATTCCGGTGATCGTGCCGTGCCACCGCATCATCGGTGCGGATAAATCCATGACTGGTTTTGGCGGCGGCATACCCACCAAAGAGTTTTTGCTTGACCTGGAAGGGCGGGTGGCAGGCACGAGGCTTTTATAAAATAGAAACTGCTATAAAAAAACCCGGTGCTGCTAGGCACCGGGTTTTTCGTTTTAGTATCAGACTCTGAGCCTTTAGGAGAATATTCCGTTTACCGTCAACAATGGTGCAATCACCAGGCTGACAATCGCCATGACATTGATCAGGATATTCATGGCCGGGCCGGATGTGTCCTTGAAGGGGTCACCAACCGTATCGCCAACAACAACCGCCATATGGGTGTCCGTACCCTTGCCGCCGTAATTGCCTTTTTCCACATATTTTTTGGCATTGTCCCAGGCACCGCCCGCATTGGCCATGAACAAAGCCATGAGCACACAGGTCAGTAAAGCCCCGGCCAGGAAACCGCCGAGGGCTTCCGCACCCAGCACAAACCCAACCAGCGGCGGCACACCAACGGCGATTGCACCAGGAAGCAACATTTTCTTGAGCGCCGCTGTGGTGGCAATGTCTACGCATTTAGCCGTATCAGGCTCTGCTTTGCCTTCTAACAGACCAGGTATTTCCTTAAATTGACGCCGGATTTCATTGATCATTTCAAAGGCGGCATCGCCCACGGCGGTCATGGTAATGGCCGCGACCAGGAACGGAACTGTTCCGCCGATAAACAGACCAACCAAGACTTTCGGATTGGAAAGCTCCATGGAAAATGCTGCGTGGTGTGATTGCACCACTGCACCAAAAGCAACAATGATCGCCAAGGCGGCAAGTGCGGCTGCACCGATGGCAAAGCCCTTGCCAATCGCCGCCGTCGTATTGCCAAGCTCGTCAAGGCCGTCGGTGATTTCGCGCACCTCTTTGCCCATACCAGCCATTTCTGCAATACCGCCAGCATTATCAGCCACAGGGCCGTAAGCATCAATGGCCATAGTAATGCCGACCGTGGCCAACATGCCAACTGCGGCAATACCAACACCGTAAATACCGACCAAAGAGGTAGAGACGAAAACAATCGTTGCCAACACCAATAGAGGAATAACCACCGATTGCATACCAACGCTAAGACCCGTGATCATAACCGTTGCTGGTCCTGTTTTGCCGGATTTGGCGATTTTGCGCACAGGAGAACCACCAGTATAATATTCGGTGATCAAGCCAATGGCTACACCACCAGCCGCACCACTGGCAACAGCCAGCCAAACTTTAAGCGGTGTGTCAATATCGTCCAGAACGGACGTCTCAATACCTATTTTTTGAATAAGAACATAAGCAGCCGCCAAAAATAGAACCGGCGCACCCAAAGTACCGATACGCAGTGCCGTTGCCGGAGCTGCGCCCGAGAATATTTTAACCACGCCGATCATCAAAATGGAAGCCACCAAGCCGATGGTTGCGAGTGCTAATGGCAAGAACATCAAGGCCGTACTGCCCATGATCGCAGCAATAGCGATAGAGGCAATCATGGCCCCGCAATAGCTTTCGAAAATATCACTGCCCATACCGGCAACATCACCAACATTATCACCAACATTATCAGCGATTACACCTGGATTGCGCGGGTCGTCTTCGGGGATACCTGCTTCAAGCTTACCAACCAGGTCAGCGCCAACATCGGCAGACTTGGTGAAAATACCGCCGCCAATCCGCGAGAACAAAGCCACACAAGACGCGCCAATACCAAAGCCTTCAAGTGCATGTACATTGCGCTTTAAATTCTCTGGCGATAAATCGCCGCCAAGGCCGTAGACCATAAACAAACCGCCCAAGCCAATCAGGCCAAGCGCCGCAACGCACAAGCCCATGATGGAGCCGCCGAAAAATGCAACAGTAAGCGCTTTGGCTGAGCCATGATCTTTCGCCGCCGTTGCCGTACGCACATTGGCCTTAGTGGCCGCATACATGCCGAGCCAACCCGCAATAGAGGAGGATACTGCCCCGACGATGACGGCTATACCGGTTTCCTTACCCAGAGCGAGCCAGACAATAATGGTCAACACCACCAAAAACATGGTCAGCATTTTGTATTCGCGTTTCATAAACACCATAGCGCCCAAATGGATTTGGTCGCCTATTTTTTTGACCTTGTCATCGCCCTCAGGATATCTTTTGACAATAAAATACAAGGCAAGCGCAATCAAAAGACCAAAGATGCCAACGATTGGCGGCAGTTTTACAAGTTCAGAAATAGACATAGTTCCCCCTTAAGGATTATTATAAAGCCCAAAATTTGGTTATGGACGTTTTAAGGAGAATATTGCGGTTGTCTAGGTTTTTTTAGGGAGTTTTTGGGAGGGGTGTACTTTCTTTCCTTCCTTCATTTTTCATGGGGGGAACAGCTTCACTCTGGCGCAAGACGATAGATTGTCCCCCCCATCAAACCCAAATTGCTCTAACTATAAGCTTTAATCGCCGCTTTGATCATTTCGCCGGCTTTGTTGCGGTCGGCCCAGCCTTTGATTTTTACCCATTTGTCGGCTTCCAGGTCTTTATAGTGTTCGAAAAAATGCGGGATGCGTTGTTGCAGGACTTCTGGCAGGTCTTTGTAAGAATTCACCTGATCGTAAAACGGGGTTAATTTGCTATGGGGTACGGCGACGATCTTTTCGTCAAAGCCAGCCTCGTCTTCCATCAACAATACGCCGACCGGTCTGGCTCTTACCACACAGCCCGGCATCAATGCTCGCTGGCCGACCACCAACACATCACACGGATCACCGTCGTCGCTCAAAGTGTGGGGAATAAATCCGTAATTACACGGATAGCGCATGGCGGTATATAAAAACCTGTCAACAAACATAGCCCCGGAGGCTTTGTCCATCTCGTATTTTATCGGCTCGCCGCCGAGCGGCACCTCAATAATAACATTGATGTCAAAGGGCGGGTTTTCCCCAACTGCAATTTTGGACATATCCATGACGAGCCTCACACTATATATAATGGGCGTTTAAATAAAGCAGGCGGACGGTGGGTCAAGGGGAAAACTGATGATTGAACATATAATGAAGCTGTCTGAATTAAATTTGTAGCAATATTATTTGCCCGGACTATGGTAGGAAAAACCAGAGCTATCACGGGCAGGACAGACACTATGAACGAAAAAGAAAAGGCCTTGCGCTTAAAGCGGTTGTGGGATTTGGCCCCCATGTTTGTTGAAGGCACGCCCCATGCCAAATTTTTGGGCATCAAATTTGTGGCCATTGATTTGGGCCGTGCTACATTAAGTTTGCCTTATTCTGAAAAACTGGTCGGCAATACCGATACCAAGGTTTTACACGGCGGCGTTTTGACGGCTTTGCTGGACCAGGCCAGTGGTTTGGCAGCCGTGTCGTCCTTTGACGATACCGTGCCGGTTGCAACGCTTGATTTGCGTATTGATTATATGCGGGCGGCGCGACCTGGGAAGATCATTATTGCGGAAGCCCATGCCTATAAAACCACGCGCCATATCGCCTTTGTCAGGGCGATTGCCCACGACGGTGATGTGGACGACCCGGTGGCAACCTCCCAAGCCAGTTTCATGACCACGGCACGTGGGTTTAAAACCAATACGGACACCCTAGCCCAGACATTGGCACGCACGGAGGCGATCAAGGATTTGCCGCCAACAACAAAGAAGGGTGCGCCATGACACAAGAAGCCCAACCCCAAATAACAGAAGCCAAAATCGCTGAAGCTTTGTCCCGCATTCCTTATGCTAAAGAGCTGGCTATACGGCCATTGCTGATGGGCGATGAACTGACATTGATATTGCCCTACGAACCGCACATTATCGGCAATCCCATGCTACAAGCCCTGCACGGCGGCGCGGTGGGCGCATTTATGGAAACGGCGGCCATTGTACAATTGTGGTTGATGCCCAACTCTAAGTCACTGCCGAAACCACTGCCCAAGCCCATTGGCATCAATATTGATTATTTGCGCCGGGGCAAACCGCAAGATACATTTGCCCGCGCCATAATCGCCAAGCAAGGCTCAAGGGTGGCCAATGTCCGGGTGCGGGCTTGGCAAAATCGATACGACGAGCCGATTTCAATTTTACATGGGCATTTCCTGATTGCCAAAGCAGATAAAGCAGATAAAGCAGGTAAAGAGAGGGCGGGCGATAAAAAAACCGATAAGCAATAGTGTCCTCTACACCCGTTCTCAAACCCCCGGCGCAAAAACGGCTAACCCGTAAAATAGTTTTGATCGGTGCTTTGCCGATTATGCTAGCCAATGCTGGCGCGCCCTTGGTCGGATTTGTTGATACCTGGGTGGTCGGGAATTTTGAGGGCAGAGAGGCTTTGGCAGGCATTGGACTTGGGGCCGTAATATTCGGAATTTTCTATTGGGGTTTCGGGTTTTTGCGCATGAGTACGGCGGGTTTATCAGCCCAGGCCGATGGGGCAGACGACCAGCACTCCGTGCAGGCACATCTGTTCAGAGCCGTACCCATGGGCTTTGCTATCGGTATGGTGATCTTGTTGTTGCAAGGTTTTTTAATCCACGGGATTATGCAGTTTTTCCCCGCCGAAAGCGCCGTAGCAGACGGGGCGCGAGATTATCTTCATGCTAGAATATGGGGCCTGCCTGCGATATTGTCTTCCATCGCACTCATGGGTTGGTTTATTGGACTGGCCAGGCCGGGGCGGGCCTTGCAAATGCAGATCGTCCTTAATCTGATCAATGCGCCATTATCATTGCTGTTTGTTGTTAAATTTGGTTGGGGTTTGTCCGGTGTCGGATATGCTTCTGCTATTGCAGAATGGTGCGGGCTGTTGGCAGGTTTGATGTTGGCTCTGGGCGAGATAAAATCGCGAGGCGGTTTTGACAAGCTTGCGACACGCTTGATGGTTTTGCTGGATGTGGAAGCTTTGAAAAAACTCGCTACCGCCAACGGCAATATTTTTGTCCGCACGGTGGCGCTGACCTTGGGTTTCACATTTTTTGCCCGAGCCGCCACCGAACAAGGCACGACATTTCTCGCTGCACATACCGTGTTGATGCAGTTTATCACCATGATTGCCCTGGTGCTTGATAGCTTTGCCAATGTGGCCGAAGCGCGTGTGGGGTCTGCTTACGGGGCAGGCGACAAAAGACGGTTTAACAGGGCCGTGCGCTTGACCTCGGAGTTCTCCTTTATATTTGCCCTCTTGTGCGGACTGCTTGTCTACATTTTAGGCCCGTGGGTCATTGACCAATTGACCACGGATGTAGCGGTACGGGCCACCGCACGTTTATATTTGCCCTATTGCGCATTGACGCCGATCCTCGGCTTTGCTGCCTGGCAATTGGACGGTATTTTTATCGGCATCACGAGAACCGCCGCAATGCGTAATGCCGGGGTGGTGGCGGTGCTAATATATTTGCTGGCCCATTATACCCTTGAACCAAAATTTGGCGGAGCCGGGGTTTGGTCGGCATTTTTGATTTATTATGTGGCCAGGGCGGTGACGATGTTGCCCGCCTGGCCAAGTATCAAGCGTGATTTATCAGGAATATCGGTCGAAAATGACCGAAAAACTTAAAATTCTGTACTTTGGTAAGACATTTTTTAGAAAGAAGAGGCTAATTTGATCACAATTATGCCCTATTTGGGCTTTGAAGGGATTGAACATGTCTGTTGACGAAGTATTGGCATCAAATTTATGGCTTTGGCCTGACCCGCTTCTTAAGCGGGATCGGGGTGGACGAATCATGTTTGTCAACGCAGCTTTCTTGCAGTTATATGGTGGCCAGGCCCAGGATTGGTACGGCAAACCATTGTCAGGCTGGCCTGCGCCTGTAACAAACGGCGCACAAAGATTTGAGACACGCGCCGGTGAAGGCGTACATGAAAACGTCTATGATTGGGTTGAAAGCGTTATGGCTGACGGCAGTGCCATGGCAATTGCTCGCAATGTGACAATATTTATGGCGCCGCAAGCCGAGCCACAAGCACCAGTAGCTCAACCGCCCGTGGCTGTTGAAACGCCTCAGCAAGTTTCAGTGCAGGACGCAAACCCCGCACTTGCTCCCGCACAGGCACCTCAACAAGCAGCACCTAACCTTGCGCCAGAAATTGACGAAATGCGCGCCCAGCGCGCAGAAGAATATGCCCATGAAGATAACCGGGCAGATCTAATTCAAAACCAAAACCCGGAAATGAGCGAGCCGCCAGAGTCTCAGGTCATGTCAGAAGTCCCGGTCAAGCCACCGGTAACAGAGGTGAGAGAAGAAAGGCGCATGATCGAGCGCCGCGCACTGCCCATAAAAGATAGCACCGCTGTATTGGGGTCTAACTGGCGTGATGAAGTGATTGCCAAAGCAGTTGGTGCAACGGGCCTCGACGGTGCAGACGAACAAATAGACGCCGCAAAACATCTCGAAATGGGTGAGGCGGTAGAAGGCACCTCGGTGAAATCTGCAGAAGGTTTACTGATCCTTTTGGCTGAAGATAATGCCATCAATGCGCTTTTGACCCGTACATTGCTTGAGGCAGATGGTGCAGAAGTTGATACGGTTGAAGACGGGGCTTTGGCCTTGGCTGCGGTGGGACAAAAGAAATATGACCTGATATTCATGGACATGCGCATGCCTAATATGGACGGGCTGGAATCCACCCGAAAAATCCGTGCCACTGGTGCAAACATGCCGATTATTGCCCTGACCGCCAATGCTTTTGATGATGACCGCAATGCCTGTTTCGATTCCGGTATGAACGACTTCATGACCAAACCAGTAAGCGCCGAAGAATTGTCAGAAATGGTAGAGAATTGGACAAAGAAGGATGAAGGCGACAAGAGGCTGGCGGGTTAGGTTTTGGCTCTATTGGCAGTGTAAACTTGCCTAAACCACTCTAAAGCCGTCAAAACCACGGCCACTCCACCCAACCAAGCACATAGAATAAAAGCCGTGGCAAAACCTTCAGCCTCAATAATTTCGCCGATTCTACCGCGCCCCAAAACACCAACAAGAAATGTCAAAGACACCAGCAAAGCAAATTGGGTTGCGGCGTATTTTTTATTGACGATTGATGACAAGAAAGCCACCCCCGCGACACTGGCAACTCCGACCGCAAGGTTTTCGGCAAAAATTGCCGTGATTAACCTGGCCATGGGTAGCTCTTGTCCAAAAAGACCAAGCACATAATCCAGCCGGGTAAAGCCTAAAAACCCGTCCATATATTTTGCATCCAGTGCCAAATCTGCAAATAGCAAATTGGTTATAGCAGCAAAAAAAGCACCGACCAACATTACGGGCATACGGCCAAATTTAAGCATAGCCAAACCACCAATGATGATACCCAACATTGTAGCAATCACGCCCATAGTTTTTGAGGCTAAACCAACCTCTACCAATGTATGACCAAGGGCGCCATGATTCTCGCCCAAATAGAACGGATAGGCAAAGCTACCCCAGATCAAATCTGTAAACCTGTAGGAAAGGATGAGAAAAAGAATGAGAATACTTGCCCATCGCAACCTCGAAATAATATCCATCATGGGCTGAATGATTGCCAAATAAAATATGTCGAGTGTGGTCGATTTTGGCATTGCTTGCGCAGAGCTGTTCCTGTTCAAGCCAAGCAAGATTGCTGCAATAACACCCGGCACCAACACCGTTAGTGTAACAACAATCGGAGCTTTATAGCGAACAAAGTCACGGGAGCTATAGGCTTCGGGATTGCCAAGAGCGCCAAACATAAACGAACCCAGCATGTAAAGGGCTATACCCCAGCAGAGAAGTACAATGGCGGTGGCTATATTGCGGGTGGGTTGCGCAATGTTGGCTCCAAGTTCTATGGCGCCAGAATGTTGGTTTTCAGGTTTGGTAACGGGCGAGGGAGCAGCCAGCACGATGCCAATTGAACACATAGCCAAAAGGGCCGCTGCCGTTATAAATGTGGGCTGCCACCCGATGAAATTTGCTAATATCAACCCACCTGCCCCGACGATGAATGACGAAAATCGGTAGCCCAATTGCTCGATAGCTGACAGTAAATCCAAATGCTTGGCGTCTTCGGCACTTTCGATGCGCCATGCGGCCTGGACAATATCAAAGCTGGCTGAAAATACGGCGATGATAATGCCAACCAATCCGATGAACATAAGTTCGTCTGGCGGTTTGGCAAAGGATAAAACTACCATTCCAGCCACACTTAGACCAAGGAACAGGAACATCCAGAACCTTCTCGGCCCGACCGATAATTTAAACGGTGTTTTGTGGCTTTGCAGGGCCGCCGCCCACATATATTTGAACGAATAGGCTAGAAGTACCCACGATAACAAACCAATCGAAGACAATTTTACGCCTGTCGTCGTCAGCCATGCATTAAGCACACCAAGTACCACAACATATGGCATGCCGGACGCAAAGCCGAGTAAGAGCATGGCGAATTCCTGGCGGCCTTTAAAGGCATGTCGCAATGTTTGTCTTGCTGTTTGTTTAGTTTGGTCGTCTGAACTCATAATTTCCTACCCGTTTTGCGCGACCTTATGTCAAGCTATTGCAAAACACCAACCACTTTTTCTTGCAAACCTGCCCAAGCCTTGCAATCATGGCACCATGAACAAACCTGCCCAAAATACCGCCCACGCCAAGCCGACACCGATGATGGCGCAATTCTTGGAGATTAAGCGCCAAGCCGGTGATAATGTCATATTATTTTACCGCATGGGTGATTTTTACGAGATGTTTTTTGAGGACGCAGTCAAGGCTGCTGCTGCGCTCGATATTGCACTGACCAAGCGCGGCAAATACGAAGGGGCTGACATTCCCATGTGCGGTGTACCTTTCCATGCGTCAGAAACCTATTTGCAGCGCCTGATCAAAAAAGGATTTCGGGTTGCCGTTTGCGAACAGATGGAAAACCCGAAGGAGGCCAAAAAACGCGGTCATAAAGCGGTGGTACGGCGCGAAATTGTTCGTGTGGTCACACCAGGCACTTTGACCGAGGACACATTGCTGGACGCCCGCGCTTCCAATTATATTTTGGCCATAGCACAAACCCACGCCGGGGCGACGGCTTTGGCTTGGGCTGATGTGTCTGTAGGCAGTTTCGAGGTCTGCGAAATTGATGCTGGGCGGCTGGAGGCGGAGTTGTCAGCTTTGGTCCCGCGCGAAATCGTGTTGAGTGAAACCTTATATCAATCACCCGAATACAAATCCGTCTTAGAGGTAAGTAGCGCCGCTCTCACACCTCTCGCCAATGCCAAATTTGACGCTCGCGCCGGGGAACGGCGTTTGAAAGAACGCTATAATGTGGATGCACTCGACGGGTTTGGCGATTATTCAAAACCGGAATTGATCGCCGCCGGGGTGTTGCTGGATTATCTTGAGTTAACGCAAGCCGGGGGACAAACTGAACTTAGCCCGCCAAAACGCCGCCGCACCTCCGGGCTTTTGGCTATTGACCCGGCCACCCGTGCCAGCCTTGAGATAGAACGAACCCAGACGGGTAGCCGCAAAGGTTCGCTCTTGTCCGTGATCGACAGAACAGTCAGCGGCCCCGGTGCGCGGGCTTTGGCGGCGCGGTTGTCGCGGCCATTAGTGGACCCGGACGCGATCAATGCCAGGCTGGACGGGGTGGCATTTTTCGTTGCTGAAAACACCCACCGGGACAAGGTTCGAGGCTTTCTCAAACAAGCAGGCGACCCGGCAAGGTCTGCATCAAGATTGGTGCTGGGCCGGGGCGGGCCACGTGATCTCATTGCGATTACCGCCGGGCTTTTACAGGGCGAAAGCATAAATGCGTATTTCGCGAAATATCCGGATGTAAATTTCCCGGCCAATCTGTCCGAAGCTCTGGCCGCGTTCAGTCTTGCCAACAAACCAGATCTGGCCGCTCTTGTGCGCGATATTGGCAAAGCCGTAAAAGAGAACGCACCAATGGCCGCCCGCGACGGGAATTTCATCGTTCAAGGCTGGCGGCCTGAACTGGACAAGCTATTGAAACTGCGGGACGATTCGCGCCGTATCATCGCCAGCTTGCAAGCGGACTATGCCAAAAAAACCGGGGTAACGGCCCTTAAAATAAAGCACAATAATGTGTTGGGGTATTTTATTGAAGTCACACCGAGGCACGGCGACACCATGTTGTCTGGCCCGCGCAAGGACGATTTTATTCACCGCCAAACCCTGGTCAGCGGCGTTCGGTTTACCACAAGCGAGCTGGTGGACCTGGATGCGCAAATCGCCCAAGCTGGTGATAAAGCTCTGGCGTTGGAGTTGGAAATATTTGAAGGTTTTGTGGGGCGCATACATGAGCAAGCCGAACTTGTTCGTTCTGCATCAGCGGCATTGGCAAATATTGATGTGATGAGCGCTTTGGCCGGGTGGGCGGTGGAGGCCAAGGCCGTGCGGCCTCTGGTCAATGATGGTTTGGAATTCCGTATTGAGGGTGGACGTCATCCCGTTGTTGAAGCTGCGCTTAAACGAGACGGCGCGCAAGGTTTCACTGCTAATGATTGCCGTCTTGATGCTTCTGGTAAAGAAGCGCGGCGCTTAACCCTGATCACCGGCCCCAACATGGCGGGTAAATCGACCTATCTGCGCCAAAATGCATTGATGTTTGTGTTGGCGCAAGCGGGCAGTTTTGTGCCTGCGACCAAGGCCGTTATCGGCGTGGCGGATGCTTTGTTTTCGCGGGTCGGGGCATCGGATGATTTATCGCGAGGCCGCTCGACCTTTATGCTGGAGATGATCGAGACCGCCGCCATTCTCAACCAGGCCGGAGAACGCACATTTGTCATATTGGACGAAATAGGACGCGGTACGGCTACCTTTGACGGCTTGTCCATTGCCTGGGCAGCAGCCGAGCATCTCTACGAGGTCAATAAATGTCGGGCTTTATTTGCAACACATTATCATGAATTAACGGGGCTTATGGATAAACTCCCTTTAGCCGGCAATGCTTGCCTGCGGGCTAAAGAGTGGGACGGTGATTTGGTGTTTTTACATGACGTGGTGGATGGTGCGGCGGATAAATCCTACGGCGTGCAGGTGGCTAAATTGGCAGGGCTTCCCGCCGCTGCCGTTGAGCGGGCCAAAGATGTTTTAGCCAAGCTTGAAGCAGATTCGGACGGGGCAGATGCGCTCGGCGGTCTGCCATTGTTCAGCGCACCAAAGCCCGCTGCTAAAGCCAAACCATCGCCTATCGACAAGGCCGTAGCAGATATGGACGTGGACGAATTATCCCCCCGCGAGGCGCTGGATCTGTTATACGAACTTAAAACCATATCAGAAAGTCGGTAAAATGACATTGTTGGAAAGGCTTGGCAAACTTGGTGATGACAAACCCAAAACACTTGCCTTGTTGAAAGGACAACTTGAAAAAACAACCAGCACCATTTACGAAAAATTTGAAAAAGGTGAGGTGAGTGCGCTTAAAACCGCCGCTGCCACCGCCAAAGCTCACGACAAAATTTTGATCGCTTTGTTCGCTCATGCCTCGAAAAACTTGTTCTCCTTAAATAAGGAAGATATGTCCCTGTGCGCAGTCGGTGGTTATGGGCGCGGCGAAATGGCACCGTTTTCCGATTTGGATTTGCTGTTTTTATCTGCGCCCAAGACGAACGAAACAATCTGTGCCAAGGTCACGGAATATGTTTTGTATATGCTATGGGACATGGGTCTCAAGGTTGGCCATGCGACGCGCACCCCGGCCCAATGTATTGAACTTGGCCGGACGGACGAAACCGTATTGACCGCCATGTTAGATTTACGGCTTTTGGCGGGTGCTGAGGAACCGCCAGCCAGGCTTGTTACACTGTTGGCCAAAGAGCGCAGTCGGGCCCGCAAACGCAAATATATTGCCAACAAATTGGCGGCCCGCGATATGCGCCATGACCGGGAGGGCAATTCGCGCTATGTCATCGAACCAAATGTCAAAGAGGGTAAAGGCGGGCTGCGTGATCTGCACGAGCTTTACTGGATTTCGAGGTTTATTTACGGTGGTAAAGGTAAGGGCGCGCCGATTAAGCCGCACAGTGTTTCCGCTTATATGCAGCTTGGGCTTCTCAACAAAAAAGCCGCCAAACGGTTCAGCCAAGCGGCGGAGTTTTTGTGGGCGGCCCGCATTCATCTGCATATTTTGGGGGGACGTGCCACCGAAGTTTTGAGCTTTGATAAGCAGGCGGAACTTGCGGGGCGCATGGGTTATATGCAAGAAACGCCCGAAGCCAAAGTTGAGGCCTTCATGCATGCCTATTTCAACACCACAAGAGAAGTTGGTGCGCTGACCCGCATGGCTTGCGCTAAACTTGAAGCAGACAGCCAACTTTTATTGCCGCAAGGTCTTGACCGCCTGCTACCTACCACGCGGCGCGGGCTTAAAGAGCCAGGCTTTGTTTTGGAACACGGGCGTTTAAATTTTGCCGCACCTGGACGGATCAAGCAAAGACCAATTCTAATGCTACATTTGTTTCGAATAGCGGGCGCCAGAAACTTGGATATTCACCCAAATGCGTTTCAGGCCTTGCTGACCAACCAGTACCGGATTGATGACCAATTTAGACGTTCACCCGAAGCTGCAAAAGTATTTTATCAAATACTTTTGGACAGCAAAGCCCCTGCCGCCATTTTGCGCACTATGAACGAAGGCGGTATATTGGGGGTTTATTTGCCTGAATTTGGGGCCATTGTTGGCCGCACCCAATTTAACATGCACCATGCTTATACGGTGGACGAACACACGTTGTCTCTGGTGCATTATCTCCATGATATTGAGGCGGGCGATTTGGAGCGGGAGCATCCTTTGGCCAGTGGTTTTGTCAAAGACTGGAACCACCGTACCCGCTTGTTGGTTTATTTGGCTTGTTTGTTTCATGATGTCGGCAAGGCGGAAGATGATCAATGTGAGGATGGTGCGCGTCTGACAACAGAGGCCGGATTTCGGCTTGGCTTGCCGGACGCAGATGTAGAGACCATTGCCTGGCTGGTGCGCAATCATTTATTGATGAGCGAAACGGCCCAAAGACGCGACATTTCCGACGGCGCAACAGTGGACGGTTTTGCCCGCACGGTCGGGTCTTTAAAACGTTTGCAAATGCTGACTGCGCTAACCGTTGTCGATATCCGTGCCGTCGGGCCAGGCATATGGAATGATTGGAAGGGCGAGTTGTTGCGCCAGCTTTATTATAGCGCACGCACCCGCTTGATGGGCATTGAGCCTGGCCCCCAAGAGACCCAGGAAGAACATAGCTCCGCTATGGCGCGCATTCCCAACAAAGCTTTGCGTAAGAGCCATTACGTCAAAGCCAAACTGAACCGGCCAAAAGACATTACCGAGCTTTGGGTACTCACCCGCGATCGGGCCCATTTGTTTGCGGATCTGGCAGGTGCGATATCCGCCAGCGGTGCATCAATTATTGGAGCGCGCTTGCATACATCTGATGATGGGCGGGTGTTTAACCGGTTTTATTTGCAAAATGCTCAAGGTCTGGCTTTTGGCCGCAAACACGAATCCCGTTTGCGTGATTTAGAAACTGGAACCTTGTCCGCTACCAAGGGCGAAATTACGGAATTTACCCTGGCAACGACATTGCCTTCAAGTCGGGCACTGGCCATTCCGGTTCACCCACGAATTTCCTTGTTAAGACATAAGGCAGGGGAAAGCATTTTGGAAGTCGAAGGCCGCGACCGCCCAGGCCTTCTCCATGCATTGGCTTTGGTGTTGACCAAACATGATTTGTCCGTGCGCTCCGCTCATATTGAAGTTATAGGGCCAAAAGCCATTGATGTATTTTATGTCAGCTATAGTCCTGACAACAAACCGGACGAAACCGTGTTGCGTACAGATTTGATGGGTGTATTGATAATGCCCGAAACAAGCGAAAAACTGGGCGCTGCATGAAACTAATTAAATCCACCGCCATTATCGGAACCCTGACCTTGTTCAGCCGGGTGCTTGGTCTAGTGCGTGATACGCTGACGGCAAGCTTTCTTGGCGCAGGCCCGATCAATGATGCGCTGGTGACGGCTTATAAAATCCCCAATACATTTCGCCGGATATTTGCCGAAGGAGCCTTCAACTCCGCCTTTGTACCGCTTTACGCCAGGCGTATCGAGGAAGAGGGGGAGGCTGCCGCGGATAAATTTGCCTCCGAAGCTTTCGCCGGATTATTAGTGATTGTTGCCGCCATTGTTATTGTTTTTGAGTTAACAATGCCGTGGACGCTTAATCTGTTTGGTGCGGGGCTTGGGCGTGAGGCCTTGAATGCTGGCGCGGAATTTCCCTATAATCTCTCCACTTATGATTTGGCGGTTGTCGGCGCACAAATAACTATGCCCTATCTTTTGTTGATTTCACTGACGGCGATGTTTTCGGGAATTCTCAACACTCGTCACCGCTTTGTTGCCGCAGCATTTGCCCCGGTTTTACTAAATGTTATTCTGATTGGTATTTTCGTTTTGATGATGAAATACCAATGGAGCAAGCAAGTTTTGTCTTTGTATTTAGCCGTAGGCATGACGGTTTCGGGGCTGTTTCAGTTGTCGCTCGTGGTTTGGGCTTGCCGCAAAGCTGGTGTTAGAATTAAGCTTATGCGTCCGCGCATGACGCCGGGTACCAAGCGTTTGTTAACATTGGGGGTGCCCGGCATGTTAGCCGCTGGTATCACGCATATCAACATCATGGTGAGCCATAATATTTCTACCATGCAAGAAGGTGCGCCATCCTGGCTGAATTACGCGGATCGTTTGTATCAATTACCACTCGGGATAATCGGCATTGCTATGGGGGTTGCGCTCTTGCCTGCTTTATCACGACGCCTGCGTTCCGGTGATGAGCAAGGCGCTAAAATGTCCTTGAACCGGGCTATGGAGATTGCTGCATTTCTGACCTTGCCTGCGGCGGCGGCTTTGGCGGTTATGCCGGAATTTCTGGTGGGTGGTTTGTTTGAGCGAGGTGCTTTTGAGGCTTCCGATACTCAGGCAACAGGGATGGCCCTGCGCATGTTTGCTGTTGGCTTGCCAGCATTTGTTCTGATCAAAGTTCTTACGCCTGCATTTTTTGCTCGGGAAAACACCAAAACCCCGATGTTTTATGCGGGTATGTCTGCCATAATCAATCTGGTCTTGGGTTATATTTTGTTCATTACATTAGGGTTTTGGGGGCTGGCGGTGGCGACGTCATTTGCTGGTTGGGTCAATGTATTTTTCTTAACCCGAACCTTGTTGCGTAATGGAAACTTTACGCCGGACACACGTTTGCTCACCCGTTTGCCGCGCATCGCTTTGGCCAGTGTTTTGATGGGCGTCGCCGTTTGGTGGTTGGCCCAATATTTCACGCCCATGCTCGGTCACGGGTTCTTGAAAAATTATTTACTTTTGGGTCTTGTCTCTGGTGCGGGGTTTGTGCTTTATGCCCTCGCTGCTTTAGGCTTACGGGCTTACGGCTTGAACGATATTCGCACTGCAATTGGAAAATAATTATGGACACACCGCAAGACTATCAAGGCCCACAAAGGGTGTTTTCAGGCATGCAGCCTACCGGGGCTTTGCATCTGGGAAATTATCTGGGGGCTTTGACGAAATTTGTTGATTTGCAAAATGCCCATGAATGTTTGTTTTGCATTGTCGATCTACATGCCGTTACCGTGTTCCAGGATCCGAAACAATTGGCAAGCCAGACCCGCGAAATTGCTGCCGCTTATTTGGCCGCTGGTGTAGACCCCGCAAAAGCCATTATCTACCCACAGTCGCAAGTCGCGGCCCATACGGAACTGGCCTGGTTTTTCAATTGTATAGCCAGAGTTGGTTGGTTGTCGCGTATGACCCAGTTCAAGGATAAAGCAGGTAAAAATAGCGAACGGGTTTCAGTCGGTCTTTATGCGTATCCAGTCTTGCAAGCCGCAGACATATTGGCGTTTAAAGCCACCCATGTTCCTGTCGGAGAAGACCAAAAACAGCATTTGGAATTGTCGCGAGATATTGCGCAAAAGTTTAATAATGATTTTGACGTTCCCGGGTTTTTCCCCCTGCCCGAACCTTTAATCAAAGGGCCTGGTGCCCGCATAATGTCATTACGCGACGGCACTAAAAAAATGTCCAAATCGGACCCATCCGATAATTCTCGGATCAATTTAACCGACGACGCGGATGCAATAGCCAAAAAGTTCCGCAAAGCTCGCACCGATGCAGGCATGGTGCCGGATAATGTGGACGAGCTTGCAGACCGTCCTGAGGTAAAAAACTTGGTCGGGATTTATGCGGCGCTTTCAGGGTTGCAAGACCAACAAGTGTTAGACCAATTCGCTGGCCAGGGCTTTGGCGCGTTCAAACCGGCATTGGCTGATTTGGCCGTGGAGAAACTGCGACCTATTAGCACACGGCTTAATGATTATCTCGACAATCCGGGTGCAGTTGATAAGGTTTTGGCTGACGGTGCGCAAAGAGCGCACGCCATTTCAGCGCCCATTATGGCGGAAATACGCAAGGTGATGGGATTTTGGGGAGCGTAATATGAACCGGAAAATTTTGATTTATGCGGCCATGGCGTTTCTGGCTATATTGCTTGTGGTCATAGTTTATGTTTTCTTTGGCGACAAAGAAAACCGTCACTCAGATATCCGTATTGAAAATGCCAGCCTTCGTGCACCCTTGCCCGGACAAACGGTAGGTGTCTCATATTTTCACATCATCAACACTGGCGGTGCCAATGAGCTATTGTCTATCTCAACGCCGGTTAGTCCAAATGTCGAACTACACACGGTTTTGCAAGAAGACGGTATTATGAAAATGCGAAAACGGGAGACGGTAAAAATTCCGGCTTTGACGACCACAAAGTTTGAACGCGGTGGTTTGCATGTGATGTTGTTTGATGCGAAAGTCCCCGAAAACATGAGTTTTGTCCCTTTGACATTTACTTTCGTTCGTCCCCCTGTTCCTGCAAAGAACAAGGATGCAGAAAAAACCTACACACTAACGGTTGAAGCCCGCCTTGAAAACTAGGGTGTTATAGAAACGCCTTTCGCTTTTAAGGCTTCGATTTCGGCTATAACCAAGCGAAAATTCGCGGCGCGGTTTGTTCCATAATTGGGCGGAAGTTGACCATGTGTGTGAGGAACTTTTTCATGGGGTGTCTGGGTAGCGATGGGTAATTGCACGGCCTCTTGGTAGTCCAACCCGGCGCGAGCCAGTAAAAACAAACCGTAGCGGTCAGCCTCTTGCTCCAATTGCTCGAGCGGGCTTTGTGACCAATAATGGCCCAAAGAAATATGACCAAGTTCATGAGCGATGATCAGAGCCAACGCCAAATCGCTGACACTGTTCATCAGACCCGCCGTAATATAGACGGCTTGTCCGTCGGTTGAAGCATTGGGTGTATCGTCTTGCCTAAGAAAAATCGGGGCATTGGCCGTATCCTTATCAGTGGCTTGGTTTTGTAAAAGTGCGGCAATTCTATCCAGCCGTTCGGCCATAGTGTTATGCATATTTGGTTTCGCTGGGCTGGCGCAACTGGCCAAGACAAAAACAAACACCAATAATATTGCGCGTTTATTTATCAAGGCCCGTGCCTTTCCTTGGCTTGTAATGTGCCTTTTCCCGGTTTGTAGTTAGGCAGTAATTCTTGCCCGGCCTCTCGTTTTGTCTCGACTTCCTTTCTGGCCAAGCGAATGGAAAGAAGACGACCGGGTGTCATCGGATGGGTTTTGGCGCGCACTATACTTTTAGGATGTTTTACGCCTAATCTTCGCCAGAAATCTTCAACCCCGTCGAGGTCATATCCTGCGCGAGCCATATAATACAGGCCCACATAATCCGCCTCGGATTCGAACGGACGGGTGGTGCGAGTGGCAAAACCAGATATAACCGTATTCCAAATAGCTTTGCGCACATGCTTCATGGTGTTGTGGGCCAGTTCATGGCCAATTATAAGCGCCAGTTCTTCGTCCGTTTGCACAAAATCCATCATAGCCGTGGTAACGGTGATGGTGCGTCCATTGGCGTAGGCGTTAACCGCGCCTGACATTTTGAGAAGGACGGGGTAGTTGCAGACAGGTTCTATTTCCATCTTCATTTCCATGTCCAAGCCGAAACGGCGAATATGTAAAGTAGATGTTTCTCGCAGACTATCATCAAATGCAGAAACCGAATTACCGTCTTTGTTCAATAAAATATCACCGCTGCGGATTCCCACCATTTCTGCTGGCCCGCCCCCCCTCACAAACAACACTGTGGGTGTATCCCCCGCCCCAAGCCTTCGCATTGCGGCACCCCGGAGATGTTTTGGGTAGGATTTTTTACTGTGGGTGATCAGTCCAAAACCGTTGCGGGTCTTTGTACATAAATCAGAATTGGCCTGCAAAACGCCTGCACTGACACGCTCAAGCCGTTTACGCATTGCGAGAAAACGCTCAAAAGCTTCAGTTTCTTGCCGTCCCGTTTCGGTGGCTAACATTGTGCTATTGGGGACAGGAAGACGTGTTTGCACTCCCGCACAGCTTACCAACAAGAGTAAAGCGAGCGCCGTAAATCCGCAATAAATTTTATTTTTCATGTCAATAAAAATGGGCGATTAGCAGGCATTCGTCAAATAGAATAATCGAGTTTTAAGGAATAGTCCGCTAAGATTTTGTTAACCCTATTCGCCGCATTTATAAACAATCATTGACATGGGAAATATTCCCATATATATAGAGCATGTTGAAACTACCGATGTGGGGTAACTTTACTGAAGGAGAACAAAATGAAAAATTCTATGATAAGCTTGCTGACTCTGGCCCTAGCTTTGGCCACATTTGGCACGACAAGCATGGCGGTCAACGCCAATGCCGCTAATATACCGCGCCCTGGAGAGGTTGAGGTCACTCGCGACAATTACCAGCGCATTGTCAATGTGCTGCAAGAGGCGGGACTTAACCGCGCCGAAATAAGACGCTGGGTCAATGCCAGTTTACAGGCCCACGCTGGCCCTGATTTTAATCATATCCCAAGCCCGTACCGTATTGAAGTGACCCGTAAAAACTATCAGCGCATTGTCAATGCTCTGCATGGTCTTGGCCTGAACCGTCAACAGATAAAGCGTTGGATCAATGCCAGTTTGGGTGCCCATCCTGGCGACGATAGACCACATGTCGGTGAGCGGGAAATTGATCGAGCAACAAGTAACCTTTCGGACCGTACCGCTAATCGTTCAAGAGACCGAACGCGTGACCGCAGAACTGATAGGGTGCGTGACCGAGCGATTGATAACCGCAGAGTAAATCGGGTGCGTCCTGTTCGTACAGTTCGCCCGGCCAGAGTTGATCGCGTGCGGCGCCCGAATAGACCCATCAGGCCTGTACGTCGGGGTCGGGGTGGTTAGGCCATATTAACAAGGTGGTGGTATCAATACCATCACCAGCTACAATACCAAAGGGGAGGGAAAAATGACGAAACCCGCATTAGGATTATTTATTGCTATGGCATTTAGCACCGCATTATCACCGTCACACCTGGCACATGCTAATGAAAAACAAGCAGGCCCGGAAGTGCGCTGGAGTACTGGTGTTGATTTCACCAGCGGCGATTACGCAGACAGCCAGAACACCAGTATTTTATACGTCCCGTTTTCCGCCAAAGCCCTGTTTGGAGATTTTGAAGCCAAGGTGACAGTGCCTTATATTCGCATCAAAGGTCCAGGCACCGTGGTCGGCGGCGGTGATATCGGCCCGATTGCACGCGACCGGATCGCCAATATGATCACCACCCAAGACGGATTAGGAGATGTCACGGCCAGCCTGACCTATACAAAATTCATGCAAGACAATACTTTGTTTGTGGATTTTACTGGCAAGGTGAAATTGCCCACCGCTAGCGCCGAGAAAAACCTCGGCACTGGTTTGACCGATTTTACCACCCAGGTCGATGTTACAAAAAGTGTTGGCGGCGTCAATTTATTTGCCACTGCTGGCTACAGGTTCATGGGCAGTTCGGATGCTTTGGTTTTGCGCGACGGGTTTTTAGGCTCGCTCGGCGCCAGCTTCGATGTTTCGGACCGCACCAGTTTAGGTTTGATTTATGATTACCGCCAAAGCGCGTCCTTGCGGGCCGAAAACCCGTCCGAGTTGACCGGGTTTGTTAGCTGGAAGTTGTCTAAAAAAATCCGTTTGCAAACTTACGGCATTGTCGGGTTTTCAAGTGGTAGCCCGGATACGGGTGTGGGGATGCAAATAAGCCTTCGTCAATAGCAATATTGGCGGGAACACATTACCGGGTTAGGCAGGAACCCTCCCCAGCGTCCTGTCAACCAGAACGGCCCTTATTTCGAGTTTTGGGCTGGTTTTGGTGCCCCGGTCAATTGGCCGCCCCTGCGACAGACCCTCGTGGGGGGCGGTCTTTTAGATGAGAAACTATATATGTGGGATTGTTTCCCACACATAAACCTTGTAGACTGTGTAGCAAATGAAACCTTCAAACCACAGTTCTGAAACACTTAACACGGCCCCGCCAAAAGCCATGACCATTGCTGTGCGCCGGGTTTTGCGTCCACTGGTGCGCGGGTTTATTCGCTTTGGCCTGACCTGGCCTTTATTGGCAGACATTTTAAAGCGGACTTATGTGGACATTGCCAATGAGGATTTCAAAACTGAAACCGGTAAACCGCCAACCGATAGTCGCATCAGCTTGCTAACCCGTGTCCACCGCAAAGACATCAGACGGTTTCGCCTGGAGGGCGCGCCTGCGTCCCTAAACTTAGCCGATAGCTCGGTCGGCGCACAAATCATTGCGCGCTGGCAGGCGGGTGAAGCATATATAGATGCAGACAACCGCCCCAAACCATTGCCGCGCACGGGGGGGGAGGGGTTTGACCAACTCGCCCGCAGCATTTCTAAAGACACCCACCCACGCGCCATTTTGGATGAGCTTGTGCGCGGGGGTGCCGTGCGTATAGACGATGAAAACAACGTGCATCTCAATACAAGTGCGTTTGTACCAGCCGCAGATTTCGAAGCCCTTGCCTGGTATTACGGCTTGCATTTGCATGACCATATTGCTGCCAGCACCCATAATATTAGCGGCAATACACCTGCGTTTCTGGACCGCTCCGTGCATTATTCGGGCTTGACCCCAGGGTCTGTGGCCAAACTTGATACACTGTCCAAAGAACTAACCATGGAAATGTTATTGGCGGTAAACGCCAAGGCTCAAGAATTGGAAGCTCGCGATAAAGATCATGTGGATGCAAACCAACGCATGACTTTTGGCGCATATTTTTACAGTAGTGCAGACGAAGATATAAAGGAGGAGCCCGGTAATGACTAAAGCGGTTTCCATAGATATGAAGCGCGCTTTCATTGCTACCGGCTTGGCCTTGTTGGTATTGCTTGCGATATTATTAGCCCGCACCGGAGGTGTCGGCGGCACAGGTATTGGCGGCGGTGAAGGCAATGGCGGCCTTGGCGGTACGGGTATTGGCATTGGTGGTACTGGTGTCGGTACAGGTTTTATCGGGCGGATTGACAGCTTTGGCAGTATCTGGGTCAACGGCACAGAAATTTTTTATGACGACGATATCCCCGTAAGTTTTGGCGGACGTGTCGGCGCCGTATCCGAGCTTAAAATCGGCCATGTGGTTCAGGTCGTCGCCGCGCCAAATGATCAGGGTGTTTACCGCACCAATTTCCTTAGCGTTCGGTATGAAGTCGTCGGGCAGGTTCAAGCGCAAAATCAAAACAGCATGACAATTCTTGATCAGACAATTGCTCTGACGGATACAGACTTCATCCCCAAGCTTGGTGATAACATTGCTGTCAGTGGCTTCCGGCGTAGTGATAGTGTGATTGTCGCCAGCCGTATTGATATGGTTGACGCGGGCAAGCCAGTTATAATTTCTCCTCTAAATCGACCCTTTGAAGAACAGGTTGAGAGCTTGTCTTTGAGCGGGTATATGCGCCCTGAAGCGGACGGGTATAGCCTCTATGGATACCGGGTTGATAGTGTGCCAAATGATTTTGCGGTGGAGCAACTTGCTACTGTTAGAGCGACGACAAATGCGGGCACGCTCACCATTGTCAATATGCGCCAAGCGCCAGAGCTTGCGCCGCCTGCGCCAGAAGCGCCCGAGCTACGGCCCGTTCCCAAAAAACCCGTTCCCATCAATGCCCCGCAGGTTGAACCGCCGCAAAAGCGTCTGGTCGTTCCCAAACCTGACCAAACGCCCAAGCCTGCAACCACAAGACCCGAACGACCCCAGGCTCCGCCAGAACGTCAAGAGGCTCCGCCAGAACGTCGAGATAAGCAGGACATAGAAGCGCAAGACGAACGTCCTGCTGGCGAACGCGGCACCATGCCAGATGCTCCGACCACCCCCGAAAGGCCGGAGCGCACCGACCGGATTCAGCCACCCCAAAGAGTTGATAGACCAGAACGACCAGAGCGTGTGGAACGTCCAGAACGTGTAGTGCGCCCCGAACGTCCCGATAGACCAGAGCGTCCCGAGCGCCCAGACCGGCCTCGCTAGAACATACCTTTATACCCCACCGCCACCAGATACAAACCATCCGGCGGGGCGACGGGACTGCACGCCGTGCGGTCGCGGGCGGCTAGCATATCGGCGACACTTTGCGCGTTTAATTTGCCCGTACCGACCTCGGCCAATGTGCCGGTGATTGAACGGATTTGGCGGTGTAAGAATGAACGGGCTTTGGCGTGAATATGGATTTCTGCGCCCACCCGGCTTACCGTTAATTCGTCGAGTTTTTTGATGGGGGATTTGGCTTGACATAATTTATCACGAAAGGTGGTGAAATCATGTTCTCCCAGCAAATTACCCGCTGCATGATGCATTAAATCCGCGTCAAGCTTTACAGGCAGCCGCCAAACCCGGCCTTTATCAAGGGCCAGTTTGGGGCGACGGTCTATTAGTCTATATAAATAAGTCCGCGACACGGCATCAAAGCGGGCATGAAAATCATCCCTGACCATTTCGGCGTCCAATATGGTGACCGTGTGGTCTGCAAGATGATAGTTCAGCCCGTCGCGGACTTTGTCGGCGCGCAGGTTTTTAACCAAATCCATATGGGCGACCTGGCCCAAAGCATGTACGCCCGCGTCCGTGCGCCCGGCCCCGAACAATCTTGGTTTTGAGCCGTCAAGAGCAAAGCAGGCTTCTTCAATGGCCTGTTGCACGCTGGCATGAGCCTTTTGCCGCTGCCAGCCGAAATAAGGCCCGCCGTCATATTCTATGGTCAATTTATAGCGGGTCATGCCAGTTTGGTGCCAGCGTTTACGGGCCGCCCGCGCAGGTAATCCGCCGCGTCCATAACCGATTTTCCGGCGGGTTGAACCCTGAGCAAACGCAAGGCTTTGTCGCCTGTGGCGATTAGCAATCTATCATCAAGTACGGTGCCGGGCGCACCCGTTCCGTCTTCAACTTGTGCTAAATGTATTTTGACCCGCTCCGCTGTTTTTCTGCCGGGCAGTTCACACCATGCGCCTGGAAACGGGGACAGGCCGCGTATGTGCCAATCCAATTTTTGCGCGCTTACGGCCCAGTTTATGCGGGCTTCAGACTTGTCTATTTTGGCCGCATATGTTGGTTCGCAGGCCTGTTCGCTGGGTTGAAGTGCGCCGCGCTCCAATGCTGCCAAAGCTCGTGGCCAAAGCTCGGCGCCGATGCGCGCCAGACGGTCATGTAATGTGCCCGCCGTGTCGTCGCCGTGGATGGCCAGGATTTCCGACAGCAAAATTGGCCCGGTATCCAAACCCACATTCATTTGCATAATTTGCGCGGCTGTTTCGGTATCACCCGCCATAATGGCTCTTTGAACGGGGGCGGCTCCGCGCCAACGGGGGAGTTTGGAGCCGTGCAAATTCAGGCATCCATATTTGGGTGCGGCCAAAGCCCGCTTTGGTAATATCTGGCCGTAAGCCACGACGCAGGCTACATCTGCGCCCAAGTCTGCCAGCGCATCAATGACACGAGGTTTACGAAAGCTCTGGGGCGTTTCCACCGGGATGCCCATAATATCGGCGAATTGATGCACGGGGCTTTTACGCAAGTTTTTGCCACGACCAGCCGGACGTGGTGGTTGGGTATAGACCCGCACAACATCATGGCCTGCAGAAAGTATTTCTGATAAAGACGGGACGGCAAACTCCGGTGTGCCCATGAAGACAACCCGTAAAGTCATTATGCAACATCTTTCGATTTCTCGAATTTCTGTACTTTCTTGACGGCGCGACTTCGTTTGAGCCTAGAGAGATAATCAATAAATAGTACGCCCTTGAGGTGATCCATTTCGTGCTGGATACAGACGGCGTATATACCCTCGGCCCACTCGACCACCTCTTTGCCGTGATAATCCAGATAACGAATTTTCACTCGGTTTGGCCGCTCTATTTCGTCGTAGACTTCGGGGATAGACAAACACCCTTCTTCATAGGGGCGCAACTCATCCACGGCTTCCAGGATTTCCGGATTGACAAAAAACTTGGGGTTTGGCTCTGGAGTTTTCTCGTCGCCCCTATCGTTATCCTCGCTCTCATCTTTATCTTTGACCAAATCCATAACGATAACATTAAGCGGCACTCCGATTTGAATGGCTGCCAAGCCAATGCCCGGCGCGTCGTACATGGTTTCCAACATATCGTCCATGAGCGCACGGGTCTCGTCCGTCACTTCCGCAACGGGCTTGGACACCTGTTTCAACACAGGGTTTGGCACTGTCAATATAGGTCGTATAGTCATGGCTCTGATGTAAGTCTCCGCACAGCATTCGTCAAGCACTGGCGTGTATTGGCATGCACTGGCCCGCTCATGTAAAGAGCGGAACAAAACCCCTGACAATATATGGCTAGCATTTAGACTTTAGGCATCTTCTTTCGGTTTTGGTGCTGGAAGTCCCTTACCACCTTTTTTGCCTTCGATTTTTAGCTGGGCAGGTTTCAGAATTTCAAACTTTAGTTTGTCATTTTTCTTGTCCAAGCCAACTTTGACCAGGCCGCCTTTTTTGAGCTTGCCGAACAGGATTTCATCTGCCAGCGGCTTTTTGATATATTCCTGGATGGTGCGGGCTAGGGGTCTGGCACCGTAACGCTTGTCATAACCTTTGTCGGCAATCCACAGATTAGCGGCTCTTGAGACTTCAAACAAAATCTTGCGGTCGGAAAGTTGCGCCTCAAGCTGGATGATAAATTTATCCACCACTTTGGCGATGTCTGTCCTGCCCAATGCATCAAATTTGACTATAGCATCAAGCCGGTTGCGAAACTCTGGTGTGAACAGGCGCTTGACGGCTTTGTCGTCTTCCTCATTGCTGCTGTCAGCACGACCAAACCCGATTTCGGCCTTCGCGGCGTCTGCGGCTCCGGCATTGGTCGTCATGATCAATATGACATTGCGAAAATCAATGGCTCGACCACTGGCATCGGTCAGCGTGCCGTTGTCCATGACCTGCAACAGGATATTGAATACATCCGGATGGGCTTTTTCAATTTCGTCCAACAGCAAAATGGAGTGGGGGTGTTCGGACACACGGTCTGTCAACAGTCCGCCCTGGTCATAACCAACATAACCTGGAGGTGCGCCCAGCAACCTTGAGACCGTATGGCGCTCCATATATTCAGACATATCAAAGCGCAAAAGTTCAAGCCCGAGCGCGATTGCCAATTGTTTGGCCACTTCGGTTTTGCCAACGCCCGTGGGGCCGGAGAATAAATATGAACCTATGGGCTTGTCCGGCTCGCGCAGGCCGGCACGGGCCAGCTTGACGGCGGCGGAAACCTGTCCAATGGCTTTGTCTTGACCAAATACCACCCGGCGCAAATCTTCGGGCAGGGACTTTAGCACCTTGGCATCGTCACGCGAGACAGTTTTTGGTGGGACGCGGGCGATTTTGGCGACCACGGCTTCTATGTCTTTAAGGCTGATGGTTTTCTTGCGCTTGTTTTTGGGTTGGAGCTTTTGGAACGCGCCCGCCTCGTCGATCACATCAATGGCTTTGTCGGGTAATTTGCGGTCAGTGATATGGCGCACGGCCAAATCTACCGCGCCTTGTATAGCTTCGGCGGTGTAACTAACCTGGTGGAAATCCTCGAAATATGATTTAAGCCCGCGCAGGATTTTTACCGTGTCGCCTGGGGTGGGTTCCACCACGTCAATTTTCAGGAAACGCCTGGCTAAAGCCCGGTCTTTTTCGAAATGCTGGCGGTATTCCTTATAGGTGGTCGAACCCATGCAGCGCAATTTGCCGGATTGTAAAGCCGGCTTGAGCAGGTTGGACGCATCCATAGCCCCACCTGATGTGGCGCCTGCGCCGATAATGGTGTGGATTTCGTCAATAAACAAAATCCCGCCAGGCGTTTCGACCAGTTTTTTCATGACGGCTTTGAGACGTTCCTCAAAGTCACCCCGGTAACGGGTGCCAGCCAACAGCGCGCCCATGTCCAGAGCAAATATGGTGGCGTCCTTGATCACGTCAGGGGTTTTGCCATTGACGATTTGAAGGGCGATCCCCTCGGCGATGGCGGTTTTGCCAACGCCGGGATCACCGACCAGAAGCGGGTTGTTTTTGCGGCGTCTGGACAAGACCTGGATGCAGCGCTCGACTTCGGCGGTGCGGCCGATCAGCGGATCAATACCGCCTTCTTCGGCTTTTTTGTTGAGGTTGACGCAATAGGCTTCCAGCGGGTCTTCCTGGGCTTTGTCAGGTCCGCCGTCTTCGTTTTGGCCAGCACCAAGTATAGGCTGGGTGGCAGGCGCGTCGCCAGTTTTGGAAATGCCGTGGGAGATATAATTGACCGCATCATAGCGGGTCATGTCGCGCTCTTGCAGGAAATAAACCGCGTGGCTTTCGCGCTCATTAAACAGCGCGACCAGGGCATTGGCCCCCGTCACTTCTTCGCGGCCAGAGCTTTGCACATGAATGACGGCGCGTTGGATGACCCGGTGGAAACCGGCGGTCGGGCGGGCTTCGTCAAATTCTTCGACCACCAAGGAGGCGAGGTCTTCGTCCAGATAAACGGTCAAGGCCGCTCGCAGGCTCGGCAATTCCACATCACAGGCGGCGAGCACGGCGCTGGCGTCTTTGTCGTCGAGCAGGGCCAACAACAGATGTTCCAACGTCGCCAGCTCGTGTTGGCGCTCGGAAGCCAGGGTCAATGCGCGGTGGATGGTTTCTTCAAGAACCGGGGAGAATGAAGCCATGATATATCTTTCGTTTCTGTCTATCTTCTAATGTGGCGAAGTTTCAGGAATATTCAAGGGTGCATTTACACTGGGCCGTGCGGTGTGTGCCAATGGTGGATTACGCGCAAGATGCGCTAATCCACCCTACGGGACGGCTATCTCTAATGTGGCGAAATTTTACGCTTTTTCGAGCGTGCATTTTAATGGGTGGTCGTGGCGTTTTGCGGCGTCCAGCACTTGTGCCACTTTGGTTTCCGCGACTTCAAATGTATAAATACCGCAAATACCGATACCGCTTTGATGTACATCCAGCATGGTTTTGGTGGCTTCCTCCTGGGTCTTCTTGAAAATCCCTATCAATAGCCCAACGACAAACTCCATAGGCGTGTAATCATCATTGAGGAGCAACACCCGGTACTGGGACGGCTTTTTGGTTTTTGGCCGCGTTTTGGTCGCAACCCCGCGCTCATTATCCCGATTTGGCCCGCGTTCATCATCTTCGCCCATATGCGGCGGTATGCACGGGTATGGCGGCATGTTTTTTGGTTGTTCAGTCATGCCCCCTAAGGTAATGGCTTTTTCGCAAAGTAAAAGGGGTGATTTGTGCTATTTGTTAACCGGCGTTAACCATTCCTAAAACAGTGCGTCCTTATGGCTGGAGTATGAAATTTGTTTTGCGCATTGTTGTGATTTTTACCTTAATCTTTGGGCTTGGTATATCCGCACGAGCTAAAGATAAACAAAACAAATATGCATCCATTATCGTTGATGTGCAGAGTATGGAAATCCTGCACGCCCGACAAATTGACGGGCTACGTTACCCGGCGTCTTTGACCAAGATGATGACATTATATTTGGTGTTTGATGCGTTGGAGCGGGGTGAACTTGGCCTGGACGAGAAGCTATTGGTTTCGGCCCGCGCCGCCCGTACACCGCCGGTAAAATTGGGGCTGCGGGCCGGAAAAACTATCACGACCCGCCAAGCCATACTGGCCGTAGCGGTTATGTCCGGCAATGACGCAGCCGTAGTGTTGGCCGAAAGGCTCGGCGGCTCGGAAGCTGAATTTGCCGTCCAGATGACCGCCAAGGCCAAAGCTCTGGGGATGCAGCGCACAGTATTTCGCAATGCCAACGGCTTGCCCGACGACGGCCAATTTACAACGGCACGTGATATGGCGAAACTGGCGGAGGCTTTATTGCGCAATCACCACCAATATTATCCGTATTTCAACCAGAAAAATTTCACCTATAGAGGCCGCACCTACACCAATCACAATACTTTGCTAGGGAAAGTGGACGGCGTTGACGGGTTCAAAACCGGCTATACCAATGCGTCGGGGTATAATCTGGCGCTGTCAGCCCAGCGCAGCGGTCGGCGTTTAATCGCCGTGGTGCTCGGCGGTGCCAGTGGGCGTTCCCGCGATAGCCATATGACGGATTTGATCGAGCGCGGTTTTGCGGTTCAAAAGGGGATCGATCAAAAGCGCGCCGAGAGATTTGCCTTAAATGCAGATGAGCGCAAAATCACAAATATCAAAAAACCAACGTCAAAACGCGGAACCATACAGGCCTATACCCTACGTGCATCCCACAACACGACGGGTACAGTGCGGGTAGTTCAGGGTGCGCACGGGTTTAAAATACCAGATCAAGATGCTCGCCAAAACTGGGCGGTGCAATTAGGGGCGTTTGGTTCCGCACAAGCGGCACAATCTAGCAATCATATTGCCCGTGCTGATGCAAGCTTGAGGGTTCTGCACGCGGAGGAAATTGTTATTCCGGTGCGAAAAACGAACGGGGTCTTATACCGGGCTAGACTTGCCGGGCTGTCATTTGAACAAGCTGATTATGCGTGCAAAACCCTTATAGCCCGTGCCCAGGCCTGCCTGGTTGTGGCACCAAATTAGAGGTCGTTATGCCGGATAAATTCGCCGTCACATCCGAAAATGAACTGCGCAAGCAAATTTGGAGCTGGCGGGGGTTTGGCGAAACCATCGGCTTTGTGCCGACCATGGGCGCATTACACGCCGGGCATGTGTCCTTGATCACCAAAGCCAAAAAGCATGCCGATAAAGTTGTCGCCAGTATTTATGTCAACGAAACCCAATTTGCCCAAGGCGAAGACCTGGCTACCTATCCCCGCGACCATGAACGCGATTGTGAAATGCTCAGGGGTACCGGATGTGATCTGGTCTACATCCCCGAAAAAATGTACGGGGACGACCATAGGACGACTATAACTGTCGGCGGCCCGGCGCTCGGCTTGGAGACCGATGACCGCCCGCATTTCTTCGCTGGCGTGGCCCTCATCGTCACTAAATTGTTAAACCAGGTGCAGCCGGATTTTGCCGTGTTCGGCGAAAAAGATTACCAACAACTCTTGACCATCCGCCGCCTGACCGCTGATTTGGATATGCCCGTGCGCATAATAGGGGCGCCAATACTGCGCGAAGCAGACGGTTTGGCCATGTCGTCCCGCAATAGATATTTGGATGAAGCGGCCCGCCAAATCGCCGGGCGGCTCAATGTCATTATGTATGATTGTGCGCAAAAGATTACGGACGGCGAAAATATAGACACGGCGACAAAACGGGCCAAAGCGCAAATCTTAGCCGCCGGGTTTGAACGTGTGGATTATGTTGCTGTGGCTGACACAAATTCCCTCGCATTGCTAAAGGGGAAACTCGTTGGGCAACCAGCCCGTCTGCTTGTTGCCGCCCATTGCAAAACTGTTCGCCTAATTGACAATTGCCCAATAAATTGCGCCGATAACTAAAGTAGAGGTAGCCCCGCGCACGGCTCGTAAATGGCTTGAGCGGTTTAAACGTGAGTGCCGGGGTGAGCGGATAGAGAGGAGGTGAACTATGACCACATTATCACAAAACACACCGAAAAGGCTCTTAGCTTCCTCCATCCCGCGCCGCTCTTTCGGCTCTTTGGCGTTTGCGGGCTTTGGAGCCGGGGCGGTTGCGGCGTTTGCGGTTTGACGGATTTGCGTTTGGTTTTTCCTGTTCAGACTTTTTTTGCCCAGTTTTATTTTGTTCAGGTTTGCCCGCATCGGGTTTGGGTTTCTTAGATTTAGAGCGGCGGCGCTTGCGCGAGGGATCTTTTTCTGTCGCATGGGTTTTACGTTTTTCGCCGTGGCCTTTTGGGCCTTTGGCTTCGCCTTGATGGCTATCGGGCTCGTAAGATTCTGTATCGCGCCTCTTAAGATGGTCAAATGTGCGTTCAGCTTTCGGGTTTTTTGTTGGATCCCATTCGGGCTCGGCTTCGACTTTGCCGTCGTCTGTCCGCACGGGTATTCTTTGTTTGATAATCTTTTCAATGTCGCGCAACAGTGCGGCTTCTTCGGGGTTGCAAAATGCGATGGCCGTTCCGGATTTCCCGGCCCGCCCCGTGCGGCCAATCCGGTGCACATAAGCCTCGGCCACTTGCGGCAGGTCAAAATTAAGCACCAGCTCGACGCCCGGTATATCAATGCCCCGCGCTGCCACATCTGTGGCCACCAATATATCAACCTCGCCGGCGCGAAATGCGTCCAGAGTGCGGGTGCGCTGGTTTTGCGAGCGGTTGCCGTGAATGGGCTGGGCGCTCAGGCCGTTGGCGTTTAAGCGCTTGGCGATCCGGTCGCAGCCTCTCTTGGTTCTTGAAAACAAAATCACCCGCTTGTCTTTGTAGGTTTTCAAAAGCGCAATCGCCGCCTTGGTCTTGTCGGGCTGGGCGATAAACATGACGCTTTGGGCGACATTATCAGCGGTTTTGGAGGCAGGGGAGACGGAAATCTCCACCGGGTTTTTCATATATTTATTGGACAGTTCGCGGATTTGTCTGGGCATGGTGGCGGAAAACAACAGCGTCTGGCGGGCCTTGGGGGTCAGGGCCAATATGCGTTTGATGGCGGGCATAAACCCAATGTCGAGCATCTGATCAGCTTCGTCCAGCACCACGGTTTCGATCCAATCAAGTGTGATGATTTTCTGGCCCAGTAAGTCTTCGAGCCGGCCGGGCGTGGCCACCAACAAATCAACACCCTGTTTGAGCGGTTTTATTTGCCGTTTCAAGTTCACACCGCCGACCACACAGGCCGAGCGGGTGGTCAGGTTCTCGCCGTAATTTCGCACCGCCTTGTCGATCTGCGCCGCCAGCTCGCGGGTCGGGGTCAGGATGAGAACCCGAATGGCGCGTTTGATATTATCGTGACCACTGTCGCGTTCCAGCGCCTCTTGGACGCGCTGCAAAAGCGGCAAGGTAAAGGCGGCGGTTTTCCCCGTCCCCGTCTGTGCCAGACCAACAACATCCTTGCCCGCCAAAATAGACGGAATGGCTCCGGCCTGAATAGGCGTAGGATGCTCATAGCCTTGCCGCTCCAATTTTTTCAAAATGGGTGAAGACAAGCCGAGATCGGCAAAGATGGTTTTGGCTGGGGTTTCGGATGGGGTCGGCATAAACTACAATCGGGCAAAGGTGTAGCCGCTCTATAAGGCTTTGACCGACAGACGCAAGCTTTAGGTGGTTCTGTTTGAAGGTGTGAGAGGGGCCTGTACGTTGCAGGGATGCGGTGCCTGTTTCTAGGCACCGCCTGAAAAATACGCCCCGACCCCCGATCATTCCCACGAAAGTGGGAATTCAGTTCAACAATAATATGTGGGCTTTGCTCACTCTTTATACGCTGGATACCCAGTCAGGCTGGGTATGAACGGTTTCTTGGGGTGTTCTCTTTAGCCAAACACATTCACATTATAAGTAATCTCAGGTGCTTGGTCGTCGATTTTTTTGGCGCTCTCAATATCCTGCCTGGCTTGTAGCTTATCCCCGGCGAGCCAGTTGGCGGCGGCGCGGTTTGAATAGGCTTGCCAATTGGTTGGGGTTAGCTCCAACGCTTTGTCACAGGCTTCGATCGCATCATCATAACGGCCTTGTGTGCCCAGTGCGGCGCATAGATTGTTATAGACAATCGTTTTGTGGGATTTTTTCAAGCCTTGCTGTAGCGCATAGCGGCTATAGGCTACGGATTTGGAAAAGTCGCCTTCTGTGTAGGCGCTAAAACCTTTATTGACCACGCGCTTTGTCGATTGTTGGGCCGTGAACTGCGGCGAGCTTGCTGCCGTTTCATTGGCTGCTGCCATATTGGCTGTGCTGGCCACACCGGCAAAAAATGTCGTGGCAAGAAGGGTTTTGGTGATGGTTTTGGGGGAAATGTTCATATCTGTCTCCTGTTTTTGATGAACTAAAACATATTTGGTGAATTCAAATAAGAATACAATTGACTTAATACGTAGGCATGCTATACAAATATGTATGAACAACTGGTCTGACTATCCTATCTTCCTCGCCGTTGCCGAAACGGGCAGTCTTACGGCGGCTGGTGAGCAGCTTGGCATTAGTCAGCCCACCGTTGGGCGACGCATGAAAGCCCTTGAGCAAAGATTTGGTGCGCCATTGTTGACCAAAGAAGAAGGACGGCTATCACCAACCGAATTTGGCTATCTGGTGCTTGACCATGTCAGGCGGATGGAGGCGGAAGCCGATGCGATCACCCGCTCGTCTGCCACCCTTGAGCATTCTTTGGTTGGCCCAGTGATGATTACGGCGACCGAAGGTGTCGGAGATTTTTGGTTGCCGGCAGTGATGCAAAGATTTCGAAAAGACAATCCTGACATTGTCATTGATGTAAATGTTGCCAACCACGCTCTGAATTTGGCACAGCGCGAAGCCGACATCGCTCTGCGCTGGATGGGGCCGGGCACACAAAACAGTTTAATCGGGCGGCGTGTCACCAGTTTTGGTTTCGGGCTTTATGCATCCCAGGAATATTTGGAGCGAAAAGGCGTACCAAGTCGGCCTGAGGATTTACTGGACCATGACGGCGTGCGGTTTAATATAGGACAGGAAACTCTGTGGCCGTTAGACAAAGCCGGTAATTTTACACCTATGCCGCGCACCGTCTTTCGCACCAATAATCTCATGGCCCATTGCAATGCCATATTTGCCGGATACGGTATTGGTATGTTGAGCCATGCGGCACATGCATCTGATATGGGGCTTATTCGCGTGCTACCTGATTTGGTTCGTGAAGAAGATCTTTGGGTTGTTGCCCATGAAGACTTGAAGAAAAGCGCACGGGTCCGGGCAGCATTTGATTTTATCATTGATGCTTTGCGCAAGGATGAAGCTCATTTCAAAACGGGCGCGGCTTCAGTGTTTATTGAACATACTCACCCGACCATCGCTTCGACCGCCTCTGGGGCCACAACTGGGCAAGCGCCTGCCGATAACCAGTCCTACCCGGATATAGCTAAGGTGAAATTTCCCGTAACAGCGGCTTGATTTAGGTTTTGTCTTGCTCTATAGAGCGCCGCTAGCGGGGGATCACAAATGCTTGAACCCGTTATTTATTAGGAAATACCATGAAAAAAGATTTACACCCAGATTATCACACCATCAAAGTGGTGATGACTGACGGCACAGAATACATGACCCGTTCAACTTACGGCAAAGAAGGCGATACTCTGGTTTTGGATATCGACGCATCTTCCCACCCGGCCTGGACGGGGGGCGGACAAAAACTCCTGGACCGAGGCGGTCGCGTTTCGCGCTTCAAGGACAAGTTCAAAGGCTTTGCGTAACACAAAACAAAAAAACCCGCCAGACGGCGGGTTTTTTTATGGTTGTAAACCCATGAAAAGCTTATGTGAGCCAGTTTTTGGCTTTTTTCTTACGAGCAAACCAGAGCATAAAGATTGCGATCAAGATAACGGCTGCCGTTATGAAATGGTTAAACCCGGTCAGAACATTCGCCTTGCCGCTTAATATATAATTATACCCATACATCACAAAAATACTGATCACGGACAGGGCAAAAAGCGGCACTGCGATAGATTTGCGCAAGAGCAGGCAAAGTGCCCCCAGTGTACCGCTGACGGTACCTAGCCAAAACACACCTTTTGCCCAGGTGGGATAAGCTAAGATAAACCCTGCATATTCGGGTGCCATGATTTTGTCGTCTAGATAAGGCTGTAAGGTCTCAATTGTCGCCGTGCTGGTCAAATAGGCTTGGTACACGCCGAATAAATTCCACAATAGCGCCAAAGCGGCGATAATCCAGAACCAAATTGGTAATTTATGCTCACTTGTATCCGTCATAGTCTCCCCCGTTTTTTATTGTAACAGGTTAAGGTTAGCACAAATTGGTCAAAATTTCAAGGTCAGAAAAACGGCTAAACTGCGGGCTTCATTATTGGCAAGCCATACTACTGACAAGCAAGACATTCGTCATAATCCGTCGGGGCGGCGGCTTGCATGGCGGCTTGCATATCATCTTTTTGGTCATTTGCGGGCTTGTCTACACTGCCTGCAAATGCGGCGCGCTGAACGGATTTGGAACGACAATAGTACAGAGACTTGACGCCCTTCTCCCAGGCATTCCAGTGCAACATGTGCAAATCCCATTTGTCTACATCACCGGGAATGAAAATATTCAGGCTCTGGGCCTGGCATATGAGCGGTGCGCGGTCTGCGGCCAGTTCGATAATCCAGCGCTGGTCAAGCTCAAAGGCGGTCCGAAACACCGCTTTTTCGTCCTCACTTAATTCGTCCAAATGGGCAACCGAACCTTCTTGCTCCAAAATAGAATTCCAAACCTCAGGCGTGTTGGCATTTTTTTGCTCAAGCACCGCTTCCAAATGTTTATTGCGCACGGTGAACGACCCTGACAAGGTTTTGTGGGTGTAGATATTGGCCGGGATTGGCTCGATACCCGCAGATGTGCCACCGCAAATGATCGAGATAGACGCGGTTGGGGCAACGGCCAGTTTGTGGGAGAACCTGGCCATCATGCCTGCGTCTTTGGCATCCGGACAAGGGCCGCGCTCGTGGGCCAGTTTGACACTGACTGCATCGGCTTGGGTACGGATATGCTTGAACAAGCGTTTGTTTATTGCTTTGGCCATGCCGCTTTCAAACGGTATGCCTTTGGCTTGCAGCATGGAGTGAAAACCCATCAGGCCAAGCCCGACGGAACGTTCGCGCATGGCCGAATAGACCGCGTCCGCCATTTTTGCAGGCGCATTGTCGATATAGTCCTGCAAGACATTGTCCAAAAACCGCAATATGTCTTCGATGAACTGCTCGTCGTCTTTCCACTCTTCAAATTTTTCGGCGTTAACCGACGACAGACAGCACACGGCCGTGCGTTGGCGACCTGATTTGTCTTTCCCTGTAGCCAGCATGATTTCGGCACACAGATTGGATTGTTGGACGCGCAGTCCTTGTTCTTTTTGGTGCTTCGCCAACGCTTTGTTGACCGTATCGGAGAATACCATATAGGGCTCTCCGGTTTGCAGGCGCATTTCCAGGATTTTCTGCCACAATTTGCGGGCGTCAATTTTCTTGATTATTTCTTTGGTCTTGGGCGAACGCAGAGCGAATTCTTCGCCGTCCCGTACCGCCTCCATAAACTCGTCGGTGATGTTAAGGCCGTGGTGCAGGTTCAGACTTTTGCGGTTAAAGTCGCCGCTCGGTTTGCGTATTTCCAGAAACTCTTCGATTTCAGGATGATGGATATCCAGATAAACCGCCGCAGAACCCCGGCGTAAACTTCCTTGGGAAATGGCCAAAGTCAAACTGTCCATAACCCGGATGAACGGGATAATTCCGGACGTTTTGCCGGCCCTGCCAATTTTCTCGCCTATAGAACGCACATTGCCCCAATAGGTACCAATGCCGCCACCATTAGAGGCTAGCCAGACATTTTCGTTCCACACATTAACAATACTGTCGAGGCTATCGTCTACGGCGTTTAAGAAGCACGATATAGGCAGACCACGCTTGGCACCGCCGTTGGACAGAATAGGAGTGGCAGGCATGAACCAAAGCTTTGACATATAATCATACAGGCGCTGGGCGTGAGCCGGGTCGTCTTTATCAGCATAATGCTCGGCGACGCGCACAAACATATCTTGGTAGCTTTCTTCCGGCAAAAGATAACGGTCAACCAGGGTTGTCTTGCCAAAATCCGTCAGAAGTTCGTCCCGGCTGTGATTGATTTTAACCCGGTCAACCAGTTTCAGGGCGCTGTTTAGAGGCTTGGTCGTATTTGAAGAAACAAGATTGGCGTCGTGCCTATTGCCGTCTTGTGTTTGGTGTGCGGCTACGGCTCCTGATATCGTTGCTTCTGACATAATTCCCCCTGTTTTATTGGCCTATTGGTTTTCCGGCTTGTTGGCCGGGCGATAAATCTAGTATTTTTAGCGACAAACAATCCCTTAGGCATAGTCCTATGCCTATTGTTTGCTTATCAAATTTTGGAAACCGAACGGTTCTGTTACTACATATAGTGTCCATTTCCATCCCGGCGTCAATACCTTGTGTGTGTAGTTTGGGAATTTTATTGTTAATAACCCGTTAAAGCCCATGGTTAACACAAGGTTATTTCTCAAAACTTCCAGGTTTTCCAAAGCTTTGGGAGCGATTATTTTTTTGTGGTTTTTTTGGAAAAAAAACCCAATAACCAGCATCAGCCCCAACCTATAATGATTCCAATTTCCATCTGTGGGGAACATAAGGTGATTTATGCCAAAACTGGCAGGATATTTAGTCGAAAAACAATTTAAAACAGTGAAAAATAACGAAACACTTTCTAGTAACGATTCACTCCGGCCTATTCCAAGATATTGGGGCCTACTCCAAGATATTAGGGCCTATTCCAAGGTGTTTTTCTAAAAATTCTGCTTGGCGTTTATAATAATACAGGCGATTTTTAGTTTTGCGCCAGCCATGCCCTTCATCCGGGATGCGGATATATGTTACATCCACTCCATTTGCCCGGACGGCGCGTACCATAGTTTCCGTCTCGGAAATGTCGATACGCGGATCCATGACCCCATGGGAAAACAAGACAGGCACTTTAATTTGGTCCGCTTGGCGGATGGGAGAATTTTTCGTGTAAAACGCTCGCCAATATGGATCGTTAATGTCGCCGTATTCTATAATATCAGAAGCTTTGAGTGCAGGGGAGGCGACCTCCAATGCCGTGACCCAGTCCGCAACACTATAGCGAGAGACACCCGCTGCGAATGCATCCGGATAAGCAGCCAGAACTGCATTGACAACATAGCCGCCGTAAGAACCACCCGACACGGCCGCACGCGCCGTATCCACACGACCATCGGTTTTAAGATAGGCCAGCATATCTATGAGATCTCTTACGCTATCAAGCCGTTTTTCTTTGTCGTCAAGTTTGGTATACGTGCGGCCAAATCCGGTAGACCCTCTGACATTGGTTTGAAAAACGGCAATACCGTTGCCGACCAGATATTGTAAGGGGCCATTATAGGAAGGGCGTGCTTGCGCGGTCGGGCCGCCGTGTACTTCAAAAATGACTGGTGGCAAGCCTGTGTCAGCCAGGCTCGATTTGGGCATATAGAGCAGGCCTTGCAACATGACCCCGTCGCGGGCTGGCATGCGCACACTTATTGGTTTGACAAAATTGTCTGCAGATAACCCTGCGTAATTAGAGGCATATAATTTGGCTAATTCGTGAGTTTGCAGATTTACATGAAATACATCACTAGGCCTGTTCCACGCAGTGATCCGGACAATCATATCATCGGTTCCGGCGGCACAGCTAAGACTATAAACACCTTGCGGTACTATAGAGGAAACCGATGTTTTCCCGTCTAGGAGAGAATATGTATAAAGGCTGTCAAAGCCGTCTTCATTTTTTGTAAATGCTATTAAATCTGAATTGGTACCGCAGAGTGTAATACCCTCAATATCAGCATTTGTTTCGTACAGAGTTTCTATTTGTTCGCTGTCTAAGTTATATTTAGAGAGTGCCGTGAATTCACGGTCTTTGTTTGTTGCAAAGTAAAACTCCGTACCGCCCTTTTGCCAAACAACGCCCTCGCCTGTGTGATTTGCTCTCGACTCCGGTTTTGATATTGTTGCTAACTCTCCGTTACTAACATCGAGCAAATACAAATTATCTGCGTCTTCTCCGACCGTTTCCGAGACGACTAACTTGCTTCCATCAGGCGAGACGGCATTAACAAAAAACCCGTATTTACCTTCATAGATCAGGCGCGATGTTCCTGTATCTGTGTCGGCGACATAAAGGTCGAAATCAAGTCCATTACGTTCCGTAGAGGCATAGGCAATAACATTTCCGTCGCCAGAGAATCCGCCAAAAACCCTGAAACCATTTTTGGCAGCAGGCAATAATTCACGTTCTGAAAGGCCGTCCGCCGTTATGATGTAATAACCTTCCTGCTCATTACCATTGTTGTCCGCCCCATAAATCAAAGCTTTACCATTAGGAGACCAGCGAAAAAAAGTTATGCCGTTACCGAAGGTAAGCTGCCGCGCCGCGCCTCCTGATTTAGATATGACATAGAGCTGCGGCTGTCCTGTGCTCGTACTATTATAGGCCACAAGGGTGCCGTCAGGAGAAATTGACGTAGACCCGGCCCCGCGCGCCAACAAATAACGGGCAATATCAGCAGGCGTTTCTCCCGCCAATCCCACCCGGATGCTTTCATCTTGCGGGGAAATAAAATCAGGAGAAGATACTTCTCCACTCACTTCTTTTTCAAGATTTGGTTGTTGTGGCGAACAAGCGGATGTTGTTGCCAATACGGCCGCTGTGGCTATGAGTGATAAAATTTTCATATGTGTCTCCCTACATAGCTACTCTATTAACAAACTGTCCATTTATCAAATTTTTAATTTCGGGTTTCCTGCGCATTGCATCTTAGTTTGTGGCCTTTGTCCAAACCAGCATTCTGCATGCCGGAAAAATTAGGGGTGTATTAGGGGTGAAAAACTGGTAGTGGAAAAGCTGGAAAACTAGGAGGCCTGTTTGGCAAAAATTCTTATGCTTCTACCCAATGAAGATTTTGACCCGACCGAATCGGCTGTGCCGTGGCGTGTGCTGAAGGATGCCGGGCATGAGGTTTTTTTTGCTACTGGCGATGGTACGCCCGCCCAATGTGACCAAAGTACACTGAACGGTACGGGGTTGACGGGCATGCTTAAATCCCTTGCCGCCAAGCCAAAAAACGCTGATATTTACCGCCAAATGGAAGCGGACGACAATTTCCAAAACCCGTTTTCCTGGATTGATGCCAAACCGGAAGACTATGACGGTCTGGTCTTACCCGGCGGACATGCGCCGGGCATGAAGCCCTATCTGGAATCGGAAGATGTCTTTGCCATATGTCGCAATTTCTTTGAACGCGCCGCCCCTGTAGCCAGTATTTGCCACGGCGTGTTGGCCTTGGCGCGGGCCAAAAATGCGGATGGTCGCTCGTTGATCCACAATTACACACTGACTGGTATGAATAATTTTCAAGAAAATATCGCCTATAAAATGACCAAAAAAACCTTTGGTACACATTACCAGACCTACCCGACCAGTGTCCAAGGCGAGGTCAGCGCCGTGCTGGAAAACTCCAAAAATTTCAAACCCGGCCCCATGTTCCCCGCTTTTGGAAGCGCCAAACACCCAAACAAGGGCTTTATCGTCAAACACAAAAACCTGATCTCCGCCCGCTGGCCCGGCGATGTCTATAAACTGGCCACCGGGTTTGCGGATATGTTGAAGCCCAAGTAAAGGAAATCCTGCTTAACATAGAGATATAAACAAGCTAGGGTGCTGCAAAATAGTGGAGAACTTATAATGGACAGAGCGGCTCGGGGCAGTATTTTATTTGTGGCATTTGTGTTGGCGGCGTGGGTTTTGTACTGGATGCGCGATATTTTGGCACCCTTCGCGCTGGCAGTATTTTTCTGGTTGATCATTGATGCATTTGCCCGTTTGCTTAACCGCAAGATCAGTTTCCTGCCTTATCTGGCGACTTTGGGCATTTCGTTTTTAGTGGTGATTGCCGCCTTGGTCGGCATTGTCGTAATCATTGCTGACACTGCCCAGGGTATTGCCCAAGACGCAGGGCGTTACCAGCAGCGGCTTGGCGAAATCGTTAATCCGGTCATGGACAGGTTTGGCGATGGTTCGTGGGCAGGCCTCAATGAACGCTTTGGCTTGTCTTCGCGCTTTGAAGCTTTGCTCGGCGGCTTTGCCCGCTCGATCCAGGGGGTGATGTCGAGCTTTGTGTTTATCGCGCTTTATGTGGTGTTTTTGTTTGCAGCCCAAAACTCCTTTGCCAAAAAGATGGACGATATTTGGCCAGACCCGAAAAAACGCAAGCAGGCGGTTTTGGTTGGGGAGCGCATCCGGGCTAGCATCGAAAAATATCTCGGTATTCAAACCTTGATGAGCATTATTATGACCGTGCTCAGTTTCATTATCATGAAAATTTTTGGCTTGGATAATGCGCTGTTTTGGGCTTTGGTGATTTTTATTCTCAATTATATTCCGGTGGTTGGCTCTGTGCTGGCGGGCTTGTTGCCAGCGGCTTTCGCCGTCGTGCAATTTGACAGCTTTGCTATGGTCGGGATGATGGCGGGTTTGTTGTTTGTGGTGCAATTTGTTATCTCCAACACCTTGCAGCCAAAAATGATGGGCGACAGTATGAACTTATCGGCGCTGGTGGTGATTTTATCCTTGGTGCTTTGGCAAGCTCTCTGGGGCGGGGTTGGTGCGTTTTTATCGGCACCTCTGACCGTGATTTTGATGATTATACTCGGGCAGTTTTCTACTACACGCTGGATCGCCATTCTTTTGTCTGCGGACGGTAATCCGGATATTGAGGGTTATGCGCCCAAAGTTTCAATGTAAGAAGGCCTCAATGTAAGCTCTTAAAGCCCTTCCAACTTATCGCGAAATGTGCGAATACGCGCCGCATTCACACCAATGTCCGAGCCGCCAACGCAACTGATCGAGCGGATATCAAGCAGTGTTCCGCCGCCGTCCGCCGGGCGGATGCGGATGGCCACATCATCAGTAAACCCGTACCAAAAACTTGTAGCCGTGGCTTCTATGGTGCCCGTACCCGCCGAATTTGTAACGATTTCCCAGCCCATGGATTTTGCTGCGCCTAGTGCCGTACCGAATACGGCTTCAGCGGGTTTGGTAAATACCAGGGTGCGAATATCGGGATAGGCTTTAACCTGGGCTTCGGAAACCAGGGTTTTATCCTTGCCAAATGTTTGTCCAATATAATCCAGCGTGTTGCTGCATTGGCTTTTTGTGCGGCGCGTAGCGATGGTTTCGGAGAATATGGGCGGGTTTTGGATGTCGGTGGTAATGTCGTGGATGGGCGGGAGCTTTGCGGCTTTAGCGCGCAGTTTTTTGCCAAACGCAAACCCGAACAACGGCACAGCCAAACATAACAGGGCAATTAGCCAGCCTTTACGCGGTTTGATAACAAGCGATAAAATCAAAGCCAATGCGGCCACGCCAAATGTCAACATGATCAGTTTTGGCCCAAAGCCAAAGGTCAATTTACCAAAGCCAAATTTCCAACTCCACACGCCAAATTTCGTCCCCAGAGCGGCGACAAGAAAATATACGGGCATGAATATGGCCAAACCAATGGCTAGTCTTAATAGCCACGATTTTAGTGTTGTGAGTTTTTTCATTTTAGGACTCCTAAAAATCGTTCAGCATATCCATCAATACTGGTGCAAAATACGTGATGGTGAAGAAGGTAATAACCCCCAATATAATCACCGTGATCACTCCGCCAATACCACTATTGTCGCCCCTGACCCCCCAATCGTCCCGGCCTTTATTGCCGGTACGGATGATGTCGCGGCTTCGGTTACGGTTTTGCAGACTTGCCAGCCGTTCGTGGGTTTCGCGCTGACGGTCGTCGCGGTCTTTGTCGCGATCTCTTTGGTCTTGGGTGCGCGGGTGGGTACGTTGGTGGGTTTGAAAGCTGGTTTGTTTGTGGTTGTTGCGATTGCGTTGCGCTCGCTGTTTGTCGTACTGGTATTGGTATTTATCCTGCACATGAGTACGTTTTTGGCTTTGAGAGCTGGTTTGTTTGTGGTCATTTTTAATTTGCTGATGGTTTTGCCCCCATTTGTTTGCTTTGGCACGGGCATTTTTCTGCGCAGATTTACCGTCACCGAAGATGTTTTTTAGCACCGGCAAAACGACGAAAATAAAAATAAGGAAAAATATAAAGCCGTCCATGATCCACCTTCTGTAATTTTCCCTATCTTAGGGGTAAAGCCGCCGCTTTGTCCATGTTTTAGACGAGGCGTCCCAACTAAACAAGAGCCGGTCGTGGAGGCGAAACGGGCGGTCGCGCCAAAATTCTATCTGTGTGGGCATGACGCGCCAGCCTAACCAACCGGGCGGCAGGGGGACGCTCACCCCGGAAAATTTATCCTTTGCGACATTGATCGCTTTTTCGAACACGCCTCTGGTTTCCATGGTTTTTGATTGCTTTGAGGCCCATGCCCCCAATTGGGAGTCCCGTGGTCGGGAGGCAAAATATTTACCGACCTCAATTTTACTCAGTGGCTCGACCGTGCCGCGCACCCGAACTTGACGGCGTAAAGACTTCCAGTGAAAATTTAAGGCGGCCTTGGGGTTCTGTTTAAGCTGGCCACCTTTGGCGCTTCCGGCGTGGGAATAAAACACAAACCCCCGTTCATCGACGCCTTTAAGAAGCACCATGCGTATATCTGGTAGCCCGTCTGCGTCCACTGTGGCCAAAGCCATGGCATTTGGATCATTTGGCTCGCCTAATTTGGCTTCGTCCATCCATGCGCCGAATAACGCATAAGGGTCATCAACGCGAAACATAGTCTGGGTATTGGCCTTAGCCTGTTCTTCGTATGTTTTTGCAGATGGTTTTTTTTGTGATTCTTTCATTGTTAACCATGCTTGTTAGTGGAGCCTTTACCATACAGGGCTTAACTCTGTCTGTCTATAATGGAGGGACGACAATGACACGGCATCAGGCAATGATGACATTAGGGCTTAATATGAGCGCACGCGAAGCAGACATACGTACTGCATGGCGGACCAAAGCCAAATTTTATCACCCCGATAGCCCCTACGGCAGTGTCAATGCATTTTTGAAATGCAAGCAGGCTTTCGAAACCCTGATCCCCCCCGCCCCACAACATATCCGCATCAGAGCCGGTTCCCGCGCTTTTTAAGGTTTTAGCTTCTGGGTTCAGAGAATTTACTGGCATGCTCGGTAGACCTGTCCTAGTTTGCCTTTATGTCATATAACACATTTGGACATATGTTTCGTTTTACCACTTGGGGGGAGAGCCATGGGCCAGCCATTGGTTGTGTCATTGACGGCTGTCCGCCGGGGCTGGAGCTGGACGAAGCTTTCATTCAGACATTTCTTGATCAACGCAGGCCGGGCACATCAAAATTTGTCACCCAGCGCCAAGAAGCTGATCAGGTTAAAATCCTGTCCGGGGTGTTTGAGGGCCGCACCACCGGTACACCAATATCCCTACTGATAGAAAATACTGATCAACGTTCGCGGGATTACGGGGATATCAAAGATGTCTACCGGCCTGGCCACGCAGACCTTACCTATGATGCCAAATACGGGTTTCGGGATTACCGGGGCGGTGGACGTTCCAGTGCCCGCGAAACCGCCATGCGCGTTGCGGCGGGCGCGGTGGCCCGTAAGGTTCTGGGCGCGGGTGTGAACATTCGCGGCGCCTTGACCCAGATGGGCAGCAAGATGATTGACGGCGACAATTGGGATTGGAACGAGGTCGCGAAAAACCCGTTCTTTTGCCCGGACAAAAATATGGCCCATGAGTGGGCCGAATATTTGGACGCCCTGCGCAAGGACGGTAATTCGGTTGGGGCCATTGTTGAAGTACAAGCGGACGGTGTGCCAGCAGGCTGGGGTGCGCCGGTCTATGCTAAATTGGATACGGAGATCGCTGCCGCCCTGATGTCGATCAATGCTGCCAAGGGCGTGGAAATTGGTGCAGGTTTTGCGGCGGCCAGTTATAGCGGCACGGAAAATGCGGACGAAATCCGTATGCGGGGCGGCAAGCCATATTTCTTATCGAACAATGCAGGCGGAATATTGGGCGGAATTTCTAACGGCGACACCATAGTCGCTCGCATGGCTATCAAGCCGACATCGTCCATACTCACTCCGCGCAAAACTATTACGGCGAGCGGCGAGGAAACCGAAATCCGCACCAAAGGTCGCCACGACCCGTGCGTTGGTATTCGCGCCGTCCCCGTAGCCGAGGCCATGTTGGCTTTGGTGCTGGCGGACCAAAAACTGATGCATATTGGTCAAATGGGAGACCGGGTTGGCCGCGCCTAAATACAATGCTCAAAACCCGCTCGTGGTTTTTGATGGGGTTTGCCATTTTTGTTCTCGTTCCATGGGCATTGTCTTTACGCACGAAAAAGACCTCCCGATTTATTTCACCCCGACCCAATCTGATCTGGGCCGGGATTTACTTATGCAAAACGGGTTAGACCCCGACGATCCAAAATCGTTTTTGTTCTTGTATAAAGACCGGGTTTGGAAAAGCTCCAGCGCCGTCTTTGCACTCGCAAAACATTTGCGCGGTTGGCCAGGGTTAATCCGTGTGTTTTGGATTGTACCGCGCCCGCTTACGGATGCCCTCTATGGCCTCTTTGCCCGCAACCGCTATAACTGGTTCGGCAAATCCGATATTTGCATGGTGCCGACACCTGAAATGCGAGCGCGTTTATTGGATATGCCCACATGAGAAAAGTATTGATTATTGGTGGCTATGGCCAATTTGGTGGACGGCTTTGTCAGAGGTTGTCGGATATTGCGAATATCAAAGTGTTGGTAGCCGGACGCAACTTATCCAAGGCCGAAGCACTGTGCAAACAGCATGGTGGCAATTTATCACCCCAGGCTTTTGACCTGGAGGCCGATATTGAGACGCAATTAAAAGCACTGGAGCCTTGGTTGGTCATAGACGCTGCCGGGCCGTTTCAAAGTGTCTTCGGGCACAGCTATGCTTTGCCCGAAACCTGTATGCGACGCGGCATTCATTATATTGATTTATCCGATAGTGGTGAATTTACCAAAGGCATCGCTGCTTTGGACACTGAGGCCAAACGCCATGGTGTCGCCGTGATTAGCGGGGCCAGCTCGGTTCCGGCTTTGTCATCTGCCGTAGTGGATGCGGCCAAACCCCGTTTTGCCAGGATAACGTCCATAGAAGGCGGTATATCGCCCGGCGGTAAAATAGATATTGGGCTTTCGGTCACCAGGGCGGTTTTGTCATATCTGGGCAAGCCGCTCAAAATATTTGTCGGCGGGACGTGGATGCACGAATTTGGTTATGCCCGCGTTCACAAGCATAAAATCGCGCTTATAGGTGAGCCAGCACTAAACCGCTATTTCGGTCTTTGCGATGCACCAGACCTGCTATTGTTCCCACAACATTATAAAGGCGTAGACACGGTGCGATTTTATGGATCGCAAGAATTATGGCTGATACATATAAGTATCTGTATTCTAGCTTGGTTACAAAAACGCAAAATCGTGCGTAATTTGCAAAACCATGCAAGGTTTTTTAGCCGTGTAGGCACATGGCTTGGCCGCTTTGCCAGTGAACGCGGCGGTATGTATATGCACATATTGGGCATTGATAGTGCCGGAAGCCCCATAAGCCAGCAATGGAATCTCATCGCATCTGAAGGTGATGGGCCGTTTATCCCCACATTGGCGGCGGAGATTTTGACAAGACGGTGGCTGGAGCAAGACCCTAGACCCGGCGCACGCCCAGCCCTAAGTCAAATCAGTCTGGGTGAATTTGAGCAAGCATTTTCCAGCCTTGCCATAAAATCGGAATTTGAAGATATGAAACCAGCACCTTATCTTTACCAGCAAGTGCTGGGGGAAAATTTTGATGAACTGCCAGACGCCTTGCGAGCGGGCCATGCCGTTTCCAACACCAAGATAATGAGCGGGCGGGTTGATGTGGTGCGCGGTAAAAACCCGTTATCATACTTGGCCGCAACATGTATTGGCTTTGCCAAAACCGGAACCGACCAACCCATCACCATAATTATGGATGTAAAAAACCAAAAGGAAGTCTGGACGCGCACCATAGACGGCCAATCTTTTCGCTCCGTTTTGTCCAAAGACAAGCGACCACACGAAATATATGAGCGCTTTGGACCGGTTAAATTCAAAATGTTATTTCGTATTGAAAACGAGAAACTGTATTATGATATTGTTTCGGCAAAACTGCTGGGCCTGCCGTTTCCCAAGTTTTTGCTGCCAAAATCTGTCAGCCATGAACGGGTGCAGGGCGGCAGGTTTTTCTTTGATGTAGAGATTAAATTACCAGTATTAGGCCGACTTATCTCCTATAAAGGTTGGTTAGTATAATATGAACGAGACATAAATTCCGGCCTCAGAAAAGGTTCAGACCGTATTTTCTATAAAGCAATCCTACAAGGAAGCCCGAGGCGCAATTCTGCTAAATCGGGGCCTTAAATCAGGAGTTTGACATGAAAATGCTTACAACCTTACGCGCCGCCTCTATCGCGACTTTCGCGGGTGCGGCAATTTCCCTCCCAGTTCTGGCCCAAGCAACAGATGTAAACCGGGGCTATTATAACCCAGGCCAAGAATGCCGTAAAAAAGAAGGTGATGCCAAATTGGTTGGCGGTCTTCTAGGTGCCGTAGCTGGCGGTGTGTTTGGCTCTCAAGTTGCTGGCAATGGCGCCCGTACTGAAGGTTCTGCCATCGGTGCCGTTCTTGGTGGTCTGGCTGGTGCAGGAATTGGAGACAAAAGCGTTGATTGTGATAAAAGACGCCGCCAAAGCACTAACACCACCTATTATAATGGCCAGACCTATGGTCGTTCTGCGCCGGTGAGATATAGCCGTACCGTAACACGCAGAGTTTCCCAACCAGCGTACAGCTCCCCGCGCTATGACAGGTATCGTAATAATGGCTACCGCAACAATCGTGGGTACAATAATCGTGGCTATAACAACAATAGCTATGCCCAACTTGAGGATGTTCGCCACCGCTTGCGTAAACTGCGCCGGGAAGACAAAAGGCTAGATCACCAGTTGCAGCATAGTTATGATTACCGCCTGCAAAATCGTAGCGATTGGGTACACAAGGAAATCAAGCGGCTAGAGCGTAAAAAACGCCGTTTGAACAGACGCCTGAATAACCGTAGTAGAGTTCACCACTAAGGTTACAGGCAAATAAAAAAGAAGGGCCCGGCATTGCCGGGCCCGTTTGTGTTTGGATATTATTGTTCCGCATATGTCCTTTAACTGTAACAGGCGCGGGTTTTGCAGTGTATTTGGTTCAGCCGTAAATTGTCCCGTGGTGGGACAAATCCCTATGGTGGGGGCTGAATTTTGTGCGGGAGAGAGCAATGAAATTCTCAAATAGCTTCAAATCAAAAGTATTGACGGTTGGCTTGGTGGCGAGTGTGTTCTTGGTGCCAATATCCGCATCCGCACAAATATTTGGCGGCCCTGGTGGTAATACTTTGCTTGGCGCAGGCATCGGTGCCGGGCTTGGCGGTGTACTTGGTTCTAATCTGGCTGGTAGCGGCGTTCAACAAGAGGGGACCGCCATTGGCGCGGTGCTTGGCGGAATTGCTGGCGCGGCCATTGCTAATCGTGGGGCTAATCGAGGGGTTAATCGGAGGGTTAATCGAGGTTCCAGCCGCTACGGTGGTTATGTTCCGGGCTTTGGACCAGGTTATGGTTATGAATATAGCGGTCAGCGCCGTAATTATAGGGGGCGTGCATCTGTCCCATATAGCACATTTGGCGGCAGTTATGTGAACGAATATAGCACTTATAATCGTCAATTTATCCAACCTATGCCGTTGCAAGGCTTGCAATACATCCAAGGCCCCAGTTTTGTGCAAAACTACACAATCCCCCATGTCACCGAGCAAGTGTATCATCCGCCCGTGCAGCAACAAATCACCAGACATGTATATGCACCAGCCCGGCACATCACGCGTACAATCATTCACCACCAGCCAACGGTGACGCGCACCGTACATGTCGTCCGGCCCGAACCCGTGAATATCGTTGAACACCAATATGCAGAGCCATCTCCGGCACCGATTACGCATGTCTTGCCTGCGCCAACCAATGTGTATTGTTATGCTGGATCAAACAAACGCTATACTGCGCAAGGCCGGTTGATCAAAGGTAATGCTGGTGGCGCCAAGACTTGTTTGCTCAATGCCTATGAAGGCCGGTAAGGGCTAGCCTCAACCCGAGAATTTTGTATCTGCGCGTGACTTAACCCGTAAATTGTGCTAGCTTCCCAAAAATAACAATAGGGAGTTCGTCGATGGGTAAGTTTTTCTTGGTTTTAATATGCGGTGCGGCTTTAGCGCTATCGGCGTGCGGTAATACTCCGCCGCAAGACAAGGATACAGTGGCGCAAAACCAGCCCGCCGCTGTGCCAAAATTTTCCGCCGAGGCATTTTTTCAAACAACTTCATATAGTTTACCTTCGAGCGCGGGCTATACATTTGGCCCGCTCTCAGGTGATTTGCTGATCACCTCTGATGAAAGCGGTGTTTTTAATACCTATCGTCTCAACCCCGACACGGGTAAAACAACTGCTCTGACCAATTCAACAACAACAGCGGCAAGTGCCGTAAGCTGGTTTCCGGATGATGAACGTATGCTCTATACGTCCGACGGTAACGGTGACGAATTAAACCATATTTATGTGCGCGAAAGTGACGGCACCGTCCGGGATTTGACACCAGGTGACAAGTTAAAAGCTTTCTTTGTCGGTTGGAGTGATGATGACCAATATTTATATCTTGGGAGCAATAAACGGGATGAGCGGACATTTGACATTTATAAATATGATGCAAAAACCTATGCGTCCGAGCTGATATTTGAAAATGACGGCAAGCAAATAGGTGCCATTAGCGGCGATGGGCGCTGGGTTGCTCTGACCAAAAATCGAACATCTGCGGATTCCGACATTTTTCTGGTTGATCTGCAAGCCGACGATAAAACTGCCAAATTGATCACAGAACATACGGGTAATATCGCCTATGGGTCTTACGGCTTTAGTGCGGACAATAAATCGCTGTTTTATTCAACTAATGAATTTGGGGAGTATAGGCAGGCTTGGCGTTATGATTTGGCGACAGGCCAAAAATCTGAACTGCTTGCCGCAGATTGGGATGTGTCTTTTGTAGCCCAGTCAGGCTCGGGGGATTATATGATTAGCGGCATCAATGCAGACGGCGTCAGCCAGGTCACCATTAAAAGTGTGAAATCCGACACTGTCGTTGCGCTGAAAGACCTGCCAGAAGGTAATATGCAAAGCATTCGATTTTCAAAGGATGAAAGTCAAATTGCTTTCATTATGAACGGCGACCGCGCCCCGTCCAATATTCATGTTGCGTCTTTGGAAACGCGCACGCACAAGCCGCTTACCTCGGCCTTGAATAGCGAAATTAAAGCCGATTACCTGGTTGAGGGAGCAATCGTTCGCTACAAAAGTTATGACGGACTGGACATTCCGGGAATCCTTTATAAGCCCCACGGGGCGAGTGCGGCAAGCCCTGCACCGGCTTTGGTGTTGGTTCACGGCGGGCCGGGCGGGCAAAACCGCAAGGGTTATCGGGCCATGATCCAACATCTGGTTAATCATGGTTATGCCGTCCACGCTATGAATAACCGTGGCTCGTCCGGCTACGGCAAAACATTTTTCCATATGGACGACAAGAAGCACGGGGATGTGGATTTGAAAGATGTGGTTTGGTCAAAGAAATATCTGGCTGGTCTTGATTGGGTGGACGGCGAAAAAATTGGTATTATCGGCGAGAGTTACGGCGGCTATATGGTCGCGGCGGCACTGGCTTTTGAGCCAGAAGTGTTTGATGTCGGCATCAACATTTTCGGCGTGACCAATTGGGAGCGGACATTGGCCTCAATTCCGCCCTGGTGGGAAAGTTTCAAGGAAGCTCTATACGACGAAATGGGTGACCCAGCGACGGACGGTGAGCGTCACCGCGCTATCTCGCCGTTGTTCCATGCGGACAATATCATCAAACCCTTATTGGTTGTACAGGGGGCGAACGACCCCCGCGTCTTGCAAATTGAAAGCGACGAATTGGTCGCGGCAGTAAAAGCCAATAATGTGCCAGTGGAATACATTGTGTTTCCAGATGAAGGGCACGGCTTTCGTAAGCGAGATAACCGGATAAAGGCCTCAAATGCCTATGTCGCATTTTTGGACGAGTATTTGCGGTAAAGTTATTGCTATAACATAACAAATAGCCTTCAGCCCACGTTCATGTAGGCAAACTATTGTGGAAATCTCTCTTGTTAGTGTATCTTGGAAAGGAGACACCATGAAAATAGCTTATAGAATTTTAGCGGCTTCCATTGTAGCATTGGCGACACCCATTGCCGCAAGCACCGCCTATGCCCATGACAATGGTTATGCCCACCGTCATCAGGCGAGTGGCAATAATGGCAATAACCAGCTGGTCGGCGGTTTGGTCGGAGCAGTTATCGGCGGGGTTATCGGCTCCAATGTAGCGGGCGGCGGCGTACAGGACGAAGGTACGGCCATTGGTGCTGTCATCGGCGGCCTTGCAGGAGCGGCGATTGCTGGCGGTAATAACCGACCTCATAGCAATAGCCGTGGATATAATAATGGCTATTCCGGTACCAATTATAATGGTGGCTATGGTTATACCCAACCTTACAGCAGCCAGAGACCATATTATAGAACCAGCCGCCCACATGTCAGTGTTCGTCTAAACACTGGATATTATGGGTCTGGCGCTAGACGTGGCAATTACGGTTATACGCCTTATTATTCCAGCCCGCATCGTTCGAGACCTCATCGTAGCCGAAGTCACAGAGGCTTTAGACCTCACAGAGGTTTTAAATCTCACAGAGGCTTTAAATCTCACAGGGGTTTTAGATCAAGCCATCGTGGTCGGGGTCACTAAAACCTTTCGCGTTATAGGTTTTTAAGCAAAAAATGCGGTTTCGGCCAGGTCGCGGCCTATGACGGTGAACACTTTTTCGACTATGGCCTGGGCGTCTAGGCCAGCTTTTTTATACATGTTTTCCGGCGTGTCATGATCTAAAAACACGTCAGGCAATATCATGGAACGAACTTTAAGGCCGTTATCCAGCCTACCGCTTTCGGCCAATTCGTGCATGACAAATGCGCCAAAACCGCCCATCGCCCCTTCTTCTATGGTGATCAAAACCTCGTGTTCATCGGCCAGCCTACGGATCAATTCTTTGTCCAGTGGCTTGATAAAACGGGCATCAGCAACCGTAGTTGATAGGCCGAGCGCGTCCAAATCATTGGCGGCTTGTAAGGCTTCCCCGAGCCGTGTGCCCAGAGATAAAATCGCAATTTTACTGCCTTGTTTGACAATGCGGCCTTTGCCAATTTCCAAAGGCTTGATCTCGGCGGGCATTGGAATACCTGTGGCTTCACCCCGAGGGAAACGAAAGGCGCTTGGACGGTCGTCAATGGCTACAGATGTGGCAACCATGCGCGCCAGTTCAACTTCGTCCGCCGCCGCCATAAATATCATGCCAGGCAGTGCGCCCATAAAGCCGACATCAAATGACCCGGCGTGGGTTGGCCCGTCCGCCCCGACCAGTCCGGCCCGATCAATGGCAAAGCGCACGGGCAGTTTTTGAATGGCTACATCATGGACGATCTGGTCATAGCCTCTTTGCAAGAACGTTGAGTACAATGTGCAAAACGGCTTCATGCCGTCTGCGGCCAGACCGGCGGCAAAGGTTACCGCATGTTGTTCGGCAATGCCCACATCAAAGCACCTGTTTGGGAATTTATCAGCAAACAAATTAAGCCCAGTACCGCTGGGCATGGCGGCAGTGATAGCGACAATTTTTTCGTCGCGCTCCGCTTGTTTGATCAATGCATCGGCAAATACACGGGTATAGCTAGGGGCCTTGGGCGTAGATTTGCTTTGCTCGCCCGTGACCACATTAAACTTGGAAACGCCGTGATATTTGTCCGGCGCGTCTTCGGCAGGTTTATAGCCTTTGCCTTTTTGGGTCACCACATGCACAAGAACCGGGCCGTTTTGCATGGCTTTGGCATTGCGCAGGACAGGCAATAGATGATCAAGATCGTGACCGTCCACAGGCCCCACATAATAAAAACCAAGCTCTTCGAACCAGGTGCCGCCCGTGACCATGCCGCGTGTGTATTCTTCGGCCTTGCGGGCCGTGGATTTAATCGGGCCTGGCATGTTTTCTACCATGCCTTTGGCTATACCGCGAAATGTACGGTAGCCCCGCGACGAGACAATCCGGGCTAAATGGGCTGACATAGCGCCAACGGGTGGTGCGATGGACATATCATTATCGTTGAGAATAACAATAAGCCGTGCATCCATAGCCCCGGCATTATTCATAGCTTCATAGGCCATGCCCGCCGACATGGAGCCGTCGCCAATGACGGCGACAACATTGCGGTCTTCGCCTTGAAGATCGCGGGCTACCGCCATACCAAGCCCGGCAGAGATAGATGTCGAGGCATGCCCGGCACCAAAATCGTCATATTCGCTTTCGCCCCTTTTGGTGAAACCCGACAGACCGCCGCCCATACGAATAGTGCGCATCCGGTCTTTGCGTCCGGTCAATACTTTGTGGGGGTAGCATTGATGCCCCACATCCCAGATCAAGCGGTCATGGGGGGTGTCGAACACGTGATGAAGGGCCACTGTCAATTCAACCACGCCCAGCCCGGCCCCCAGATGCCCGCCAGTGACCGAAACTGTATCAATGATTTCAGCACGTACTTCATCCGCAAGCTGTTTCAGTTGCTCTGCGGTGTATCCGCGAATATCCGCAGGTGTGTTAACCTGGTCCAGTAATTTGGTTTTTTGTAACATATTTCTATCCACATCCCAGCGCTTACACCACCCGCTCAGGGATTTCACCTATTTCTGTCGATTCAGAACAAAATCAACACTAGCATTTAATATGTCTGCTTTATGTCCGTAAGGCTTGAGAGCATTTTTCGCCGTTATACCCAGCTCTTTAGCTTTGGTTTTGGCCCCTGCAAGCCCGTGAATGGAGACAAATGTGGCTTTACCAAGACCTGAATCCTTGCCCGTGCGCTTGCCCATTGCAGCACTGTCGCCTTCAACATCCAAAATATCGTCACGAATTTGAAAGGCCAGGCCAAGAGCGTCTGCAAATGTACCAAGATTACGTAAATCACCTTCACTTGCCCCTGCCAGCCGCCCACCTGCAATAACCGCATAATGCATAAGCGCCCCGGTTTTCAGGGCTTGTAATTGCGTAATCAAGGCTTCGTCTTGTTCGTTTTGGCCTGCATATATATCAATGACCTGGCCGCCGATCATGCCGTGTGTGCCAGAACTTGCCGCCAAATCACTGATAAGCTTCAAGCGGATTTTTGCGTCTGGGTGCACGGTTTCCTGGGCCAAAATTTCAAACGCTAAGGTCAGCAATGCATCGCCAGCCAGCACGGCCAAGGCCTCGTCGTAAGCTTTATGAACCGTGGGTCTGCCGCGCCTGAGATCATCATCATCCATGCACGGTAAATCATCATGAATGAGGGAATACACATGTACACATTCGAGAGCAGCGGCGGTTTGCCAAACCCCCGGACTTTCATATCCCATCATGCGGGCCGTTTCGATCAATAAAAATGGTCTAAGCCTTTTACCACCGCCGAGCGCCGCGTAGCCCATAGCCTCCATGACACGCTTTTGTGGCCCGGCGGGTTCCGGCAAAACCTGCGCTAAAACGGTTTCCATTTCAGTGGCTATTTTGGCAAGGCGGGTATGGAATGCACTGGACATATTGGGTAAATCAGTCTTCGCTGTCCAGCGGTTCGGTGCTTAATTCACCGCCGTCACCAAGTACGATTTTATCGACTTTCAGCTGGGCGTGTTTCAATTTGCCCTCACAATGTTTTTTGAGCCGTGCGCCGCGCTCATAAATATCTATGCTTTCTTCCAAAGGCGCATCGCCGCGCTCGAGTTTCGAGACAATGCTTTCCAACTCGGACAAGGCGTCTTCAAAACTTAAATCCTTGATGGCATTATGGTCGGTCATTTTTCTTCCTGTGTTCTCTCAAAGCGGCGATAGCTCCAGTGTAAATCACCGTGGTCTTCAACGCAACGAAAACCCCGTTTTTTGAGAGCCGGACGCATCATGCGGTTAAACCAGCCGTGGGCCGCAACGAATACTGTTTTACCGCCCACGGCTTCTTTGGACAATATCTCAGCCGCCTTTGTGGCGCGGGCGCGGGCTTCAACTTGGCTTTCCACTTCCCCGGAAAACCCCATCATCCAGCATATGCGCGACAGTACCCCCCAGGTTGGCGGTTTTAGGCGGATATAACCAAGGTTGGGCGGCGGTAATCCAGCCTCTACCATGAGAGGCTCCAGCCTGTCCGGCGGTGCAGCTTTGGCCAAGGCGGCGGTCTCTACGGCCCGGCGCAGAGGGCTAGCTATAACAATATCTGCATTTCGGGCCAAATTTTTTATGACTTGGGGGGCGTCCTGACCGGGCGTCAATCCGCCCTCATCATATAGCCCCCACCAGAATTTATAGCCGCGCCAGTTCATCCGCGTCTTGCGCGACAATGCTGGTTCGCCGTGGCGAACGAGAATGATGACGTCTACCTGTTTCATAATTTGATAAAAATCCGCCTGCCAGGACAGCGCAAATCTTCAGTCTCATCACATTTATTGAACGAAACCATCATCAGTTGCGCCTTCCCGATCACATAATCGAAAGGCACAAAGCCGGGGCCGTTAGGGGCGCGGCTATCTTCGGAATTGTCGCGGCTGTCACCCATAAAGAACAATTTGCCTTGGGGGATTATGAACGGGCCTTTGTTATCATAGGGGTAAAAATCATTGCGTTCAAATATACTGTGGGCGTTTTTCTCGCCCGGTAATTGCTCGCCGTATTGAGTGACTTCTTGAACCAATCCTCTGTGTTCACGGTAGGAAAATTCGTCCTCGACCGTGCGTTCAATTAGGGTGCCGTTTATATATAAACGTCCACGTCTGGTCTCGATACTATCACCCGACAGGCCGATTAGGCGTTTGATCATGATCACACCGGATTTAGGCGAGCGAAATACCACAACATCACCGCGCTTGGGGTCGCGGGAAAACACCCGCCCGTCCGGCAAAGGCATTTTACGAAATGGCCAGGCCAAACTTTCCCGCGAAATACCGTAATAGGCCTTGTTGACAAACAAACGATCTCCGACCTCCAGAGTTGGCTGCATGCTTTCGGAGGGGATTTTGAAATGCCCAAAGAACAAATTGAAAAATAACAATAGGAATATCCCGAGCCCTGCGAAAAATTTGGCCTCTTCGACTATGACCTCGCGTCGGGTTTTTGGCTCGTCTGCTTGCGTATCAGCATCTGTTTGGCTTTTAGATTTCTTAGACATATCACCTCTATATTTGTGGACGCCGTTATCTATGATAATTTTCCACATTACAATCAAATATATTTCCTGTAATACACCTGTCTTATGAAATACCGTAATATATTTATTCTGTTCCTATCCTTTGGCTTGAGCGCATGTTTCACCCCGCCGGATTTAAACCGTGAACCGGAGCTGGCGGGCAATTATGTGCTAGATCCAGCCCATGCCAGTGTTATTTGGCGCATTTCCCATGCGGGGCTCTCAAACTATACGGCCCGGTTTGACCATATTCGCGGCACGCTTGCGTTTGACCCTGACATGCCCACCAATAGCAAGGTGGACATTACTATTGACCCGTTTAGTGTCAGTACGGGTGATAAGGCGTTTGATAAAACCATAGGGGAAGATTACTTCAAGGCGGATACATTTTCGCAAATCCGTTTTACCTCTACGTCCATCGAAATTACGGGTGAGAATACGGGTGTTATTATCGGTAGTCTTGATTTTCGCGGCGTAGCACGCCCGGTTTCGCTCAACACTATATTTAACGGCGCAGGTAAATCTTTTGGCCATAAGGGCAAAGCTTTGGGGTTTTCTGCGACAGGAACGCTGAAACGGTCAGATTTTGGCTTAGATAGTTTGCTGAACTTTGGCATTGGCGACGAAATAAGCTTTACTATTGAAGCCGAGTTTAACGAGCATTACGAGCATTACGAGCAATACGAGCAATAAATGGCCGAGATATACCCAGCAGACGCACATGGATATGCCAAAGCGGCCAAATTATTACAGGCTGGTGAACTGGTCATATTGCCCACGGATACGGTGTACGGGCTAGCGGCGCGGGCCGACAACCCGGAAGCTATCGCCGAAATATATCGGGTCAAGAGGCGCCCTCAAGCCAAGGCATTGTCCGTGGTGATGTTTGCGCCTGAACATGCCAAAAAGCTCGTGAAAATTTCACCTTTGGCACAGGCATTGATGGATAGGTTTTGGCCCGGGGCTTTAACCTTAGTGCTGCCCGCCCGTCAAACCGGTTCGACATTAGCCGTAAGATGCCCCGACATAGGCTGGACACAAGCCTTTACGAAATTGGGTTTTACATCACCATTGGTTTTGCCAAGCGCCAACACATCCGGGCTTCCTGCCCCGGTGACAGCAGCCGAGGCACAGGCGGATATTGGCGACAAGGTCGCGCTCATCCTGGACGGCGGGCCGTGTAAAGGCGGGCGGGAATCGACTATACTGGCCCTGGATGGCGATCATATAAAACTGCTGCGCAGAGGTGCTATTGCCCCCGAAGCTTTTGCGGAGTTTGGCCTGGAAGCGTCATGACTACCGCAAAAACCATTGCAGAACTGAAATCTGCATTACCGGAAAAAAGCTGGACGCAAGACGAAGACAAGACTGCGCCTTTTTTACGTGAATGGCGGGGCCGCTGGCAAGGGAGTACGCCGTTCCTACTTTTACCTGCCACCACCAGAGAAGTGGCGGCGGCAGTTAAAATATGTGCGCGCCACAAAACCCCGATTACGGTGCAAGGTGGTAATACGGGTTTGGTCGGTGGGCAAATCCCCAAAGGCGAGATTTTGTTGTCCACGGCACGTCTGAATAAAATACGCGAAACCGATACAGATAACATGCATATGATCTGCGAAGCCGGGGTCACATTACAAGATGTGCAAGAGGCGGCGGACAATCTGGGTTTGAAGTTTCCCTTATCCCTAGCGTCCGAAGGATCATGCAGCATAGGCGGCAATCTTGCCACCAATGCGGGCGGTGTGCATGTGGTCAAATACGGCACGGCCCGCGCACTGACATTTGGCGTCGAAGCCGTGCTGGCGGACGGCAGTGTTTTCGAGGGACTTACTTCCTTACGTAAAGACAATACCGGGATTGATTTATCGCAAGTCTTGATAGGCGCGGAAGGCACGCTGGGTATTATAACGGCGGCCAGTTTGAAATTGTTCCCAAAACCGAGGGACAGCGCCCGGGCACTGGTCGCGGTGGATAGCCCCGACACCGCTTTGGCATTGTTGGCGTTGGTGCGCAGTGGTGATCGCTTGTCTATGTTCGAACTGATCCCGCGCCTTGGCCTAGAATATGTGACCCGCAATATGGCGGGCCACAAAGACCCGTTTTTGGCACCTCATCCTTGGTATGCCCTGATAGAATGGGAGTTTTTCGGTAGCGAAAATTCGCAAGATTTGGTTGAAAGTATATTGGTGAGAGCCACCGAAAAAGGTCTGGTGCGCGATGCTGTTGTCGCAAACAGTCAAGCACAATCTACGGCACTATTGGCTTTGCGCGAAAATATATCTGCGGCGCAAAAACCAATTGGGGCCACAATCAAGCACGATATTTCTGTCCCCATTGCCAAGGTGCCGACGTTTATCGTCCGCGCCAATGCCGCCGTTCTCAAGCATGTCAAAGACTGCCACCCTTTACCGTTCGGACATTTGGGCGACGGCAATATCCATTATAATATAGGTCAACCTGAAAATATGACATCGGCAGATTTTATGGCGCTGGAGCCACAAATAAACGACAGTGTTTATGATATTGTAGACGCGCTCGGTGGCTCAATTTCAGCGGAACACGGCATTGGTATTTTGAAAAAATCTCAGCTTGTCCGCCGGGCCAACCCGGCTAAATTTCAAATGATGCGCCAGATAAAATCTGCGTTAGACCCTGATAATATTCTCAATCCACGTGTGTTGCTTTAATCAATAGCTTGGGGTAAAGCCTTTATTTTATAAGGATTCTAAATGCTGACAATACTTTCCCCTGCTAAAAAACTTGATCTGGAGCCTGTGCAGGCGGTCATGCCGCCGAGCCAACCCGTGCTGCACAGCCACACGGAAATTTTGGCCAAGGCGGCCAAGAAATTGTCTGCCGGGCAATTACAAGACATGATGAAGTTGTCAGACAGTTTGGCCGAGATTAACGCCCAGCGTTTTAAAACTTTCAGTTTGGACGGGCGCTCAAATTCGGCCAAGCCTGCGGTGCTTACTTTTAACGGTAATGTATATGAGGGGCTGGACGCAGGTTCATTGTCTGGCGGGGATATGGAGTTTGCCCAAGGCCATTTACGGATTTTATCGGGCCTATATGGTGTGCTGCGGCCACTGGATTCTATCCAGCCATACCGCCTGGAAATGGGCCGCAAACTGGCCACCAAGCGCGGGGAAAACCTGTACAAATTTTGGGGGAATATACTCGCACAAAATTTGATGGACGATTTGGGCGGGCATAAGCAAAAGGCTTTGATCAATCTGGCCTCCAATGAATATTTTAAGGCCGTCGATAAAAAAACACTGAACGTCCCGGTGATTGAAAGCAAATTTCTCAATGTCAAAGACGGCGAGGCCCGCAATTTGATGTATTATGCCAAACGAGCCAGAGGGTTGATGGCGCGGTGGATTATTGAAAACCGAATTGAGCGGCTAGATGATCTGCGCGGGTTTGATGTAGAGGGCTACGCCATAAACAACAGCCAAAGCACGCCTGAACTTCTGGTTTTCACCCGCAAGCAACCCCGCCCAAAGGCAACACCAAAAAGTAAAACGTGAGCGTATAACTGCGAGGCTCCATTGTTTTTTATTTTTGGTGGTGTATGAAACACATATGATGATCCGATTTTTCTTGTATATATTATTAATCGCAGTTCCGGTTTCGGGGGGTATCTCTGGTTTGGCCTATGGGCAAACCTCTATACCGCCCGCAAATGTGATTTGCAAAACCGGGTCGGATGCCAATTTGCCCGAAATCAGATCCCAAGTGGCTGACATGGCTTCGGAATTAAAACGTCTGAAACAGGCACAGCAAAATTCGCGGGCCCGGACGGACAGATTGCGCACGGAAATCCTAGCCATTGATCAGGGTCTTAAACCCCTAAGGGAGCGGCACAAATCTGCGGCGGCGCAAGCTAGCAGTTCGACCAGCGCTTACGCTCTTTACAAAGCCAACTGGCTGGACACGGGCGAGCTTGCCCGGCTCAACGATAAAATCCGCAACCGCAAACAAAAGCACGCCCAGTACAAAACCGTCCGGGCGGGTTATCAAAACGAAAAAACCGCCTTTGAAGCCTTAAGGGCTAAATACCAATATATCGCTCGCGACCTACTTGACCGCGACCGCGATTGTGCCGCCGCGCAAGCAGCATTGAGATAAGAGCGCAGACGGCGCTTGGCTGACGCTATGGTCAGCTAGTCCACGGTTTTTATAATCAGATTGCTTCCCTGGGCGCGGCCTGAATTTACGGCGCGAGAGACTTCATGAAACCCGAGGTCATCACTGCCCAGCATATGGGCTATCGTGCGTTCTGCTTTCACGTCCGGGTCGAGCCAGTTTTGCCATTGGTCGGGCGGGAGGCGCACGGGCATACGGTGATGTAGATGTTTGATCGGGCCTACGGCGGGCGTGGTCAGGATTGTGAAAGACAATAAAGTGATGCCCTCATCCACCCGCCACTGATCCCACAACCCGGCGAATGCGGATAATTCTCCGTCCTCCGGATGGATATAATAGGGGGTTTTGGGGCTGGTGACGCCCTCCCATTCATACCAACCGTTCATGGGGATAAGGGCGCGGCGGCGTTTCCACGGGGTGCGGAAACTGGGTTTTTCAAATGCGGTTTCCGTACGGGCGTTAAATAAAGGTTTCCCTGTTGGAAGTTCCTTACGCCAATGGGGGTGTAATCCCCAACGCATGGGCACGATGGTGCGTGCTCCCTGACCGTTTAGGGCGACCACCGGAGCCACCACTGCCGGGGCCATATTCCAGCTCGGTTCCCACGTCCACAGCCCTTCATGGGCAATTTCACCGCCAAAATAAGCGGTAATGTCCGCTAAACTTGCCGCCAGTACATATCGTCCGCACATGTAAGCCTCCATATTTCAAATGCAAAAAACACATGACACGGGGCGATGATACACGTAAGATAGACTTATGAAACGAGTTTTACTTATATTGGTTTTTCTATTTGTTAGTCCGGCAGCAGCGCAGACGGACGGCCCGAAACAAGGCGAACAGCCCAAACTTGACCCCCAAGTAATCACCCGCCAAATCGAGACTCGTATTGACAAAAATATGACGAGCATGACTGGTTTGGTCGAGGCTATGGCCAATAATCTTGGGCAATTGCATCATCTGCGTACGCTTTGTTTTGGCAGTGACGACCAGAAATGGCGCATGGTGGCATCAGATATGATGCGCATCGAAGCCCCCGAAAACCCGTCCTACCACCGCCAGCTCATCCGTGCTTTCAACGCCGGATATTACGCCCAAAAAGATCGCAACCAAGCCTGCACCCAAATGGTCGCCCTGGACGTAGCCGCCTTGTCGGAAAACGGGCGGCGGTTGTCGGTGATGCTGGGTGATCCGTATCGGGAGAGGTAGGCACATTGTTTGGCGTTACATCTTGACAAATTACATGTTACGGATTATGTAACGACATGATACAAAGCTTTGCTGATAAAAACACTGCGGCTTTATTTGACAGGCGGCGTGTACGCAAATTCGCGGCTTTTGAACGTAGCGCCAGGCATAAACTTGAAATGCTTCATGCGGCACTGGTTTTGGATGAATTGCGTTCACCACCCGGCAATAGATTAGAGGCGCTGAAGGGTAACAGGAAAGGTCAGTTTTCCATTCGAATCAATGGTCAATGGCGGATTTGTTTCATCTGGAAAGAAAATGGGCCACACGAAGTTGAAATTGTGGACTATCACTAGAAATAAGAAAGTAAATAAGTAAGCGAAGGAGAACGACATGGCACAACTGGCACCCATACATCCGGGAGAAATTCTCAAAGAGGAATTTTTGGTACCGCTTGGTATTTCTGCAACAGCATTCGCCAAGGCACTTGGTGTGCCGCCGAACCGGATAACCCGTATTTTAGGTGGCGCGTCGGCGATCACGGCGGATACGTCCATCAGGTTGGGGCGAGCCTTGCGAACATCACCAGAATTTTGGATGAATTTACAGTCCCGTTACGAATTGCAAATGGCTGAAGATGCGTTGCCAAAACTAAACCACATTAAGCCTGTTTTTGCAGCATGAACGATAAAAACACTCTTACAATCACCCAGCCGGACGATTGGCATGTGCATGTTCGGGACGGAGATATGTTGGCGGGGGTGGTTAATTTTACGGCCCGGCAATTTGGCCGGGCGATTATTATGCCCAATTTGGCGCCGCCGATTACCAATGCCCAGGCGGCGCGGGAATACCGCGTCCGTATATTGGCGGCGGTTGATAATCAGCATGATTTCACGCCGCTTATGACTTGTTATCTGACCGACAATATTGACCCTGGGGAAATAGAGACGGGCTTTGCGGACGGCGTATTTACGGCTTGCAAATTATATCCGGCGGGGGCCACCACCAACTCCGATCACGGGGTTACGGATATTGGCAAGATCGCAAATGTTCTGGAAACCATGCAGCGCATAGGCATGCCTTTGTTGGTGCACGGCGAAGTGACGGACGGGGACATCGACATATTTGACCGCGAAGCCGTGTTTATTGATCGTATTATGAGTAAAATCACCAGGGATTTTCCGGCGCTCAAAATCGTGTTTGAACACATCACCACGAAACAGGCCGTGGCTTTTGTGCAAGAAAGTGGCACCAATATCGCCGCCACTATCACACCCCATCATCTGGTTTATAACCGCAGTGCTATGTTTGAGGGCGGTATCAGGCCGCACCTGTATTGCTTGCCCATTGCCAAGCGGGAAGTCCATAGGCTGGCTTTGCGGACAGCCGCCACGTCTGGTTCAGCGAAGTTCTTTTTGGGTACGGATAGCGCGCCTCATAGTGTTGGCGCTAAGCAATCTGCGTGTGGTTGTGCCGGTGTGTTCAATGCACCATTTGCTCTGGAGAGTTATGCCGCGACATTTGAGCAAGAAAATGCGCTGGACAAGCTGGAGGGCTTTGCTTCTATCTACGGCCCGCGTTTTTACGGGCTGGAGCCGAACAAGCGCAAAATTGTTCTGGAGCGGACTGAAATAGAAATCCCAAAAACTTTGGACATTACGGATACACAAATCATCCCGTTCCACAGCGGCGAGAGGCTCAATTGGCGGTTCGTGGGCCTAGTTTAGGAAAACTTTAGGAGAAATCCAAAATCTGCGTGACCGGTGCGTGGTCGGATGGGCGTTCCCAGAGGCGGCACGGGCGGTGGATTTCGTGACCTGCGGCCATGGCATTTTCCGCCGAGGTTTTGAGGGCAGGACTGACCCAAATATGATCGAGCCGTCTGCCTCTATCTGATTTATTGATATCGCGGGAGCGGTATGACCACCAGCTATGTAGCTTGACATCGCCTGGTGTGAAAATCCGTGCGCAATCCGTGAAACTACCGCATGCTAGGAGCTTGTTTAAAATGTCCACCTCACCCGGGGTGTGGCTGACGACTTTGAGGAGCTGTTTGTGTGACCAGACATCATTTTCGTGGGGCGCAATATTGAAATCCCCGACCAGAACTTGCCTGGCGTCCTCGCTCGAACGCTCGCCAAAATAATCAATCATCCGGTCAATGAAATCCATCTTGTGGGCGAATTTGGGATTGGCTTTAACGTCCGGCTCATCTCCGCCCGCCGGGATGTAGAAATTATGAAATTCGAAATTGTGGCTCCCGCCCAAATCCACTTTGGTGCTTACATGGCGAGCATGGCCTTCGGGGCAAAAGTCCGTATCCATACGGGTGAGGGGGAATTTGGAAACCGTAGCCGCGCCGTGCATACCTTTTTGACCGGAAATTTCTATATGCTCAAACCCCATAGCTCTAAATTCGTCGTAGGGGAATTGTTCTTCAAGGCACTTGATCTCTTGCAGTCCGATAATATCTGGCCTCTGTTCTTCGGTGAAGCGGGCAATTTGCGGCGCACGCAAGCGAACGGAGTTTACATTCCAACTGGTGAGTTTTATCTTTTTTTGGGATTTTATCATGGACGGGACATTACGCCCCGTAACATAAAGTGCAAGTGTGATTATTGTCTGCGTCGGCGCGGGGCATCACGCAAAACGAACAGACGCGGGTGAAGGCGTTGGTTATATTGCAAATCTGACAACAAGATTTTGGTTTGCTGGCCAAAGCCGTCATGAACGATCCATTCGCGCAGGGCCAATGTGCTTGGGTCAAAGATCATGGTGATAGCCCCGTCCATTTCCCCGCTGCCGTCCTTTGCGGTGATGCTGACGGCATCTATGGTTTTTTGTAAAGAAACCACTTCCACATCATCTTCAAGCTTGACGGTTTCAGCCAGGAAGAACGCCAGCGGTGTGGCTTTGAGCGGTACTCGGTCTTTGGTGTCCAGTGCCGTGTCGATTTGGGTTAAAGTTACACCGTCCGAAACCATAAGCAAGGTAGCGGGCGCATCATATTCAAACCGGATTTTGCCGGGGCGTTTTAAATACACCTTGCCTTGGGAAAACGAACCATCCGAACCGTATTGGGCAAACCGGCCTGAAAAACTGGCCGTCGCGTTCATGGCCGCGTCTATGCGCGCTAAATCCTGGGGCACTGTATTTGGGTGGGTGAAGGCGGGCAGGCGTTGGGCCTGCGTGGCTTGCGCATTTGGTTGCGGTGTTTGCGCACCAGTGCTCAAAGATGTCCCAAGGGTCGCAGCGCTAAGCAAACTCGCCAAAGCTGATTTAAATATAATACGTTTCATAGCAATTCCTTTGTCCCTTACTAGCAATTCCTTTGTCCCTTACTAGCAAATTCAACCTGTACATAAAGTGAATTTTACGGTTAGATTATAGTCATATGCGTTAAACTTGTGTAATAAATACGGAAGCCTGTTTTCCAACGCCCGAGCTTCACACCCATGTGATGTGATTGTGTTTGGTGTTTTTGGGGGGGCTAGGATATGCAAAGTTATGAAATAAGATATGCAAAGTTATGAAATAGGATATGTAAAGTTATGAAATTTATTAAACCGATCATTATATTTATAGCCGCGTCATTGGTAACAATTGCGTCGATGTTTGCCTTGGCCAGTTCGCCGCAGTCTCAACTGGAAGCTCGGCAAAAAACTCACCTGGGTTCTGTTAATGTCTCCACCCCGGTTACCGTGTTGGAACTGTTTACCTCCCAGGGCTGTTCGTCCTGTCCTGCGGCCAATAAATTTGTCCGCGAACTGGACGGCGGGCCAGATTTGCTCACCTTGTCCTATAGTGTTGATTATTGGGACTATCTGGGCTGGAAGGATACATTCGGTAAACCGGAATTTTCCAAGTATCAACGTACATATGGCAAGCGATTTGATGGCGCGGTTTATACGCCGCAAATGGTGGTCAACGGCAAAATACATGCCGCTCGCTTTACAGGCAAAAAAGTGCGCAGTTTGAAGCTGGGTAATGGCCCTAACATTCACATTGGTGTCAGCGACGGCGGTATAGGTGTAAAAATTACGCCGCAAGATACGTTAGAAAAAACCTGGAATGTCATGGCGGTGCGCTATCGTCCGGGCATCCAAAGCGTCCCGGTTAAGCGCGGCGAAAATTCCGGACGCACCATCAAACTGGCTAATGTGGTGCAGACCGGCAAGGAAATTGGCAAGGTTGGTGGCGGCAAAAGCTTTAGCGTGCAGATCGAAACCTTAAAGCCAGACGAGGCTTTGGCGATTTTGGTGCAAGACGGCCCCGGTGGTCCAATCTTGAGCGCCGCCAATTATGTACCTGGGTAATTTGCTCTAAATTAAAATTACGTTCTTTTCTTCCTCCGCAAATTGGAGAGAGAAACCAAAAAACCCTGCCGGTGGGAGCGGCAGGGTTTGAAAATGCGGCCCAGTATGTGGACCCTTATAACGTGGGAAAAAAGAGCGGAAGGCCAAAACCCGGGGGCTGGGGGGCTGAAAAAACCGTGTCTTGTTTGTGCCTTCCGTTCAGTAAAACCTGTATGCACCTCTATCTTGTCACAAAGAGGGCGCAAATAAGGCAATATTGTGGCACAGGTTAATTCTCGGTAAGGTGGTTAATGGGAGGTTAATTTTTTTAGAACCGCACAGCTTCTAAAAATAGGGTGCGTCTGACAGCTAACCTCCGAATTTTGGAAGAACTTTACCGGTTTCCTTACGGTATTGTAAATAACCCTCACCATGCTCGGCAACAAGATCACGTTCTTCAAACCATAGGCCAACAAAAATATAGATGGTGAAGCCTATGCTCAAAACTATTTGAGTGTTTGTCATAGTCGGCGTGGCCCAAATACCTATCAACACACCTGTTTGGATGGGATGACGTATATATTTATACATGGCGCGCTTTGTGAATTTAAGAGGTGGGCGCGGGCTGTTTTTAAAATTGAGAAATACTTGCCTTAATCCAAATAGATCAAAATGATTGATAGCAAATGTAGCGCCCAAGAGAAAAACCCAGCCGAAGATGAAAATCGCCCATAATATATAGGCTATGCTGGTCGTTTCAATGTGCCAAATCTGACCTGGAACCGCTTGCCAAAAAGCTATCAGTGCAACGCTTGTTAGACCTGCCATTAGAATATAGGTGGAGCGTTCAGCTGCTTCGGGGATAATTTTTGTCAAAGCGCGTTTAAAGCCTGGCCTGGCCATACCAGTGTGTATACCGCCCCAAATGACAACCAATATACTATTCCATAAGACCGGGTTCACGCCGCCGCCTTTTCCGGCTAGCCAGAACCCGTAAGGGATGAGGCCCGCCAAAGCTAAAATAATACATGCTAGGCCAATAACGCCCAGAAAATAGGATGCGATCCCATATAATAAAATCAAAGTTCTTTTCATAGCCAGCCCCTTTTATCTTTTCAGGGTAGCTAATTATTAGTTTTTGCCCTGAAAACCAATTTATGGGAGGTTCTGTAACATTTTTTTGGGTAACAAGCAATATGCTATACTTGCTGCTATTCTCGGCAAGGTGGTTTATGGGGAAGGTAACAAAAAACCCTGCCGGTGGGAGCGGCAGGGTCTGATAACGTGGGTTTATAAGGTGGGCCTTATAAAGGTGGGAAAGAACGGAAGGCCAAAACCCGGGGGCTGGGGGGCTGAAAAAACCGTGTCTTGTTTG
>JAESQN010000016.1 GCA_016765135.1 Robiginitomaculum sp.
GGCTGTCAAAAGAGTGGGAAATTTCGCCACCTTGTCATTGCGGCCTACGAGCCGCAATCCAGCTTGTAGGTGGTGCAAGGTAAATGGTGAAAATTACCAACCTACACTTACCGAAAGAGAGTTGGAGAACATGATTGATAAACCCTATATTGAGTAGAGTTAGAATTATGGTCATTGTCATCGTAATTCAAGAATAAAGGAGTGATTTATGAAGAAAAGAGTAACAAAAAATTTTCCTGAATGGGTACGCAAGCCTATTCCTGATTCAATCCAGCATTTGGAAGAAGATCAACTGCAATCAGTTTTGAGCCGATTTGAAGAACTCGCAGAATTTAGAAATGCTCCATCAAATGCAAATGAACGTGACAAACTAAGAGCTATTGATTGGCCAAAGCCACCACTAATTGCTAGAGTTTTGCCTGGCGGCATCTTACTGATGGAAGATGAGGGTTATTATGATTCAAGTCAGCAGGTTGAGGAGCTTTTTACTAAATTTTCGAGCCAAGGCGTTGTGTTTTGGGGTATTGGCGCGGAAAAATACGGTGTTTTCCAAGCGCCATTTGATGCAGTAACTCGAAGATGGATCAAGGCAGAGTTAATATTTAGTCCGACGTGCATACTTTCTTTAGAAAGTGATTTAATTATGATTTCAGATGAACAACTTGATTTCTCGGTGATAGGGGGTAGCCCCTTGATCATTAATGAGATGGAAAAACTATTTGGTGGTGCAAAAGAATTAAAAAAACGGCTACTTAAGGCAATAGATGATCGTATGATTGGCTTTGGTAAAGATGATCAAATATGGGCTAAAGAATATTTACTGCCATGGTCAGAATAGTTATGGCAATGGACGGGATAGATATAAACCGCAGTGATGAGCCTTGGCATTGCCGCAAAACAAAATCATTAAAGCCAATTCTGATCCCGTCCTCACCTTAAGGTGCTGCGTAGCAGTTATGATGGACAAGCACTGGACAAAACCGGTACCCACTTTTGCTAGCTATGCTCCGAATTAGACAAAGCCGGTTTTAATGTCTATATTAATCTTGCTGTGGGGCAATAGATTTTGAAAGAACGATGATGGAAATCATTTTATTGCCTAGTATATTTTACTTTTTGCCTTGGATCATTGCTCTGGTGCGCGGGCATCAAGACACAATGGCTATCTTCTTTTTGACTTTGTTGCTTGGCTGGACGGGATTGTTTTGGATCATCGCCTTTGTCTGGTCATTAACCCATGTCAGACGACGGTATAGATATTGATCCGATTATTGGTTTTTATAATTCTGTTGGGCGTTGGTGCCAATCAGGTTTCTGCACAGCAACAGATGCAAGTTGATCGTCCGCCAGAAACCTCTGTGATTTTAGGCGACCTTGCTTGGGTGTTGGGTGCAAGTCATTATTTAAGCGTTTTGTGTGAAGGTAAAAACACCCAGACTTGGCGTGATGCCATGGTCGAATTGCTAGAGCTGGAAAGCCCGCATTATCGGTTGCGTAGAAATTTAGTATCTGAGTTCAATTCGGGATACCAAAATCAACAGCGGAGATTTTATAGTTGCGATACTGTTAGCAAACAGCAATTACAAACCATTTCAAAACAAGGTAGAATTTTATCGGATAGTTTAGCTGATCCTTATCTCAAGTGAGCTATAAGATTACCCAGAGGCGGGGACAACCTGCCCATTGGAATGGTTTTTCGTGAGAAGTGGTGATGACAACCGACGTAACGATATCTGAACGTCTTAATAAGGACGAACAAAAATCTACAGCTCTGGACATGATCCTGATAGCTTGGGATCAGGCCTTGAGCAAAGGTTGTTCGCCAGAAACCATTGCTACTTCTGCTATTTTTGCAGCATTGGCTGATCTTATTGATGTCTATGGTGAAGAACTGGTCGCGGAAATGTCTCGGCGTTTACCGGATCGTATTAGTCGAGGTGAATTTTCCATGCGCGAAGGCTTGGTAAACTAAGTCATGCGCCAAAAACAACAATAAAATTACAAAACTAGTTCAAGGTCGGGGGTAATCCCTCCGGCCTTTTTATGTGCCTTAAAATAGCATCCTAAAATTCTGCCTCTGAAGACCCCAACTCGCAACTTGGCTGCAACCAGTTCATATGCGTACCTTTTATTTTGATAGGCGCGCGCAATCGCAATGCTTGTCCCCACGTAGTTTGCTCAATTTCACTGCAAAAGTCGTCTGCTTGTGGCTGCAAACTCAAATTTCCAGGCTCGGATTGCGGATGTTCCATCAATAATTTCGCGGTTCTGGCTAATGAAAGCCTGCTATTTGTTATGCCTTTACCGTCAATGGCATCGGTTAGCGCCGTAATAACAGCCGCCGCCATCAAATATCCAGTGGCATGATCAAGTGCTTGTACTGGTAGTGGTGTTGGCTTGTTCTTGTGCGCCCAACTCATACCTGCTTCAGCAATTCCGCAACTCATTTGCACCAAGCTGTCAAATCCACGGCGTTTTGCCCATGGCCCGCTCCAGCCATAAGCGTTTAACGAGACCTCAATAAGGTTTGGTGCAATATTTGATCTGACTTTCTGATCATAACCAAGTAGGTCTAGTGCATCGGGGCGAAATCCATGCACCAGCACATCGGCTTGGTTAAGTAATTGCTCAAAAATTATGCGGTGTTGTTTGTTGTGTAAATCCAAGCGGCAGCATTTTTTACCCAGCGTAATGTCGGGTACAATGTTTGCTTCGCACCAATTTGGTGGATCAATTCGCAATACATTTGCGCCAAAGCCGGCAAGGGTTCTGGTTGCCACTGGCCCTGCAAGAACCCGGGTTAAATCCAAAACTTGTAAGCCAGATAATGGTTGTTCAATGGTGGCTTGCCAGTTGTTAATCGTGGCTTTTCTGGTTTGCTTTTTGATGATCAAAGGCTCGGCTGCAACGGCTTTTCCTTGTGGGTGGGTTTGCCAATCCTCATGGCTGCGCATCCTTGCGGCAACACCATTTTCTTGAACTATTGCGGCCTCCAAATCGTCGGCATTCCAGCTTTTGACTGCCTCGGTTACATCGGCTCTATCTGCCTTACAGGATAATACTTGCAATGCTGCTTGGCGATGGTGTGGTAAATTGGTGTGCAATTTAATCCAGCCATCGCGACATTTATAATCACCGGCGATTGCATCCCAAAGTGGCGGCATTTGCCAGTTAATCGGCTGGATCGATTGCCCAAACCATAATGAAGCAAGCCGGCTATTTACTTCCACGGACGGCCTGTGGTTTTTAAGTCCGGTTTTTTCTATCAAGTTCGAGATCGAAATGCCAACTGCGGCAAGGCAATAGCTGGCTAATTGGCTGACAGAATATCGTGAGGGAAGTGTTTTTGTACCCGAAACCGTATAATTGTTATGAATATTTAGCGCGGTGAATATCTCTTTCATGCCGCATAGTATCATTGGCTATAGAGCCTGTCATTAACGTTGGTAGAAGATTGTTTTTTCTGCTTGATCGTGCCCGTCACAAATTGTTCAAGCGAGCAAATGTGCGATTGCAGGCCAATGGGAATAATACCGCGAAGATTTTCGCGGTATTATGGCCGCACCGGGTAATTAAGGCACCGCCGCTGCCCCGTCGTGTTTTATGTCTAAAGCTTGATCGAGGGTTTCGTGTAATTTGGCCAGCTCACGGCTAACGGGAAGCACCGCGCGGTCAGTGTAGACTTTATATTGGTAGGCATTCAGGCCAAGTCCGTTCAAGAAAGCTATATCTTTGCTCATGGCAAGGGTGTCGCAAACCGGATTGATCCAAACGCGATCCGTGCGGTCAGGATCTGGCCCATAATGAACCTTGATCAAGGCCGGGAAGTGTCTTGATAAATCCTCCGCATGATCTGATATGGCGGCGATTAAATCTCTCGCCCGCGCCACATGTTGGGTATAGACTAAAATCGCCGCGCGGACATCTATGGACTGAATTTGGTCTAACCGTCCCGATGATAAAAGCTCCCTGATGGTCGGTAAATCCGCAGGCGGTGTCGTCATATGTGACGAACCGGCGATTGCATCGCAATGGGCCTGCGTAAGTTTAATGTCATCTGAACCGCTCGCGAGGATATCTACCGCTTCCCCCAAGAGCCCCGAAAATCTTGGCCGTGTTTCGTCATAACTCGCCCGGCTTGCAATCAACAGCTCGACCTCGCCGTGCAAGCGCATCAGATATTGCCCCTCACTGTTTTGCCGCTGGCGCTCAAGCGCCCATTGCTGCACCTGCAAACCCACAAATACACCAAACACAACAATAAAAAAATCAAGCCCCACGGCAAACCAGTTTTGGTCTTTTACGTGTTTTGTTATACGGCGCAGGATCATTGCTTGACCCTTTTTAGCTCTGCAAGAATGTTTCTTACCGCCTTTAAATCATCGCTATGGAAAAGAAATTGATTCCACTGATATTGTTCAATGGTAGAAACAGAAACTTCCGCTTGTTTCAGTTTCTCCCAATCATAAGAGCGAATAATAGTGGTCGCATCAACTGGTTCCTCCGATGGGGGCGGCACGACAATATGAAGATATTTGCGAAACTGCGAATGTTCGTTGGTTATGGCGTATGCCGTCCTGTCTCCACGTTCCCATTTCGCGTTGACACGCCCATAATTATATAGGGCGGATCGAAGTTGAGCATCAGATAATTCGGACAATTTACCGGACGCCACTAGTTCTGAATACGTAATAGGCGGCGCCTCGCCAAAAGTTGTGCTTATGCTCGCCCAAATCAGCCCTTTAACATAATCTTCGTTATCCGGCTCTTGCCCTGCGCGGATGAGTGCAGATAATTTCCCTGAGCGTATCGCTAGGTCTCTGGCGCGCTCCACACGGATAGCCAGGAGTTTTTCATGGGCGATAAACTCCGTTTCCAATCGCTGGATGAGCTTTCCCTCATTAATCTTGTTAACGCGCCCCTCATTCCAATTGGTAATCTGAAACGCGATCAAAATCCCCACAACAACAATGAAAAAATCAAGCGCAACCGCGAACCAGTTTTGGTCTTTTACGTGTTTTGTTATCCGGCGCAGGATCATGGCGCACGTCCCTCGTTATGTGTAATGCCAAGCGCGGCATCCACTTTTTTGTGAACGCCGACAATCTGATTTTTCCACACTCCCAATCCATCCCGAATGAACGCATCTTGTGCGTCAATATTCACGCTCATGGCATTGAGAAACGCGCGATTTGAGCGCATCGCTTCCTCGTTACACCGAATATGGGCTTGAACTTCACCAAGCGCCTCATCGAAATAGGCGTCGTTTTCAATTGCCTCAGGGAATACCTGTTCCAAAGGGGCGGCCATTAATGAATAGGTCTCGATCGCCTCTCTTGTCGTAATTGCTATCTGCCGAAGCGCCAACAAATCGGTGCGTAACGACGCATCGCTGATAATCGCGACCCGTCCCGAGGCCACAAGTTCATCGAAAGATCCCAATGCTGCTATGGGAATGTCGAATATTGAAGATGCAAATATTGCTTTGCATTGCGCTTGGGTTAGCGCCGTCGCCTGAACCCTTCCAAAAAGGACGTCAGCGGCGTCGACCATATTAACAGCGCGTTGCAATCGCCGATCTAGTACCCGGCTACTCATATCTTTGGCGAGAACAATATCATCATGAAGCTGGACTAGGAACTGGCCGCCGTCCTCACGAGCCTGGCGCGCGTCATTCCAATTGGAAACCTGCAAACCAACAAACACACCAAAAACAACAATAAAAAAATCAAGCCCGAACGCGAACCAGTTTTGGTCTTTGACGTGTTTTGTGATGCGGCGGAGGAGCATTATTGGATCCCCTCCAAATAAGTATCGATATTGCCTTCGAGCTGATTGGCTAAGTTCATTACACGGGTCGCCTGAAGATGATTTGCTCCAGCAATAGCGGCGCGATATCCAATTTGCTGAACAATCCGGTCCCATATTTCCTGCGATGAAGGTTCCATCAAAAAATCACCACCCCGACTGGAAAGCCGTTGATCAGAGAATGGTGCATCTGCCGCCTGATTTACTTCCCGATAAATTGGCATTCCGACTTCATCTCGTATGAATGCTGTAAACCCGCCATCGACAAATGTTTCATTGTTCTTTTCAATGACAAATTCGTGACGTTTCATTTCAGCGTAAGTGTTTATAATCTCAGTTCGCAAATATTTGTCTGTGATCAAAGAGAGATTGCCTGAGTTCTGCAATTCCTCAAACGTCGGGCTATGGATTATAAATGATTGCCGCCCGACGAGCGCAGACAGGCCCTTCTGCAAGTTTTCCTTACGATCCTGCGAGGGCGGTGCGTCTATAAAGTCAATTAATTCACTTACAGTCGTGTTTAGGCCATTGGCAAAGTCGATTTGTTTTTGAGCTTTAATTTGTATGGCTTGAAGGTCGTTTCGCAACTGGGTTAAATATTCGATCTCTGTTGTTCGCGCTCCACGTGCCTCATTCCAATTCGTAATCTGAAACGCGATTAAAATCCCCGCCACCACAATAAAAAAATCAAGCGCAACTGCGAACCAATTTTGGTCTTTTACGTGTTTTGTTATGCTTCTGAGTAACATTGTGTCTCCCCCTTGCCCCTTATGTTGACACTTTCCCTGTCATTGACGCTGAACATAATCATGCTGGCGGGCTATGCAAGCTAGGAGTGGTGAATTTTGGGGATGCATTGGCGCCGTGCAGATTTTAATAAATGTTATGGGAAATTCGCTTGTATTTTTTTGCGCAAAGACCATGTATAGTTTTGTTAAACAGGATTAGAACAAGGATTTATGATGAGCGATGACAAACACATAACCGAAGGTACCGACGCCAATTTTGTTGCTGACGTTATCGACCCGTCCAGCGACGTGCCGGTATTGGTGGATTTTTGGGCGCCTTGGTGTGGGCCTTGTAAAACGCTTATGCCGATTTTGGAACGGCTGGTGGCTGCGCAAGGCGGCAAGATTAAGTTGGTCAAGGTCAACACTGAAGACCATCCCGGTATCGCCGGGCAACTTAGGGTGATGTCCATTCCTATGGTGTTTGCGTTTAAAGACGGCAAGCCCGTGGATGCGTTCAAGGGTGCCATTCCCGAGAGCAAGGTTACGGAATTTATTGAAACACAAATCGAGCGTTTTGCGTAAGGGGTATGGCTATGGATACGGATACAGAAAACACAGTTGATTATATTGTCCATTCTGGTGATGCGAATTTTATTGAGGATGTGATCGAGGCCTCCAAGACCATGCCAGTGATCGTCGATTTCTGGGCGCCTTGGTGCGGGCCGTGCCGGCAATTAACCCCGGCGTTGGAAAAAGCGGTTAAAGCCGAGGGCGGCAAAGTTAAATTGGTTTTGGTCAATATTGACGAAAATCAGGCCGTGGCCGGGCAATTACGCGTGCAATCCGTACCGACGGTTTATGCGTTCGTGGACGGACAACCCGTGGACGGGTTTATGGGTGCGCAGCCGGAAAGCGAGATTAAGAAATTTATCGGCAAGCTGACCGGCGACACGGACGTTGAAGCAGAAGCCATCATTTTGGTTGAGCGGGCACAGGCGTCTCTGGAAGCCGGAGATACGGGCGGCGCGGCGCAAGATTTTGCAGCAGCCCTACAGATGAATTCCGAAAATCCGCAAGCCCTGGCCGGATTGGCGCGGGTATCTCTGGACAGCGGCGACAGCGATACGGCCCAAGCCATGATCGACAGTGCGCCCGAGAGCATAAAAGACCATGCCGATATCGCCAGCGTGCGGGCGGCCTTGTCATTGATCGACGCAGCGCCGGACGAAAATGACGTGGTGGATAGCGGGCACGGAGAATTGCTGGCCAAGCTTGACGCCAACCCGGACGATTTGGACACACGGCTTGAACTGGCCAAAGCATTGGCAGCGAGCGGTGATAACGGCGGCGCGGTTGAGCATTTGCTTTCTTCTATCGCCAAAAACCGGGCCCACGACGACGAAGCGGCCCGCAAATTTCTGCTAACTATATTTGAAGCCGAAGGCATCGAGTCGGAAATTGCCGTTCAAGGACGCAAGCAATTGGCGTCTATTTTGTTTGCATAGGTTAATAGGCGAATATGGGTACACATTTAAAAGCTCTGGCCGCCCGCACTAATCCCAAAACCGTGGCTTTGTTTCCACTTACCGGAACCGTGCTTCTGCCTGGCTGTGATTTACCGCTCAACATTTTCGAGCCGCGCTATCTCAACATGGTTGATGATGCGCTTAAAGCCGAGCGCCTGATTGGCATGGTGCAAACATTGGAAGACGGTACGCAAACCAAAATAGGTGGGTTGGGCCGAATTATCCAATTTGCCGAAATGGATGATGGGCAGTATATGTTAGTCTTGCGCGGCCTAAAACGTTTTCATGTTCTTGAGGAGATCAAAACGGCCACGCCTTACGCTCAGGCTAAAATCAGTTTTGCAAGCTTTGAAGCTGATGTGGATATTCACGAAACCGACACTACGCCCGAAGCCATGTCCACCAATAAAGGCGAGCGCGGCGCATTAACTATGGCCATGAAAGCCTACGCTAAAACTTTGGGTGTACAGCTTGACTGGGACAGCCTCAAACAAATCCCCTTGGACAGATTGGTTGATCAGGCCGCTATGATCAGCCCGTTTGGGCCGGAAGACAAACAATCGCTTTTGGAAACCAAAACCCATGAAGACCGCAGACGGTTATTGATCGGCCTGATGCATTTGTATTCCGACAGCCTTGACGGCGATAGCGACACACTCCAGTAATAGGAAACATGATGAGTAAAAATGATAAGATAAAAACCGCGGCAGATATAAATACAATCGACCCGCGTCTTCTGGAAATCCTGATCTGCCCTGTCACTGGTGGCCCGCTGGATTATGATAAAAAAGCGGGCGAGCTGATCTCCATAAAAGCAGGACTAGCCTACCAAATCCGCGAAGGCGTCCCAATCATGCTGGCGGACGAAGCACGAGAGATAGATTAAGGCCACTTGCTTAGGATTTAGCCGCCCAATCAAGTGCGTCCTCCAGCCTGTCATCGCCCCAGAATAATTCATCGCCAACGGTAAAGCTCGGCGCGCCAAAAATTTTTAATTTGGTGGCACGTTCGGTTTGGTGGCGGAGTTTTAATTTGGCGTCCGGATGGCTGGCTAGCTTCATGATATTTGTGGGTGCGCCAGCTTGAACAGCAAGCTTTGCCAAGAGCGCTTTGTCGGCAATATTTGCGCTGTCAACCCATTCAGCGCGGCAGACATTGCGGCAGAAATCTTTGCCCCAATCTGCGTCTAACCCGATGATAGCAATGCGCGCGGCGGTGACTGTGAATTGTGGGAAAGTGTCCATTTTATCAGGCGGTGGGCGGTTGAATTCTATGCCGAGCGCGGCACTGCGCCTTTCCATATCGCGCCACATATATTTGGCTTTCAACGGATAGACCCGAAACGGCGATGTATCCCAACCATGGGCTTTGAAAGCGGGGCCAAGTAAGAATGGCCGCCATATCACCGACACGCCGCGCTGGGCTGCTTCGGTTTCAACGCGCATGACGCTGAGATAAGAATAGCTTGACGCAAATTCGAACCAAAATTCTACAGGCCAAAATTCCACAGGTAAGGGCACGGTTATAGTCCTAATTTAGTTTTTATCTCAGCCGTCCACCCCACCAATACATCCTCGTCCACTTCAATAACGGGTCGTTTAATCAAGGTTGGGTTTGCCGCCATGAGCCTTATTGCTGTGGTTGCGTCTATATTGTCTTTGTCTTTTGCATCCAAATTACGCCAAGTGGTGGATCTGGTATTGAGTAGTTTTTTCCAGTCGATCGCCTGCGTCCATTCGCGTAGTTTATCAGCGCTAACACCATCGGCGCGCACATCTATTGCAGTAAATTCCCGGCCTGCCGCCCGTAATTCTTTTTGTGCTTTGCGACATGTGTCGCATGTTTTAAGTCCGTAAAAATTCATATATACGCCTCCCCGCGCAATAATGGCGGTAAGTCGCCAATTTGGCCGCTCGCTTCTTTCATAAAAAATGCGCGCACGGGCGGAAGCTTGTCTACAATGTCTAACCCCATGCGCCTTGCGTGTTTTATGGGTGCGATATTATTGGAAAACAGACGGTTGAACATATCGCAAGCAAGCGTAAGCGCGGTGTTGTCGAATTTGCGCCAGCTTTCGAACTGCGCCAAAACAAATGCATCACCCAGGTCACGGCCTTCGGCGCGGGCTTGCACCAAAATTTCCGCAAGCGCCGCCGCGTCCCTCAGCCCCATATTAAACCCCTGCCCGGCGATGGGGTGGATAGCATGGGCCGCGTCCCCGACCAGCACCAGCCGTTCACCGACATAGGTATTGGCGTGTTGAAACGACAGCGGGTAACACCAGCGCGGGGCCACAGGTTTGACCCATCCAAGAAAATCTCCGAACCGCCGCGCTAACTCTGCTGCAAACTTCTCGGTGTCCAGCGCCATGGCCGCATCTGCGGCGCGGGGCCGCTCCGTCCAGACAATGCTGGCCCGGTTCCCGGTTAGCGGCAAGATCGCGAACGGCCCAGCGGGCAGGAATAACTCATGAGCAATGCCTTCGTGTGGCAGTTCGTGCTCAACCGTAGTGACAATGGCTTTTTGGTGACAAGGCCAGGACGTTACCCCAATACCGGCTTTGCGGCGCACGAAAGAATTGCGCCCATCCGCCGCGACCAACAAGGACGCACTCAAACTTTTACCGTCTTCAAACGTGATTGTGGTTTTAGCGCCGCTTGTTTCAATATCGCTGACCCGCGCCGGGGCGATCCATGTGATGTTGTCCTGTTTTTTAGTCTGACCGTGCAGAGCATGCCGCATCCGGCGGTTCTCGACCATATAGCCGAGTGGCTCGCCGTCATTTGCCTCGGCAATTTGCGCGCTGTCAAAAAATAGAGTGAGCGGAGAGGGGGCCGCGCCCGCCTGCCCGTCGCTGACCAGGATTTTATTGATCGGCCCTGCATGGGTGTCATCACCCTCAACAAGCGCATCCGCCACCCCCAAAGCCCGCATCATGCGAAAGCTGGCCGTGGCAATGGCCGAGGCCCGCCCGTCATGGCTCTCGGCCAATTGCTCGGACGGTTTTTCTATATCAACCACACCGATGCGAAACCCGGCTTGACCGCACGCCAGCGCCACCGTCAAGCCGACCAGACCGCCGCCTACAATCAAAATGTCAAAATCGGTTTTCATACACATCTTCTATTTTTTATTGAGCTGTTTTATCAGCGCGTCAAACTGCTCCAGGGTTTTGTATCTTATGCTCAATGTCCCGCCAGGGTTTTTATGGGTTATGGTCACATTCATGCCGAGGTTTTGCGACATTTTGCGTTCTATAGCATGCAGGTTTGCATCACGAACATCGTCGCCCGGACGCGAGTTTCTCAAGGCCTTGCGGGCCGTATTGGCCCATCTTTCGGCGGCCCGCACCGATAGCCCGTCTTGGACAATAGCGTCGGCGAGAGCTTGAGGGTCAGGCGCGGACAATATTGCGCGGGCGTGACCGGCTGTGATTTTCCCGTCCTCAAGATATTCTTGGGCCAATTCCGGTAGCTTCAACAACCGCAAACAATTGGCCACATGGGGGCGGCTTTTGCCGATAGCTTCGGCGATTTCGGCTTGCTTGCGGCCAAATTGCCGGATCAAAGCTCCGTAAGCTTTGGCCTCCTCCATGGGATTTAAATCGGCCCGCTGCACATTTTCTATGACGCCGATTTCCAGTATTTCCAGATCTGACAAATCCCGGATAAGCGCAGGTATGGTCTCCAGCCCGGCTGCTTGGGCCGCGTGCCAGCGCCGTTCCCCGGCCACGATCTGGTAGCGGTCGGATATTTTTTTGCCCTTGGCACCATATGTTGTCGGCAAAGGCCGCACCAATATTGGCTGTAATACGCCTTTTGATTTGATGGAGCTGGCTAGCTCTGCCAGTTTTTCTTTGTCGAAATGTTTGCGCGGCTGTGCGTGGTTACGCCCCAATTTATCAATGGGAATTTCGTGAATACCGCCGCGCACCAAAGCTTGCTTCCTGTCAAGGCCGCGCTTGTTATCGCGCACGGGCGGGCGGCCTTCGTCTTTTGTCGGTGGCTCTGGCGTTTTTTCAGGTGTCGCAATATCCGTCATCAAAGCCGACAACCCGCGCCCCAATTTTGAAGCTGTCTGTTTTTTCCTAGACATATTTGTCTCCTTTTAATTTGCCATTTTTCTTGCCGTGGCGGCGCAATAATTCATTAGCCAGCGCCATATAAGCCAGCGCGCCTTTACAGTTCGGGTCATATTCTGTCACTGGCTTGCCAAATGACGGCGCTTCGGCGATGCGCACATTTCGCGGGATTATCGTGTCCAGCACGGCACGGCCTAGATGTTTGCGCACATCTGCCGCCACTTGGTCAGACAACCTGTTGCGCTTGTCATACATGGTCAGCATCACCCCGTCGATCACCAGATCAGGATTAACCGACGCCTTGGCGACCTCGATGGTTTTCAGGAGTTGCGACAACCCCTCCAAAGCATAAAACTCGCACTGCAAAGGCACCAAAACAGACCGCGCTGCCGACAAAGCATTAACGGTCAACAGCCCAAGGGCGGGCGGGCAATCGATCAACACATAATCCGGCGGGCTATCGAGCCCCGCCAAATAATCCGCCAGCGCAGATTTAAGCCGCGTCGTCCGCCCCGCCGCATTACCAATAGCCAGCTCGGCCCCGGTCATATCCATATCGGACGCGACCAATGTCAACCCGTCAACATCCGTATCTATCACCGCACCCGCCAACGCCGCTTCGTCAACAATCACATCATAAAGGGTCACATCCGTCGTGCCGCGAACCCGGCCAAGCCCGGTGGTCGCATTGCCCTGGGGATCCAAATCCACCAGCAAAACCCTCTGCCCCAAAGCCGCCAAAGCCGCAGCCAAATTGATAGACGTAGTGGTTTTCCCCACCCCGCCCTTTTGGTTGACGATAGCAATTGTGCGTGTGGTCATAATACCGTTTCCTAAAAATTTTGTGATCTGTAGGGTGGATTAGCGCCCTTGCGCGTAATCCACCGTGCGGTGTGTACCAATGGTGGATTACGGCAAAAAAGCCTAATCCACCCTACAGATGATATAGCAATTGTGCGTGTGTGTTTGGTCATTATATTTCCCGGTCGTTCATTACATTCTCTCCTCGCCTCATGTTTTATACTCTAATTGATATTTGGGGAACGGGGAGAGGTTTTTCCTTCCTCCGTTTTTCACGGGGGAAGTACCCCGAAGGGGGGATGGGGGTCGACGCCCTTGCGTCGATACGGTGCTAAAGAGTTTACCGAAAGTCCGTTGCGCGCAAGAGGCGCGCCCCCCATCGCCTCCACAAGAGTTCATCATCACGTACCACCCCCCAAATCCATTTTTATGCTCTGCATAATCCGGTCTGTCTCGGACAGGATTTTTATAATTTTTTGGTAGTGGCGGATATCGTCGAAAGAAAGGGTGCGGCCCTTGCGGTCTTTTAGCCATTTTTGGGCCGGTTGATAACCGCCGATGTAAAACTCCCATGCGGCCAATGGCACGTCTTCGAAATACTGGGTTTTGTTAATGTGGACTGTGCCCATATCATTGGTGCCGGGCGTGAATTTTGGCTTGTCCACCACACTGTCACCCATTTTGTTTTCTTCGCCCTCAAAGCGGTAGGGCGTATCGCCAATGGCGGACGCCTCCATTAAATGTAGCTTGCGCAATAATGTACCCTTGGCACTGATGTCCCAAAAGCCAGCGGGCGAAGCCGGATAGGGCACACGGGGGAAATCTATTTTCAGGAATTCCTTATAGGTGTCCCGGTAGCCAGGACAGTGCAACACCCCGTAAATATAATCAAATATTTGAACCTCGTCTGGCACACCATGTTTTTTACCGCTAGCGGCCTTTTCTATTTTGCCCCGGATTTTAGCGTCCATATTAACAGTACGCTCAGTAGGCGCAAAAGCATCGGATTGTTCAGTGGTGGTGTCGGGGTAGAGGTAGAGGGGGATACCATATCCAATTTCTGATGTTTTATTTGACACAAAACTAGATTCCACAATGTTTTCAAAAACTAAAGCGTGTTGAAAGTAAGAGGCTTTTTGCTGCTTAGAAACCATTAGCCCTAAGTTTTCTCCAGCAAGGAAATGGCGCATGACTTCATTTCGTGGATAGCAAAGAAAGCCTCGCGATTTGCCTGTATAAAAAGTCCACCTTGTATCAAATGGTCGATAAGAAATTTTAGTTAATTGTTTTTGGTTGAAATGATTTTGTACATCTTCAATAGCCCATTTTACTTTCCAGTCACGAACATCTTTCCCTAAATTATATTTGTTTCTAAGAACTTCGGAATCCAGTGTGGTAAAGTCCTGCACACGTTGCCACAAATCGTTTTTGTTTTTATCAACGGTCAAGCTGTCGCGTGCCGTCACAATACCAACCGAATTTACAGGCATGAGTTCATTCACGGAAAACCCGTGATTATATTGTTCTTCCAAAGCAAAGTCCCGCACGACAAATGGGTATTGCGGTTTTTGGTTTTTTAGAAGCTTGGCGCTGGCTTTTTTACGTTGCTGTTTCCAAAGCGCGTCGTATTTATCCTGCCGTGCGCCCCATAAATCCCCGTGATAGACTTTCGCGAGCTTGTCGGATTTCTTCTTGGTTTTAACCGCAACAATAATGCTGACGCCCTGCATAATATCAAACACATTTTTGTCTGGCGAGCCATCAGGTGCGACTTCCTTTTTCTTGGCATTGCCGTGCAAATCCAGCACATGGATTTTGTCAAATGTCTTGAGCAAATGCCAACGCATGCCGCGAAATGTCGGGTTATCGAGATAGCCGTGATTGGTAATATAGGCGAGAATACCTTCACCGTTTTTTTCAATCAAATGCTCCCCGAAGCGAATGAACTTTACATAATCGTCGTTAATCCATTTCGGGTTGCGCTCTTTAAGTTTTTCCTTACCGCCCGGTTCTTTTTTATAGGCCTGCATCAAACCTTCAATCCATTCAAAGCCCTTGCCTTTATTGCCGCTCTCGCCCGAATAGGGCGGGTTGCCTATAATACACATTATTGGCTTGTCGCGTTTTACTTCGTTGGCGCCTTTGGCTTCGTCGGACAGCCATCTTGCCATGAACAAATCGCGGACTTCGCGCTCGCCTTCTTCCAGTGAATTGGTCAGAAAAACATTCAGGCGCGGCGGCTCGGCTTTGGTTGGCTTGTAGCCCATATCGGTCAGCATCATATCCAATTTCATATGGCACATGGCATAGCTGGCCATCAAAAGCTCAAACCCGTGCAAGCGCGGGATCAAATCGTCCTCCACATATTTTGACCAATGGGCCGGAGCGATGTCTTGGATTTTAGGTGCGATCTGCTTGATAACTTCGGCCAAAAATGTGCCGGTTCCCGTCGCCGGGTCGAGGATTTGCACCCGGTGCATTTCGCGCATTTCGGTTTTGGCTTTACCGCTTTTGTCGCTTTGTCCCGTATCAATTTTGACTGATATTTTGGAGGTATCGGCTAAGCCATCGCTCAGGCCAAATTCGGATTTCAAGACATCATCCACGGCCCGGACGATAAAATTAACCACGGGTTCGGGCGTGTACCACACACCTCTGGCTTTGCGTTTTTTGGGATTATACTCGGCCAGAAAAGTTTCGTAAAAATGGATGAACGGGTCTTTGCGTTGGTTTTCATTTCCGGAAATTTCAAACAGTTTTTGCAAATTGACCGCCTGAAATATTTCCGCCAACTCGTCCACATCGCGGCGCAAACGCTCGTCCAAATTTGGCCCGGCCACATAGGAAAATAGCTTGCGCAAAAACGGGTTGGATTTGGGCAGTAAGTCCAAAGCTTCCTCGCGGGAAAAGTCCTCCGGCGTTTCGTCGTGCAAACGGGCCGCAAACAGGCCGTAAGCAATGGTTTCGGCGTATATATCGGCGAAGCTTTCTATGGTCAAATCATGGATAAGCTGATCTTTGAACGCTTTGTATTGTCCAGCCAGTTCGCTCTCTAGATCAATGTCCGCCAGCAAAGTATTAGCCAATACGGTTTTGATCAACACCGCCTTGCCCGCCATCATCTGGGCCAATGCTTTGGCGGATGTGATGGTTTGTAAACGCTGGCGGGTGAAGTCTTTCAGGGCCGCATAGAGCGCACCGTAGTTTTCGGGTTTTGGTGCAATACCCATAAGGAAATCCGCAACACTAACCTCACGCACCAATTCGCCTTTGACATAAAAGCGAAAGTCCAGACCATTGGTATAAACAAGGTTTGGCAGACCTTTGACATAGCGGTCAAACTGCGCCTTGTTGCCGCCTTGCATGGCACGCGGATTGATGTCTTTATCAATGTCCTTGGCCTCGCAATGCCCGACGGTGATTTGCTGGCTATCTTTGTTTTTGCCAATAGTGCGCTTAAAGACAAAATCCGGGCGGCCAACATCTGTGACCATTTTCGGCTCATTGATACAGCGCACATCATCAGCAACACCGTCAAACAAAAACCCCAGCGCCGCACGAAACGAATGCTCAGTAGTAACCCCCGTAGCATAAACGGATTGCACCTTGGCCAGATAATCAGCGATGTGTTGTTCGTTCATGCTGCTCCCCTTGGTGCTGGTTTTGCGTACTTTGCGTTTTGAACGGTCTCGTAGGGTGGATTAGGCGTTTTTGCCGTAATCCACCTTGCGGCGCACACCAAAGATGGATTACGCGCAAGAGCGCTAATCCACCCTACAGATAATATGGCAATTATACAGGTGTTTTGTGTCCGGGTCATTCCCCCCCTCCGCCTGCGCAAAAGCTCCGGCACCTCCCCCTTGAAAGGGGGAGGGAAAGATCGGGTACACCTTACCATCACTTGCCACCCGCCCTAAGTTCCGTCAATATCTTGATAAACAGCTCCCGTTTTGCGGGCCATAGTTCTGCTTTGCCGCGCTCTAGCTGGATGATTTCTTTGTCTACGGTTCGTTTGCTACCCTTGAAACCAAGCTCGCGGGCAAATTCAAGGCGCGACATGCCGAGCTTGTTACGGGTTCGTTTGATCAGGTTGGGTGTTATATGGATTTCGGTCATAGCGTTACGCCCCTTTGCGCAAATTGGTGATACACAATATTTTTGCGGCTTCACTGGTCTGGCTGTCTTTTGTGGTCAGGTCAAAGTTGTGGGTTTTGCGGGCGGCATCTACCTCACTTTGCCAGTTTTCACCTTTGGGGAAAATAGCTTGCGAACTGGCCCCCCAAAACGGCAAGCTATAGTCCAGCAATTTGGGCAAAGGCGCAAAGGCGCGGGCGGTGATTATATCATACATTTGTGGCTCCAGGTTTTCCGCCCGCGCCTGTACGGCTTTGGCGGGCAGGGTCAGGTCTCGGATAACCGTGCGCAGGAAATTGCATTTTTTGCCGTTGGATTCGACCAATGTTATTTGCACCTCCGGTTTGTTTTTCAGCTCATTTTTTAGGCCATTTTTGAGCCCGTTTTTCACTCCAATGGCCAAAGCCAAGCCCGGAAATCCGGCACCCGCACCCATATCAAGTACGGTTTTTGTACCCTCTGGCAACAGGTTTATGAGCTGCCAACTATCCATAGCATGACGCAACCAGAAATCGTGTAATGTTGCCGAGGAAACTAGATTTATCTTTTTATTCCAACGGGTTAGCAGGTTGTACCACGCCTCTAAGTCTTCCAATGTTTCACGTGAAACATTGGTTTTGTGTTGAAATTGTTCCGCATTCATATTATGCACTCCGCCGTTTGAGATGAGCCAGAACTGCCGACAAAGCACCAGGCGTCACACCCTCCATGCGGGCGGCTTGGCCCAATGTCGCCGGGCGAGTGGCTATCAATTTCTCACGCACTTCATTAGATATACCCCCGATTTTTGTATAATCCAAATGCTCCGGTAAACGCAGCCCTTCATCGCGTTTAAACGCCGCTATATCACGGGCTTGGCGCTCGATATATCCCGCATAAAGCGCATCTGCTTCCAGTGCGGTTTTTGCGCTTTCTGGCAGATCCGCCAACTCCGGCCAGACCGGAAGCAGGGTGTCTATAGTGATGTTGGGATAGGCCAACAGATCTGTCAGCGTGCGGCGCACCCCGTCTTCATTGACTTTGATATTGTGGGCTTTGAGCTCGTTCGGGGTTTTGGATAAATTGGCCGCGAGAATGCGGGCCTTTTCCAATACGTGCATTTTGTCCTTAAAGGTTTGCGCCCTCTCTTTGCTGATAATACCCAGATTTTGCGCTAAAGGAGTTAAGCGCTGGTCAGCATTATCAGCGCGCAGACTGAGCCTGTATTCGGCACGGCTTGTGAACATACGGTATGGCTCTGAGACACCTTTGGTAATCAGATCGTCGATCATAACCCCAATATAGGCCTGGGAGCGGTCAAGGATAAATGGCTCGCCTCCGCTCGCCGCTAAAGCCGCATTTAGACCCGCCATCAAACCCTGGGCCGCAGCTTCTTCATAACCCGTCGTGCCGTTGATTTGACCAGCCAAATACAGACCTGGAATGCGGCGGGTTTCCAATGTGGCGCGTAATTCTCGCGGATCTACATAATCATATTCTATGGCATAACCATACCGCGCTACTTTCACGTTTTCCAAGCCTTTGATGGTCTTTAAAAACGCCAATTGCACGTCTTCTGGCAAGGAGGTGGAAATACCGTTTGGGTAGACTATTTTTCCGTCCGGGGTGCCCGGCAAACCCTCCGGCTCCAGGAAAACCTGGTGCTTGTCCCGATCCGCAAAACGCTGGATTTTGTCCTCAATAGACGGGCAATATCGCGGCCCGCGCCCAGAAATATGACCCGCGTTAATAGCTGATTTTTGCAGATTATCTGCAATGATTTTGTGGGTGGCGGCGTTGGTGTGTGTGATACCGCAAGCGATTTGCGGCACCTTAATCGACGCCGTCATAAAGGAAAACGGCACCGGGTTTTCATCCGCCTGTTGCATCTCCAATATGTCCCAATTGATGCTGTCGGTGGCAATACGGGCCGGAGTTCCGGTTTTCAGGCGGCCCATTTTTAGGTCGGCTGAATATAACCGCTCTGATAATCCAATTGAAGGCTTTTCGCCGTACCGACCCGCCGCAATGCGTTTGTCGCCTATATGGATCATACCTTTAAGAAAAGTCCCCGTGGTCAGAACCACTTTCGGAGCAAAATATTTCCGGTCGTCTTCGGTAACAATACCGCGCAAACCATTGTCTTTAATAATTATGTCTCGAACCGCAGCTGCTTCAATGCATAGGTTTTCACGTGAAATCAGCGCGCCCTGCATAGCTTTTTTGTACAAAGCCCGATCAGATTGAGTGCGCGGGCCACGAACCGCCGGGCCTTTTGATCGGTTTAGCAGACGAAACTGGATGCCCGATACATCCGTTACCAAAGCCATTTCACCGCCAAGTGCATCTATTTCCCGTACCAAATGCCCCTTGCCCAACCCGCCAATTGCCGGGTTGCAGGACATTTCCCCAATAGTGTCAAGCTTATGGGTCAATAATAAAGTTCGTGCACCCGTCCGCGCCGCCGCACTGGCAGCCTCGCAACCAGCATGGCCGCCACCAATGACGATGACATCATATTCCGTATTTTGGTTTTTCGACATGAACTTACTTTATCTTTAGGTTTTAGCTTTCCTATCGCTATTTCAACACTATGTCATGGGTTTATAGACATCTAAATGTTTCACGTGAAACAATTTCAGCAATATTGCACTATTTTCCAATGCAAAACTGCGAAAAAACCCTGTCTAAAACCGCTTCTATGTCGGATTCTCCCGCCAACTCTTTGATGGCGCCCAAGGCATGACGTAGATCGGCCCCAGCTAATTCAGGTGCGATACTTAGGTTTTTATTTGCGTTTTCTACCGCCTTCAAGGCACTCCGTACGCAATCCACATGCCGTGTTCTGGTTAAGCCGGCTTGTTCGGTAAGCGAAAATCGGGATATTATCTCCCGCTCAAGGGCGGATTCTAGTTCATCAAAGCCTTCTCCGGATACAGTGCTGATCGCAAATGTTTCACGTGAAACATTTTCAAGATCTGACCCATTTGACAGGTCTGCTTTATTGTACAAAACAAAATCTCCAGCAGTTAAAGTAGTGAGTACCTCATTGTTTTTATTGGACAAATCAATCACACCGAGCCGTAGATCAGCATCACGGGCGCGGCGTTTAGCCCGCCTCACCCCCTCTGCCTCAACTACATTATCGGTCTCGCGTAGACCCGCGGTGTCGGAAATACACACTGGCAGCCCGGCAATGTGCGTGTGTACCTCGACTATATCGCGGGTTGTTCCAGCTTCAGGTGTAACAATAGCCGCATCTCGCCGAGCCAGGCGGTTTAAAATACTTGATTTTCCGGCGTTTGGCGCACCGATAATAGCAATATCCAATCCAGAACGAACACGCTCACCACGTTTGCTGTCCGCAATTTGCCCCTTTAGCTCTTTAGCCAGGGCTTTTAAGCCCGGCCCAGCTTTTTGAGCTAGGGCGTCCGGTACATCACCTTCATCTGGAAAATCTATTTCTCCCTCAACAAGGGCAAATGCATCAAGAATTTGGGTGCGCCAACCCTCATATATATCTCGCAAACCACCACGCATTTGTCGCAGCGCTTGTCGTCGTTGACCGTCGCTTTGCGCGTCGATTAAATCTGCCAGCCCTTCAGCTTCAGTTAAATCTAGCTTGCCGTTTTCAAAGGCCCGGCGCGTAAATTCGCCCGCGTCAGCCTGGCGCAAACCAAGGTCATATAACGCGGTACTCACAGCCTCGATCACAGCCACACTACCGTGGATGTGAAACTCCACCACATCCTCACCTGTAAAGCTGGCTGGGGCAGGAAACCATAACACCAAAGCTTCGTCGATGCGGTCTTTGTTGGTATCCTGCAATACCCGCAATCTGGCCATGCGCGGCGGCGGTAATTTACGGCCACTTAGCTTGCACAAAACCTCACCGGCTTTGGGACCACTTATGCGCATAACCGCTACCCCGGCCCTACCCTGCGCCGTCGCTAAAGCGAATATTGTGTCAGCAAATATAGTTTCGCGGGTTTTCATTTTGCTTTGGTGCTTTCTCAATCTATAAGGGAATGACATATAGACGGGTTACAGATTAGTATAAAGCCCTTCACATCATCAAGGACAAGTTTTTAGGAGATATTTGTGTTCACTCATAACGGCAAAAAAAATGGTTATATAGTAACAACGGTGGCGGTTTCAACGCTGTTTCTTGGCGCTCTCTCGTCGTGCCAGAAGACCAACACCCCAACTGAAAAGCTTAACATCGACGAGAGAGGCCGTAATATAGCGACAAATAACGGTGATATTACGCCATACCCTTCCGTTTTAGAGCTATTTACCTGCAAACCAAGTGATGTAGCCTTTGTGGCCGCCCATCGCGGTACCCATGAAAGTTCAAAATATCCAGAAAATACCGTAGAGAGCTTACAGGCATTACATGAAAATGGTGTGCAGTTTGCTGAAATTGATGTTGCCCGCCTTAAAGATGGTACCCAGTTTCTTTTTCATGACGGCACCTGGGATCTCAGATCAACCGGCACAGGCCCAATCACTATGACGACATGGGAGCAGTCTCAACAAATATTTCTCAAGGATACCAACGGCAAAATAACGTCAATTCGCCCTAGCTCTTTTGCAGATATACTTGCCTTCGCCAAAGACAAAATCTATCTTGAAATAGATTTCCAACCTTCCGTAGATGAAGCGAAAGTTTTAAACAGTATTCGAGACGCTGATATGACGGATCAGGTTATTTTAATCTCCCATAACGCAGAACAAGCTTTACGCCTGTACAAACTTGCGCCGAAAATGGCTTTATCTGTAGGCATTTTCACTCCCGGCGATATTAAAAAAATGGAAGACCTCGGCATACCGACCAATATTATGACCGTCTGGACAGGAGAAAAGCAGGTTCCAGACGATCTAGCCAAAGCTCTACGAGATAAAAAAATCCCAATTATAGTCGGGTCATTCGATCTTGATGATATACTTCAGGCAAGTGGTGATTTTACCCCCTATACAAATTTCGCCATCCACCCCGATTTGGTTGTCAGTGATTTTGCATTCGACGCCCAAGAAACACTGCAAATTAAAGGCGAAGACAAGTCCAGATTGGATGCGTGTTTAAAGGCAAACAAATAAATATACTGTGACAATTTGCACATAGTTATAGCAATAATGCTAACCTTGCATTGCGAGCAAGGGTATATATTTACAGGAGAAATAAATTGTCTTCAAAAACGTTCAGGCTTAGTAATACTATAGCTTTATTGGTGCTATCCACAGTTTTAGCTAGCACTCTCTCGTCGTGCCAGAAACATAGTATCCCAACTGAAAATCTTAAGGTCAACGAGAAAAGCCGTAATATTACGTCAACAAACGATAATATTACGCCATATCCATCCGTGCTTAGTCTTTTTGCCTGCAAGCCTGCCCATAGGGCTTTCGTAGCTGCGCACCGGGGCACGCACGAAGGGTCAACATTTCCCGAAAATACTCTCGAAAGCTTACAAGAGTTACATGCGAAAGGTGTGCCTTTTGCAGAAATTGATATTGCCCGGCTAAAAGACGGCACCCAGTTTCTATTCCACGACGGTACATGGGACCGTGGCACGACAGGAACCGGGCCTATTGCCGTATCGTCCTGGCAGCAATCCCAACTATTATTGCTCAAGGACACCAATGGAGATCTGACATCCTATCGCCCGAGCGCATTTTCAAATGTCCTTGCTTTTGCAAAAGATAAAATCTATTTGGAGATCGACTTCAAATCGTCTGTAGACGAAGCAAAGGTTGTAGACAGTATTCGCGCCGCTGATATGTTGGATCAAGTTATCCTGATCGCCTACGACAATGATCAAGCCTTGCGTCTACATAAACTGGCACCAACAGCCGCATTGTCAGTCGGTATTTTCAAGCCAGCCGACATAGAGATGTTCGAAAACCTGGGCATTCCCGCAAGCGTTATGACTGCATGGACAGGTAGAGGCCCGATCACAGACGAGCTAGCCAAAGCCTTACGCGCCCGCAAAATTCCGATTTTAGCTGGATCATTTTTCGACCTTGATGACAAATTACAAGCATCGGGCAATTTCACACCCTACACCCAATATGCCGTGCACCCTGATTTGGTGGTAAGCGACTTTGCCTTCGACACCCAACCCGTGCTAGAAATTACCGGAGACGATAAAATAAAAATGGAAGCGTGTCTGAAGAAAACCCCTAGATAATATATGTGACGTTTGTCACAAATTAGTGTGTATATTCCGACTGTTTATTTTCCCAGTATTTCTTGCATGATGCTTTGAACCCGCTTGCGGGCGTGGGATAGGCCTTTATCTGTGTGTATTATATAGTCCGCTTTGGCACGTTTTTGTGCATCGGGGTATTGGCGGGATTTGATAAGTGCGAATTTTTCCTCCGTCATTCCGGGCCGGGCCAAAACGCGCTCCCGCTGTACGGCGGCATTGGCCGTGACGACAACTATTTTATCTACATGGGCATCACTACCCGTTTCGAATAACAGCGGAATATCAGCAACAAAAACCTCATGACCTTCGACTTTCGCTAGCGCTATAGCGTCTTGGCGTAAAGCCAACACCATTGGATGGATAAAGCTTTCCAGCACCTCAATGTTTAAAGTGTCTTTTTTTAAATGTACGAGCAATTTTCCTCGATCAACCGCACCTGCGACAATCACATCTGGAAACACGGCCCGTAACAAAGGCACGGCCGCACCATTTTTAGCATATAATGCATGCACGGCGGCATCTGCGTCAAACACAAATGCCCCGGCGTCTTCGAACATTTTTGCAGTTGCGGTTTTCCCCATACCGATAGAACCTGTCAAACCAACAATTATCATTTGTCTGCTTTCAAGTGGTTGAGCAATATGGTTTTTATGTTGTCGTCAGCTGGTGCGTCCACGCCGTAAAACAATTTAAAAGATGGGCGCGCCTGGGCGATGAGCATATCAAGGCCGCCGATCGTTCGTAGTCCGTACGCTTTGGCTTGTTTAAGTAAGCCCGTGTTTAGGGGTGTGTATACCAGATCATATACCCATGCATCGCCCGGCATGTATTTCAAATTTAAATCCAAATCCTCATGTCCGGACATGCCAGCGGCGCTGGCATTGATCAATAAGCCAGCACCTGAAATAGCTTCTTGTCGCTTTGCCCAATCACAAGCATATAGGCTAGGAATATTGACAGTAGCTGCCAGTTTTTTCGCCCGCGCATCTGTACGGTTAAGCAAACGAATTTCCGGAGCACCTAAGGCCAATAAAGACCCCAAGACCGCCCGCGCAGCGCCGCCCGCACCAATTATAGTCACCGCGTTGTTCAAAATAAAATTATGCCCAACGTGCTGCAAAAGCGGCCCCGCGAAACCCTCCATATCCGTATTGTGCCCTATGAGTTTACCATTTTTTTTATAAAGCACATTACACACACCTAATTTCATTGCGTCTGAGCTAAGTTCGTCTGCAGCTTCAAAGGCTAAACCTTTCAAAGGAATGGTTACATTCAGCCCGGATATGGTCGTTTTTTTGAGGCTCTGAAACGCATATTTAGCTTCGCCCGGATGCACAGCAAACATAGTATAAGCCCCGCGTATAGCGCCTTGACGTAGCCAGTAATTATGCAAAACCGGGGATAGAGAGTGGTGAATAGGCCAACCTGCCACTCCGGCAAGTTTTAATATATTGCTCTTTTGATTTTGGCTTGCGTTCATACTCATACCCTAACTCAAAATGGCGCCACGACGACGCAATTCTGCAAGTAAAGGTAAAAGCGACAACCCAAGAATTGAGAAGTAATCTCCCTCTACTTTTTCAAACAATTGTGCGCCGTATGTTTCAAATTTATATCCTCCGACACAAGCTAACACGCTCCGGCCCTCTTTTTTCATGTAGTCGTCTAAAAACGCATCGCTAAATTTCCGCATGGTGAGCTTGGCAACACTCGTGTAATGCCAATTCGCGGTGTTTTTTTGTACGACACATACGGCCCCAACAAGCCTATGTTCCTGGCCACGCAACATCAATAAACGCTCTATGGTTTCTTGACGGGTTTTAGGTTTATCAAAAACTTTCCCGTCAAACTCCAGCACCTGGTCTGCGCCAATAACAACCGTGTCGTCGCTGGTTTTAACCGCTAAGGCTTTGTCCAACGCCAAACGTTCAACCAGTTGTGACGCCGGGCAACCTTCATTTAAAAACCTGTCCTTTACAATCGCCTCATTTATATTTGTAGGTTTGCATGTAAATTTAATGCCCGCATTTGTCATTATATCAAAGCGTATAGAGCTGGCTGATGCCAATATTATAGTGTTATGGGTTTCCATTTTGGCCTACTGTCTGTCTTTATATAGGTTAATAATCCGTGCGGATGTTTCTTCTATAGACCGCCGCGATACATCGACTATAGGCCAGTTGTTTTTCGCGAAAAACCGTTTGGCTGCCATCATCTCTGAGCGGACTTTTTGCTTGTCCACATAATCAGAATTTGGATTATCGCCCAAGGAAGAAAGTCGGTGGCGACGGATTTGTACTATTCTATCGGGGCTGGACACCAGACCGACAATCAATGGTTTTGTCATTGCTGTGATTTGTGCAGGAATTTTGGCACCAGGAACAAGGGGTATATTTCCTGCTTTGAAACCCCGGTTGGCCAAATAAATACAAGTTGGTGTTTTTGATGTACGGCTCACACCGAGCAAGATTATATCTGCCTGCGCTAATCCCTCAATATTTTGTCCATCATCATGATTCATAGCAAAATCTAGCGCCCCCATACGAGAAAAATATTCTTCGTCCATTGTTCTTTGCGCACCTACTTCAGAACTCATTGGCGCCCCGAGATAACGTCCTAGCGTTGCTAATGAAGGATCCAAAATAGAGACCGCAGGTATGTTTAATTCAGCACACCGTTGTTCCAAACGACGACGGCGGTTTTGATTGACCAGAGTATAAAACACCACGCCGGGAAATCCCTCTACAAGCCCAAGCGCTTTCTCCAATTGTTGTTCAGACCGCACCAAAGCATGCAGGTGTTCAACAGCTAATCCGTTCTGGTATTGTGCGCAGCTGGCTCTAGACATCCCAACCAATGTTTCACCAGTAGAATCCGAAACCAAATGAATATGAAAATATATAGACCTTATACTGTTTTCCCGATTTGTCTCAAATGTCGTACTCATACAAAATTCCTGTCTCTGCCACAATTCCTGTCTCTGGTCCTGAATTTGGGGATTATCAAGGTTTTATCCACCGGGCTTAGTCATTATATGAGTTGTTTAGGCCTTACGGGGATAGAATCCAAGGTTTTGCACAAATTATCCTCATGTAGATATTTATAACAATGAGAATGTGCAAAACTGTTGATAAAAAGTTATCCAGAAACATATCCCCTATAAAACACCCTAAATAATTGTTTTATTTAGCAAATTTACTTGGATGCTAATTTATCCCAAATATCAACAGATCTTAGAATGTGTGCATATTAACAGATTATTAGTATATCTTACCAAAACCTTAATTTTTAACACAAATTCACACCCCCTATTACAATCACAATTTATATATATAAAAAAGAGGAGGATAACATATGTGTAAATATCAGGGATATATCTAAACAAACAGATTTTAGGTAATTTTTTCTTGACGGTCAAAATGACTATAGGATATATAGAAGCATCCCCGGATTTTGGATATATGTATTTCCTAAATCCCAAAAGTGCGTTGTCCTAACGCCATGTTTTTCAAACACCTAACAAAAAGCAGTATTATGAACATAGCTAAAAAGCTTGACCCGGCTGAAATTGATATTGATTCGATAACAAAGATTGGTCTCGATGATCTTAAAAAGAAGAAACCGGCTGAATTGGTGCAATTTGCAGAGGCTGTTGGCCTTGAAAATGCGGGCGCTATGCGAAAGCAAGAAATTTTTGTAGCCGTGCTAAAAGAACTGGCCGACGACGGTGTTGAAATATCCGGTACTGGTGTTTTGGAAATGTTACAAGACGGGTTTGGTTTTTTACGCTCCCCAGAAGCTAATTATTTAGCTGGCCCAGATGATATTTATGTGAGCCCAAAATTGATCCAAAAAATGGGTTTGCGTACAGGTGATACACTGTCAGGTGAAATTCGTAGTCCTCGTGACGGCGAACGGTATTTTGCTCTTACCAAAGTACATTCTGTAAACTTTGAAACCCCGGAAGAAGCGCGCAATAAAGTCCATTTTGACAATCTGACGCCGCTCTATCCAGATGACCGACTAACAATGGAAATTGAGGACCCAACCTTGAAGGATATTTCTGGTCGGGTGATAGACATAGTTTCGCCGATCGGGAAAGGTCAACGTTGCTTAATCGTTGCCCCACCACGAACAGGTAAAACCGTAATTCTGCAAAACATTGCCCATTCAATAGAAGCCAATCATCCGGAAGTTTATGTCATAGTTTTGTTAATAGACGAACGACCCGAAGAAGTGACAGATATGCAAAGATCGGTCAAAGGTGAAGTGGTAAGTTCCACCTTTGACGAGCCGGCAACCCGCCATGTTCAAGTGGCGGAAATGGTGATCCAAAAAGCAAAACGCCTAACCGAACACGGCAAAGACGTGATTATTTTGCTGGATTCCATCACCCGCCTGGGCCGTGCTTATAACACGGTTGTACCAAGCTCCGGCAAGGTTTTAACCGGCGGTGTAGATGCCAATGCCCTACAACGTCCAAAACGGTTTTTTGGTGCTGCTAGAAATATTGAAGAAGGTGGATCGCTGACAATCATTGCCACAGCCTTGATCGAAACAGGTTCGCGAATGGACGAGGTTATTTTCGAAGAGTTTAAAGGTACGGGTAATTCAGAAATTGTGCTTGACCGTAAGGTCGCAGATAAACGGGTTTTCCCGGCAATTGACGTGACCAAATCCGGTACTCGTAAGGAAGAGTTGTTATTAAGCGCGGCTGAATTACAAAAAACCTATGTCTTGAGACGCATCCTCAATCCCATGGGAACTATGGATGCTATCGAGTTTTTGCTGGGTAAATTAAAAGACACCAAAAGCAACGCCGAGTTCTTTGAAAGCATGAATACGTAAAGCCCATGTCCGGTGTGCGCGAAATAGCTTTTGATACAGAGACCACAGGCTTTGATGCACGTGGGGATGACCGGGTCACCGAAATCGGGTGTGTGGAGCTGATAGATTTTTTACCAACGGGTAAAACCTGGCATGCCCACATCAACCCCCAACGGGAAATATCAGCTCGTGTTACGGAAATCACAGGCCTAACGACCGAGTTTTTAAAAGACAAACCATTGTTCAAAGATGTGGCGGACGGGTTTTGTGAATTTGTTGGGAACAGCCCGTTAGTCGCACACAATGCGGATTTTGACCGAGGGTTTATCAACGCGGAGCTGGAGCGGTCGGACTTTGAGCCTTATCCGCGAAACCGGTTTATTGATACATTGGTATTAGCCCGGCAAAAATTTCCCGGCGCCAGTAACTCCCTTGACGCGCTTTGTAAGCGTTTTGATATTTCTTTAGCCTCTCGGACAACCCACGGTGCGCTCATAGATGCAGAATTATTGGCAAAGGTATATCTTGAACTTAAAGGGGGCCGGGTGAGGTCTTTTGATCTGCAAAACGAGAAAAAAGATGCGGTAATAATTAGTGCCGTAGTTCGGTCTCGACCCAGCCCCTTACCGTCCTTTATTACAGAAGAAGAACAGGCCAAACACAAAGCTTTTGTTGACAATGCTTTGGGCGAAACCGCTATCTGGAACCGGGGTAAAGCCTAGGATTTCGTTTTATCATCCAGCAAGTTTTCCAACCGGTCTGCCAGGTTTCCAGATGTAGTCACATCATTATCAATACCCGGATCGTCTGTCCTTGGTGCTAAAAAGGGCGTCGCAGACTTTTCTTCTTGTGGTGGAGAGCTGCCATCTACCAAATCGTTACGAATAGGGCGATGGTGTTTATAAGCTTCGTAGCGCGGATGGATCAAGGTGCCACTAGCTCCGAAAGAAGTTACCAACCGCTGCCAATCTTCATTTGTATAGTTGAACGCCGGGCTGTTTGGGTCAAGATCAGACCAATTTTCCTCAATGGGTGCGCACGCGGCGCGGTTTTGCCATGTGCGGGCGTCAATCGTGTTTTGCAACAAATCTTCCGCCCTTGCGCTCAATAGACAAAGCCGGGCAGACGGTTCTGCGGATTGGAGCAATGGATCAAGAATTGATATTGCGGCCACACCATCATTGCTGTCCAAAGCTTGTTCCGCCGACAAAACTATGCTTTCTCGGTGTGTAGGGTTGGTTTTAATCAAAGCTTTGATTTTTTTGATCTGGGTTTTTTCCTCTTCATCTTGCCACAGATTTTTATAGGCCTGGGCAAGTGCGGGGTGGGGAGCTTTGGCCCAGGATTTTTCAATCAATTGCCCTGCTTTTTTTGTCTGTCCGTCTTGCGCAAGCAATCTTGCAGCCAAAGAGGTAGCTGGCGCAAACTCCGGAGCCATGCCTGCCGCCCGCTTTGATGTCTCGCATGCATTTTCTTGATCGCCACTGGCTTCTAACTCTGCCGCTCGCGCTGATAGTAATACTGCACGGCGGCGACGAATTTCATTTTTTTCCAAAATTTTTCGTTTTTCCGCTATGTCTAAAGTCTCCAAGGCTCCAACCCAGTCATAAATGTTTATTTGTGATTTGAACAATGTATCAAAAGCCCAGGATGTGTTTTTTCCAGAGGTTTGTTCGAATGCAGTCTTGGCCATATCTATAGTGGTTTTATGATCGCCCTGGCTTTCAGAAATTCTGGCAAGCCCATGCAGACCGGCGGTTTGGGTTTCCGAATTGTCAGCCAGTGTTTTATAATGGATTTCTGCGTCTAAATGTTCGCCGGCTAACTCCGCAGCTTTTGCAGATATCAATGCGGTCAAGGCCGGGCGGCTCAACAAACCTTGCGCTTGCTTCGCTTTTTTTCTGGCTCCCGCAACATCACCCGCCTCTACGGCCAGTAAAGCCTGTTCGACGGCATCAAGCCCCCGGTCTTCCCGTTTGCGTCCAATACCGGACTTCATGCGCTTGGGTAGTTTCCACAGCCAAACAATGAGCGACCATACTAGCACAATTGCCAACACGCCAAGTGCGCTCATAATGATGGCGGCTTGCATAGAGATGAACTTACCTTGCTCTGGTGGTTCAGGTAAAATTTCAAACCGGATGGTTTGTTCGCTACCCACATAAACCAAAACGGCCGTTAGAGCTAAAAGTAAAATAAGCGGTAAAATAAGACGGCGGGCCATATTGGTTTCCTGTTTTGTTATTGTCCGGTTTTCTATTGTCCAGTTTTTCTATTGTCCAGTTTTTCTATTGTAACGTCTTGTTTGCAGCTCGAACCCACTCGGCCGCTGCGGCGCGAACGGTAGGATTGAGCCGTGCAATAATATCAAGGGCGTCTTGTATCCGCCCTTCGTTCACAGCCGTTTCAGCGGCGCTAATGGCAGAATGGGGATCTGGACCCCCGTCCTCACGAACTTTGATGTGTTTGCGCAAAGTGCGTCTTAACCACCCCGGTTTTTTTCCGGCCAATTTCTCTTGTGCCAAAACGGCGGCCAGCATTTTTTCGCGTGGGAAAGTATCCATGAGAATATTCAGATATTTTGGTGTTACATCCGTGCTTTTATTTTTGTCAACAGGTTTAGGAATATCAGGCGCAGCCATTGCAACAGCTTCATCCGTCTTATCGCGGATAGGTTTGTCGTTTATTTCTTCATTTCCAGGCGGTCTGGGGGCGGCGCTTTTTTCAAAATAATCCGCAATGCTATTTTGTTGGTTTTGTTGTGTGCTCAATAATTTTTCGTCCGCTTTTTTCAGGCTGGTGAGAGTGTTTTGCTGTCTTTGCAGTTGCGCCGTGAGGTTTTTGATCAATTTGTCTTGTGTATCCGCATTTTGTGTCAGGGTATCAAGTTTGGCAATTAGAGCTTCCCGCTGTTGTTGCTCTTGACCCGGATGTTGAAAAACCTTTGGAGCGACAATGCCGATAAACCCGCCAAGTAAGCTGGCCACAACGAAACCAGCCAGTACAAACCCGACCCCGACCCCTTTATTACTTAAATCAGGATTAACATCGTCTGCGTCCAGTAGCGTACCCATAGAGGGTTCATCCTCATGTTCATCAGATATAGTGTCGTCGGTCATGCCAAACTCCTCTTTTTGAGTTTAGGCGGCAAAGGAACAAGCTTCAAGGTTCAAATTACCGTACTTGTTACCGCACTTGGTCATCTGTGACACCAGTGGGGATTGCCAGGTTGGCCTATGCCATGTATGGGCAAGACTATGTTAGCGGATAAATATAAAAATAAAAAACACGTGCTGGTTCTGGGCTTGGAAAGCTCCTGCGACGAGACCGCAACTTCGGTTGTGCGCCGTTTTAAAGACGGGCAAATAGAAGTTCTGTCGTCTATCGTCGCATCGCAAGATGAAATTCATGCCCCTTATGGGGGGGTCGTACCCGAGATAGCAGCGCGGGCCCATATGCAAAAAATAGAAGGATTGATAGGAAAGGCCGTTGATAAAGCAGGTGTCGGGTGGGCCGATTTACACGCTGTCGCCGCAACTTCAGGCCCAGGGTTAATCGGCGGTGTTATCACTGGCTTGATGGCCGCCAAGGGTTTAGCGGTATCGTTAGATATTCCGCTAATAGGCGTTAATCATTTGGAGGGTCACGCTTTGTCGCCCCGCCTGACCAGCGACTGCCCATTTCCTTATTTACTGCTGTTGGTGTCGGGGGGACATACCCAACTTCTTAGCGTCAAGGGCGTTGGCGATTTTACCCGGCTTGGCTCTACGGTCGATGATGCGGCGGGCGAAACATTTGATAAAACTGCCAAAGTTATGGGGCTGGGCTTCCCCGGTGGGCCAGCCGTAGAACGTATGGCCAGCACCGGAAACCCCAAAGCCGTGAAATTACCTCGTCCATTTTTCGGTAAACCTCACGCGGACTTTTCTTTCTCAGGCTTGAAGACGGCTACAATGCGGGCCTATGACAAGCTGGATAGTAATAGCAAACAGGATAAAGCTGACCTGGCTGCCAGCTTCCAACAGGCGGTCTGTGATGTTTTGTGTGACCGCACCAAATATGCTATGGACAAGTTTAACCACGGAAATAACGGGTCTCGCAGGTTTGTAGTCGCTGGTGGTGTAGCGGCCAATGCCTGTATTCGCAGCGCTCTGGAAGCCCTATGCGCAGACAAAAACTTTATCTTGATCGCACCACCTCTTAAATATTGTGGTGATAATGGTGCCATGATTGCGCTTGCCGGCGCGGAAAGACTGGTACTTGGTTTAGTGGACGGCTTGGATGTCAGCGCTAGACCGCGTTGGCCTTTAGACCAGGACAGCGCAGATAAAAACCCGGCCAGCGGCTTTGGCAAAAAAGGACCGAAATCATGAGTAAGAAAAAATTTCAAAAGTTTGGGGTCATAGGCGGCGGCGCTTGGGGCACGGCAATGGCCCAAACATTGGCAAGCAGTGGCCGGGATGTGACCTTGTGGGCGTTTGAACAAGAGGTTTCTGACGCCATCAATACGCGCCATGAAAACGACGTATATTTACCCGGCGTAAAATTACACTCATCTTTGCGGGCTAGCTCCGATTTTACTGCGCTGGAGGGTGTGGACGCGGTGCTTGCCGTGGCTCCAGCCCAGCATATGCGGGCGACACTGGAAAAATTTGCACCCCATGCGGCTGATGGTTTGCCTGTGGTTTTGTGTTCAAAAGGGATTGAGATTTCCAGTTTAAAATTCATGGCCGAGGTTCTGGGCGATGTTTTACCCGGTGCCATACCCGCCGTTCTCTCCGGGCCAAGCTTTGCTATAGATGTGGCCAAAGGTTTGCCGACCGCCGTTACTTTAGCGGTGGAGGATCGGGCGTTAGGCGAAAATCTGGCAAGTGCCATTGCCGCACCAACATTCCGGCCTTATCTCAGCACAGATGTTTTGGGCGCGGAGATCGGTGGCGCCGTGAAAAATGTATTGGCCATAGCGTGCGGCATGGTGCTGGGAAAAGGTTTGGGCCGCTCCGCCCACGCCGCCTTGATTGCACGGGGTTTTGCCGAAATGACACGGCTCGGTTTGGCGCTGGGGGCGCGGCCCGAAACCCTGACCGGTATGTGCGGGCTGGGGGATTTGGTGTTGACCTGCTCAAGTGAACAATCGCGCAATATGTCGGCGGGTATGGCGCTGGGGCGTGGTCAAAGCCTGATTGAAATTATGGCATCCCGTAGTGCCGTCACCGAGGGTGTAGCCACCGCCCCGGCTCTAAAACGCTTGGCCGCCAAAGCCGGCGTAGAAATGCCAATCAGTGAAGCGGTAGCTGCAATCCTGGACGGTAGTGCCGACGTAGACACCGCCATAGAGGTGTTACTAAACCGGGCGCATAAGGTTGAGGTTTAATACTCAAACCCTCGCTCGGCGGCTTGTTTGCGCACGGCTGTGACCATGATATTGTCCAGGGTTTTTGTGGCGGTCATCTCGGCGTGTTTTTCGGTGACATAGGTTTTTTGTTTAGCGCCCAGTTCGCTTATTTGTTTTTGGATTTTACTGCGTTCGGTTTGTTTTTCTTCAATAAAAACTTTGCGCTCTTCGGCGGTTTTGCCTTTTAGTTCTTCAGGCATTTTCTCCTCGCCCATGCTCAACACTCCGTCCGCATCTTTTTTGTAAGCGTCAACAATATCCCAACTTTCATTACTATAACCAGATTTGGATTTTGCGTAAAGGCGGGTAATTTCAGCGCCTTTGTTCATGGAGGCGGCATTGCTGTCTTGTACAGATTGTCTGGTTTTAAGCGCACGGCCACGGCTTCCGTACCCAATATAAGTATCGTTGAGCCGTTTGTTAAGGTCAAGCAATGTATCGTCCCAGGGCGAGGGTACATGCACATATTTTTCGTCCTGATTGATGGTCATATATATGTCGCCCGTGCATTCAGCCGCATCTTTCCAACCTGTGCGCATACCGGTTTGCTCGTCGCCGCAATGGATTGTATCAATAATGATACCGCCCGCCTTGGCGCGCTCGCAAGCGCTTTGCCAACTGACCGGGCCTTGAGTGAAAGGTTCGTTGCCAGCAATAATGATCAATTTCATATCACCCTTGCGGCCAGACCATTCAAGTTCGTCCAGGGATTTCATGATCACCTGTCCGGCATATTCCTGACCACCATTGGTATCCAGCTCGAACAGTTTTTCCGAGACATCATCAAGGTCAGTGGTCAAAGACAAGACTTGGCGGATATAACCCTTGCCCACCGACAAACTGCTATTGCCGTATTCATATAGTGCCAGCTCGATGATTGGGGTCTGCCCGTATTTCTTGCCTTCGCCCAGCTCGTTGACCAATGTCCAAAGCTGGGATTTGGTTTGGTTGATGAGCCCGTCCATAGAATTGGAGGTATCAAGCAAAAGCGCGATCTGGATGCGAGGTTGATAGCGAATTTTATGAAACGTTTCGCTCACATTGTTTATTTGTGCCTGTGCGGGGTTTATTTGTGCTTGTGCTGGAACAGTTATTATACCGAGCGCAGAAAATGCAAATACGGAAGCCAGAAGAATACGGGATAAAGTCATAATGTGCCCTTTATGATTGGAGTGTATGATATGTTATAATATATCATATACACCGCAAACAATGGCGAAACTATGACGCACGGGTTAAATTGCTGATAGGTTGGGTTTATTATACAGCTGGTACAGCTATGGGGGCCGGCGGCAATTTGATGCCTTCGCGGCGCAAGGCTTCGTGTAGGGACAGGCGCAGCTTTGATGCGTCGGTGCGTAGGTTGTCGGCCTTGAGCCAGCACCGGGCTTGTAACTGTACGGATGTTGGGGTGAAGCCGGATATTACGGTTTGTGCGCTATCCGCCGCAACCACCAGGTCGTGGGCGATCAAGGTTTTTTGTAAAACTTCCAGTGCCAACCCAACATCATTGTCGCGGGAAATTTCCAAAATAATATCCATGCGCCTGGTTTTAAACCGTGAGAAATTTTTGACCTGCTTGGCCCAAACTTGCGCATTTGGCACCGAGATGAAAACGCCGTCAGGAGATTTTATCTCAGTGGTGAAAAGACCGATTTCCAGTACCGTGCCCTCAACGTCCGGAGTTTGAATATATTCCCCGACCTTGATCGTGCGCAAGAAAATCAACATCAGGCCGGCTGCAACATTGGACAGTGTGCCTTGTACGGCCAAAGCTATGGCAAGGCCTGCGGCACCAAATACCGCCAGCAACGATGCTGCGCCAATACCGGCTATGTCCAAAGCCGCATAGAGAGCTGCCAGGACAATGGCATAACGCACGATGATTGCGATTAAAGGCCTGAACGTATCGTCGGCCTGCAAACCTTTATTATTGCCAAGCCTTTTGCGGACAACCCGGTCGGCCCAACGGGCTAATATCCAGCCAAGAATAAAAATGCCAAGGGCAGTAAATATATTGCTTACGACGGGCGCATAAGCTGAGCCGGCCACCTGATTATAAAATTCGCGTATAGTTTCCATTAGGTCTATTGCGCCGCCTTGCTGTGTTCGTCTTCTTCAGGTTCATAGACCAGTAAATCAGCGGGTTGACAATTAAGCTCACGGCACAAAGCGCTCAAGGTCGAAAACCGTACGGCGCGGGCTTTCCCGGTTTTCAGGATAGACAGATTAGCCAAAGTAATGCCAATGCGGTCTGATAGTTCGGTCAAAGACATGCGGCGATCTAAAAGCACCCGGTCAAGATTTACACGAATACCCATATTACACCGTCAATTTCTGTTCTTGGCGCATACGTGCGCCTTCGCGGAACACTTCCGCAAGAATGATCAAAGCCAGCACCATAAACCAGACATATACCCGTAAATCCGGTGCCTGTACGGCGTTATCTGTGGTTTTACTGACCAATGAAATAATTATTGTTGATGCCAGTCGGATAACTTCCCCGGATGCTACTGCGATCCAGATGATGCGCAAACGGTTTGCATTTTCAGGCACAAATGGATCGCCAGTGACTAAAGTTTGGCAAATTTTACGCAATTGCTTGACGATGATTAAAAACACCAATGCCACGACGATGACGCTGGCCGAGGAAACAAGAGCCATAAGGGGTGTGGTTACTTCGAAGGATCTTTTCAAAGACTCGACGCCCAGAAAGGATAAGCCCGCATATAAAAACACCAAGACGAACAAGATCAAAAACACCCAACCTGCCCACCAGATAATGGTGAGCAAAACATTTAAAAACGCAATAGCCGGGCTGGCCTTTGAGGTTGCGCTCCCGCTCTCATCTTCATCAGGATAAAGTGTTTCTACGCCCATAAAATACCTTGTGACCTTTCTTATTTAAACATATCGTTATTCAATAATTACTTCCAAGGCAAGATAAAATTGCGGAAACAAGTGTGCAGACTTTACCATGAGCGCAAAACACGTTAGGCAGAAGCCCCAACAAAACAAGGAAATTCTGTGCGCCCCACTATCACAAAACTGGTCGTTGCCTCTCATAATGAAGGCAAGGTTCGAGAAATCCGCATTTTGCTCAAGCCTTACGGTATAGACACATTCAGCGCGGCGGAACTAAACCTTCCAGACCCGGAGGAGACCGGAACGACATTCGCCGCCAATGCAGAGCTAAAGGCAATATTGGCAGCAGACGCAGCAGACATGGTAGCCTTATCAGATGATAGCGGTCTGGCGGTGGATGCATTGGGGGGCGCACCCGGTATTTATTCGGCCCGTTGGGGCGAACTGCCCGATGGTAGCCGGGACTTTGCGGTGGCCATGAAAAAAGTACACGACAAAATGCAAGCGGCAGGTGGGCCAGATACGGCGCGGTTTATCTGTGCGCTCTCGCTGGCCTTTCCTGGTGGTGAGGTTCACACCTATGAGGGCAAGGTTGAGGGGCGCATTATTTGGCCACCACGCGGCGACAAAGGTTTTGGTTATGATCCGGTCTTTGTAGCACGCGGCGATACACAGACATTCGCGCAAATTGACCCGCAGGAAAAACACGCTAAAAGCCACCGCGCCGATGCGTTCGCCAAACTTATCAAAGCCTGGTTTTCCCAAAACGACCCCGCCCCGTAATGGACGAAATTGCCCTCTATATCCACTGGCCCTATTGTGCGCGTATCTGTCCCTATTGTGATTTTAATGTTTACAAAAACAAGCCAGACACGACCAGAAATTTGGTGGCCGCGATTTTAGCGGACATGCAATATTGGCGACAATTAAGCGGGCCGCGCAGGCTTGTCAGCATTCATTTCGGTGGCGGCACGCCGTCTTTATTGCCGGCGAAAAACCTGCGGCAAATCATTTCACAGGCTCGGCAATTGTGGAATGCGGCTGAAAGCCTGGAAATTGGATTGGAGGCCAACCCTAAAGATATAAACAAGCAAGTTTTAAGAGATTGGAAATTGGCAGGCATAGAGCGCTTGTCCATTGGCGTGCAAAGCTTTGATGACTATGCGCTGAAATTTCTAGGTCGAGACCATGATGCGGCCGCAGCACGAAAGGCGCTGGAGGCGGCGCAAACAGAAATACCGCGTGTTTCGGCAGACTTAATTTATGGTTGGGCTGGCCAAACTTTGGATATGTTACACAAGGATTTGCGCATAGCGGTGCAAAGCGGTGTCTCGCACATCTCCGCCTATCAATTGACCATTGAGCCAGGCACCGCCTTTGGTAGAGCCGGGATACGCGGCATAAACAAAGCCGTCAATTCGGACCATAGCGCAGATTTCTTTGAACTGGCTACGGACACATTGTCGGCGGCGGGATTTGAAAAATATGAAGTGTCAAACTTTGCCAAAAACAACGCCAACCGCTCGCGCCATAATCTGGTGTATTGGCAGGGCGGAGACTATGCTGGTGTTGGGCCGGGGGCTCATGGCCGCTTGACCGCTCGTGGTGTGCGCACAGCGACCATAGCAACACTAAAACCCAAAGACTATATTTCCGCCGTAGACGAAACGGGTTACGCCATTAAGGAGCGAGAAACACTCGATGCCAAAGCTTGGGCCGAGGAATATGTGTTGATGGGGCTACGCATAAGTTCAGGTATCAGCTTGTCACGTTATAAACAAATATCCGGTCACGGGCTTGCACCCGAAAGAATTGCCGAATTTGAAAGGGCGGGACTGCTGGTAACATCAAAAGATAAGTTGTCGGCTACCGTCCAGGGTAGCTTGGTGCTTGATACAGTGTGCCGGGAGCTTCTGTCTTAAAACGCGCCGTCGGTTGATTTTGGTGCGGGGCTAATAACAACGAAACGCCCGCCTTTGATTTGGTAAACCGCAAGGCCGCGCTCGGGGATGCCTTGGGGGGTGAACCGCACCAGGCCATCAACGCCAAAGAAACCCGCAGGGTCTATGAGGCGTTGTTGGCGTTCGCCCGCGTCCCCATCGGCGACAAAAGCGGCGATATTGACGGCATCATAAGCCAGCGACGCAAGCCGAGATGGTTCTTCGCCGTAGGTTGCGTCATAATTTGCATTAAAAACCAGCTTGCCGTCTAAATCGGGGCCAGCAAAAATACCGCCTGCCAGAGCAGGTTCCCGCGCCGCTTCATCGCGGTTCCATAGGCCCGTGCCCATGATTTGCACATGGCGGGTGTTTTCATTATAAAATGTTAATAGAGGTGCCAAGGAGCGCAAAGCCGTGCCGCCCTCGGGAAGCAGAATGACGTGGTAAGGGTCTTCAAACTCAGGGTTTTTGGCTGTTTCTTCTGGTGATGGAAACATATTGGCCAGTTTTGCGGCGGGCTCTTGCATAACCGCAATATCTTTCCCGGCATATGTTTCTACCCCGCTTAGAACAGCACCCAAATGGCGGACTTCGCTCGTGTAGGCACTGAGCACCCGTTTTCCGTACGTAGATTCTGGCCCGAGAAATGCGAATTTTGTGGCCCCCGCTTCGGCAGCGAATTGTGTAATGCGTTTAACTTCTGCTTCAGGCGGAAAGCTTAACAAATATACACCCGCTCCGGCGACACTCGTATCGGTGGAAAACCCGACAACTGGAATATTGGCCTCAAGGGCTATATTACCGACTGCCCGGACGGATCTGGCAAGAACTGGCCCCAATATAATATCTGCACCTTGGCCCAGCGCGGTTTTTGCGGCTTGCTCCGCACCTTGTACGGTGCCAGCACTGTCTAGGGCTATAAGCAAGGCACTATCGTCGTTGAGACTAAATATCGCCAGCTCGGCGGCCAAAAGCATTGAATTTGCTTCATTGCGCAAAGCTTTGGATTTGGCGGAAAATGGCAAAAGTATCGCAATGCGTTTGATGTCATCCCCCGACATGAAAACGGGAGTTAGGCCTTGGTTCTCGCGAACAAGATGAGGTTCCTTTATAGGGGTTTCGGGGGCCTCTGTTGGTTCTGGTTCTTGTGTTATGGGGGGTTGAGTAGAGCCAGGATTGCCAGGATCGTATGGTCCCGGTGTTGGGGTTGTCGTTGCGCAAGCACCAAGTATCATGACGCTTATGACTATGGAAGCGACCATGGTGGCGGCCTTCTGCCATGATTGTGCGACAAAGCCTCTCGCTTTTATGTTCACCGTGGCGTAAGCCTTACTACAAGCTGTCATATTTACTTCCTAACCGCTTTATTTTCTAACCTCAAAGGACAAATGTGCCCGACACCAATTCACCAGACCTTATAAGCGCAACTTCCTCTACGCAATCCCAAAAGCTGTTATCCACCGTTCCAACTGATATTCGCCCGGGCGTTCTCGGTGCCGGGTTATACCTTGTCGCTACACCCATTGGTAATTTGCGCGATATCACATTGCGGGCCCTTGATATACTCTCCAGTGCCGACCTGGTTTTGGTAGAAGACACGCGCCGGGCCCGTATATTGTTAAGTGCTTACGGGATCAAAGCCCCCCTATCGGCCTATCATGACCATAATGTGGCAAAGAAATTGCCGGGGGTGATAAAAAACATCCTGGCGGGCAAATCCGTTGCCTTGATCAGTGATGCTGGCACCCCTCTCGTCAACGACCCAGGTTTTAAGCTGGTGAGGGCTTGCATAGATGAAGAATTGCCGGTGTTTGCAATACCAGGTGCAAGCGCCGTACTGGCCGGACTGGTCAGCTCTGGCCTGCCGCCCGATAAATTTATGTTCGCAGGTTTTTTACCGCCGAAATCCGCCGCACGGCAGACGGCGCTCAGGCAGGCACAAGATGTGCCAGCCAGCTTGATTTATTTTGAAACGGCAAAACGTATAGAGGCTTGTTTGGCGGACATACAGGCTATTTTTGGGGACAGGCAAATTTCCATCGCCAGAGAGCTGACCAAAAAATATGAAGAAATTCTACGTGGCACCGCTAGCGAACTGCTTGAGATGGCCAGAGAAACACCGCTACGCGGAGAAATCGTTCTCATTATTGCCCCGCCGGATGCGCCAAAACAATGGGATGAGAACAAGATACGAGCGGCACTTCACCCGCTCATAAAAACCGAGGGCGTCAAACGCGCTGCCGCACAAATCGCTATACAAAGCGGCCATAAAAAACGTGATGTATATGCTCTTGCCCTTCAACTAAAAGAAAGCCCTCCAGCTAAAAAATGAATAAAAGTTCTCGCAAACAAGCTGAAACCAAAGGCCGCCGGGCCGAAAACATGGCCGCTTGGTTACTGCGGTTAAAGGGATATAAAATCTTGGATATGCGCCATAAAACACCCCACGGCGAAATCGACTTAATTGCCAAAAAGGGCAATGTCTTGGCCATAATAGAAGTCAAAAGACGCCCAAGTCTGGACCAGGCAATAGAGGCGCTCCACAGTGCAAACTTGTCCCGCATAGAAGAGGCCGCTTATTACTATCAGGCTAAGCGCAAAAATTTAGCAGATCTAACCATCCGGTTTGATGCGGTTTATGTGGCAGACGGTCTGCGAGTGAAACATGTAAAAGATGCTTGGCGCGGGTATTAAAACCCAGGCCCAAATGGTTTGTTTTGGAAATAGTTTGTGCAGACCCTACGCCTTGAAAGGCGCTAAACTCATGGTTGGCGCCCCTAACAGTTCAACGTCTCCACGAAAGACAATCATGACCATTCAATCAAGACACAATAATAGAGGCCGTAAAGCTTGCGGTATACTATAAACCTATTCGCTTTTCGCAATACCTTCACGTCTTGGGTCGGCGCCGCCTTCATATGTACCGTCCGGATTTTTGCGAATAATATGAATACCTGAAATCTCGCCTTTGGAGCGGATGACCTTGTGACCCAGAGCTTCCAGTCCTGTGATAGTTTCAGGATCCAATCCTGCTTCTTCGAGGCGGATTGAACCGTTGCGCGATATTACATTGGCCAGGTCTGCTGCTTCTTGTGGCGACATGCCCCAATCGATCATGGCGACCATGGTTTTGGCCGTATAGGCGATGATAGACGAGCCGCCGGGCGAGCCGGTGGCAAATGCGAAGCCGCCGTCTTGGTCAAACACGACATGCGGGGCCATAGACGAGCGGGGGCGTTTGCCTGGCCCTGGACGGTTGGCAATAAGAACGCCGGCCTCGTCTCTCGGCGCAAAGGAAAAATCTGTAAGCTGGTTATTGAGCATAAAGCCGCCTGCCATGCGTTGGGAACCAAACAGGCTTTCAACCGTGGTGGTCATGGAGACTACATTGCCCCATTTATCGACAATAGAAAAATGCGAGGTGCCGGGCACATCCGGCGTAGCGTCTTTGCCTGGTTTAAAATCCACAGGATTACCGGCTTTCACGTTTTTTAAATTTGTCGCCATAGAGATCAGGCCTGCACGAGATTTTAGATAATCAGTGTTTAGTAATGCTTTGGTCGGCACATCAACAAAATCCGGATCCGCTACATATAAATCCCGATCCGCATAGGCCATGGCGCTAGCTTCGGCGAACACATGCCAACCTTTAAGTGTCGGCCCTAAATCCTTCATATCAAAATTCGCCAACTGCCCCATAATGCTTTGCACGGCGACACCGCCAGAGGACGGCGGCATAGCTCCGCACAATACATAACCCCGGTAAGGTGAACACAGGGCGTTCGTTTTTTGTGGTTGGTAGTTTTTCATGTCTTCAAGTGTCAGCAGGCCGGGACGCGGCTCTTCTTGAACGGCGGCAATAATAGCTTCGGCCAGCGACCCTTCATACATGGCCCGGTAATCCTGGGCGATAGCGCGCAGGGAGGCCGCGTAAGGTTTGTTGTCACGCAAAAACCCGGCTTCTATGGGACTACCGTCTTCAGTAAAGAAATATTCCCGTGCCGCCTTTTGGTTTTTCAAAGCATAATTCGCTGCGATTTTAACCAACATGGCCATGCGCGGACTGACCACAAACCCGCCTTCGGCAAGCTGAATGCCGGACGAAAAATTATCACTCCAGGGCCGCTTTCCGTGATCTTCATGGACCATATTCAGCATGGCTATAACGCCCGGCACACCGGTTGAGCGTCCAGACACTATGCCGTCAAAATAGCGCAAGGGTTTGCCGTCCTCGCCCAAAAACAGGCTCTCATCTATGGTTGCAGGGGCTTTCTCGCGGCCATTATAAGCGGTGACTTTTCCAGTTTTCGCATCGTAAAACACCAAAAATGCGCCGCCAGCAATGCCGGAACTTTGCGGCTCTACCAATCCGAGCACCACTTGAACGGCAATGGCCGCATCAATTGCGGAACCGCCTGCACGCAAAGCTTCAATGCCTGCCTCAACCGCAAGAGAATTGGCGGCAACCACCATGCCTTTGCCGTGGGGGTTATCCGCCGCCGCCATTTGGGCCGTCTCGGCAGAAACTTTTGTAGTGGATGTTTCGGTGGCCGCACATCCGGTCAACGCCAAACTCATTGTTGTTAAGCCGAATAGAGCCAAAAAAATAAAGTTGCGTCTCATACTATGTCTCCAATTTACAAACCGTACCAAGTTATTCCCGTGGTCTATGCCAATTATGTATGTGTGTCCACAGGCCCTAGCGCCGCCTTGCCGCATAGCTTGACAAAGCTATCAACAACCGACCCAACAATGCCTCCGCCGGGGCACCTGTAGACTTCATGTTTTTTTCGGTGTCGAGGCTTTGGCTGATAGCGCGGGATAATGCGGTTTGGGGCCAGATGCGCAGGGCGGCACCGAAAGCGTTTTTACGCATAACGAAGACGGGCGGGCGCAGGCTTCTCATGGCTTCATCGGAGCTGTTACCAGATGCCATCAACGAAGACGCTTGATGCAGACGCACGACATGCCTTTGCAACGCGGCGAGTACGGAATGGGGGTTGATCTTTCCCGCCAAGGCTCGCTGTAGGGCCGCGTCCATAGATTTGGCATTTCCGGCCATGGCGTCAAATACAATATCATCAAGCCCGGCGGCTCCGGCTCCGGCGGCGAGGGCTTTTATATCGGCCAGCGAAACCTTTGCTCCCTCCTCCTTGCCGTAACCCTTATACAGGGCCAGTTTTTCAATCTCGGAGCGAGCCATGCGGCGGTCACCCTCCAATAGTGGCACAAAGGCATCCAGAGCATCGCCGTCTATGCTGATGTTCAAATCCCCCAAGCTTGAGCGCACCATATTTGATATGTCTGCCTGACTGTCAGCGTAACACGCGATTGCGACAAAATGTTTGGCGCTCTCAAAAGCTTTGCGAATGGCCGAGCGGGGGGTCATGTCGCCAGCCTCTATGATGAGTTTAGCGGCACAGGTTTCCGGGCGGGCATCCAGCGCTTTGATGGTTTTGGCGATGGAGGCCGCGCCCCGCTCGTGGGATAGGCGCAAGCGGATGAGCCGTGTATCCCCGAGCAGGCTTTGGGCAACCATCTCGTCTGCCAACCTTGCCGGGTCGCCGGTCAAATCGTCGGCGCTTAGCACGGTGGTGGAAAAAGGATCGTCTGGGTTTGGCGAAAACTTTTTGGCAATCATGCCCGCTCGTTCCGCACAAAGCCCAGCATCAGGGCCAAATAACAAGACGCCGGGGCAATCGGCGGGCGGTGCGGTTAACCAGCTCCTGGCGCGGGCACCTGCGAGCTTCATTTGTCCGCTGTTTGTTTTTCCGTGCTGGCTTGGTATCTAGCCAACCGGGCAATGATACGGTCCGTCGCTTCGGCGGCCACTTGTTCCTCGGCATTGTTTTGTGCTGCAACTGTACCGTAAGGATCGCGGGGTGCACCAAATGTAGAGACCGTATGCACATCGTCTCTATACACCACATTCCCGGTTTTAGCATCTACCAACTCAAACTCGCTTTCCAAAACCAAGTCATAGCGCGACGCCACGTCATCAGCGCCGATACCGAGGTTATGGCGCTTAAGCTCTGGCTTGATTTTTAAAATATAGGACGTGCCCGTATTGTCACCCATGCGGGCACGTAAAGCCTGAGCCAACAAAAAATCAATTTTTCCATTGGCTTGCATTTCGACCCGAATATTTTTCATTGCAACGGTTTTGCCGCCAAAGGCCGTGGGAGCGTGCATGGGTTTGAACCCGCATGCGGTTAGAACAAGCGTCGTTGCTAAAATTAGCCCTGTGCGTATCAATTTCATAACCATCTCCTAATTTGCCACTATATTGATTATTCGCCCTGGGACAACGATGATTTTTCTTACGGTTTTGTCAGATAGGTATTCGGCAATACGCGGATGGGCCAAAGCCAGTTTTTCAACCTCGTCTTTAGATGCGGTTTTGGCCACGTTGATTTCGGCGCGGCGTTTACCGTTGACTTGAATGGGCATGGTGATTTTGTCTTCGACAAGCATGGCCGGGTCAGGCATTGGCCAAGGCGCATTACATACCAAACCATTCCCGCCAAGATGCGCCCAGCATTCCTCAGCCAGATGGGGCATGAACGGCGCGATGATGCGTACCAATATGCTCATTGCTTCGGTCTTAGCGGTATCTTCATGGGGATGTTTTTTCAGGGCATTGACCATTTCATAGATTTGCGCAACCGATGTGTTGAAACGGAAATTGTCAATGCCGTCAGTGACTTTTGCCAATGCTTTATGGACGACCTGGCGTAAGTTGAGTGCATCTCCGGATATGCCATCAAGCGAGCCATTGTTTTGCAAGCTGTTTTTGGGCGTTTCGGAAATCGTGTCCCAGACCTTGTTGGCAAAGCGCCATGCGCCTATCACCCCGGCTTCCGTCCACTCTACATCTCGGGCAGGCGGGCTGTCGGACAGTACAAACCAACGCGCTACATCAGCGCCGTAACCCTCTATAATATCGTGGGGGTCAACGACATTTTTCTTGGACTTGGACATTTTTATAACATCACCCATTATAACAGGATGAGGCCGCCAACCAGCTTTGGTTTTTTCTGACCAAATGTAATAATTACCCGTTTTTTGAGTTTGTTTTTTATAGCGCGTACCAAATTCTAAATTGTTGTTTATTTGTTCTTCTATGGCAGCACGGTACTCATTGCCATATGCCTCAATTTGGTCTGCAACAACATCTGCGGGGAAAATGTAATTTCCGTCTACATCGTAAAATACAGCATGGGTCAGCATGCCCTGGGTGAACAGGCCTGCAAACGGTTCACCGGACGGCAAATCCAAAAGCCCGCAATCGCGCAAGGCGCGGGCAAAAAACCGCGAATACAGCAAATGCAATATGGCATGCTCGACACCGCCGATATATTGGTCAACGGGGAGCCATTGTCCGGCTATGGTTCTATCGAATGGCTGGTCGTCCGTGCCGCTGCTTTTTTTGTTTCCGGCAAAACGGGCGAAGTACCAAGAGCTGTCAACGAATGTATCCAGCGTATCGGTTTCGCGCACTGCGGGTTTTTTGCATTTCGGGCAGTCCACATGCCTCCATGTGGCGTGGCGGTCAAGGGGGTTGCCGGGAATATCAAAGCTGACATCTTCGGGCAGCTCTACGGGCAGATCAGCCACGGGGACAGGTACAGCACCACAAGCCTCGCAGTGAATGATCGGAATCGGGCATCCCCAATAGCGTTGCCGCGACACGCCCCAGTCTCGCAGTCTGTATGTGACTTGTTTGCTGCCAAGGCCGAGTTTTTCCAACTTAGCAATGGCCGCAGAAATTCCGTCCTCCACACCCAAACCGTCGAGGAAGCCTGAATTGAACAATTTACCCGGCCCGACATAAGCCTCATCATCTATTTTATATGTATCCGGGTTTTCGCTGTCCGGTAGAACAACGGCGGGTACGGGCAACTTATATTTACGAGCGAAATCCAAATCCCGCTGGTCATGGGCTGGACAGCCAAATACGGCTCCGGTGCCGTAACCCATCAACACGAAATTGGCGGCATAGACGGGTAAGGCTTTGTTGTCATCAAATGGATGTTTGACCTTTAGTCCGGTGTCCACACCGAGCTTTTCAGCCTTGTCAATGGCTTCCGCTGTACTGCCCATAAGTTGGCATTTTTTCGCCAATTCTTTGAGTGCGGGATTATCCGGTGTTAATTGTTGAATCAACGGGTGGTCATAGGCCAAGGCTACAAAACTCGCACCGAACAAAGTGTCAGGACGAGTAGTGTAAACCTCTACCCCGTCAAAACCTTCCGGAGCATTCCCCGCAAAGCCAAATTTAAACTGCGCACCCTCTGAACGCCCAATCCAATTTTTCTGCATGGTGCGGACTTTTTCGGGCCAATTTTCCAGATCGTCCAGGCCGTAATATAAATCTTCGGCGTAATTGGTGATTTTGAAAAACCACTGGTTCAGCTCGCGGGTTTCGACCTCGGCGCCAGAGCGCCAGCCCTTGCCGTCGATCACTTGTTCATTGGCCAGCACGGTCATATCGACTGGGTCCCAATTGACCTTGGCGGTCTTTCTATAAACTAAGTCGTTTTCCATAAATTTCAGGAAAATCGCCTGTTGCTGTTTGTAATACTCCACATCGCATGTGGCAAATTCCCGGCTCCAGTCCAGGGCAAAACCGAGACGCTTTAAGGGTGTGCGCATGGCGTCAATATTAGCGTATGTCCAGTCTTTCGGATGCCCACTATTTTGCATAGCCGCATTTTCGGCAGGCATGCCGAACGCATCCCAACCCATGGGGTGTAGGACTTCAAAACCGCAAGCCCGCTTATATCGCGCAATCACATCGCCCATAGCGTAATTACGCACATGGCCCATATGAATACGCCCGGACGGGTAAGGAAACATTTCCAACGCATAATATTTGGGCTTGGGGGAATTATCATCCGCCTCAAAGGCCTTGGCATCGTCCCATGCGGCTTGCCACCTCGGCTCTACTTCTGCCGCATTGTATCTGGACATGAGTTTATCCTATTTGGGCAGTTATTCGTCAACGGTTGCGATATATAGCTGTCTGGCGCGGGTCAGGATTGAGTTTTCTATGGTACGGGCCGTGTCGGCGTCAACCGACGCATCATTCCAGCCACCATCACTGCGCACTTGCTTGAAAATCGAGACCTTGAGGGCATCAGCGCGTAAATTGGTGTCGAGGATATAAACATTGGCTTTGAAGCGTTCATTTGGAGCCTGCGGAGACGCATACCAGTCCGTGATAATGACGCCGCCAAACGGGTCGATTTCAGATAATGGCATGAAGTTCAGCGTCTCCAGCGAGGCCCGCCATAAAAACTCGTTTACACCCATACGCGGCGCGGCGCGCCTGGAACGGGTGTTGCCTTTATAGGTATTGCCGCCCTCAGCACTTGCAGATTTTACCCCCGGTAGCTTACTGGTGACACGGCTTACAGTCTGGCAACCGGTTAAGGCAACCACAACGACTGTGCTCAAGGCTATTTTGGTCATTGTTTTGGTCAAGAAAGACGGCATATATATTCTCCAAATGATGCAGGCAACCCCATGCACCTAAAATTCAAGCCTGTATATAACAGATAAGTTTCACACTTCTAGTCTCTTTTCCACTGTCTTTGCCAGCATTTTTCGCCTTTGAGTTATAAATTATCGTAATGTCGCAAAGGTGGCTTATTTTTTCAGGCCGTGCTTACGCAAAAGTCCGCGAAATTGGTGATAGCTTAGACCCAGATATTTGGCCGCCTTGCCCTGATGATTTTTCCCGAATGCTAAGGCCTCCTGGATTAAGGACAGCTCAAAAGCATCGGTACGCTTTGTAAAGCCTTGTTCTTGTGTCTCGGGTAATGGATCTTGTGTTTGCTGTGAAGGCGTTTGTTCGCCCTCATCCTTAAACCCCGCACCCAGTCCATCCCTTATCCGCCAAGGGGCGGCAAATGGGTCTATGCTGATTTGAGAAATGGGTGCAGTCAGGCCGCCGTCTTCATTCCAGGCCCGGCCTACGGCCCGCTCAATAACGGTTTTTAACTCCCGGATATTACCTGGCCAAGCATAGTCTTTTAAAAATTCACACACTTCGGCGCTAAACCCGGAAAAACCGTCTTCACCCAAATCTGCCACCATCTTGGCGGCAAAATGTTCGGCCAATGTTAAAATATCTGCCCCGCGCACCCGTAGCGGCGGCATGGTAATGACATCAAAGGCCAATACATCTAACAGGTCGGCACAAAAATGCCCGGCCTTAACCCGCGAAGGCAAGTCCGTCGCACTGGCAGCCACAATACGCACATCAATGTCTGAGCCGCCCACACCCGTCTCGATCACATCCAACAGTTTTTCCTGTATGACCAATGGCATGGCTTCTATATTATCCAAAAACAGCGTGCCACCATTTGCGGCTTCCAACAGGCTTTCTTGATTGTAGCTTGCACCGCCAAACAATTGCGCGTCAAGGCTATCACCAAGCGCCGCGCAATTCACCGCTTGCCAACTTTGTTCCCAGCGCGGCGAGAGAAAATGCAGGCGACCCGCAACCAATGTTTTGCCCGTACCGCGCTCGCCAACCACCAAAACCGGCTTTTCAATGGCGGCAAGACCTGAAATACCGTCCAGGGTTGCCAGCCAAGCCGGGCTTTGTCCTAGCAGGTTTTGTGCAAGCTGTGTCATAATTAGCGTATATAGCTAAAATATAATGGTGTAAAGACCTATATATTAGTAGAAATAACTAAATAATAATTTGCAAAATTTTCACTTTTTAAAACCCCTTTATTTTTCAACGCTTTAAAAGGTCGTGACATTTTAGCCTGGATGTCCATTCTATTGATGACGGCCACACACAATCGGGTGGCAAGTTCAATCGGCCCTGACGCACCCCCCCTTCAATGCGTCAGGGCCACAACAAGGAGAGAGACTATGACATATCGTACACTTGATACTGACACCACATTTGGCACAAGACGCGCAGACGTATCTGCGCCCGTCCGCCACCTTAGAGCGCGCCGCAGGGCGTCTGCCATGCGCCACCGCATTGGTGGTGTGACTTTCACCGGCCTCGGAATATAGAGGTCAGCATGTCAAACAATGAATTTGATTTCGAGAGCCGCATTAATAGTCGTCAGGACTTTAAAGCAAAGTTCTGGCACTTCATAAAATATCTCAGCACCCGCAAATTGGAGTGCTGGGGGTTTTTCGCCGCAGGCTTTCTAATTGCCACAATATTTTAGGGTCTTAGACCCCCACTTTAACCCCTAACCCCAACACAATACCAACCAACCACAGGAGACTACAATGGGAATTTTTTCAAGAATGGGTGACATCATCAATTCCAACCTCAATTCAATGATCGAAAAAGCAGAAAACCCTGAAAAGATCACCCGCCTGATCATTCAGGAAATGGAAGACACACTGGTCGAGGTTCGCACCTCCGCCGCCCGCAATATCGCGGAAACCAAAGAGCTGAGCCGCAAGGCAGATCAATATGAAATCCGTGCCAAAGAGTGGGCTACCAAAGCCGAACTGGCTTTGACTAAAGGCCGTGAAGACTTGGCCCGTGGTGCCGTAGCTGCCAAACAGCAGTCCGAGCAAATGGCCGAAGTGGTGCGTAAGGAAATTGAAATCCTCAACGAGTCTGTGAGCAAAGCCGATTCTGATTTGGAAAAACTGCAGGCCAAGCTTAACGAGGCCAAAGCCAAGCACAAAGCTCTGATGATGCGCGGAACCACCGCGACAAACCAGATCAAGATGCGTAAGGTGATGACCTCTAACAAGGTCGACGACGCTTTGGCCCGCTACGAACGTATGGAACGCAAGGTTGACGAGTTGGAAGCCCATGTGGAAGCTTTCGACCTAGGTGCTGGAATGGGTAATGGCCAGAGCTTAGAAAGCCAGTTTGCCGCTTTGGAAGCTGACGACGCCGTAGAAGCCGAGCTGGCCGCCCTGAAAAAGAGCATCCGCAAACCTGCGAAAAAAGTTGCGGCGAATAAATAGTTGCGGCCAAAACACTGGCTCATAACGTCTAACTTAGAGAGAGAGAAATAAAATGGATTTAAGAGTATTAGTCTTAATGATCCCGATCGTGGCCATCGTCGGCGGCATCGGAGCCGGGATGTTGAAATCCTACTACAGGCACAAAGAGAAAATGATGGGCCATATGAGTGTCGACCAGATGGCGGAGTTGGAACAAATGTCCAAAATCGCCGATATCCTAGATCAGCGCGTCAATGTGCTGGAGCGGATTTTGGACGACGAAGTGCCAAATTGGCGCGACAACCCTAATGCAAGCTCGAGTATGAGAGAGAGCGGAGGAAACCATGACCAAACGATATAAAAATAAATTCCACCGCGCCATGAATGATGTCAATTGGGACGGCGATGATGACGGATATGAATATTCCGAACCCCACAAACGCTTTCGCCGCAACAAAATCGACGGTGTGTTCGGCGGCGTTTGCGCCGGGATTGGTGATTATATTGGTATAGATCCGATTATAGTTCGGATTTTAACGGTGATTTCATTCTTTATGACCGGCTTCATTACGTTTTGGGTCTATATCGGGTTTTGGATGTTCACCCCGTCCGACAAACGCGCACCCTACCGCCGGGAATATCGCCAGGCACGTAAAGCCCGGCGCAAACACCGCGCCAGCCCCGAGGAGCCGCTTCGCCAAACAAGTAGCTTTCGCGACGTTAAAGGCAAGTTCCGTTCATTGGAAACCCGCCTACAGGACTTGGAGAAATCCATCACATCCAGCGAATGGCAATTGCGCCGAGATTTTCGCGACCTTGAGAAATAAAACTAAGAGAAATAAAACTAATACTACCCAATTCTGGGCGGACTTTAAATCCGCTCAGGCCCCAAACAAAAAACCAGGAGGACGAAATGTTAAGCAAACTAATACTGATCAGCGCAATTGGAACTGGTGCGGTAGGCACAGGCGTAGTTGGATCCGGTTCGGCCAGCGGGATTGCGCCCACCGGCTTCGAATTTGCGGCAGGCCCCGTGCGCCTGGAAAGCGGCAGCGGCAAGTTTTTGCAGGCACATATGGCTGATCACGCACCCATGTCATTAAAGGTAAAGCTGCGGAGCGGCGGACAGATACAGGTTAAATTTTAAACAGATAGCGATCAACTTGACATTACGGCACTTGTCGTTATTATGTGGTCTCATATACAAAAGGTAACATCATGGGTAAAATAACTTCATATAGCATCGTGGCCATTACAGCGTCTTGTTTGACATTGCTGGCGGGAACAGCAAACGCCAAAGACGCGTCCACCCTGAAAATAGAACATTTTATTGGCACCATTGATATCCGCACAGGTGATTATGACGAAATAACCGTGACAGACGCTGATGGGGCAAATTATATTACAGGCAGCAAGGGTCTTACGGTCAACGATGACAAGAATATCCGTGACTATAATTGCAGATACAAGAAAGACAAAGCTTATATTGGTAAGGGCAAGTGGCACAGGAAGTCTGGAGGCAAAGGATTTACTACAATTGATGCATTCCCATTGGTAAAAATCACAGCTCCCGAGAATGTGCATGTTGTGGTTAAAAACACCATACTGTTTGGCGATATAGAATCCATCGGTTCGGGGGATATTCATGTGTCTTCGTGCGGCGATTTAAAATTAGGTGATGTAAACGGCGCATTTAATTTGCGCGTGTCCGGGAGCGGTGATGTTAAAATGGGAGACGCGGGGGACAGTATTATCACAATATCTGGTTCCGGCGACCTTGTTGCCGGGGATTTTGCCAGTGGAAATATCGTAGTTTCAGGTTCGGGTGATCTGGAGGCTGGAGATGTTATCAGACACGCAAAGATACAGACCAGCGGTTCAGGCGACATTGTTTTGGCGCGCATTAAAGGCGGTTTGGAATATTCAGGCTCAGGCTCCAGTGATTTTGAGGCTGACTATGTTGGCGGCGGCGACTTGTCTATACGGGTCAGCGGTAGCAGTGACATTACAATTAAAGACGGCGAGGTTGGCAATCTCTATATTAGAGCCAGCGGTGCAAGTGATGTGAATTATAGTGGTAGCTCTGTTGATGCGGAGGCTCGTGCTAGCGGTGCCAGCGACATTTATATCCGCCGCCCGTCGGGCAATTTACGCACCAGCGATAGCGGGGCGGCGGACGTCAATATAAGATAACGGCCCCCGAAAACCCCCATTCGGGGTTTGGGAAGCCGACATCCTGATAACGGTACGCTACTCCCCCATTAGATTAGCGCCGTTAGGTGCGCTTCGGATCCAGATCTCTCTCGCTTCGAAGCGCACTTTTATTTCCAGTTATTTTAGGGCCGTGCCGTAGGCAAAAACCTCTATAGAGCCGATTTGGGACTGGGCGTTTGTAAAAACACTGGCGCTCACCAGGCGGACATTCGCAACATGGGTCATGCCGCCTGCTTGTGCTTCGGCCTTCATGCGCAAGACGGCCTCACGCCGGGCCCGCTCTAGTAATGTTGTATAAGTTTCCATCCGCCCGCCGACCAGCCCGCGCAGAGCGGCCCCGATGCGTTTGAAATAGTCGATAGAGACCACCACATTGCCGTGGACAAATGCTGATCCTGTCATACCGTCCGGTATTTGTTTGGTGTTGGACATCGTAATATGTGCCAGTTCGTCTTCGCGGGCATTTAGGCTGCGAAAATGCTTGGCTTCATTCATGCGGCCAAAGAAAAACCCAAGCCCGACCAAAACCAAAAATGTAAACAGGCCAGCCATTAGCTCACAACTACGGCAGTACCGTAAACATAAAGCTCCGACGCTCCGGCGCTGACCGACGAGGTAGAAAAACGGACATTGAGAATGGCGTTGGCACCCAAGGCGCGGGCTTCCTCGATCATGCGGCTGACGCTTTCCTCGCGGGATTCCGTTAGCAGTTCGGTATAACCCGTCAACTCGCCGCCGACGATATTTTTAAGCCCGGCCATAATATCGCGCCCTACATGTTTGGCCCTGACCGTGTTGCCTTGCACCATACCAAGATGCTTGACGATAGTACGTCCCGGCAAAGTTTCCAAATTGGTAATCTCAATATTGCGCATATTCTACTCCTGTTTGAAGTTAAGGTAAGCGCGAAATGGCCTCAATTCAAGGACGAGTTCAAGAGAGATTGTTCTGGCTTATATTGGGCGCTATAGGTAATATGGTGCAAATAAACAAACACAGGAGCATGACATGGCGAAACGGGAATATCCATCTGGTGATTTGATGAAGGGTAAGCGCGGGCTGATTATGGGAGTTGCCAATAAAAACTCCATCGCGTGGGCCATCGCCGAGCAATTGGCGGCGCAGGGTGCTGAAATTGCCTTTACTTTTCAGGGCGAAGCATTGGAGCGGCGGGTGCGACCTTTGGCAGAAAGTTTGAACTCGCCGATTATTATGCCCTGTGATGTCACGGACGATACGAGCATGGATGCGCTGTTTGCGGCCATAAAAGATGAGTGGGGCGAGATGGATTTCCTTGTTCATTCTGTTGCATTTGCCGGGCGCGAACAATTGGCAGGCTCGTTTATTGAGCAAACCACCCGCGAAGGCTTTGCCACCGCTATGGATATTTCCGCCTATAGTTTTGTTGATGCGGCCCGGCGGGCTTCCGCCCTGATGAGCGAGGGCGGGTCTATGATTACTATGACCTATCTGGGTTCCGAACGTGTGGTGCCCAATTACAATGTTATGGGTGTAGCCAAGGCGGCGCTGGAGGCTTGTACCCGCTACCTGGCCGCAGACCTCGGGCCGCGCGGCATCCGTGTTAACGCTATATCCGCAGGCCCGATCAAGACTTTGGCTGCGGCCGGGATTGGTTCGGGACGCCATATGTTCAGGTTCAACAAGGCCACTGCCGCTATGCAGGAAAACACCGAACTTGAAGGTGTAGCAGGTGCAGCGCTTTATATGTTGTCTTCGCTCGGCACGTCATGTACGGGCGAGACCCACCATGTAGACGGCGGTTTCCACGCCATAGCAATGCCCCAAGAGGGGCCTCTGAAAGCAAGCCTCGGTATAGACTAGAGGTCGGGGGTCGGGGGTCAAAACCTAAGACGCCTTTGCGGTCGCTTTCACGCGCTTTTTTGCGGCTCGCAGGTTTACTTTGGTGGCAGTTTTGCCAGGCAACAACACCGTCGGTTTTAGAGTAAATGGAGGTGGTGGGTACGGACGAGGCCTGGGATAACCTGCTTTGTAGGGGTGGTTCTGGGCGGGTTCTGGGCAGAATGCCCCGAAACATATTCGTAAAACCGTGTGGCGTGGGCGGCTTTCGGATTGCCCGAGCGGATTAAATACCCGTAATCTGCCCTTGCTCTTATTGATCTTATAAGCTTTTATGTGGCGAACACCATTAGGGGATAGATATGAAGAAGTTTTTACTTTTAGGGCTTTGTGCGGCGGCGCTTACGGCTTGCCAGCCCACAAATACATCAACTGAAAAATCGGAAAAACAAGGGTCAAGTGTAATCACTGCCTATCAGCTTAATAAGGATAACCCAATGGAGTACGCCGTAGCGGGGCAAACCGACGACGATCATTTATATTTGGAAGAAGTTTTGGGCGAACAGGCTTTGGCCAAGGTCAAGGGCTGGAATGAGCGTTCCGAACCATTGATGCAGAGCGATGTTTACAAGGCCATGAAGAAGGAGCTTTTGGAAGTTTATAACTCCCCCGAGAAAATCCCTTATGTTAGCTACCGTGCTGGTAAGGCCTATAATTTCTGGCAGGACGATAAACATGTTAAAGGCATATGGCGGCGCACCAGCCTGGACAGCTACCGCACAGATGCTCCGGTCTGGGAAACCATTCTTGATATTGATGCCCTGGCCAAGGCGGAAGACAAAAATTGGGTCTATAAGGGCACGAGCTGTCTGGCACCAGATTACAATCTTTGTATGGTGTCGCTGTCGGACGGCGGCAAAGATGCCATAGAGCGGCGGGAATTTAATGTGGCCGAGCAAGCGTTTGTGGACGGGGGTTTCTTCTTACCAGAAAGCAAAGGCGGCACAGCCTGGATCGATGAGGACAATCTTTTGATCGGGGTTGATTTTGGAAAAAATACAATGACCGACAGCGGTTATCCGTTCATCGCTAAACTATGGACACGGGGCACACCCTTGACCGCCGCCCGCGAATTGATGCGCGGCGAAAAAACCGATGTTGGTGTTTGGCCCGGTACATTTGAAAATGCCGACGGCAAAGATGAAATTATGATCGTGCGCGCCGTGACGTTTTATACCAGTGAGTATTTTTGGGTGCCGCAAAACGGTGATAAAGCTTTCGTGCCGGTGAAATTGCCAGTTCCTCTAAAATCCAATTTGGGTAGCCAGTTTAAAGGCCAGCAATTGGTAACTTTGCAAGAAGATTGGCCGCAAGCAAATGGCAAAACATTTAAATCCGGTACATTGGTGTCTTTCTCCATTGCTGATTTTATGGCGAGCGGGAAAATTGATGTGGTTAATGAAGTGATTTCTCCCAATGCACGACAATCCATAGGCGGGTTCGGTGCGACCAAAAACGCACTTCTACTTAGCTTGTACGAAAACGTTTCTGGCTCCGCTTACGCCTTTGATTTTAAGGACGGGCAATGGACAAAAACCAAACTGGATTTCCCGGCAAATGGCAATGTCTCCATCGGTGGCACCAATTCCAAAGAAGATATTGCTTTCGTCAATACGGAAAGCTTTTTGACCCCCGACACATTGTGGACGTTCGATACAAAAACCATGCAGAGCGAAAAGGCCAAATCCTTACCCAGCTGGTTTGACAGCTCGTCAATGGCGGCGGAACAGTTTTTCACCGCGTCTTCGGACGGCACCAAAATTCCGTATTATGTGGTGCGGGACAAAAACATGAAGCTGGACGGCACAAACCCGACTTTGCTGTACGGCTATGGCGGGTTTCAAATTTCGCTTAACCCTTCATACTCAGCCACAATCGGGCGGGCTTGGTTAGCACGGGGCGGGGTTTATGTGGTTGCCAATATCAGGGGTGGCGGCGAATTTGGCCCAGATTGGCACCAGGCCGGTCTCAAGGCCAAACGCCAAATCATTTTTGATGATTTTATCGCCGTGGCCGAAGACCTGATTGCCAAAAAAATCACCAGCCCGAAACACTTAGGCATTCATGGCCGCTCTAACGGCGGGCTTTTGATGGGCGTGATGTTCACCCAGCGCCCTGATTTGTTTGGTGCCATTGCCATAGGTGTGCCGCTGCTCGATATGCGCCGCTTTGACAAATTGCTGGCGGGCGCATCATGGGTCGGTGAGTACGGCGACCCGGACGACGACAATGCGGACGGGGCTTATATCCGTGCCTTGTCGCCCTATCACAATATTCGCAGCGGTGTGAAATACCCCGAAAGCTATATCTATACCTCCACCAAGGACGACCGCGTTCACCCCGCCCACGCCCGCAAATTCGCCCAGCGGCTGGAAGATATGGGTATCCCGTTCGTCTATTATGAAAACATAGACGGCGGCCATGCAGGCGCGGCAAACCTGGAGGAAACCGCCCACTCGCAAGCATTGATCTATTCGCATTTCGCCGGGAAATTATCGGGGGGGTAATCTGGCATGAGGGGTGCGTCTGCAATAATTTACATCACCATTGGACGGGCCTTGCTGGCGCTATATTTTTTCGTGCCGGGCATCGCCAAATTGTTGGCACCAACTAGCCAGGTAGAAATGATGCAACACCATAATATCCCTTATGCTTTGCCGCTACTGTATATTGCGGGCGCGGCGCAGGTAAGCGGTGCAGTGCTTTTGGCCACCAACCGGTATGTGCGTCTAACGGCCCTTGGTTTTGTGCTGTATATTTTGGTCATCAATGTGACCATGCATGATTTTTGGAATTTTGCCGGAGTGGAAGCCGTTCACGAACTGCAAAACCACATCAAAAATTTGGGCATATTGGCCGGGTTGCTGGTACTTGCAGGCGTAAGCCCTAAGCGAAAGATATCCGTAAAGGCGGTGTTGCGACCTGATAGTGGATCCTAATTAAAGGGTGATTTCACGGCAATAAAAAACCCCACACGAGGCGGGGTTTCTTTAATACATGTAAGTCGGCTTAAAAACCAGCCTTACTCAATTCTGCTTCCAGTTCTGGAACTGCATTAAACAAATCTGCGACCCAGCCGTAATCGGCGATTTGAAATATTGGGGCGTCTTCGTCTTTGTTGATTGCGACTATGACTTTGCTGTCCTTCATACCGGCCAAATGCTGGATGGCGCCGCTGATACCAACGGCTATATATAGCTCCGGTGCCACGACTTTGCCGGTTTGGCCGACCTGGTAATCATTGGGCACATAGCCTGCGTCCACGGCGGCGCGTGATGCACCGACTGCGGCTCCGAGTTGGTCTGCGACCTTTTCGATAATGGCGAAGTTTTCGCCAGACCCCATACCGCGCCCGCCAGAGATAACGATTTTTGCGGCGGTTAGTTCCGGACGGTCGGATTTGGACAGTTCTTCGCTGACAAATTCCGATGTTGTTGGCATGGCCGGGTCTGCGATGGTTTCGACGGACGCGGAACCACCTTCAGCCGCAGGGGCAAAGGCGGTGGGGCGTACCGTTATAACTTTTTTGGCATCAGATGACTTTACCGTTGCCATGGCATTGCCCGCATAGATTGGCCGGACAAATGTGTCGGCAGATTCGACACCGCTGATGGAACTGATTTGCATCACGTCTAGGGCGGCGGCAATCCGCGGCATAAAGTTTTTGCCAGTTGTCGTATCAGGTGCCAGAACGGCGTCATACCCGTCCATGAGCGGCACGACGACCTCTTGCATGGCTTCGGCCAGTTGGCGTTTGAGCGAGACATGATCACAAGTCAGCACTTTGCGCACGCCAGAAATTTTTGCGGCTTGGGCAGCAACGTCTTTGACACCTTTTCCGGCCACAAGGATATCGACATCTCCGCCCATGGCCAATGCAGCCGTGACGGTTTTATGGGTGGCGTCTTTGAGGTTTTCATTGTCGTGTTCTGCAATAACTAAAATGGCCATTAGATCACTCCTTCTTCTTTAAGCTTGGCAACCAGTTCGGCGGCGTCCGCAACTTTCACACCCGCAGTCCGGCCCGCAGGTTCCGCAACTTTAAGCGTGGTCAGGCGCGGCGAAATATCTACGCCGTAATCGTCGGGCGTTTTGGCGTCTATGGGTTTGCGTTTGGCTTTCATAATATTGGGCAGGCTTGCATAGCGCGGTTCGTTCAAGCGCAGATCAACCGTGATCACGGCAGGCAGGGAGACTTTGATAGTCTGGATGCCGCCGTCAACTTCACGGCCAACGGTTAAGCTGTCCCCGTCTTTGGTGATCTCGTTAGCGAATGTAGCTTGCGGCCAGCCCAGTAGCGCGGCCAGCATTTGGCCGGTCTGGTTGCTGTCATCATCAATGGCTTGCTTGCCCAACAAAACCAGCTCAGGCTTTTCTTCGTCCACTATGGCTTTCAGAATTTTGGCCACGGCCAGAGGCTCGACCTCGGCATCGGTTTTGACATGAATACCCCGGTCAATACCCATAGCCAATGAGGTGCGGATGGTCTCGGCGCACTTTTCCGGCCCGATGGACACAGCGATGGTCTCGGTAGCCGTGTCAGCTTCTTGCATGCGCACGGCCTCCTCGACGGAAATTTCGTCGAACGGGTTCATGGACATTTTCACATTGGCCAGATCAACACCCGATTGGTCGGATTTGACCCGCACTTTAACATTAAAATCAAGCACACGCTTGACAGGAACAAGGACTTTCATTTTAGGGCCTCCAGCTTGAGTTATTCAATTTGTTGCGTATGGAATAAAATTGCTAAAGACGCAAGCGGTGTTAGAAATTGGTGCCTAAATTATTGGAGCGACAATATTTCGCCTTTCCAATTTGTAATATGGCTTCAGAAACTTTCTATTGACTACGTTCGTAATCATAGTATGACTACGTTTGTAATCTAAAGGTGAGACCATGAAAAAAATTACCCAGGCTGAGTTGAACGTTATGGAAGTGTTATGGGAAAACAGCCCACAGCCAGCCAGTGACATTGCCAGGAGCCTGGCGACGCAAAAACAGTGGAATATCAAGACCGTCAAAACCTTGCTATCACGACTGGTGGATAAAAACGCCCTCTCCACCACCAAAGACGGGCGGCGCTTTTTATATGCGCCTCTGATAAGCCGCGATATTTATGCCCGCAAGGCGGCGCGGACATTGTCTGACCGTTTGTTTGGCGGGCGAGCCACGCCTTTGGTGGCGCATCTGGCGGAGGGACGCGGGTTAAGCGACGAAGACATAGCCGATTTGGAAAAACTGTTGTCTGATCTGAAGAGAGAGGGGCTTAAAAATGAGCGTTGATGCAGTTTTAAACTGGGCCTTGCACACGGGCATTTCCGTGAGCTTGCTTATCATGCTGGTACTGGTCGTGCGGCGACCATTTACCAGAAAATTTGGGGCGCGGACCGCCTATTGGTTGTGGGCTTTGCCGCTAATCCGGCTCGTACTGCCCGCAATACCACTCACGATAAATCTACCGAACTGGTTGGCATCTGCGCCTGAACCATCTAATGCAGTCGTGGTGCCGATACAGTTTGAAGCCGTTGTTTCCAGCCCCGCCGCCGCACAAATAAACTGGCAAACCCCGGTGCTAATGGCCTGGCTGGCCGTGGCCGCAATATGGCTCGCGGTACAGATCATGCGTCAACGCAAATTTCTTAAATCCATAGGTGAGACTAGCATCACGGCTCCGAAACCCGTACAAATACAGGCCGCTGAAATTTGCAAGACGCTTAATATGTCTGTGCCAGATGTGCGGCTTGCGTCGACTAATGTCGGGCCGCTTGTTACGGGCATGTTCAGGCCCGTTATTGTCTTGCCGTACAATTTTGAAGAAGGTTTCAGCGGAGACCAACAACACTTTGCGCTTATCCACGAACTGGCCCATATCAAGCGCCGTGATTTGTGGGCGGCGTTCGGGGCGTTGGTATTTCGCGCCCTCAACTGGCCCAACCCGCTCGTGCATTGGGCGGCGGCCAAATTCCGGATTGATCAAGAAGCCGCCTGCGATGCCTATGTGTTGAATGTGATAGGCGAGAGCAAGCAAACCAGACAAAATTACGCAGCCACCCTGATCCACTGCGCGAAACTAACCAAAACCCCAACCGTTCAGGCACAGCAAACAAGCCCGCTTAACCTGACCATTTACCATCCCTTGAAGGAGAGACTAATGACCTTAAAAACATCCAAAACCAATTCGACAATCCTGTCGCGTATCGGCGCGGCCAGCATGCTGGTAGCGGCATTGGCTTTAACCGCCCCGGTGACAATCGCATCGGACAGCCCCGAAACGCAAACCAACCCCAGAAAGGTTATGAAGTGGACCAAAAAGATTGACGGCGTAGAAACCAGCAAACATATAGAGGTTATCACGGAAAACGGCGTGACAACCGCCTATAGCATTGACGAACACGGTAATAAAACCGTAATCGATGCGTCTGAAATACAAATCTTGGAGGGCGCGGGCATACAAGTGATGGCCGATAGAATGCTCATGATGGACGGTTCAAAAACCCCCAATGCCATGAAAGTCTTTGTTACGGACGGCGAGTTTGGAAAAAAACGCATAAAATTTATGATGGGTGTCGATACGGAAGGCATGACGGGCGATGATATGTTGCAAATGAAAGACGGCGCCCTGTCAAAAATCATCCTCAAGGCTATTATAGCAGATGCGGGCGGTAATATTGCCGGGGTGGACAATGCTGTCATCCACATGGCCGGGGGCGTGAACGAGATGCAAGCTTCTGCCATGGTCAGTGCCGCCCAGAGCCTGCTCAATCAGGCCGATATCTTGTCAGACGCTCAAGATCTAAGCCCAAAAACCCGCAGAAAGCTGGACAAAGCCCGCAAGGCATTGAAGGAAGCTCAAGAAGCGCTTGCGGCTGAAGAGTAGGCACATAGACCCAAAGGCACTAAAGCCATACCAAACCGGGCGGGCGTTCATAGGAATATGTACGCCCGTTTTTGTGTTTTCTTTCATCTCCTTGCTGATAATAAGGGTAGAAAGTTCTATACAACATCTCTAGCATTAGAGACATAACCTGTCGTATGGAGACAAACATGAAGTTAGCATTACAAGCCATTACTCTATTCATTTTCATGTGTTGTATTTCAACTAACTCCGCTATTGCGCAACAAAATGTAGCGCTCGAAAATTTATCACCAGTTCCAATTAAGAAAAGCGTGCGACTGAAGCAAGGCAGTGAAAGAGCAGTTATTGCTTTAAAAATTGAAAACCCAACGCGGTTTATGCGGGATGCAAAGAAGCGGATTGTAAACGAAGAGCAATACAGCTTTTCCATGACTTTCGTGAATGTGAACCTTGAAAAAGGAAAGTTCAAATCCTCTGGGGGTGTTTTCCACCTAACCAATGTCGACCAAGGTTATGTTTTTATGTTGGTAAAAGCCAAGCCGTTAGCACTTAAAACAATTGGTGGCGACAGACTTGAAAACATAAAATCAAGAAAAGGTGCGCCGCGACTATGTTTTCATGATGACACATTTTATTTTGACGTTGTGGCTGGGTCGGTCAATTTTTTGGGAACTGTAGACCAGAACGATATAATTGAAAACTTAAGCTATGCTATGGACAATGTAGAAGCACCGTCTAAATGGGTGACGAGTGCTATTGTAGGAGAGTATATTAGGCGCCCAAAAATTATAGCGCCATCAGCAACTGATATTGAGCGGCTGGTAGAGTATTTATCCAATCACCAGCCCAAAATTAAAGGCCCAGTTATACCTGTCAGTATAACAACCCCATTTGTTGCCAAGCGGAAAAAAGCTACAGTTACAGGTGAGTTCACTTGTATGTAACCCCCTAACGCTCCCCGGCTTATCTTTCTTTTCCCGGCACCCATTTAACATCCGTTTTGCCCTGTGCGTTACACCATCTGGCGGCCACGAATAGGTAATCGGACAAGCGGTTGGCGTATTTCAAAGCTAAAGGATTTATCTCCTCTTCGCGGATCATGGCGACGATTTCGCGTTCGGCGCGTCTGGTTATGGCGCGGGCCAGGTGCAGGTATGCGGCTGGCTTTGAGCCTCCGGGCAGGACGAATGTTTTTAGGGGCGCGATGTCGGCATTGAGGGCGTCCAGTTCGGTCTCCAGCCTGTTGATTTGCGTTTGTACTACGCGCAAAGCCTTGTCGTTGTCCCCTGCGGCAGGCGTAGACAAATCCGCGCCCAGATCAAACATGTCGTTTTGAATGCGCGCCAAACTGCGGTCCAGCTCAATATTGTCCACATATAAACGCGCCACACCGATGGCTGAATTGGCTTCGTCGACTTCGCCGTAAGCCTTTACCCGAAAGCAATCCTTATTGGTGCGTGAGCCGTCCGCCAGCCCGGTGGAACCATCATCGCCCGTACGGGTATAGATTTTGTTGAGCTTGACCACCTATTCGCCGCGTGATTTGGATTTTAAATAAATCATGGCAAACAACAAGATCACCGCCACAAACTGCGATGCCACCCTGATGCGCATCAATTTGTTAGAGCGTAGCCGCGCTTCCTTATCGGTCTTGCGCATATTAAGCGCCCCTAAAATCAACGTCACAAACACGGTCAGCAATGCCAACGCAATCAAAATATTGATAATCATAGTCTTGTCCTTTTAAGCCCAAGGTTTGGCCTACCTATAGCGGGCCAAAGACGCGGGGTCTATAATAAGTGTGGAAAAAGCGTGTGGACGCGGAAGGTTTAGCCGGGCTTTATTCGGGCAATTATAAGGCTTTGCCTACGGCGCTTTCTTTCAGGCGCTCGACTCGCTCTTTGATTTGCTTGTGTTCGGGGTAGATTTTGTGCGCTTGCTCATAAACTTGATAAGCATCATCACTGCGCTCAAGAGTTTCCAGGACATTCCCCAGTGTCCACAAGGCGTAAAAATGCCGGGGTTCCAGAATCAAGGCCTGGGTGGTATCGGAAACGGCGCGGCTCAGGTCTTGTTCTTCCGCCGCCAAACGGCCCGAACGTGACCACCCTTCGGCGTAATTTGGCTGTAACCGCAATACATGGTCATACATACGCCGGGCCAATTTGTTGTCGCCCCGGTTTTGCGCGGCGATACCCCGGTGCAAGAGAAAGTCCACGGACGCGCTGCCCGATTGTAAAAACACCGCCCAAACCTCTTCGGCGACCAGCTTGGCTTCTTCCTCGTCTACTTCATATCTTAATTTGAGAAACAGGCTGTCCAACATTTGCACCCGGTCTTCTTCCGAGCGCACAGTCAGGTCTTTGCTGCCTTTGGGGGCTTGTTTTTCTGGCTCCACTTTAGGCGCAGGGGCTACTGGTGGTAAATCTGTTTGCATATCTGTCTCCTGGGCAGAGACAATGCTTGCGTTAAAAGCAAGTGCGAAAACAACGAGGAAAAACGTCCGTATCATAGATACACACTTACGCGCCTTGGAGAATTTCGCAAGGGGGAGGGTGATATTATGGATGGATTGTCAGATACGGGCTTAGCCTTGACGCGCCTTAAAGCGTGGGTCTGTTTTATTGATGACGTAAAGACGGCCTTTGCGACGGACAATTTTACAGTCGCGGTGGCGGTTTTTCAAGGATTTCAAAGAAGAACGGACTTTCATGATCTTGACCTGTTGGTTTGGGCATTATGTGCACATGAGCCCATTATGAGCTCGGAATGAGCTCGGAATGAGCCCATTATGAGCCTGAATGAGCCCGGTTGAATTCGACGCCGGAACCTAGTGTCGGAAATTATCAGAGTCAAGTAGGTTTTGCGGATGTTTTTACAGCTATTTAACGGTAAATTCTGGTCAAACCCCGCTGATATGGTTAGCTTGGGGGTATGTTTAAATATATTGCCCTGATTGTCTTTGCTTTGAGTACACCTCTTAACGCCTGTGCGGCACCGCCCAAACCTGCCCCTACGCCGCGTTTAAAGACGCCGGGCGCCGAAAACAAACCCGCCCCCGCACCGACGGTGCAAGACCAGGCGCAAATTTTCGCCGCATGGAAACGCGGTTTTATGGCCCGTGCCATTGCCAAAGGCTATGACGCCGCCTTGGTTAAGGCCACTATAGGCCCAGCTAAAATCAACCCCAAGGCCATTCAAAGTAACGAGCAACAGCCAGAGTTCACCCGCGCCATATGGACATATGTTGACGGTGTGGTGTCCACCTCCCGCCTTGACGGGGGCCGTGCCAAGCTAGCCAAGCATGCAGATTTGTTTGGGGATATTGAGGCCCGCTACGGCGTCGACCGCACTGTTTTGACCAGTATTTGGGGACTGGAATCCGCTTACGGTAAAATCCTGGGCCATGACAACATGATCGACAGTCTGGCAACATTGGCGTCTCAAGGTCGGCGGCAAAAATTTGGCGAGCAGCAGCTCTTTGGGCTGTTGGACATGTTGGCGCGGGGCGATGTGCGCAGGGATCAACTTGTTGGCTCCTGGGCCGGGGCTATGGGTATGACCCAGTTTATCCCGACCACATTTCGCGATTATGCCGTTGACTATGACAATAATGGTAATAAGGATTTATGGACGGATGTTGGTGATGCGCTGGCGTCCACCGCTTATTATCTGTCGCGTTTTGGCTGGCGGGGGGCCGAGCCGATTGTGACTGAGGTTTTGTTGCCCGAGGGTTTTAACTACGGTCTATCGGACGGCACCAAACGCAGCATATCAGGCTGGTCGGCCATGGGTGTGCGCCCGGTGGGCGGGAAAAATTGGTCGAAAGAGGCTCTGTTTTTGGAAGCCAAGCTCCTGATACCCGCAGGTGTCAACGGCCCGGTATTTTTAACCTTCAAAAATTTCGACGTTATCAAAAAATACAACAACTCCACATCCTATGCTCTGGGTATCACCGTGTTGGCCGAAGCTTTGCAGGGCAAAAAAACCATCACAAAGGACTGGCCGCGTCAAGATAAACCTCTGGCGCGCAGCCACAAAAAGGCTTTGCAAGAAGCCCTCACTAACCAAGGCTATAGTACGGGCGGCATAGACGGCATGATTGGCCCCAATTCAAGACGTGCCATCCGCGCCTGGCAAAGGGCCAACGGATTAGCGGCAGACGGCTATGTCAATCAAGCGTTGTTACGGAGGGTGCTGACGGGAAAGTAAAGCAATAAACTGTAATGTTTCCCCCGCAAATACAACCACATATCTTTAACACTGTTCGCTTGACCCTCGGCCAGATAGCTTTGATATAGGGGCTCAATATAGAAATGCCGAATATTTATGAACACACCAGATTTTGACAAAGCCAAATTTCGCAAAACCTTGGGCCAATTTGCTACGGGGGTGACGGTGATCACCACCTTGGGCGCTGATGAGCGCCGGGTCGGGGTGACGGTCAGTAGCTTTAACAGCCTGTCCATGAACCCGCCCATGATACTTTGGTCATTGGGGAAATCCGCCTATAGCCTGCCAGCATTTCAACAAGCAGACTTTTTCAACGTGCATGTATTGGGTGCGGAGCAAGGTGCTTTGTCCAGATGTTTTTCCAACCCCGGCGCGGATAAGTTCAACGGTATCAAAACCCAAAAGGGCTTGGGAGGCGCACCTGTTTTGCCGGAACATGCGGCCTTATTTGAATGTAAAACCGCCCATCTTTATGAGGGCGGTGATCACATTATTATTGTTGGCGAAGTGATAAAGTTTTCGTGCAATAATACGACACCCCTGGTGTTTCATCGTGGCCAATACAGGGGTATCGACAGCCTGGCTTAGCGCCCCTTTTTGCCCCATAATTTTTTGAGGCGTTTGTCGCGGCGGCACCCCGTACGGTAATAATTATAGCGTATGGGGTTTTTCTTGTAATAGTCTTGATGATAGTTTTCGGCTTTGTAAAAACGTGCGGCTGGGAGAATGGGTGTGACCACCTTGTCTTTTAACCGCCCGGAGCTTTCCAAAGCGGTTTTTGAAGCGCGGGCTACTTCAATTTGCCCTGGCGTAGCAAAGATTGCCGTAGCATAGGATTGGCCGCGGTCACAAAACTGTCCCCCGGCGTCCGTAGGGTCAACCGTTGTCCAAAAATATTCCACTAGCTCGGAATAGCTGACTTTAGCCGGGTCATAGATGATTTTGGCAACTTCGTAATGTCCGGTGTTATTGCGCGTGACCTGTTTATAGGTCGGATCCTGGGTATGTCCGCCCGCATAACCGGAGACGGCTTCTATAACGCCGGGAAATTTCTCGAAGTCGGCTTCCACACACCAAAAGCAGCCCCCGGCAAATACGGCTTCAGCCTGTTTGGGGGCCATTTTATCGCTTGTTTGTGCGTTTGCAATTCCGCTGGCCGTAAAGACAATCGCCAGAATTGAAAACGTAATTTTTGTAAATGTTTTCATGGGGGAAATTTAGAGCCTACTTTGCTCACATGCCAGACACATTGTCGCGAGTGTTGCGAGATTAGCGCTCAGCCGTAAAGGCACTGAGATAGGCCTGCATTTTTTGTTGAATGCGCAGGCGCTTAACCGTATCGAGAATAATGCCGCAGGTCAGCGATAATGCAGCCCCAAGCGCCAGCACAGCCGCTAAAATCGCCGACGGAAACCGCTCGACCAATCCGGTCTCGAAAAACTCAAACACCACGGGCAAGCCAACAGCCAGGCTGATTAAGCCAATTGCGATAGCCCCGAACAGGAAAAACCGCATGGGCTGTTGGTCGCGGTATAATTTGCCCATGAGCCAGGCAATGCGCGCCCCGTCTCCGAATGTAGACAATTTACTCTCGCCGCCAACTCGCTCAAAAAACGGCACTTGCACTTCTGCGAACGGCAGGCGCAGTTCAAGACAATGAATGGTCATTTCCGCCTCGATTTCAAATTTGTCGGACATCATGGGAAAGGAGCGGACGAAGCGGCGCGAAAATATTCTGTAGCCAGAAAAAATATCAGTGAAATGCCGCCCGAATGCTGCGCCCATGGCCCAGGTAAATACCCGGTTGCCAAAAGCGTGACCGGGCCGGTATTTTTCATTGCCCGACGCTCGTGCTGCGACGATCATATCCAGCTTTTCGTCGTGTAGTTTTTGTGTCAAAGATGGTGCCGCAGACGCATCATAAGAGCCGTCCGCGTCGCACATAATATAGATGTCGGCATCAATTTCGCGAAACATGCGGCGAACGGCATTGCCTTTACCCGGTAAAGCCTGATGCCAAAGTTCCGCTCCCGCCTTTTGCGCCACCTCGGATGTTTTGTCTGTAGAATTGTTGTCGCACACAATGATACGCGCACGGGGTAGGGATTTGCGAAATCCTTCAATCACATGGGCTAGCCCTTCTTCCTCATTATAAGCAGGTAGAAGAACCGCTATTTTTGGCGTTGATTGTTTGATCGGCATACCGTCCCCTTTGGGGCAGTTTTACCGGAATAAAGTTTATAAGGGGTTTATTTGGAGCGGTAGATATAGTGCCCGGCCTCATTAAGAGAGCGTTCCACCTTGCCGCGTTCTATCAGGCAATTGAGATGTGCGATGCTTTCTCCAACGGCCATGGAGCGGTTGCCATCATTTATGGAGCGGCGAAACAAAACCGGGTAAACGTCTGTGGAGCGTTTGGGCTGTAAGCAATGTTTATGCAGTCTTTCAAGGGCTTGTTCGTGATGTTTGATCAATTTGGAGAGACGCAGGTGTGCGCCGCGAAACGGGATGCCGTGGGCTGGCAACACCAATGTGTCTTCTGGGATAGCCGTTTTAAGTTTATGGCAAGACGTAATCCAGTCCTCCAACGGATTGCCTTCGGGCTCAGTTGGCCAAACGCTGACATTGGAGCTGATATTGGGCAAAAGTTGATCGCCGCTGATCATGATATTTAGATCGTCGCTGTACAAACACGCATGTTCTGGCGAGTGTCCCGAGCCAATAATGACGCGCCAGTTACGCCCGTCAATTTCAATGTTGTCCTCATCCCTGATGCGTTGATAACCGTTGGGCAGGGGGGAAATGGCTTTGCCAAACCCGCCAAATTTTGACTTGTAAAGCTCGATTTGCTCATCAGTAAACCCGGCCCGTTTGTAAAACAGGACGCCTTCTTCGGGGGCCGGATTGCCCGTATCCGCCGCCATTAACCGGCAGAGGAAATACTCACCCATAGTCATAAGCAAGGGGGCGTCAAACTTCCGGCACATCCAACCCGCCAGCCCGGCGTGGTCGGGATGTAAATGTGTGCATATGACACGGTTAACATGGGCACCGCCCATATTGTCTTTAAAAACCCGCCGCCATGTTTCCATGGCCTCGTGCCAGCCAAGCCCGGTGTCCACAACAACGAACTCATCACCGTCGCGTAAAAAATATAGATTGATATGATCCAGCCCAGCCATAGGCAAGGACATGCGCAACCAAAAGACACCATCCACAATTTCGGTGACCTCGCCAACATCAGGCGCGGTGTCGGTAAAAAAAGTAAGTCGGGACGGTGGGGGTTGTGAGGTCATACCTGCAAACTACATAAATTGAACAGAGCCGCAATAGTTTTGGCGTGACGAACATGTATTCATTTTTGACGGTTAGGCGGCGACACCCTGGCTCATTTGCGCGACAAAAGCGTCGGCGATATCTTCACCGCTGAGCCGCCCGCCAGGTTCGTACCAGACATTGAGCCAGTTGAGCGCACCCATCAGGAAAAATACCGTGACCCTGGCATCGGCTTGCTTGATTGAGCCGTCGCTCATGCCTTGTTTAACGATTCGTGTTACAGAACGTTCGATAGAACCTCGCCGCTTCAGCACGGTGATTTGAAACGCGCCTTTCAAGCTGTCCACATCTGCCAACAGACCCAGACCATCACGGGTTAACAAATGCGCGAATGCCCCGTAGAGCAATTGCAATTCATCCAAACCGGTTGTTCCCTTGCCGCGCACTGATTTAACTGCTGCGTCCATGGCGTCATAGACCATGATGTGGCATTCATATAAAATCTCTTCTTTGGATTTAACATAGTAATACAAAGCGGCTTTGGACAGCCCCAAGGATTGCGCGATCAAGACCATAGAGGTGTTATGATAGCCGCGCCTACGAAAAGCACCTGAGGCTGAACGTATTACGGCTCGCCTTTTAGCGGTGTATTGCGCTTCACGATTAAAAGCGTGCTCAGTACCTGGGTTAGTCATAGTCACCAAATTTGTTGTTATCCTGCAAAGTAAATAATTCGACTATAAAGTCAATCTATTGCCTGCGTCATTTTTGGGCTGGATAAAGATGGGCAGATTGTTGGCTTAGCCTAGGCTCAGGACCTATTAATTGCTTATCATAAATTCATCCCAGTCCACATTTCGCATCATGCGTTTATAGCTATAGGTCGGATCTGGCCAAAGGGTTGGAATGGAACCGTCTTCGGTTTTGTACCAGCTTTGGCACGAAGTCGCCCAGATTGATGTGCGAAGACGTGTTTGAATTTTTTGATTATAGGCTCGAACGGCTTGGGGCTTAACAGTAAAATATTGCCCCGGTTTAACGCCTTGGACAAGTTGAAGCATATAAGGCATTTGCGCTTCAATCATCAAAATCATAGACGCATGGCCCAAGCCGGTATTGGGGCCAAGCAAGAAAAAAGCATTGGGCATGTTTTCGATCACCAAGCCTTTATGAGCTTTGGGGTGGCGCCGCCAATCAGACAATTTGGCGCCGGCAAGACCGGTTAAATCAAGCTGTGGTAAAAACTCCGTTGCCTTAAAGCCAGTGGCATAAACCAAAATATCAGCCTCGATCTCTTGCCCATTGTTAAGCTTGATGCCCTTTGGCGTGATACGGTCAACTTCATCTGTAACCAGTTCCACATTATCTTGTAATAAAGTGTCGTAATAATTATCGGACAGCAATATTCGCTTACAGCCAATAGGGTAATCCGGCGTCAATTTGCGGCGCAGGCTCTCATCTTTTATTTTCCGCGCCCGGTATTTGTTTGCATTGTTTTTGAACAGGCGGTTGATCCAGCCCTGCTTGTTAAACACACGGAAAAATACATATTCGAGATAGGCCTGCATGGCCAGACGAGTGAATTTCATGGTGAAGGGTAAGTGTGTAAATATGGATTTTTCAAATTGACTATAAGGTCTGTCCATGCGCGGGATAATCCAGTTGGCCGTGCGCTGTAACACCCAAACCCGCTTACAGGTTTTGGCGATTTTTGGGATAATTTGAACGGCACTGGCCGCACTGCCGATGACAGCTACGTGTTTGTTTGTTAAATTTAAATCCTTGTCCCAACGGGCGGAATGAATTTGCTTGCCTTTAAAGCTGTTCATTCCTTTAATCTTGGGCCAATTTGGTGTTCCGAGTATGGCCACGCTCGTGATTAAAAACCGGGTCGTAATTGTCTCGCCCTTGTTTGTCTTTACAGACCAAAGCGCCAGGTTTTCGTCAAACCGTGCAGATACAATTTCCGTATGAGCCTTAATGTGTTTGTGGAGATCATAGGTCTCGACAATATCTTCAACATATTTTCGGATTTCATGTGAAGGAGAAAACCTGCGGCTCCAATTTGGGTTGGGCGCAAAAGAATAAGAATATAAATGTGACGGTATATCGCATGCAGCGCCGGGGTAGATATTGTCATACCAGGTACCGCTTATACCGTCGGTTTTCTCAGCAATGATAAAATCGTCAATTCCGGCTTTGCGCAATTTAATAGCAGCAGCAATCCCGGAAAACCCCGCGCCGATAATTAAAGCTGTTAATGGTTGTGCGCCCATTAAACGCTCCTTGATAAGTGTGTTGCGCCAATAAATTTTCGGGCTATATCTGTATCCAAGGTTTTCTCTAATCTAAATCCGAAGTTAAAGATAGGAATGAAATTATGCGCAAATTACTCATTGGTTTAATAACTGTGGCGATTATGAGCGGGTGCGCCCACGCGCAGGCAAGACAAACCACCAAACAAGCCCACACCAAATCCCATCTGCCAGCCCATCTGCCAGCCCATCTGCCAGCCAATGCGGAACATAGTGTCTATCATGCTGATGCTGATGCTATGGGTGATATTGATAAGGCCATGGCCCGCGCCAAGCTACGAGGTACCAAGCTTATAGTGGTTATGGGGGGTAATTGGTGCCATGATAGCCTTGGGTTTGCCGCCCGGTTGGATAAGCCGAAGTTTAAGGCCTTAATTGAGAAAAACTACGAATTGGTCTATGTAAATTCAGGTGAAAAACCCCGGCAAAAAGATCAAAACCGCGCCGTTTCCAAACGTTTTGGGGTTGCCGCAATTGCGGGAAGCCCGACCGTGTTCATCGTGCGCACAGATGGTACGGTTCTCAACCCAGACAGTGCCGGATATTGGCGGTATGCTGACAGCATCCCTGAAGATATGAGCTATGCTTATTTGTCCTATTACGCAGATAAGTAAGCTCACACTATTTTTTCTTGTACAACTCTTTCGGCCAGCGGCGGTGAACCCAGAACCAGTCTGCCGGGTGTGCGCGGATTTGGTCTTCAATGAACTCGGTGATTTTTATGACTGTGGCCTTGATGTCGGCGGTGCGATTTCCGGTATTTGCAAGCGGTATTTCTTCGTGAATGGTGACGCGGAAATTGGCACCATTTGTTCGGGTGATCGACATGGGAATGAGCGGCGCGCCTGTCTGCATGGCTAATCTGGTCGGGCCAGGGGCCGTCATGGCAGGTATGCCAAAAAACGGAATTTCAAGACCTGCGTTAAATTTTTGGTCGTTAAGAAGCGCGACACTGTCGCCTGCACGTAGAGCCTGGATCAGTTCTTTTGCGCCTTTAGGGCCGGACTTGGCCACCATCAACTCGATACCATATGCAGCGCGTTGGGCCCGGATACGTTTGTCAAAGTAAGGGTTGTTGGTTGGCCGGTAGGTGACACGCACGGGCAGTTTGGCCTGGGAAAACACCGCCGCCATCAATTCCCAGTTGGCAAAATGCCCGGAGATTAGCACTGCGCCTTTTTTTTCTCGCTTCAGTTTTTCTAAAATTTCCAACCCGGCAACCTCGACATTGGAGTTTTCCTCAAACACCTTAATGCGTCCAAGCAAGGGAAACTCGCCAAATGTCCGGCCCATACGGTTCCAGCTTTCTTTGAGCCATTTATCTATTTGTACTTCGGAAGCATCCGGGAAGGCCAGCTTCATATTGGTGTGGGCAATATGGTGTTTGGAGGTTTTAGGCCCAATAAACCCGACCAGTTTTCCGGCGAATTTCGAGACTTGCTCCAGGGAAAACGGCACCATCAACACCCGGACAATATCATAAGCCAAAACCTCCAACCGCCAGACAATATGTTGAAAAACTCGCGCCATCAGCACGTAATCGCCGCTATGATCGGGTGTAAAATACGGCGTAGTGTCAGCTCGTCCTCAAATTCTACGGACACAGGCCAGGGGGTGACATGCATTTGAAACCCTTTGGGAATGCGGACAAAGTCTTTTTCTGTTGTCACCAGGCTCGCGCCATATTCTTTGGATAAATCCAGCAGGTTCTTTAAGTCGGTGTCTTTATAGGCGTAGTGATTGGCATATCTCAAACCCTCAACCACTTCACCGCCTGCTCGGCGCAGGGCATCAAAAAATTTGTTGGGTCTGCCAATGCCTGCAAAAGCAAACAATTTTCCCTTGGGCAAGGGGGCCGTAGCAACAAGGTGTGCGGATATGACCGGAATACCTTTCAGCAAGGCCAATAAACCTTCGCCTACCTCAAAATCTGGACTTGGCTTCATCAATATGACCGCATCGGTGCGTGACAGGGCTGCCGCAATGGTTTCGCGCAACGGCCCGGCGGGAAAAATCCGCCCATTGCCAAAACCGATCTCTGCGTCGACCACGAGTAAAGACAAGGTTTTTTTGAGGAGCGGGTTTTGGTGACCGTCGTCCATGACAATCACCTGTGCGCCGCGCGCGGCGGCGGCACGGGCACCATCATCGCGGCCCGCAGCAACCCACACCGGGCCTTTACGGGCCAAAAGTAATGGTTCATCACCAACATCTATATAGGCGTGCTTGGTTTGCACGACAATTGGGCCTTTTTCCCGCCCACCATAGCCCCGAGAAAGACCGTGGGCTCTGATACCCATGCGGTTCAGGCTCTCCAGCAAATATGCGGTGACTGGGGTTTTTCCGGTGCCGCCAACACTGGCATTACCCACACAGATCACTGGAACACCTGGATCGTAAGGCACAGTGGTCGCAATCCGTCGGGCCGTCGCACGGCCGTAAAGCCACCCTAAAGGGCTGAGCGCCGTGCGGATAAATGGTGCGGCCTCGCGGCCATGTTTATGGTTCCAAAATTCTGGCGCACGCATACCGATTATGCCTTTGGTAAAAGCGGAAGCAAGCGCTCCCAAACATAATCCAGCACAGCGTCGCGGCTGTTGGCAAATTTAAGTGCCGCTTCGGCCTTTGCTTTTCTGGCTTTGGCATCTGTTATATATTTGAGCACGGCGGGTGCCAGTTCGTCGGCGGATAAAACCCGTTTTACCCCGTCAAAGGCTAACATGGACATATAGGTATCTGCGAAACTGGAAATGTGTGGCCCGGTGATAACGGCGCAGTCCAGCCTTGCGGGCTCCAGAGGGTTGTGCCCCGATAAACCATCCAACAAGGAGCCGCCGATAAAGGCGGTTTTGGCTAAACTATAAACCAGACCCATTTTACCTATCTGGTCAACCAGATAGACATCGGTTTTTTCCGTAGGCATACGGTGTGAAGACCGGCGTAACACGGACAGACCTGCTTTGGTCAATATGTCTTTGACCTCTTTGGCCCGTTCAGGGTGGCGGGGGGCTAGGATGAGCAGTGCTTTGGGCTCCTTAGCCTTGACGGCAAGTGCCGCTGCGGCAATTAAATTTTCTTCGCCCTCGTGTGTAGAGGCCGCACACCAAACGGGGCGACGACCAATTGCGGCTTTAAGTTTTTTCAGCTCGGCCTCGTCAACGGGCAAGGCTGGTGCGGCATCTTTGAGATTGCCCGCAGCTTCCACCTCGCGCCCTGTCAGCCAGGTCAAGCCGTCGGCAGTGGTTTTGTCGGCAGCCAGAATTAAATCAAAAGCACCGAGCAAAACCCGCCCTGATTTTTTGCCGCGCTTGTCCCAACGTTCGATAGAGGCCGCGCTCATGCGGGCGTTTATCAGGGCTAGGGGAATATCCAGAGCTTTGGTCTGCATAATCATATTGGGCCACAATTCACTTTCAGCAAAAATAGCCAGGTCTGGTTGCCAATGGGCCAAAAAGTTACCCACGGCCTTTGGATGGTCGGCGGGGGCGTATTGATGTACGGCCCGTTTTGGGAGTTGTTGCGCCAACAAGTCTGCGGATGTTACCGTGCCAGTGGTGATGACAATATTACAGTGGGGGAGGTGCGCTAAAATTCGTAAAATCACCGGCATCAACATTTGCGATTCGCCGACACTGGCCGCATGTAACCAAACCAGCTTGCCCTCCGGGCGCGGCTGGCTGGCTATGCCTTTGCGTTCACCTAGCCTTGCGGGGTCTTCCTTGCCTTTACGCGCTCTGCGTTTAAGCCATAGGGGTAAGGCTGGCGCGGCTATGCGCGTCGCTGTGCTATAGGATTTTAGAAGCGGTGTTTTCTTCACGTCTTGGCTTTCTGGCTGGCTTTCTTATCGGCGGGTAGAATAACTTCAACCCCCATATCTCTATCACATTTTTGTGATGCTTGGTTTAGCATATTTTCAAGTTTTATCCGCGCTTTCTCAATATCGGCATCATCTGCCTTGTTATCAACCCATACTGGCCCGGCAAAGATAATTTTGCCGCGTCCAAACGGCAAAGGTAGCATAAATCTGTCCCAAGAATTAAACAATTTACTGTTAGAGACCGATAGGGCATAAGCAATAATGGGCGCACCCGATAGTTTTGCCAGCTTTAGCGGCCCAAGACCCATACGCATTCTGGGCCCGCGTGGCCCGTCCGGGGTCATGACGACGCAATCGCCGTTTTTGATAACCTCGATCATTTCGCGCAAGGCCCCCGCACCGCGTTTGTCTTTATCTTTAAGTTTTGCCCGCCTGGAGCCGCGTATCGTTTTAACGCCGAGAAACTCTGCCGTATAAGCGACGAGATTGCCGTCCCTTGATTTGGAAATAAGCATATGGGGTTTTTGCACCATTTTTGACCAACCAGCCGGGGCCATCATAAACCTTGAATGCCACACGCAGGCCACAAAACCATCACCGCTCTCTTGCAGCGGCCTGGCAAGCTCCAAGCCTTCAAATTGCCACCGGGTTGTACGTCGTACCAGACGCATATAGGTTGACAGCAAGAGCGCTAGAAACAGCTGGACGAATTTAAGGCTCATGAACCGTTTGAACAATTGGAAACTCCCTGCTATGGCGTGTTACGCATACTCCATATTGGCCATAAGGCCATAAGTTACAAGACTTTCTATGACACTTGATTTAAATACGAAGCAAGGCCGCAAACAGGCTTACCGGGACTTGACCTGGGGTGATCACGGGTTTTTGCGCCTGTGGTTTAACAACCATCGCCTTATTGGAAGAGATATGTATAGGGCCAATCAGCCCTCGCCCAAGCGCATTGAAGAATTGGCCAAAGACGGCATCAAAACCATACTGAATTTGCGCGGAGAAAGCGACAAAGGCTATTATGCCTTGGAAAAAGAAGCCTGCGAAAAGCACGGCATCACCCTGGTGGATTTTCGTATGTATTCCCGAGATACGCCCAAAAAGAAAAGCATTCACGCTCTCAAGGATATATTCGAGAGCATAGAATATCCGGCCATGATGCACTGTAAGTCCGGCGCTGACCGGACGGGCATTACCGGAGTTCTCTACAAACATTTCCACCTGGGCGAACCGATTGAACAAGCGGTCGAGCAACTCAACATCAAATATCTGCACATGAAGGCCGGCAAAACCGGCATGCTCGATTTTTTCTTTGACGAATATATTGCCTACGCCAAAACGGGTAAGTTAAGTTTCATAGACTGGGTCGACCAGATTTACGACCCGGCAGATGTAAAAGCGAGGTTCATGTCCGGCTGGATCGGCAATATAATCAGCGAGAAAATATTGCGGCGGGAGTAAGGGGCTTAGTCAGAGTGTATAAATTCGTTTAGAGATTGGCGGAAACTCATTGGGCTTGAAATACCAGAAATTGGCGTTTGCGGATTTCCCGCGCCAGAAATAATCAGTGAGCCATAGTTGAAAATACGGCCAATAATGCCTTGCTGCACTTGAACGCTCTCGACTTTAGCTAGATTTAATTCAATCGTTTTACGGCTAATAAAGCCCGTTTTGGCAATCACGCGTTTGTTTGTGAAAGCCAGCTCAGTTGTCATATAGCGAAGTATGGCAATTACCCAAAATATTATACCTACAAAAAACATAATCGTAATCAATCCTATAATGAATAGCGGTATCAAAGACCAAATGCTTACCTTTCCTTCGTAAATTACTTTCTCATCTCTCATTAGCGAGTTCTGAATATAACTTCCCATTGCCCGTTTCCCCTTTTATCTTAAATACGTTGATGATGAAACGCATAGCAGTACTCGGGGGGGGGGGCAAGAGATATTTTTGCTACCAATCCTCGCGCTCATGCCGAACACGGACAATAATTATTTCAGCCTGTGTGATTTTATAAAGAATTACATAGGGCTTGAAAGGGCATATACGCACGGGAGGGGATAACTCCCAACGTTCTCGGAAAAGTCTTGGGTTTTGGGCCAGAATTTCAAATTGCTTCTTAAGCTGGTCGCGAAATTGGTTTGACCGCTCTATGCCGTAATTTTCATCGCCGTATTGAGCAATCTTTATCAAATCAGCCTGCGCCGCTTTTGATATCCGGTATCCGGTCATAATTTTGCAGTAACTCTTGCTCTAGATTGTTGCCATATCTCATCAACCGACAACTCGCTATATCCGCTTTCCAGCCCTTCGGTGACAAGCCTTTGCATATTGGCGATTTTTTGGGCGCGTTCCTGGTCTTTGCGCAGAAGGTCGCGGACAAATTCGCTGTCATTGGTATAATCGCCGCTAGCAATCCGCGACTTGATCCACGCGTTTTGCTGATCGGTAACTGTGATGGTTTTCCGGGTAGTACCCATTAGAGCCTCCAATAATTTATCATACTATTGGTGCAGTATAGCATATTTCAGGAAAATTGCAACGCTCTTAGTTTTGCATAAAGCCCGCCTTTTTTCATCAAGGCTTGATGATTGCCGTTCTCCACGATTTGGCCTTTGTCGAGGACAAAAATACGGTCGGCATTTTTGACCGTTGACAGGCGGTGGGCGATTACGAATACGGTGCGCCCCTCTGTTAGTATGTTCAAAGCAGATTGTACTTTGGCTTCGTTTTCGGCGTCCAGCGCACTGGTGGCTTCGTCTAACAGCAGTATAGGTGCGCTTCGCAACATGGCACGGGCTAGAGCAATGCGCTGTTTTTGTCCGCCGGATAATTTGCCGCCCGCTTCGCCGACTTTGGTTTGGTATCCGCCCGACAGTTCCATAATAAAATCGTGGGCGGCGGCGGCTTTGGCGGCGCCCTCTATGTCTTCGGCATTGGCATCCATACGGCCAAAGCTGATATTGGCGGTGACTGTATCGTCGAACAAAGTTATATCTTGCGAGACGAGAGCCATGGCTTGTCGTAAGGATGTAAGCGTAACATTTTTAATGTCTTGCCCGTCGATTTTAATATTGCCTTCTGCCACATCATAAAGTCGCGCTATAAGGTTTATAATGGTAGATTTGCCGCCGCCGGACGGGCCGACCAGAGCAATGGTTTCGCCGGGTTTTACTTTGAAGCTTAACCCGCGAATGGCCTCGGTGCCGTCATCATAGGCAAAGCTGACATTGTTAAACTCAAGTCCGCCTTTGACATTTTCGAGCGTTTTGGCGTCCTGCGTCTCGGTAATAGTTGGCAGCTCATCAATCACTGCAAAAACCCGGTGCAAGGCTGCAAGGCCTTCTTGTACGACATTGTTGAGGGTTCCCAAGGCTCGGGCCTTTGGTGCGGCAAGGCCGAGTGCCGCCAAAACGGCGACCAGCTTACCGCCTGTGGTCATGCCGCTGGCCATTTGGTACACCCCAAACGCCAAAACCCCGGCAACCGCGATACCGCCCAAAACCTCCATCACCGGGTCAACTCGTGCCTGGTTGGTCACAAGTTTCAAATACAGCCGGATACGTTCATTAAACGCACCACCAAGCCGTTTTTTCTCATAGTCTTCCAGATTATAAGTGCGCACCATGCGTGTTCCCGACAGGCTTTCATTTAGCAAAGACGTGATCCGCCCCATTTGTGCCTGAGCTTCGTGGGAGGTGCCGCGTATTTTTTTGGAAATTTTTATAATTGGCCATATAGCCAAAGGATAGACGAGCAATACCACCAGGGACAACTGCCAATTATGCCAGAACATCGCCCCGACCAACAAGATTAAGGTCAATACATCGCGCACCAGATTATTCATGGCGCGTAACAAAGCACTGGCGACCACATTCACATCATTGGTGAAGCGTGATACATGGGTGCCAACACTGTTTTTAGTAAGCTGCTCATAGTCAGATTTTTGCAAGGCGGCAAACATGGACTTTTGCAAACCACCAACAACGTTCAGCGCCACTTTGTTAGATAAAATCGATTGGACAAACAAACAAATCCCCGAAAGTGCGGTCAGGCCAAGCACAACGGGCACAACCAGTTTTACAAAGTTCAGAGCTTTGTCGCCTGCGTTCGCGCCAATCCCGCCGCCCTCCATGCTTTCGATAATAAATTTAAACAACCATGTGTAGGCGGCGGTGGTGCTGGCAACTATGGCCATAAAGAAAAAAGCTAGCAATAGCGTCCCGAGATGCTTGCGCACATAATCCCGCCACAGCCTCCCGATCAGGCGTTTGTCTTCGCCTTTGAGTTTCAGAATATTGGTTTTGGTGGACACCGTTCAGCCCTTAGCCGATAACCCCGTCATTGTCCGGGTCGATCAGGTGATGGGCGTGGAGGATGAAGAAACGCATATGGGCGTTATCAACCGTGCGTTGGGCTGCATTTTTCCAGGCATTGCGCGCCTTTTCATAATTGGGGTAGGCGCCGACATATTCAACCTTGGACAAATCCTTAAATTCGGTTTTCATGGGATCAATAAGCTCACCGCCAATGACAATGTGCAATAATTGCTCTGGGGATTTATTTTTATGGTCTGACATTTTTGTCTCCAACTGGTTGGGTTTGGACGGTGTGCCCGCCACTTTCACCTGCCTTAATAACAAAGCATGCAGGCGCGGGCTAGCACAAATAACGCCGTTTTCTTTAACACCGTCCTTGGCATAGTGAAAGGCTTTCCCGTCCAGATCCGTGACAATCGCTCCAGCTTCGCGAGCAATGATATCAGCGGCGGCCAGATCCCAATCGGATTTTGGTGTAAAAACCACGGTTGCATCACGCAGACCTGCCGCAACCATAACTATCCTGTAGGCGACGGAATTGCGGATGCTGACCCGCATGTCCGGCCAACCTAGGCGCTTAAATTTGCGCGGATAACCGATCATGGAGCAATCGGCAATGGTGGCGTGCCCGCTTGGTTTGATGGCCACGCCATTGAGCCGTGCACCGCCGCCCAGCCATGCCTCAAACATTTCGTCCAATATCGGATTATAGACGACACCTGCCACAGCGACGCCCTTTTCAATCACAGCCACACATATGGTGAAATGGGGTTTGGCGTCTATAAAGGCGCGGGTGCCGTCTATGGGGTCAACGACAAAGCTGCGTTTTGCCCCGAGACGCGACGCATCATCTTGAGTTTCTTCCGAGAGCCAGCCATATTGGGGGCGGGCAGCTTGCAGTGTTTTTTCCAGATAATTATTGACCGCAATATCGGCTTCTGTCACCGGATGGTTTTCGGATTTGTCCCAGACTTTGGCGTCGCCGCGCTCATAATAATCCCGCGCAATACCGCCCGCCACCAGTGCGGTTTCGATTAACAGCAACAAGTCATCTTTGTTAGGCACATCTTGATTAGGCACCGGCAACAACCATATTTTCAATAAGCATGGTTGGGCTGCTCACCCCTTCATCGAGCTCCAAATCATTGGCGACAATCATTGTCTTGAACATGTCCAGCAAATTGCCGGCAATGGTCACTTCGCTGACGGGCGCACCGCGTTGCCCACCCTCAATGGTAAACCCGGCAATCCCGACGCTATAATCGCCGGTATTGGGATTGAGAGACGGGCCGAACATTTCGGTGATCAACAGTCCCTTGCCAATATCTTGCATCAGAGCTTCGGGGCTTTTCTTACCCGCCGTAATCCATGCATTGGTGCTTGAAACGCCCGGCGGTGATGACATGCCCCGGTGGGCGTGACCCGTTGTAACCAGGCCCAACTGGTTTGCCGTCGCCGTGTTTAATATCCAGGATTTAAGCACGCCGTTTTCTACCAAATCAAGTGCAGGGCCAGCCACGCCTTCCCCGTCCCACGGATGGGAACCGACGCCGCGCTTTAAATATGGGTCGTCCGTAATGGTGATGTCCTTATGAAACACCTGCTCGCCCATGTGGTCTTTGAGAAATGATACGCCGCGTGCAATGGCCGGGCCGGAAATGGCGCTGATAAATGATGCTAGCAAACTACCCGCAACACGTCTTTCAAACAAAACGGGCAGGTTAGTGGAAGCCATTTTTGTGGCTCCCAATCGTGCGACCGCACGTTCGCCAGCACTTATGCCTATGGTTTCGGGGGACGGTAAATCTGCCAGCCAGCGCGTGGTCTTGTAGTCATAATCCCGCTCCATGCCTGCGCTGTTGTTGGCAAAGGCCGCTACGGACAGGCCGTGGCTGGAGGATTGCCACCCATTGTCAAACCCGTCAGACGTGGCCAGCCAAGAGGCACCCTTGGTCATATAGGCGTTCGCGCCTTCGGCCTGGTTTACGCCTTTTACGCCAAGGGCGGTAGCCTCAAGAATTTTGGCGCGACCAAGCAACATATCCGCATCCAAATCCACCGGGTCAAATATTTCCAGTTCAGGAGCTTTGGTCGCCAATTTGTCTTTATTAGCAAGTCCGCAATAGGGGTCTTCAGGTGCCAATTTGGCCATGGCCACGGCCCGTTCGGCCAGCTTGTCCAAGGATGTTTGTGAAAGATCGGAGCTGGAAACACAGGCTTGTCTTTGTCCGACAAATACCCGCAAGCCAATATCGCGGCCCTCGGAATTATCAATATCCTCAAGTACCCCGCCGCGCACACCAATGGAGAGCGAGCGGCCATGTGCGCCAACGGCTTCGGCCTTATGCGCACCATAATGCTTGGCCAAGCGTAGCAGGTTTTCCACTGTTGGTTTTAAATCATCAGGACGTAGGTCGGATTTGGGTGATTGTATCATGGGGCCGCTTTTAACAAACATTGGAGCACGGGCAAGGTCTATGTGAACACCTTATACAATAAATACAGCGCCATGACCAATAATGATCCCCACGACAATACCATGCCTGCAACCCGGCCAAAGCTAATGCCAGAAGTGCCGCCAAGCCCTACGGCATGAAACACCCGACCCAGAGTAAACGCCCCGCCGACCCCGTGTAGCCAATAGGGATTTGCGCTTAAAGATGCCATTAACAAAAGACCTACAATAGCCAAGGGTGCGTATTCCGTGAAATTCCCTTGAACGCGAACCGCTCTTTGCAAAGCTTCATTGCCACCGTCACCTATACCGATACTGTGTTTTTTGCGCGCCCCGCCAACCCGGTAGCTTAATATAACCAGCAAAATAATATTGATAGCCCCGTACAGAGCAACAATTTCAAACAGCGTCATGACCTTCCCCTTATTATCGTTCGCGTAATATCATAATGCTTTGGGGCGTAAAGGTCGAGGTTTATTATATTGTTGTCGCCCAAAACAAACAAGGCCTGAAGCTTGCGCCTCAGGCCTTGTCGACTGCCCCAACAGGCTATCCCGGATTTACATAAAAATAAGTGAGGGGATCAGCAAGAACATCAACGGTATTATCAGTTTCCACAAAGATACAATATCAGTGCCAAAGGTTTCCAGTTTGAACTTCATCTTTTTGCCCCGTTAAACGTAATGTTAAACGTAATTTCTCAATCTTCATACGCGACCAGAAGCCCGAGCCGAAGAGTAAAGATTGAATTGGGGGTATTCGCAAATCCCCCTCGCTTCTATTTGGTAATATACGAGGGGTTAGTGCGGTATGACCGTGATGTTTATCACGGTATTGACGAATTATTGTTTTGCAAACTCAAATTCGATGGCATTCCAAATGCGTGCGTTGATAGTTTTTTGCAATGCGCGTAAAGCTTTCTCATTGCCTGCGCTCATGCCGTTGAGAACATTTAACCCGTGGGCCATGCTGCGGATATACAAGGTAAGCTCCTGAATTTTGGCATCGCTCGCTTGGGGGTGTAGCAATTGTAATAACCGTGACACGACCTGCCAATACTTATTATAGCTATTTGATATGCCAATGCCTGTGTTTTTATGGCTTATGACATAACCATAGGTTTGCATGTAAAACGGATAGCGGGTTAAAGAGTCCCGAATAATCGAATTAAGAACATCCGCCAAAGCCTTTTTCGGGTCATTTTCAGACTGGTGTAGAATTTGCATCAGGCGAGTAGCAAATACCCCTAAAACTTCATTATACATGTCTTCAAGCAGGTCTGCTTTGGTTTTGTAATAATAGGTAATATTGCCTTTGGTCATGTCGGTTTTTTCACCGATTTTTGCAAATGACATACCCTTGTGGCCATGCTCGAAAAAAACCAGATAACAGGCTTCCAGTATTTTCGCTTTTGTATTTGCCCCTTTCGTGGTTTTAGCAAGACGACTTGGTTGGCCCCCTTGAAGCCCGTTCAAATAGAGGATGATGTCCTGTAGGCCCTGATTGTTCGGTGATTTCAGTGTCGACATGTGGTTACCAATTTTTAATGCTTAGGCACGTATAGGACGGTTGACCTAAAACACCAGGGCCTGTAAGCCCCAATTTTTATTGGACGTTCGTACTAATATGTTGTATTAGCACATTGACGGAAAATTGCAAAATACTTATTAGGAGATATGAAGTGACGAGGACTTCACCACAAATGCCATCAGTGGGCGGAACGGTATCCGCATTATACTGGCGTTGGATAGAGTTAAGCAACGCATTGGCAGCAGATGGCACTGCATCAGTGAAAAACAAACACCAAATGTGTGAGCTGGAGGCCAAAATAAACCGTCAAATTGACGAACAGATCCGGATCGTAGCCTATTTGTGCGAAATACCAGCAAAAACGGCCAATGAAGTCCTGATGAAACTGTCCATCTGGCGGCGCAGTCATGGTGACAACAAACCAGAAGAAGATTTTGCCAGCCGTAGTGAATACATAGCCTATTGCGCCTACCGGGATTTATTGTCCCTAACAGACAATTGGGGCCTGGCAACGGATAGCGACAGAGCAGCTTTGGCCGGGTAGTCAGCGCACTGGTCATTTTCCTTTTGATGTCATCCCGGGCTTGACCCGGGACCTCGTGGTTTGCGGCAAGTACGAGGCCCCGGGACGAAGCCCGGGGTGACTTAATTACCAAATATTCTTGAATATTCATCTCGTATTCTTGGTATTCCTAGTTAATCATGTCCTAGGATGCCCTGAACATATCATATGAATAACAGATGGAATGACTAAAATGAAATTTGGTGATTATATACGTGAATTGAGACAGTCTCTTCGCTGGACACAGCCAGAAGCCGCTAGCCAGATCGGGATCGAGCAATCCTACCTTTCAAAATTGGAATCAGGTAAGTCATACCCTTCAGAGGATGTTTTTTCTGGCCTTATATCGGCCTATTCAATCGACCTCTCAAAAATGAATGTCGAGTTATTTCCAGGCGAGCTTGATAAACTGCGAGAAATCGGTGAAGTCCGTGCAGTTATACTACGCGAGGAGCAAGACAAAAAGAGACTGATCAGGGCATGGCTTATTGTCGGCATTTGCGCTTTGATGATGGGCGGCGCATTGCTGGGGCTCACACAACTGGCACGGGATACGACAGTCGCGCAATTCCAATATCGCTCTGAGGGGGTCATATTGGCTGGAGAGAGCTTTGACGTTTTCGAGATTATCGGGGATAGTCAGCTTGGTTTTAGCTCAGATGCCGAAATTTTTTTAAAGCGACAGCAAGAGATGATTGCAAGGATCGACGAGCAGTATCAATCACTCCCTGACAATCGCGGGGTTACATTCTTTGAACCTGTGCCAAATGGTACGAGGGTTTGGCGATTTTTTGGCATCAATTCAGAGACCGTAAAATCGCCACTTCGTTGGCTGATTGCGCCAGCTTTCATGTTCATCTTGGGTGGACTTGGTTGTTTCTTCGTAAGTTATCGCTGGCGATAACGGCGACCTACCCCATAATTCAAATTCAAATTGGAGGATAATCAATGAGTAAATGGTCAAGAATAAGCTTAATCTTTTTAGCACTTGTATTTGTCGTTGGATGCACCTCGCTCGCGCAAAATAAGACTTCTGTCCACCGGCTTCCTAGTAATTCAGAAATAAATATCGAGATTGATCGCCTAATGCTCCGTGAGGATGTCAAAGGTATGGCAATCGCAGTGATTGAGGGCGAAACTATCTTACATGTGGATGCCTACGGAATGCGCAATGTTGAACAAGCCCTACCGCTCAAGACCGACACCATCATGTATGGCGCTTCGCTAACCAAAGCAGCGTTTGCTTACATGGTGTTGCAACTGGTTGACGAGGGGAAAATTGATCTTGACGCAACAATTGATACATACCTTCCCAAACCACTTCCCGAATATGAGCGGTGGCGCTCGCTTGATGATAATGAAGAATGGAAACAGCTCACAGCTCGGAGCATCTTGACTCATACAACAGGGTTAAACAACCTTCGGTACCTTGAGGAAAATCAAAACCTTACATTCCACTTCACACCTGGAGAAAGCTACGCGTATTCCGGTGAAGGTATCAAAATTTTACAGACAGTTTTGGAAGAGGGTTTAGGGCTTGATGTCAAGGCTGAGATGAAAAAACGGCTTTTCGACCCATTTGGGATGCCAAATACCAGCATGCAATGGCGAGAGGACTTTGCGCAAAACATGGCAGACGGCTATGATATGGACGGAAGATTTGAACCTCACGATGAACGGAGCAATGTCAGTGCTTCGGGCTCAATGGACACAACTATAGCCGATCAAGCACAAATGTGGCGCGGGATGCTCAATGGAGATGGACTCTCAAAAAAGGGGCGGCAGGAATGGGTTCGTGCGCAAGCTCCGATACGATCTGCTCAAAAATTTCCAACCATTTTATTCCATGAAACAGCGGACGTAAGAGGTGAAGCGATTGATCTCTCTGCTGCACTAGGAGTTGAAAGCTGGCGTGGCTTAAACGGTCGAAACTTCGCCAAAGGTGGTCATAATAATTGGACGGGTAATATCGTAATGGGAATTATAATATCGGCATTTGATCCGTAGGAGACGAAACAGAAAGATTTAAAACCGCCCCAAGTAAGATGCTCGGGATGTCCGTTTTTCCTCCTTTAGGGAACTTAGTCCAAAATCACCCACCCCCAAACATCCGCTCCCACTTCTCCGTCACCGCCTTTACCACCTCGTCGTCCATCTTGATTACCTCGCCCCATTCGCGTTTTGTCTCCGCGCCTATTTTATTCGTTGCGTCTAGGCCTATTTTGGAGCCTAGGCTTGGCTCTTCGCTGGCGAAGTCTAGGTAATCTATGGGGGTGTTTTCTATTATCGTTATGTCGCGAGCCGGGTCCATGCGGGTTGATATGGCCCACATTACGTCTTTCCAATCACGGGCATTTATGTCCTCGTCCACGACGATAATCCATTTGGTGTACATGAATTGGCGCAGGAATGACCATGCGCCCATCATCACCCGTTTGGCGTGGCCCGGATAGGCTTTCTTCATGCTGATGACCGCGATGCGGTAGGAGCAGCCTTCGGGTGGTAGCCAGAAGTCTATGATTTCCGGGAATTGTTGTTGGAGGAGCGGGATGAAAACCTCGTTCAGCGCTTCGCCTAGAACGCTCGGCTCGTCCGGCGGCCGGCCCGTATAAGTGCTGAGATAAATCGGTTTTTTGCGCGTAGTAATGGCGGACAGCTTGAACACCGGGAATTGCTCGACCGAGTTATAATAACCGGTGTGATCGCCGTAAGGCCCTTCCGCTGCATATTCGTCCAGCATGACATGGCCTTCGAGGATGATCTCCGCGTGGGCCGGGACTTTCAGGGGCACGGTCTTACAATCCACCAGTTCAAGTTTTTCGCCGCGCAACAGCCCGGCAAATTGATACTCGCTCAAGGTTTCCGGTACGGGCGTCACGGCGGCTAAAATAGTGCCGGGGTCTGCGCCGATGACGACGGCTACGGGCAATGGTTCGGGCTTCTTGTCTTTCCAGCGTTGGTGGTGTTGCGCCCCGCCTCTATGTTTGAGCCAGCGCATAATTGCTTGTCGCGGGCCTTGTTTTTGCATCCGGTAAATCCCGAGATTATAATCATCCAAAGCAGACTTACCCGGCCCTTTGGTCACCACAAGCCCCCAGGTGATCAGCGGTGCAGGCTCGCCCGGCCAACAGGTTTGAATGGGGAGCAGATCAAGGGACGCATCATCGCCTTTCAGAACCACTTCTTGACACGGTGCTTTTTTAACCGTTTTGGGCTTCATGGTCATGGCGGTCTTGAGGATTGGTAATTTACTCCAGGCATCTTTCATGCCGCGCGGCGGCTCGGGCTGGCGCAAAGCCGCCATCAATTCCCCAACTTCGCGCAGTTCCCCAGCTGTGGTTCTTTCGGTAGCGCCCATGGTCACTCCCATGGCCACCCGCTTGACCTTGGAAAACAGATTGATCAACACGGGCATATCGGATTTGGAGCCGTCTTCCTTAACAACATTTTCAAACAAAACCGCAGGCCCGGTCTCGACCAACCTGCGCCCAATTTCGGTCATCTCAAGCTCGGTAGACACAGGCTCGGTGACGCGTACCAGTTCTCCATCAGCCTCCAATTTATCTATGAATTCCCGTAAGGATTTGTAGGCCATAATATCTCCCGGTCGGTCGCTTTCGCGCCCTCCTCGCCTCTTGTTATTATAATTCCAGTTCGCTAGCAACGTTGAGAAACTTATATATGGTTTCCATCTCGGGGTCTGTAAAATTTTTCGACAATTTTTCGTCCAGTGTGCGCAGACGCTCCATGACGTGTTCGCGTTTGACGAGGCCTTGGGGCGTAAGATGCACGGTTTTACCGCGACCGTCGCTTTGTAATTTACGGCGTTCGACCAGCCCGGATTTCTCCATACGGTCAACCAGGCCCGTTGCGGCGGCATTGCCGGCCCCAACCCCGCTAGCCAGCTCGGAAAGCTGGCACCCATTATGATAACCAAGATAGACCAGTGCCGTAGCTTGCGCGGGTTTTATGCTGATGTCCGCCAGCACAGCCCCGGCCCGGCGCGACAAGCGGCCATAGGCGTGGTCAAACACGACAAACAATCGGCGGTGGGTCGGGCGGGCAATGGCCATGATGTGGTTTCTCCTTGGGTAGAGAAACTACACACATGAACTAGTTTGTCACGTCCTAAGACGGAACAAAGTCCAGTGCGATACCGTTATTACAATAACGTAGCCCGGTTGGCTTTGGGCCGTCTTTGAAGACGTGGCCTTGGTGGGCACCGCATCTGGCGCAGTGATATTCAGTACGAGGAATGACCATTTTAAAGTCGCGTTTGGTTTTTACGGCGCCGGGGATAGGCTTCCAAAAACTGGGCCAGCCCGTGCCGCTTTCATATTTGGTCCCAGATTCGAATAATGGCAGACCACAAGCGGCGCAGTTAAATGTCCCGGCGCGTTTTTCGTCGTTGAGTGGTGAGGAGAACGGACGCTCCGTGCCTTCTCTACGCATGACGTAAAATTCGTCCGTAGTTAACCGGGCCTTCCACTCGGATTTTTTGATAGATTTCCAGTCGATATTTGTGTTCATGATTTTATCTTGGTTGTCGGCATAGCTGATAGTTTTAGCAAATACACCCGTGGTTACAAGGGCCGCTGCTGCGAAAGTGAAATTCCTACGATTGATCATATTGACCTCCATGATTAGGAGCCATTTAAACACTATAAATGCGGGGCGTCACTTCACAGTTTATAACATGTTTGCGAGCCTTGGCAGGCTTAATGTGAGAATAAGCAATAGTGCCGCCATACGGTTAGATTTAAAAATACGAAGACTTAGCTCACCATTGTTCGGGTCGAGTTTAAAAACCTGCCAAAGCAAATGTACGGCAAAAGGGATGAGCACAATAATATAGCCTGCCAGTGAGGTATCAACATGAAAAAACACCGATGCCAAATCATTCTTGCTCAGCAAAATAGCATATATAAGTGCGAACCCTATCAGGAAAATACAAATTAAATATACGGCTCCTACACCCAGTTTCACCTTTCCTCCAAACAACCGTGCTGTGGATTTCACACCGATCAGCGCATCGTCTTCAGTGTCCTGACAGGCGTAAATTGTGTCATAACCGATAGTCCAGAACACGAGACCTGCGTAAAGCAAGAATATGGACAAATCCACCATACCCGTCTTGGCCACATAAGCCACCAGCACGGCCCAGTTAAACGTCAGTCCGAGCCAGGCTTGTGGCCAATAGGTGATGCGTTTCATAAACGGGTAAACGGCGACCAGGGCCAAGGACGAAACGGCAATGATCTGGGCCTGACGCGGGAAAAATGCCAGCACGACTAGCCCGGCCAGACATTGCAATACCAACCATATCCAGGCTTGTTTTAATGTTACCGTCCCGGCTGGCAAAGGCCGCAGGGTCGTGCGTTCTACCTGCTTATCCAAATCCCGATCTATAATGTCGTTATAGGTGCAACCTGCGCCCCTCATGGCCACGGCACCAATACCAATGAGCACTGCCCATTTCAGATCGCCCCATGCGAATCCGTACCCCAGCGCCGCAAAGGCTAACCCAATCCAGCCCGGCAGGGCAAGCAACCAAAACCCGATAGGCCGGTCATAGCGCGACAAGCGCAAATATGGACGCAGGCGCTCAGGCATACGCTCGACCCAGCCGCCCGTCACACTATCTTTTATGGTTTTGTCAGCCACCATACCAACATCCTCGCTTTATGCTCGTAGGGTGGATTAGGCTTCTTGGCCGTAATCCACCCTACATGATTTGTTTATTAGGGGGTGATTAGCACAAAATCATTGGCTATAAAGTGTTTATGAGAGCGTTTTACAAATTGCCGCGCCTGTATGTGACAGGCGAAATTGTGCAGGGTGATGATATCGTTTTGCCCAAAGACCAAGGCCATTTTTTGTCGCGGGTTTTGCGGCGCACGGTCGGTGATCAGGTGCGCCTGTTTAATGGCAATGACGGGGAGTATTTGGCCAGTATCACGCACATATCAAAGCGCGAAACCGTTTTGTCGGCCGGCGAACAAATTCGCACTCTTGAGCCGCCGCCTGATATCTGGCTGTTATTTGCGCCGATCAAACATAAACGCAATGTGTTCATTGTCGAAAAAGCTACCGAGCTGGGTGCCGCCCTGATCCAGCCCGTGATTACGGCCCGCACGACATCACGCATCAATATAGATAAAATGCAGGCCCATGTCATAGAGGCTGCGGAGCAGACTGAGCGGCTGGATTTACCGCAAATTCGCGACGCCCAGAAACTAGAGCACATATTGGCGGGTTGGGATAAAAGCCGTACCTTGGTGTTTGCAGACGAGGGCGGCGACGCTAAACCTGCCGCCACAGCCTTGGCCAAAATCAAAGCCCCTGCCGCAATCCTTATTGGCCCTGAGGGTGGGTTCACGGCGGATGAGCGGGCTATGTTACGGGCAAAGCCCTATTGCGTCCCCATTAGCCTTGGCCCTAGAATTCTGCGTGCTGACACTGCTGCTGCCGCAACCCTGGCGCTTTGGCAAGCGGTCAGCGGTGATTGGTAAATCCGTTACGCCTGACCCAATATCTCGTTTACATGACCCATTTTCCGGCCAGGCTTTATCTCGCGTTTGTCATAATTGTGGGCGAAAGTGTTTGGTTTTTTAGCCAACGCATCCGCTTGCAATATTTCGTCCCCGATCAGGTTTGTCATTTTTACGGCGTATTTTGGTTGTGTGGCCCCAAAAGGCATTCCGGTTATGGCGCGGATATGTTGTTCGAATTGATCCGTGCAGCCCGCATCCATGGTCCAGTGACCGGAATTATGGACACGCGGGGCAATTTCATTGACGATAAGTTTGCCGCCCGCAAGTTCAAAAAATTCAACCCCCATAGTCCCGACATAATTCAAAGCTTGTAAAATCCGCCGCGTGATGGCCTGAGCTTCACCCTTAACATTTTGCGGATCCCCGGTTGGCGCAATACTGGTGTGGAGGCGGTGGTCTTTGTGGACATTTTCCGTCAGCGGATAACAAGCGATTTCGCCGTCTTGGCCCCGCGCAGCTATGATCGAAAACTCGCGAACAAACGGTGCAAAGCTTTCGGCGATCAAATCCGTACCGCCAAGGCGCGCAAACCCGGCTTTGACATCACGTTCGGAGGTGACTTTGACCTGGCCTTTGCCGTCATAGCCAAACCGGCGGGTTTTCAGTACGGCAGGCGCGCCAAATTCGCGCACAAATTCGGACAGTGCCGCCATGGATTCGATAGGCGCGAAATCCACTACGGGTGCGCCTGCCTGGTCTTGCAAAAATGTTTTCTCAATCAATCTGTCATGGGAGGTTTGCAAGGCCAGAGCATCCGGAAATACGGAGGTAATGTGCGCCGCAAGCTTGATGGTCGCCAAGGGAATATTTTCAAATTCATACGTGAGAACATCACAATTAGCTGCAAACGTTTCCACCGCTTGTTTGTTTTCATAGGGGGAGGTGGTTTCGGTATCGGCTATACGCCCGGCGGGTGTATCATTGAAAGGGTCAAACACATGGGTTTTATAGCCCAACCCGTGCGCCGCCTGCACCAACATACGGCCCAACTGCCCGCCGCCAAAAATGCCAACTGTCGCGCCTTTTGGAAGTTTAGTCACGCGGATCAAGTCCAATATTTTCGGTTTGCGCCGCCCGCCACGCGTCCAGTTTTTTTGCCAAGCTCTTGTCTGAAAGCGCTAGAATAGACGCTGCCAACAGGCCGGCGTTTTTTGCGCCAGCACTGCCAATGGCCAAAGTCCCCACGGGCACACCGCCGGGCATTTGCGCAATGGACAAAAGACTATCAAGACCGCTCAAGGCTTTGCTCTGAACGGGAACGCCCAATACAGGCAAGCTCGTCATAGACGCCACCATGCCCGGTAAATGCGCCGCGCCGCCCGCGCCTGCGACAACGACTTTATAGCCGGCGCCTTTGGCGGAACGAGCAAAATCAAACATCCTCTCGGGTGTGCGGTGGGCTGAAATAACTTTGGCAGCGTAACCAACTCCCAACTCATCAAGAATGTCCGCACAGGCTTGCATGGTCGGCCAGTCGGATTTTGACCCCATGATAATCGCGACGGGTTTGGATGTGTGTGCATCAGTCATAGAACGCTCATGTAAAGAGCGCAAAACTAATCAGATTTTCTCATTGGTCAATTGAAATATGAATCCTGTGTGCAAAATGCTTATTCAGTTTTCATTAACTTCAAATATTTGCATTTTTTTGACCCTGATATTTGGTACATATTTCACATTGTCTTGATACAACCAACACATCAATCAACCGGGACAATTGAGGTTTTCATGCGGTTACAGCAATCATTGGTCGGATTTAATTATGAGGATCACGGCAATTGTCTGCCTGAACAAGACGTGTTCACGGCGGCCGACAGGCAAGGATTGCTGGACGAGATCAAGGCGCTTAAAGCCCAAATCTCCAATCTTGAACATGCGGCCGATACCGACCCGCTTGTACCTGTCAAAAACCGCCGGGCATTTATTCGCGAGATTGAGCGAGCGCAAACCGTAGCATCACGTTATGATATACAGTCGTGCATAATATTTTTTGATCTCAACAAATTTAAAGAAATAAACGATTTTTATGGCCACGGTATTGGCGATGAATTGCTGATCAAAATAGGCAAATGTCTGCGGGCTTCGGTTCGAGATAGTGATATTGTCGCAAGGCTCGGGGGCGATGAATTTGGTGTCATATTATTCAAAACTGACGAAATGATCGCCCAAACCAAGGCGGTTATCCTTGCCCGCCAAATTACCAAACAACGGGTTATATTGCCCACCGGAGAGATATTCCTGACGGCGGCATGGGGAACCTCGCCTTGCTTTCCGGACAATTCGGTCAAGCAAATTTTAGACCGTGCTGACCGGGCTATGTATCAAAACAAATATCGCAACACCCAATAGAACCCACATAAACATTAGGGCATGTTTATCTGGATGTTGGCAGTTTTTTAACACCCTTTTGTTAAACCACTAAAAACGCGTTCGAGGAATTATGACCAGCTTGCAAATCAAACCACTTGATGACAGTGAACGCAATACAAGTAGTATTGTCAAATTGGTGGAAAGCGCAGTTGATAAATCGCAAAACTACCGAGATGAAATCAGCGTTTTGAAAACTAGGATTTTAGAGCTGGAACAAACCGCTGATACTGACCCGTTAGTGCCTGTATATAATCGCCGCGCCCTTATGCGCGAAATAGGGCGGGCACAGACATTGATGTCCCGTTATGATATTTTGTGCAGCATTATATTCTTTGACCTGAACGGATTTAAAAAAATAAATGATCAATATGGCCATAGTGCCGGTGATGATTTGTTGATTAAAGTGGGTGCGATACTCAGCGCGTCCGTTCGTGATTGTGATATGGTGGCCCGCATTGGCGGGGATGAATTTGGCGTTCTGCTGTTTAAATCCGAAGAAATGGTTGCCCGTGCCAAGGCTGCATCATTGGCGTGCCGTATTGCCAGTCAATATGTAGGTGTGTTGGGCGAGAAAATTTCTATCAGCGCGGCTTGGGGGGTCAGTGCTTGTCACCCCGAAGACACGGCCAGACAAATCCTGCACCGTGCCGACCGCGCCATGTATGACAGCAAGCCGGACAGAGAGTAGCGGTCAAACCTATTACTGTAAAAACCCCTTGACTTTAGACCACGGTCTATAGCTTATAATGTGTTATTAAGGTCTGTTTTTTCAATATAGAAATGCAATATGGCAAAGAGAAATTTTCAGAACTTTATAAGTGGCGCGGGGTTAATATTCGCTGTCGTTATGGGCAATGAAGCGTTCGCGGCCCCCATAACTTTTAACAGCGCTTTGCCCGTGAGCGACGAAGAAATAATTGTTCGCCAACAAATAATTTATACTGGCGCCAGCGATGATATACTTGGTGTATCTCGGGATGTGGATATCTGGAGATCCGTCACGGCAATGGGCTACGGCATCACTGAAAAGCTGGCCGTGTTTACCATTGTTCCCATTATTAGTCGGGATGTGACAATTGACAATGTGTCCACCAGCGCTTCCGGTTTAGCGGACATACAAACATTTGCCCGCTACCAGATGTACCAAAAGGATGGCCCAGGCCGGACAACCCGCATTGCAAGCTTTGCCGGTATCAATATCCCGACCGGCCAAACCGGGGAAACCAGCGACGGCAGCACGGATTTCTTCGGTGGACTTATACTCACCCGCGCTTCGACCAATTGGAATTTTGACGGTCAAATTCAATATACCGTCAATGGACAAAAGAACGGTTTTGCGCGAGGCAATGAAGCCGTAATTGATGCCTCACTGCAATACCGCATCAATAACCATAACGGAAATGTGAACACAAATGGATATTTGTTCACTGTTTTGGAAGCCAGCCTAGTCTATACTGACGCTAACGAAATTACGAATATTGCTGATGCGAACAGTGGCGGCACCACCGCTTTTATAACGCCGGGTTTGCAATACGCAACCAAACGCTGGATAGCTGAAACGGCCATTAAAATTCCAGTTGTCAAGAATTTAAACGGTACAGCCTTACAACCCGGTGTCACAGTTATTGCCAGCATGCGGTTCAACTTTTAAAAGCATGAGACTTCAAAAGGAGACAACCATGAGAAAAATATTATTGATAAGTGCAGGCATACTGCTGCTCGCAGGCAACGCATTTGCAAAAGACGGACAAGGTCAGGTGCAATATGATTTGCGGGTTGACGGTATGACATGCCCGTTCTGCGCGGCGACGTCTGAAAAAGCCCTGAAAAAAGTCGAAGGTGTGACCAAAGTGTCGACCAATCTCGGCGCTGCAACCATTAGCGTATGTGTGGACGAAACCACTGACATGGCCGACGAAAAGCTGGGAAAACTGTTTAAGAAAAAAGGCTTCACCTATGTCAGCAAGACCAAGCAAGAGACATGCTCGATAAGTGACAAAAAGAAAAAACAGATCATTTGAGTGAGCATTTTACGCAAACAGACGCCGGGAAATGTTGGCGGAGAAAAGCAGTGGGGCTGGCTAACGCTGTTTGCATCTTCAACCACTTTGATTTGCTGTGCCTTGCCCATTTTGCTCGTAACTGTCGGTCTTGGGGCCGTATCGGCGGCCATGTTCGCCAATGTGCCGTTTTTGGGAACCCTGGCTGAAAACAAGTTTTGGTTATTTATTGGTTCTGGCCTGATATTATCCGTCAGCGCCTGGTCGGTCTATAGGCCCGGTCGCACGTGCCCTACGGATCCAAAATTGGCTGCCCAATGTACCACGGCGGATAAATGGAATAAACGTGTGTTGATATTCTCAGCCAGCATGTGGGCCATAGGCTTTATTGCCGCTTATTTGTCTGTACCCATGCTCAACCTCTATGATAAAATTTTTCCTGGTTAAGCATTACATTTGCCGACACATGTGCTAACATCTCTAAAAGAACGGGAAGATAACTATGCGGATATTTTTGATTTTTGGCTTGTTTTTTGCGGTGTTCCTTGGTGCATGCAGTCAGCAAGATTCTGTGCCAGAAGCAACAGGCCCCTGGCATTTATTGCCTGGCCAGTCACATGTGGGTTTTATCAGCGTCAAAAAAGGCACAATGATTGAAGCCCATAGCTTTGGCACATTAAGCGGCGCGGTCAGTGTGGACGGCGTTACATCTGTTACCGTTGCTTTGGACAGTGTAGAGACCAATATTGACATTCGCAATGAACGTATGCGCACTTATTTGTTCGAAACGAAGAAATACCCCTTGGCTAAAATCAGTACCAAAATTGATATGGCGCAATTTGCTGCCATGAAAATTGGTGAGCGTGTAACTATGAGCCAAAATGTCACTGTCAATATGCACGGCGAAACGGCGGGTTTTGATGTTGCTCTCATTGTTACGCGGCTTGGCGTTAATAAAATCTCTGTGGATAATCAGGAGCCTGTGGTGCTGGATATTGAAGATTTTTCCATGCAGACCGGGGTAGAAAAACTGCGTGAACTAGCTAGCTTACCGTCGATCACGCCCGAAGTCCCGGTCAGTTTTTCTCTGGTATTTGAACGCTAAAACCGTTTTTGGTTTGAATACGAAACACATCCGCGAGCAGGGATGCGCTTAGGGCTTTTTGTGGTGCGGCATCGGCAACCAGCTTGCCCTTTTGCATCACCCAAACCCGGTCGCAAAACTGTCTGGCAAGGTTTAGATCGTGTAAGCTTGCAATCACGGTTTTACCGCTTTTCGCTTCATTGGCCAAAGATTGCAAAATAGAAATTTGGTAATAGGGATCGAGGGATGCGGTGGGTTCGTCCGCCAATAAAAGCGGCGCCCCCACGGCTAAAGCCCGCGCCAATAAGACCCGCGCCTGCTCACCGCCGCTCAGTGTGTCAAAGCGCCTGTCTTGTAAATCTACGCAATAGGCAGATGACATGGCACCATCAATGGCCTGTGTGTCCGCATGTGAAAACCTCCCCAAACGCCCTCGGTAAGGCGCACGCCCCAAAGCCACCAGTTCGCGCACGGATAAAGCCCATGCAGCACTACGGTCTTGGGCCAGCCAGGCAATGCTTTTGGCTTGGGTTTTTGGCGGTAAAGACGGTACGGCCTTATTCGAAAGCATAACATGCCCACTGGTTGGTGTGATCAATCCGGCAATAGCTTTAAGTAGGCATGATTTCCCCGACCCGTTCGGGCCAAGCAAACCGATCAATTCTCCAGGCTTTGCTGCGCCGTTGATGTTTTGCAAGACAGGCATGTCGCCATATCCGGCGCATAGGTTTTTAATTTGCAAGCTCATGACCGTCCCGCCCGAAACGCTAACCATATGAAAAACGGTGCGCCGATGAGCGCCGATAAAATACCCAGATACATCACCGTGCCGTTAACTGACAACACGCGTGTCAAGCTGTCTGCAAGCGCTAAAAACCCGGCCCCACCCAAGGCCGACAAGGGAATAAGCCGCGCCGGGTCAGGGCCGAATATGGCCCGTAATATATGGGGGATAAACAGGCCGATAAACCCGATAGCTCCCGCCACGGCTACACCTGCGCCGACACACAAAGCTACGCCCAGCACCAGAAACACCCGCAACCGACCCAAGGGCACCCCAAGGCTCTTGGCCGTGTCTTCTCCAAGACTAAGCGCCCGTAAATCCGGGCCAATCCAAAACAACAACAGCAAGCCTGTCAATGTCAAGCTGCCGCTTATAACCGCCCCATCGTAGCTGGCGTTTTTCAGGCTCCCCATGAGCCAGTAGACGATTTCTGACAGCGCCCACGGGTTGGGCGCGAAATTCATCAATAGCCCGGTTAAGGCCGTAGCCAATGAGCCAATCCCGACCCCGGCCAAGATTAAAACGGTCGCGCTTTGCCTGCGCCCGGCCATAGCCAAGAGTAGCGCCGCCCCGATCCCGGCTCCCGCCAAAGCGGCGGGTGTTATCCATAGCCTGTGGCCAAAATATAATGCCAGCACCGCGCCCAGCGCCGCCGTAGCCGAAAACCCCAAAATGCCGGGGTCGGCCAATGGGTTGCGGGTATAGCCTTGCAAGGCGGCCCCGCTCGCGCCCAACCCGGCCCCGATCACAAGCGCCAAGAGGGTGCGCGGGGCGCGCAAATCCTGCATGATGGTGATGTGAATATCATCGCCGCGTCCAAATAAAGCCGGGGTAAGATCGGCCAAGGGAATGGGCAATGCTCCAATGCTAAGAGAGAGTATGGCGGCAAAGACACCAAATAATATCAGCAAGCCGAGCCGCATTATTCAAGCCCCTTAATGGCTTTGGCGATAATGTCCGAAGCCTCATACAGGCCCGGCCCGGCGCAGGGCCATAATTTGCCCGGCACATTGATGTGCGGGGTGGCTTTTATTTTGTCTTGTAAGAGCTTGTTGTTCAGCCCGGTGCTATTGACGGAGGCATAACCGTCTTTGAAAAACGATGTGACAATCAAATCCGGTTCGAGCCTGATCAATGTTTCAACATCCGGTGTATGCCATCCAGATGTAGTGACAATGTTTTTGCCGCCCGCCCGCCAGATTGCCGCATTTACATATGTCCCCGGCCCCGCCGTACCGCCGGACGCGGAGAGATAAAGAATTTTGGGTCTGCTTACATTGATATCAATGAGAATAAACGGGTTGAAATGTTTTTTCCCCAATGCCTTTGAAAGCTTGGCCCGGTTGCGATTGAGCGCGGGGAAACTCTCTCCCCAGTCCAGTGTGATATGCCTGACACCTGCTTTATCCAGCAAGGGTTTCGCCGCCGCGCCCTCGCCGGGGCCAAACAACACCAGTGTCGGGCCTAACGCCAACAAACGCTCACCATCGTCCCAGGCTTTGGGTTTGGTTTTGAGGTTTTTGGGAGCGGTCGACAAAGTATCGCCCGCTTGCCAAGACAAGGCCGCGATATCCTTATGGGCGACCATAGACAACACATAAGCATCGCCGCACAGGGACGTGGAGACAATGCGCGGACGATCCGGGTCGTCCGCGCCCGCCAACAAAAGTCCGCTAAAAATTAGCGTTAATACCCGCATAGACCCCCCGTCCTTGTGATGCAAAACCAACGACTTCCTCGTAGTCCTCGTCGAGCAAGTTTTCTGCCCGCACGGACAATGTGACAATATCGCTGACGCTATAGCGTATATTCAAACCCACCAAAGTGAAAGCCTCTAACTCGACACGAGAGAATGTGGCAAAGTCCGTATCTATCTGGCTACCATTATGGTCGGCTGACAAGGTCACGCTAAGTGGTTCAACGGGTGTCCATGTGGCCGTGGCGCTTGCCAAAAACTTTGGGCGGCGCAATTCTCTTATGCCGTTTTCTTCGGCGTCCAAGAATGTCGCCGAAGCCCGTATGTCGAGATTATCGCCAATGGAACCGCGCCCTTCCAACTCCACACCTTCGCGGGTGCTTTGGGTTGTGCGGTTAAACACGGTCGCGGGGAAAACGCCAAAGTCCGTGAAAATTTCGTTCTCTAAATCAGAACGGAAATAATCAACACTGAAATTCCATCCCCCAAACTCTTGATCATAACCAATATTATATCCGGTCGAGGTTTCGGGCCGAATGTCGGGGTTGCCGACGAAAAACGCCGGAAAGAAACCGAACAATTCAGTCATGGACGGGTTTTTAACGCCTGTGCCGACAGAAGCCCGCACTCGCCCGCCAATGCTCTCGAAAGCATAACCTGCCCCGACCCGCCAAGTCTGGCTATCATCAAACCGGTCATTAAAATCCGCCCGTGCCGATACTGATAATGTAATTGCATTTTTGTTATAGCGGTAATCCGCCGCCAACGCATGGTTTTGGGTGCTTTCGTTTTGGTTTTGGCCCGCGCCGTCCCCGCCGAAATTGGAAAATTCTTCCCGCTCGGTTTCTGCCAGTATCGTCAATGAATGCACATCCCAGGATTTTTCCGCCGCCCAGTTAAGCTGGGTGCGCTTGCCCGTAGTGTCATTGCGAAAGCTGGTTCCCGTAGTATTTTGCCTTGTATCGGTCAGGCCAAGATTGATCAAATTATCAAACCCGGCCAGCTCAAACCGTGCGGAAACACGTCCGGTTTTACTATCGGTGGTCAGCTCGGAATTTGTATCATTGAGCCGCCCGTCAAAGTCCGTGTCGCTATCAAATTCGGACACCGCATGACTAGCGGAATATTTGGCGGACAGGGTCACTCGGCCCACGTCGACATTATTCAAGCCAACATTAAGCGCACGACTATTGGCTCCATCATCCTCACCGCCATCTTCCCCGTCAAGTCCGGACACATCATATCCGTCCGTGCGAAACACATTGCCATTGATAGACAGCGCGGCCCCTTTGATGGGAACTACAGCCGAGACCTGACCCTCAAGCGTATTAAAACTACCCGCTTCAACCGAAACGCGGTAGCTTTCGCTTGTCTCTCCAGCGCGGGTGATAATATTGACAACGCCGCCAATGGCATCGCTACCCCAAAGTGCCGATTGCTCACCGCGCAAAACCTCTATACGCACCACATCTTCACTGCGCAAAGAACCAAAATCAAATTCTCCCGTATTCGGGTTGGAAACTTCCACCCCGTCCACCAAGACAAGCACATGATTACCTTCTGACCCTCGCAAGCGTAATTGGGTCAATGCGCCCGCAGGGCCGGAACGGTTGATTGATGCGCCGGGGATTGTACGCAAGAGATCGGCTACATTAGCATTGCCTCGCGCTTGTATTTCAGATGCCTTAAGCGTAGAAACAGGACTTGTAAGGTCTTGCTTTTTGAGATGTTCCAGGCGAGATGCGGTGACAATTATTTCAGACCAGGATTCCCCCTTTTTATTGCAAATGCCTTGGGGAGAAAACTCACCATTTGAATTATGTAAAATGATTTCTTGGCAAGGTTCCGGTCTTTCAAAAACCTGCCCATAAGCAGGGCTAGCAAACAGTGCCGCCAATAAAGTGGCTTGGGCGACAGATAGGTATAAGCGTTTCATAACGACTCCAAAAATTGCGCTCGCTACATGCAAGTGCGTTTCAAATGTCGTCATGGGGCCCTCGGCGAGGGTATATTCCTGCTCTCCACTATTCCCGGTGGGTCGGCGCTGGCGACGGCGTTGGCAGGTTTTCTGACTTACGGCTCAAATGATGCTCACACCTTCCCGCACTTGCGTGCAGTGGTTCCCCACTTAAGTGCAGTGGTTTATGTGAGTTTCTCGCCGCTTACAGCTGCGGGTACAGTAGTCGGATTTACACCGATTTCCCTTAACCAACGCCGCAAGCCATATCCTTAAATTTAAATATGGGCAAGACTTATTTGTTGTTAGCTTTGATGTTCTAGTTGATGTTTAACACATCTAAAAATGTGGTACCAAAACGTTGTAATTTTGCTTTGCCCACACCGTGCACACTGGCCATATCGTCGACACTTTTTGGGCGTTTCCGGGCCATGTCGCGCAGGGTTTTATCGTGAAAAATCATAAAGGCCGGGACATTTTGTTTTTGAGCCAAAGAGCTTCGGGCTTCTTTTAAGCGTGCGAACAGCTCCAACTCGGCTTCAGACAGGCCTTGCTCCGCCAACTTGGGGTTAGCAGCGCGTTTGACCTTCACCGGTTTTGCGGGGCTTACATTTTTTGTAAATTGAGGCCTATAGGAAAATTCGGCGATGCCGCGCAGCAATTTTTTGCCCTGTTCGGTCATGGACAAGCCGCCATATTCGGCTATGTCGAGGCGCACAAAGCCTGCCGCGACCATTTGGCGAATGATAGAGTGCCAGCTCGGCTTTTTATGTTGTTTGCCCACACCCCAGGTCGGTAATTTATCATGGCCAAAATCCCGGATGCGTTTGGTATTGGCGCCGACCAATATATCACAAATATAGGCAGGCCCGAACCTTTGCCCAGTGCGCAAAATCGCCGAGAGCACCATTTGACCTTCCCGGAGCCCGTCTTTTAGTTCTATAGGGTCAAGACACACATCACAATTATTACAAGGTTTGGAATCTTCACCAAAATACGCCAGCAAAGAACGGCGACGACAGGTCGGGGCCTCACAATAGGCGATTAATCTGTCCAGGCGCTTGTGGGCCCGGCGCGTCAAGGCTTTGTCCGCGCCGTCCTCCTCTATGAACTGTCTGCGCATCCGAATGTCACCCATTCCAAACAGCATTTCACAATCCGCAGGGTCGCCATCACGCCCGGCCCGGCCAAACTCCTGATAATAATTTTCCATGGATGATGGCAGGTCGGTGTGAAATACAAACCGGACATCGGGTTTATCAATGCCCATGCCAAATGCTATGGTTGCGCACATAATAACGCCGGGGTCTTTGACAAATTGTTTCTGGTTTTTATCGCGAGTATATTTATCCAGACCCGCATGATAAACTAAAGCATTATGGCCAAGCCCGTTCAAAACCTGGGCGGCGACTTCGCATTTTTTGCGTGATAAACAATACACAATGCCGCTATCACCTTTTCGCGTTTTTACAAATGCCGCCAACTGGTTCTGCCAGCCTTGCTTGGGCGAAACCGCCAGGGAAATATTGGGACGATCAAACCCGGAGACATAAACTTTGACATCATTCCCGAACAGTTTGGCGGCAATATCCTTGCGTGTTACTTCGTCTGCGCTGGCCGTTAATGCAACAATAGGCGCGTGGGGAAAATGGGTTTTAAGCTCGCAAAGCATTTCGTACTCGGGCCTAAACGATGGCCCCCACTGGGAAATACAATGGGCTTCATCAACCGCAATCATTTTGACGTTGAGAGACCGCATTACATCGAGGGTCGAGCCGTTCATCAAGCGCTCCGGTGACATATAGAGCAACTTGGTTTCCCCCGCACGCAAACTACGCCAAATCCGTTCATTATCTTCGGGCGAAACGGTGGAGTTCAAGGCTTCTGCGGGCGCCCCCAATAATTTAAGTGCGCTGACCTGATCGCTCATAAGTGCAATCAAGGGCGAGACAACAATCGTAAGACCATCACCCATGAGCGCTGGGATCTGAAAAATCAAAGACTTGCCCGCTCCGGTAGGCATGACACAAAACACATTTTCGCCCGCAAGCAAATCAGAGATAGGCTGCTCCTGCCCAGGCCGAAACTCGTCATAGCCAAATATATTTTTAAGGGTTTGGTGCATAGGGCTTTAAAGAACATGTGCGGAACAAAAGCAAGTGGGAATTTGCTAGACCAGGCCTTTCCATTGGCCTAGAAAGGAGGTTCGCAATTTTGTGGATTGGAGTTTGATATGGTAGATACCCCTAATAAAGACCTTTTGAAGGTGGCGCAAGCTGTGCGGGAAAACGCTTATGCACCTTATTCCAAATTCCATGTCGGTGCGGCTATATTGGCAGCGGACGGGCAGATTTATGCTGGCTGTAATGTGGAAAACGCTGCCTACCCTGAAGGTCAGTGTGCTGAGGCCAGCGCCATTTCGGCCATGGTCTCGGGTGGTTCGCTGGAGATCAGGCAAATATGTATTGTCAAAAAAGGTGGTGGGTTAGTGGCACCGTGTGGGGGGTGCCGACAGAAAATAAATGAATTTGCAGGTGCTGATGTCCCGATTTTTGTTCAAGGTGCAGACGGCGCTTTACAGTCTTATACTTTGGGGGAGTTGCTCCCCGCAGCATTTGGAAGAAATAATTTGGAGGTGGGTACATGAGCGCTGTAACTTTAGCCATAAACATAAATAAGCGCACGGACGACAAGCCCGTGGATATGGGGTTGATATTGGGTTCGGGTCTTTCGGGTCTGATGGATTTAATCGACGACGCGACCGCCGTGCCTTACGACGAATTACCGGGCTTTCCCCATGCGGGCGTGTCGGGGCATAGTCCCAATCTGGTGATTGGCACGATGGAAGGCGTCAATGTGGCGGTGTTTGGCGGGCGTTCACATTATTATGAACACGGCAAGGCGGATGCCATGCGTGTGCCGCTCGAAACTTTGAAGGCTTTGGGCGCAAAGGCCGTATGTGTGACTAATTCGGCTGGCTCCTTGCGTGAGGATTTACCGCCAGGTTCACAAATGTTGATCACCGACCATTTGAATTTATCCGGCACCAGCCCTCTGATTGGCGAACCGGGGGATGCGCGCTTTGTCGATATGGTTGATTGTTATGATCCGGAGTTGGTAGCTGCCGCCAGACGCGGGGCGGCGGAAATCGGGGTAGACCTCAAAGACGGTGTTTATGCTTGGCTGTCTGGGCCAGCGTTCGAAACCCCCGCCGAAATCCGTATGCTCAAAACTCTGGGCGCGGATACGGTCGGCATGTCAACCGTGCCGGAAGTTATTTTGGCGCGGTTCCTCGGGTTGAAAACCGTCGGGTTTTCCAATGTTACCAATATGGCGGCGGGCATGTCGGCCACCGCCATCACCCACGCCCAAACCAAGGAGTGGGCCGCGAAATCTGCCGCGCAATTCCAAGCCCTCATCAAAGCGTTTTTAAGGCAGCTATGAGTATAGTTAGAAACCCCGGAATCCCCCTTGATCTTAAACATGTAAAGGGCATTCAAATTAACCGCTCAGCCCTGGAGCGCCGCGCCGCCACTATGGGTACACGCCGTAGTGTCAAGAAAGATTACCAAACGGCCTGGCTTCTCAAGGCCATCACATTGATTGATCTGACCACATTGGCCGGGGACGATACGGATGGTCGGGTCAAGCGCCTGTGTGCCAAAGCCCGAAACCCGGTACGCCGAGAGGTTTTGGAAGCCTTGGGCGCGGCGGATTTGGATATCAAACCCGGTGCGGTGTGCGTGTATAATAATTTTGTGGGGACTGCCGTGCAGGCATTAGCGGGTTCCGGCATCCCGGTAGCGGCCGTATCCACCGGGTTTCCGGCGGGCCATACCCCGCTCGGGACACGGCTGGCCGAAATCCGGGCGTCGGTCAAAGCTGGGGCTACGGAAATAGATATCGTCATTGAGCGTCATATGGCCTTGAATGAGGACTGGCGGGCGCTCTATAATATGGTGGCCAAATGCCGCGAGGTTTGCGGGGATGCTCATATTAAAGTTATATTAGGCACCGGCGAGCTTGGCACTTTGACCAATGTCGCCAAAGCGTCCATGGTCTCGATGATGGCCGGGGCAGACTTTATCAAGACCTCGACCGGAAAAGAGAGCGTCAATGCCACCTTGCCCGTCTCACTGGTCATGGTGCGGATGATCCGCGAATATTTGGAAATGACTGGATACAAAATCGGCTATAAACCTGCCGGAGGTATTGGTGATGCCAAAACGGCGCTTGTCTATATGATTTTGATGAAAGAAGAATTGGGCAACGGTTGGCTGGAACCCGATTTGTTTCGTATCGGTGCGTCGTCGCTTTTGTCCGACATTGAACGCCAGCTTGAACACCGTGCGACGGGCCGTTATGCGGCGCGGCACCACCAGCCTTTAGTTTAAAGTAGAGAGTGTAGGATAGGCATATGTCTGTGAAAGAAATTTATAAATCGATGAATTACGGCCCGGCTCCCGAGAGCGATGTCGAAGCCCGAGCTTGGCTGTCCGCCCACAAGAAAAAATTTGATCTGTTCATTGGCGGCAAATGGGTGAAGGCTGGCGGCAAAGCCTTTGCCAGCACCAACCCGGCGGACGGCAAAAATTTGGCGAGCATTTCTATGGCCTCCAAAACCGATGTGGCCAAGGCCGTAAAAGCTGCCGAAGCCGCAGGGCCGGGCTGGCGGGCTTTATCCGGTCATGCGCGGGCCAAATATCTGTATGCGCTGGCGCGACTCGTGCAAAAACATGCGCGAGTGCTGGCGGTGCTGGAAACACTGGATAACGGTAAACCGATCCGCGAAACCCGCGATATTGATATTCCGTTGGTGGCGCGGCATTTCTATCACCACGCCGGATGGGCAAGTCTGCTGGATAGCGAACTTCCGGATTATGAACCCCACGGCGTGATCGGGCAAATCATTCCGTGGAATTTCCCGCTTTTGATGATGTCGTGGAAAATCGCTCCGGCTTTGGCGGCGGGTAATACGGTGGTTATGAAACCCGCTGAGCAAACCCCGCTCACGGCGCTTTATTTTGCCGAGCTGTGTATGCAGGCCGGACTGCCTGCGGGTGTTGTCAATATCATAACTGGGGACGGCTCCACCGGGGCCGCAATTGTCGCCCATAAAGGTATCAGTAAAATCGCATTTACGGGATCAACCGGGGTTGGGAAGCTTATTAGAAAATCCACCGCCGGGACGGGCAAGGAGATTACGCTGGAGCTGGGCGGAAAATCACCATTTATCGTGTTTTCGGACGCCGATTTGGACAGTGCGATCGAGGGCGTGGTCAATGCCATATGGTTTAACCAGGGCGAGGTCTGTTGCGCCGGGTCGCGCTTGTTGGTCAGTGAAGCTATTGCCGACAAATTTTACAAAAAATTGAAACGCCGCATGGACAAATTGCGGGTTGGCGATCCTTTGGATAAAACCGTGGATATGGGGGCATTGGTTAACCAGACCCAATTGAATAACATTGAAACCATGCTCGCTAACGGCCTCAAGGAGGGCGGCGAAATATATCAAGCCAATATCCCATTGCCCGAAAAGGGCTGCTTTATGCGGCCAACATTGATCACCAATATGGACACGGCTTGCACCTTGATGCGCGAGGAAATTTTTGGCCCGGTCATGGTGTCCATGACGTTCCGTACGCCGGACGAAGCCGTGCAATTGGCCAATAATACGCGTTACGGGCTGGCGGCCAGTATCTGGTCTGAAAATATAAATACGGCGCTTGATATCGCGTCGCGGGTCAAGGCCGGCGTGGTTTGGGTTAACTCGACCAATCAACTGGACGCGGCGGTCGGTTTTGGCGGGATGCGCGAAAGCGGCTATGGCCGCGAGGGCGGGCGCGAAGGCATGTTGGCTTATCTGAAGCCAAAGGGTGGCGAAGACAAACCTCTTGTCGCGCTCAAACCTGCAAAACTAAAATCCGGTACGCCGCAAACCAGCATAGACCGCACGGCAAAGAACTATGTGGGCGGCAAGCAAGCGAGGCCGGACGGTAACTCCGTCATGCCCGTGGTTTCGCCTTCCGGACAATTGGTCGGTGAGGTCGGGCGCGGCAACCGCAAGGATATCCGCAATGCCGTAGAGGCCGCAACGAAAGCCACCAAATGGTCATCGTCCACGGCCCATTTGCGCGCCCAAATAATTTATTATATCGGTGAGAACTTGGACGCCCGCAAAGACGAATTTGCCGCCCGCCTTAAAGCCATGACTGGATGCACAATTGCTAAAGCAAGGCGCGAAGTTGAGCAATCCATAGAGCGTTTGTTTTTCTATGCGGGCTTTGCCGATAAATTTGACGGGGCTGTACACGCCCCACCCGTGCGCGACATTGCCATCGCCATGAACGAACCCCTCGGCATTGTCGGGATCGTCGCGCCCCAAGACGCGCCCTTGCTGGGCTTTGTGTCCTTGCTGGCACCGGTGATTGCTACGGGCAACCGCGCCGTTATCATTCCGTCGGATATATATCCGCTGGCGGCCACTGATTTTTATCAAGTCCTGGAAACTTCGGATGTGCCAGCAGGTGTGGTCAATATCATCACCGGCGAACATGATGTACTAACCCCGACTTTGGCCGAACACGAAGAAGTGGCAGGCCTGTGGTATTTCGGCAAAGCTGGCGGTGTTGCAGGCGTGGAAGCCGCGTCCATATCTAATCTGAAGCAGGTGTGGTCGCACAAGGAGAAGCAGATAGGCTGGGCAAATACTTACGGACGACGTTTCATGGAAAAAGCCACACAGGTTAAAAATATCTGGGTGCCTTATGGAGCATAGCACCTTTCTACCACAAGAATTTTTGCGCCAAATCCGTGACGGTGAGAAACCGTCTGCGGCGGACATTCGCATCTTTGTTGATGGCATTGGCACAGGCGCGACCAGCAAGGCGCAAATTGGTGCCTTTGCAATGGCGGTTTATAAAACCGGGCTTGGCAAGGACGAGATCGTTGCCCTGACCAAGGCCATGCGCGACAGCGGCGATGTCATGACTTGGGACTTGCCCGGCCCGGTTCTGGACAAACATTCAACCGGCGGGGTTGGTGATAATGTGTCGCTCTTGCTCGGCCCCGTAGTGGCAGCATGCGGCGGATATGTACCGATGATTTCTGGCCAGGGCCTTGGCCACACGGGAGGAACGCTGGACAAATTTACCGCTATTCCCGGTTATGATGTCAATGCGGACAATGTTTTGTTCAGGCGCACTGTGAAAGAAATCGGCTGCGCGATTATCGGGCAAACGGGCGCATTGGCCCCTGCCGATAAAGTGCTTTATGCGACCCGCTCCGCCACCGCGACCGTGGACAGTGTGCCGCTCATCACCGCGTCTATTCTGGCCAAAAAACTTGCCGAAGGGCTGGACGGTTTGGTGCTGGATATCAAATGTGGCAATGGCGCCATGATGACCGATTTGGGCCAGGCTGAAACTCTGGCCAATTCCCTGATTAGTGTAGCCAACGGCGCAGGTGTAAAAACTTCTGGACTGATTACCGACATGAACCAGCCATTGGCCAGCGCGGCGGGTAATGCCCTTGAAGTCCGCAATGTGATTGACCATTTTGCAGGCAAGCGCGATGCGCGGCTCCACGAGGTCACTTGTGCATTATCGGCAGAGATGTTGGTATCTGGTGGTTTGGCAAATGATATTGACGTGGCCCGTGCAAAGGTAGATGAAGTGTTCGCCAACGGTAAAGCGGCTGAGGTTTTTGCACACATGGTCTCGGCGCTCGGCGGGCCAAATGATTTACTGCAAAACCCGGATAAATATTTCCCTGCCGCCCCGATCATCAAGGATATAAAAGCAACCAAACCCGGCATTGTTTCCACCATAGACAGCCGCGCAATTGGCATGGCAGTTATCGTCATGGGCGGGGGACGCAAGCGGCCTGACGACGAAATTGACACGCGGGTCGGGTTCGATTGCATTGCGCCCATCGGCACCAAAATTGAAAAAAATGATGTATTGGCCCGTATTCACGGGGCTACGCAAGACCAAGCGGGCGAGGCCGGCCAGATGTTCATGGGTGCCTATACGTTGTCAGATGCTGCGCCCGAAAACCCGCTAATTATCAAACGCATGGATGAAAATATATGAAAAGAGCTTTTATATTAGTAATGGACAGTGTCGGTATTGGCGGTGCGCCGGACGCGGCGGCGTTCGGTGATGTTGGCTCCAATACATTCGGGCATATAGCCCAGTGGTGCGTCGATGGTCGGGCCGATATTGAGGGTGTACGTAGCGGCCCGCTGCACATTCCGTTTTTGGAAATGCTTGGTCTTGGCCTAGCGGCCGAAATGGCGTGCGGGGAACTTCCGGCCGGGCTTAACCCAAGCCCGGATATTATCGGCCAATACGGCCCGGCTTCTGAATTGTCGTCCGGCAAGGACACCATATCGGGTCATTGGGAAATGGCGGGCCTGCCCGTAACATTTGACTGGGGTTATTTTACGGACAAAACCAACAGCTTTCCGCAAAGTTTGTTGGATGATTTAATCAAGCAAGGCGACCTGCCGGGTGTGCTGGGCAATTGTCATGCATCCGGCACAACTATCCTTGCGCAGTTGGGTGCGGAGCATATTAAAACCGGGAAACCCATAGTGTACACCAGCACGGATTCCGTCATTCAAATCGCCGCACATGAGAAGCATTTTGGGCTGGAGCGATTGCTGGATTTGTGTGTGTTGGCGCGCAAACTGGTTGACCCGCTTAATATCGGGCGGGTAATAGCCAGACCTTTTGACGGCGACAGCCCGGCCAATTTCGCCCGCACCCATAACCGTCATGATTATGCCGTGCCGCCCATAGCTCCGACCCTGCTTGACCGGGTTCAAGGCGCTGGCGGTGCTGTTAATGCCGTGGGTAAAGTCAGTGACATTTTCGCAGGGCGGGGGGTGAGCCACAAATACCCGGCTTCTGGCCATGAAGCTTTGATGGCGGCCACCAAGAAGGCGGCTGGGATCGCCAAAGATGGTGATCTGATCTTCACAAATTTCGTTGATTTCGACATGCACTTTGGCCACAGACGCAATGTGCCGGGCTATGCCAATGCGCTGGAAGAATTTGACCCCATGTTGGCCGAATTTGCCTTTGGCTTGCTTCCGGGCGATCTGGTTATCATCACCGCCGACCACGGTAATGATCCGACCTGGCCCGGCTCCGACCACACCAGAGAGCAAGTCCCGTTTCTGGCGTTTGGCCCCAATATTGTTCCTGGCTCCAGCGGTAAGCACAGGAGTTTTACGGTCATAGCCGACACAATTTCCGAGCATTTGGGGTTGGGTTAAGCTCTTACGCCCGCTCATACCCAACTTGATTGGGTATCCAGTCAAACGAAATGTGCGAGTTTTGCTCGCTCTTTATTCGCTGGATTCCCGGCCATCTTTACTGGGATGAGGGCCGGGAATGAGCGGGGTGTGGGGATGAGTATTAGGCCGTTATGAGGCTATTTGTTTTCAATCACTACATCTTGGAAACTGTGTGCCAAGCATCGCGGTCGGTCAGGGTTTCCCAATAGTCCTGGATACGGTCGGTGATTTGGTCGTGGGCTTTGGCGAGGCGGGCCAGAAGCAAGCAGTATCCAATGGAAATATCTGCGGCAGAAAATCCTGATTTCAGCACATAGTCATGATCTCCAAGTTGGGTTTCCAACATGCCAAGGACTTTGGCCAATTCTTTTTGAGCCCATTTATCAGTGGCGGCGCTTCGGTGTTCTTCAGGGAAGAAAAACCGTTGATACATCATGGTGGCGATCACAGGAGCCAAAGTGCTTTCGCCGTAATGTAACCATTGTAGATAGGGGCCGTACTCAGCATCATCGACCGTCGGGGCCAATTTACCGGGCGCATATTTGTCCATAATATATTGCATGATGGCGACACTTTCAAACATCACCATATCGCCGTCTTTAATGGCCGGAACTTTGTTAAGGGGATGGATTTTGGTATAATCCGCACCGCCAAAATTGCCCGGTAGATATTCGAGACTATCAATCTCATAGGGCAGACCAAGTTCTTCCAACAGCCACAATACCCGCATAGAGCGCGAGCGCGGTAGGTGATAGACGGTGATTGGGTTTGGCATAATTTGCTTTCCTTTATTTTCATTTTGACCAGGGTCTGTCACTGATTTAGAGTTTAGCGCATGTCTGGCACGATAACAACCATTCCGCTCCAATTCCTGGCCCTTTCCTTGTTGCCAGTGTGTGTGGTTTTGTGGATACAATTTCGCTGGGGGCTGGCGTGGAAAGAAGGTGTTTACGGCGTATCGCGCATGTTGGCGCAATTGCTGGTCATCGGGTATTTTCTTTTGTATATTTTCGGCGCCAATAATATATGGATATTGCTGGCGGTGTTGGGGGTTATGGTCTTGGCCGCCAGTTGGATTGCTTTGCGCACGGTCAAGCAAAAACGCCGGGCGTTATTTGGCGCAGTTCTGGTTGCGGTTTTGCTTGGTGGGGTATCGGTACTGATATTGATTACCCAAGGGGTTTTGCGTTTGTCGCCCTGGTACCGCGCAGATATTATGGTGCCTTTGGCAGGTATGGTTTTTGCCGGATCCATGAACGCTATCTCTTTGGCGGCGGAGCGTTATTATGAAGAACGTGGGCGCAATGTCCCAATTGAGCAGGCCCGCGCCAGTGCCTTTCGTACCGCCATGATCCCGATCACCAATGCGCTCTTTGCTGTCGGCCTGGTATCTCTGCCCGGCATGATGACCGGGCAGATCCTTTCAGGCGTAGATCCGTTAATCGCCGTGCGCTACCAAATCATGGTGATGACCATGCTATACGGAAGTGCTGGATTGTCCGCCGCCGTGTTTTTGGTGTTGGTATCGCGGGAGGGTTCTAACTCAACCTATAAGCGACCATAGCTTGCACATCTTTTCGTCTTCGAGGCTTGCCGTTCTCAAAGATTGGCGCGTATTTCCATTTGGCAACAGAGTTTTTTGTGGTTTTGTCGAAACACGGATTGTCGGATTTTGTCACCCGGACATTTTCCACAACACCGCGTTTGTCCACGTCAAATTTGACATAGACACTGGCGGCATATTTGCCGGGATTGGCTTCGCAATCTGCCGGAAATATAGGCGGGTAACGGACTATGGGTTGCGCGTCTTTGTCAGGCGATACACTTTCGCCTGCTGTCGCAATCAGTCCGTATGACCCCAGCAAAACTGCTACGCCTGTTAAAATCCCCAACTGGATTTTCAGGCGTTTCGTCTTGAAAGGCCCCGTAGTTTGGTTCATAATATTATTCACTCTCATTTTTGCACTCCTTAAATGTTCGAGATTGAGGGTTGCGGAGGGACATGGCAGTGTCCCTCCCTTGCCCGTTTGTGGGCTATATTTACGCAAAACCTCAAGCAATAATCTGCCGTAGATTTCCCGTAAATTCTTGTCCGCATCTTGCAATACGGTATTGTCTGCGCGCATCTCCGCCGCGTCCAACCAACGCCGCACCATGTTGTGGACGGGCGGGTAGGGCCACATCAGTGTCTTGAGAGTATATAGCACAAACATAATTTGCGGGTCGCGGTATTTGATATGGGCCGCTTCATGGGCGTAAATCATTTTTCTTTGATTTTCCGAGATTTGCTCGCGTAAATGCGACGGCATCAAAATGACGGGGCGTAATATACCTGTTGAGCATGGCGGGTAAGCCTGTCCGGTTTCGATAATTTCATATCCTACATCAACCCGTCTCGCTCCGGTTTGTCGTGCGCGGTGTAAGAACACCATCTGTCGGGCCAACCTAAACAGAAATAGCGTGGCCCCCAATAAATATACCCAGCTTGCCAAAGCACCAAGTATGGAGATACCTGTTTGCACGCCAGCATTAGTTATAAGATCGCCCATTCCGGTTTGCGCGACAAATGTTTCTGCCAAAATATTTCGCGGGGACAAAATTCCGGATTGGATTATAATGATTGTAACCGCAGGTGCGGCAATCCCGGCAAACAGTGCGGCCAGCCAGTATTCAGGCCAGCCCTCCAGGTTTTTAGCCCGCGCCGCAAGAAAAGCCGACAACCCCCATATAGCAAATAGCCACACACTGCCCGCCGCTAAAAACAACAACCAATTCATCGCTTGTCCTGTGTGCCGAGCAAACCTTCCAGCTCGTCCAGCTCTTCGTCCGACAGTAGCGTGCTACCTGTGAAGGTTGAAGCGGGCAGAGGGCCATCGACCTCCAGCACGCGGCCAAAAAACTCGCGGGCCATTTGGGCGAGTGTTGTGGTTTTGGAAACATTTGCGCTAACCCGTGCTGGGCCGTCTTCTTTTGATATAGTGACAAACCCCTTGTCGCCCATACGCTCCAAGGTCTTGCGGGTCGAGGAAAAAGACCACGCCAAATCGTCCGCGCACACCTCGTGCAATTTGCGGATAGGTAATGCGCCGTGTGACCACAAAGTTTTCAACAAAATCAGTTCAGGCGGGTTGGGTATATGTTTCATGCCTTTTTATGCGACATATGTCACACATTGTCAATAAAAATAAAGAACAGCTACTCTTCTTTTATAACAGAGCGTTCTTTCAGGTTAATATTTATACCTTGAACTTTGCAACACGGAGTCTTTTTGTTGCGTATGAGTGTGATTTTGAATATGTTAATATAGGTTTCAAAAACCCTCTCATATTCGGCGTAATAGGTTGTGGTAGACCCAGTCTTGCTTGACCACGCCTTGCTGATACTGGCGTCCAATAAAATTGTTTCTTCAGGAGCTCCTGTAACAACATATTTTGTCATCAGTTTTTCGAGGTCAGGACGAATATTCTCAACAGCAAGCAATTCGTTACTTCCGTTATTGACGATATATTCAATGTCATGCTCGGCGAGAGCATCTAGTAATTTCACCATTTCGAGCTTGGCCTCTTGCGGTAAAAAAACACCAGGTAATACAGAATATGCTTTCTTGAATGCTATCTCTTGTTGCTCTGTTAACTTCACCTCAGGTGGTTTTTCCTTTGGCCCGCATGATGACAAACCAACGAAAACGGCTAGGGTCAAGGACATACGTATTGTTGTTGCAATTGTTTCCAAATCAAAATCCTTACAAAACCGTCGTCGGCTACGAAACGGCGGTGCACATCTCGGATAAACGCAAATGGCCGCCAAAACAACATATCCAAAATTGCGGATTGGGCTTTCATCTAGCCGATGCCCCACGCCTAGCCAATGCTCTGCGTCACGCCCAAAGAGAGGATCATCATTGTCGCAGTGCTAATAAGAATGCCCGTAAACACCGCGCCGATCCAATCGAAACCGGCAATGCGCGAAGCCAGCCTGATATCAATGGCCAATGTGCCCAAATACAGGCTAAACCCCATAAAATACACCAATGCAAAAGGTATGAGCCCGATAAGGTACAGGCCCGCCGTTGCGGCTACGCCGATCAAGGCGAAAAGGATTGTCCAGTTGCGGATAATCACCCAGGGGCGAAAGGCGGCCATTTTGTCAAAGAGCATACACAAGATATAAGCAATGAGCGGGAAGGCCAACCCAATGAGCGTCAATGTAAGCGCGACCGTTTGGTAGGGCGGTGTGGCGGTGTTGTCATTATAGCGGACAACCGCCAATGCCACGACCAAGCCGAGGGGAATATATGCGGCAACGGCCAAAAACGAACGCGGCAAAGCGGGCGCGGAGACGTCTATATCGTCTTGCCAATCCCGCCCCGTAAGGGCATTTATCACACCGGTGAAAATTTTCATAGATTATCAAAGTAGCGTACTAAAAACGCTTTGTAAATTTGTAACAGATTTTTTATATCCTCCACGTTGGCGCACTCATTGACCTGGTGGATGGTTTTGCCGATCAGGCCAAATTCGACCACCGGCGCATAATGGGTGATGAAACGGGCGTCGGACGTGCCGCCGCTGGTCGATAGCGCGGGTGTGCGTCCGGTGATGTCGGTAATGGCCGCAGATAATTTATCGCTAAACCCGCAAGGCTTGGTTAAAAACGGGTGGCCGGATACAGTAAGGTCAGCCTCTATTTTCCCATCAAAACCCTGTCTTACAGTTTCTATTTCGTCGTTAATCCAAGCCAGCAAATCATCGCCACTATGCTGGGTGTTAAAGCGGATGTTAAACTTGGCCGTGGCGGTCTCGGCTATGACATTATGGGCCGGATTTCCGACATCTATAGAGGTGATTTCAAGATTGGAGGGTTGGAAACTATCATTACCATCGTCCAGTTTTTTAGACGCCAGCGCCGTCAACAATTTGAGCATGGATGACACTGGGTTGCCCGCAAGGTCGGGATAAGCGACATGGCCCTGGGTGCCGATGACCTTTATAACGCCGTTCAAAGACCCGCGCCGTCCGATCTTGATCATTTCGCCCAAGGTGTTCGGGTTGGTGGGCTCCCCGACCAGACAATGATCTATGACCTCGCCGCGTTCGGTGATGGCTTCCAAAACTTTTTTGGTGCCGTTAAGCGCCGGACCTTCTTCGTCGCCGGTGATCAGAAAACTGATGGAGCCTTTGGGTGTCCAACCGCCCGCGAGCAAATCCGATACCGCCGCCACAAAAGCCGCAATGCCGCCCTTCATATCCGCCGTCCCGCGCCCCCATATATACCCGTCCTCGACCTCCCCGCCGAACGGATTATGCCGCCACTGCGTAGCGTCACCAACAGGTACTACATCAACATGCCCGGCATAACAAAAATTAGGTGCGTCCGTGCCAAGCCTTGCGTAGAGATTGTCCACGTCCGCAAATGGATAACGGGTACAAACAAACCCCATACCCTCCAAAGCATCCTGTAAAATCCCCAAAGCCCCCGCGTCCACAGGCGTCACTGACGGGCAACGGATCAGGTCGCGGGTTAAATTTATGACATCAAGCATTAATAGACCTCACCAAATAATTAACCCCGGTATCGTCCGTAATCTTCCAACTTCCCGCCAGTGGATTGTATGTCATGCCTACCGCGTCGTCCGGACTTAGCCCGGCGTCTTTTAGCATCCTTAGCATTTCTATGGGCTTGATGAATTTGGCGTATTGGTGGGTGCCTTTGGGGAGCCAGTTCATGATGTATTCGGCGCCCATAATCGCCAGCGCAAAAGCTTTGGCGGTGCGGTTGATTGTTGAGCAAAACATCAGTCCGCCGCCTCGTACCAGTCCGGCACAGGTCTTGATAAATTCAGCAGGGTTAGTGACATGCTCAAGCACCTCCATATTCAAAACTACATCATAAGGCTCTTGGCCGCTATCTGCTAAATCTTCAACGCTGGAATATTTATACTCAATCTCAAGGCCGGATTGTTCCGCGTGGATTTGTGCGGCCTTGATGTTTTTTTCGAGCGCGTCTACGCCCGTCACTTGAGCGCCTAATCTGGTCATAGGTTCGCAAAGCAGCCCGCCGCCACACCCTACGTCCAGGATACGCAAACCTTTCAGGGGCAAGTCCGTATCCGGGTCGCGCAGGAAATGCGCGCAAATCTCGTCCTTGATAAAGCCCACCCGGCATCCGTTCATGATGTGCAGGGGTTTAAACTTGCCGTTCGGGTTCCACCAATCTTCGGCCATAGCGGCAAAATGAGCCATTTCCGCCGGATCAACGCTTGATGCCCTTTTGTGGGATGCAGTATTGTGAGCAACATGTGTCATAATCGGTCTTTCCATTTCAGTAAATCCCTTATAAACAACACACGGAATAAACAAAGAGGCTTTATGGCGCGTATTGTCATGAAATTTGGCGGCACTTCAGTGGCGGACCTTGATAGGATCCGCCATGTGAGCGCGCTTGTTGCCCGAGAGGCAGAGGATGGCCACGAGGTCGCCGTAGTGGTATCGGCTATGTCGGGCGAGACCAACCGATTGGTTGGTTTTGTAGACGCGCTCGCGGCAGACACAAAAAACGGCGGCGCCATAGACGATGAGTACGACACCATAGTCTCGTCCGGCGAACAGGTGACCAGCGGTCTCCTCGCCATTGCCCTTAGACGCCGAGGCATCAAAGCCCGCTCTTGGCAGGGCTGGCAAATCCCTTTGCAAACAGACGGTGCCCATGCTTCTGCTCGCATCAAGGGTATAGAGACTTTGGCCTTTAACCAATCCCTCAAAGACGGTATCGTCGGCGTCGTTGCCGGGTTTCAGGGTATCAGTCCTGAGGGCCGCGTATCGACACTCGGACGCGGTGGCTCTGATACGTCTGCCGTGGCTTTGGCAGTAGCATTAGGGGCCGACCGCTGTGATATTTACACGGATGTGGACGGCGTCTATACGGCGGACCCGCGCATTGTCCCGAAGGCGAGGCGGCTTGACCGTATCGCATTTGAAGAAATGCTGGAGCTGGCCTCCCAGGGGGCGAAAGTACTACAAACCAGGTCGGTCGAGCTGGCTATGAATAATAAATTGCCCATCAGGGTATTGACCAGTTTTCGCGGGATTGACGAGCTTAATCCGGGAACTTTGGTTTGTGAGGAGAAAAAAACCATGGAAGAACGTGTTGTTAGCGGTGTAGCCTATGCCCGCGATGAAGCGCAAATCTCGCTGCTTAGATTGCGCGATGAACCGGGTGTGGTCGCACGGGTTTGCGGTGTTATGGCGGACGCAAATGTCAGTGTAGATATGATTGTCCAGGGTACATCGCGCCGCGAAGACAGTGCCAATTTGGTGTTTACCATTGGCAAGCGCGATCTTGAAAAAGCTTTGAGCGCACTTGATGAAAATAAAGACAGGATTGGCTATGACAGTGTTTTGGTTAACGACAAAGTCTCCAAAGTTTCGGTTGTTGGCATTGGCATGCGTTCTCATACTGGTGTAGCCCACACCATGTTTTCGGCCTTGGCCGAGCGTAATATCAATATCGAGGTGATTGCTACATCTGAGATTAAAATCAGTGTTTTAATTGATGCGGACATGACCGAACTGGCCGTGCGGGCTTTACACAGTGCCTTTGAGCTGGAAAATCCGTAAATGAAGATACCGCCCATTGGCATAAAACCTGACCCTGGGGCCAATTTGCTCAAGCGCATTCGCGGGCTGATGGCCTCAGAAGAAGGCGTGCAGGCGCGGCTGGATAAATTTGTCAAAATCATATCTTCATCCATGAAAGCCAATGTAGCGTCTATTTATTTGCGGGCCGGGGATGATTTGGAATTGTGTGCTACCAAAGGTTTGAAACAAACTGCTGTTCACGCCACAAGGCTTAGTATTAACGAAGGTCTGGTTGGCAATGTGGCCAGGCGTGCCAGAGTGCTTAATATCGCTGAAGCGGTGGACCACCCCGATTTTGTTTTTAAAGAAGAAACTGGCGAGCAGCGCTTTCATTCGTTTTTGGGTGTGCCGTTATTGCGCGGTGGTCGTAATCTCGGTGTGTTGGTGGTGCAAGGTAAGCGGGCAAGGGTGTATAGCGAAACTGAGGTAGAAAACCTGCTCACCGCTGCAACTTTGTTGGCAGAAATTGCTGTTGCAGACGAACGGGCGGGCGGCAATAAAGCCCGCCTCAAAGGTATTCGCTTAACACCAACGGGTGCGGAAACCATCACGGGGAAAGCGTTCGCAGACGGGCTGGTGCAAGGCCGGGCGGTGCTACACTTACCGCCCGTGGCATCTGGCGCTATGATTGCTGCCAAACCTGCCGAAGAACAGATCAGACTTGAAAAAGCCATTCGGCAAATGCGCCGCTCCGTCGATGCTATGGTGGACGGCGTTAACGGCGACGCGGCAAATACGGGTGTAGCAATGGGTGCCGCATCTAAGGAAATTTTTGAAAGCTACCGCTTGTTTGCTTATGACCGCAAATGGCTCGCTAGTTTGCGAGAAGCGGTCAATGCGGGCCTGACCGCCGAAGCCGCCGTGGAAAGAGTACGCAATGAACACCGCGCCCGGATGCAAAAAGCCCGTGATCCTTATCTACGGGCTCGCTTGCATGATTTGGAAGACCTGGCTAACCGGATGTTGCGTACATTGGGCGGTGAAAATGTAGCGCCAGGGCAACGGCAGCTTCCGGATAACGCCGTGGTGTTTGCTCGCAACCTTGGCCCCGCAGAGGTGCTGGATTATGACCGGGATAAATTGCGCGGCATTGTCTTGGAAGAGGGGGCAGCCACGGCCCATGCCACCATTATTTGCCGCACGCTGGGCATTCCGTTGGTCGGCCTCGCCGAACGCGTGCTTGACAGGGTTGAAGCCGATGACCAGGTTTTGGTGGACGGCGAAATGGGTGAGGTTCGCATACGTCCAACACCGAACGACATAGATGATTTTTTGGTGCGGGTCGGCATTAAAGCAGAACTTAGCACGGCCTTTAAACAGCAACGAAACCTCAAAGCCGTCACTAAGGATGGACAGAAAATATCATTGCTTCTCAATGCGGGCCTGTTAGTAGACCTGCCGGGCCTGGACAGTATGGGCGCGGACGGTATCGGGCTGTTTAGAACAGAATTTCAATTTATGGTCTCCGAGCGTATGCCGCGCCTTGGCGAACAGGTGGAATTGTATAAACGCGCTTTGGCGGCATCCGGTGACCGCCCGGTAACTTTCCGTACCCTTGATTTGGGCGGCGATAAAATCCTGCCCTACGCCGATCCGCAACCCGAAGAAAACCCGGCCATTGGCTGGCGGGCCATTCGCATTGGGTTGGATCGTCCCGCCATGTTGCGCTATCAGTTAAGGGCATTATTGCTGGCGGGTGCGGGTCAGCATTTGCGCATCATGTTTCCTATGGTTGCCACCACATCCGAGTTTCAGGCAGCGCGGGGCTTATTGGATAAAGAGATTGCCCGCACCAAGAAAATGGGCGGGGTCGCGCCAAAAAAACTTGAAGTTGGTGTCATGTTGGAAACGCCAGCTTTGGCTTGGCAGATAGATGCTATTTGCCAACATGCGGATTTTGTGTCGGTTGGGGCCAATGATTTGATGCAGTTTTTCTTTGCCGCCGACCGGGATAATCCGCGTGTTGCCGGGCTTTATGATGGCCTGCATCCGGCGGCTTTGTCGCTTTTGGCACATATTGCGGACCGGTGTAAAGCGGCAAATACCCAACTGACAGTCTGCGGGGAAATGGCAGGCAAACCTCTGGAGGCTATTTGCCTGACGGCATTGGGGTATAGAAATTTGTCCATGCCTGTCACAGGTATCGGCCCGGTCAAAAGCGCAATTCTCGCTTTGGACGCAGGAAAATTATCCGCTTTGATAAAGCCGAAAATCACATCAGGCACGGCGGCAGATAGCTTGCGCGAAGATATTATAAAATTTTGTGAGCAAGAAAGGATACCCGTATAATCGTGGCCAGGCTGGAACATAAAACCTGCATCATTACGGGCGCGGCTCGCGGGATTGGCGAGGCTATAGCCCGCGCTTTTGCGGCTGAAGGTGCGCAGGTTGTCGTGACCGACATAGACGTCACGACAGGTAAAATATTAGCGAACGCAATCGGTGCAAAGTTTATTGAGCTAGACATTGCCAAAGAAGACCATTGGGACAACCTGGCCGAAGCTTATCCAAATATTGATGTGCTGGTGAACAATGCTGGCATTACGGGTTTTGAAGGCGGTGTCGTCCCCCACGACCCTGAAAACGCCAGCCTAGCCGATTGGCGGGCCGTGCATAGGGTGAATACGGACGGGACTTTTCTGGGCTGTCGCTACGGCATCAAGGCTATGCGGGGAGCGGGCGCAGGTTCCATTATCAATATGTCGTCGCGCTCCGGCATGGTCGGCATACCGGCCGCCAGCGCCTATGCTGCCTCCAAAGCCGCTATCCGTAACCACACAAAAACCGTGGCACTTTATTGCGCCCAGCAAGGTCTAAACATCCGCTGTAACTCCGTCCACCCTGCCGCCATCATGACCCCCATGTGGGACCCCATGCTACCGCCGGGCGAAAAGGCTCGCGAGCAAGCTATGCAAGCCTTGGTCAAGGACACGCCACTTGGTCGTTTCGGTGAACCATCAGAAGTCGCGGCTATTTGCGTGCTACTGGCATCAGATGAAGCGAGCTATATAACAGGCGCAGAGTTTACAATAGACGGCGGTATATTGGCGGGCTCTGCCGCCGCGCCGGGAAGTTAAAACGGTAATTTCATACCTTCCGGTAACTGTATATCACCCATGGCTGATTGCATGGTCTCGGCTTGTTTTTGGTCGATTTTTATTTTGGCGTCGTGGTAGGCGGCGATGATCAGATCTTCGAGGATTTCGGCTTCGTCCGGGACGATCATGGCCGGGTCTATATTTATGGATTGCATATGGCCTTCACCGGAGAGGGTGATGCGCACCATGCCGCCGCCGCTGACGCCTTCGGCGCGCAAATCCGCGACCTTGGCTTTGGCGGCTTCCATTTTTTCTTGCATTTCTTTGGCCTGTTTCATCAAGCCCATAATGTCTTTCATGACGTTTCCTTATTTGGTGCAAAGTCTGCTTCTATGACATTTGATATAGTCTCGCGGTCGCGAAATTCAATCTCTACACCTGGAAATAATTCACGGGCAGCCTTGGCAACGGGATGGTTTTCTTCGGTTTGCTTTTGCTTTGCTTCGGTAGCGCGGCGGCGTTCCAACAGGCTTGGTTCGCCCTGGGTTTTAGCGTCTACCTCAACCCGCCACGGACGCGCCGTGGTTTCTGTGAGCCAAGCCCGGAGTTGGTATTCTAAATCTTTGGGCGCATTGGGGGCCAGCGAGAAAATCAATGTACCCGGTTCGAACCTGATGGGGCGGATATATTTTTCAATATCAAAGCGCAAGCCGGAACGGTTTTTTGGCACGGCGGTAACCAGCTCTTGTAATGTATTTAGCTCCAAATTAGGCGCGTTCACGGACTTTACCTCGGGTGCCGGGGCTTGAAGTTTTGGGGCCGTGTTGGTTTGTATACTGGCCTGTATGTTGGCCTGGGCGGGTGGCGGTGTGTCCACAGAACTTCCGCCGCCAGGCGGGGTTTTAGGTGCATCCGGCACGTCTTTCAGGCCTGCCAATAATTGCGTTGCCAATTCGGGTGGTGGTAAGTCCGCCGCAACGGCCAGACGCAACAAAGCCATTTCGGCGGCTGCTAATGGGTCAGGTGCAGCGCGGACATCCCCGTGAGCGGAGAGCAATATCTGCCAGGCCCGGGTGATTTGTCCCATGCTTAATCCGCCCGCCAGATCGTGCAGGCGTGTCACCTGATCGGGTGCCATATCAAATGCGCACTCTTCCCCCAAAGCTTTGGCGCGAGAAACTTCGTGGCAAATATCGAGCAAATCGCGCATAATCACGCTTGGGTCGGCCCCGTCAGTATATTGGGAACGCACTTCATTCAGCGCGCCTTTGGCATCACCGCCTATGGCCAATGCAAATAAACTGAGCACCCGTGTGCGGTCTGCCAAACCAAGCATGGTGCGAATATCTTCGGCGCTTACCTGCGCGTCCCCCTCGGCCTGGACAATCGCCTGATCGAGCAAAGACAGACCATCACGCACTGAACCTTCGGCGGCGCGGGCGATTAGCATCAGCCCGTCCTGCGCGATATTGGCATTTTCTTTGGCGCAAATATTGGCCAAATGTTTGGTCAGCTCGTCCGCTTCAACCCGGCGTAAATCAAAGCGCTGGCAGCGGGACAAAACCGTGATCGGGATTTTACGAATTTCCGTGGTGGCGAAAATGAACTTGGCGTGATCCGGTGGCTCTTCCAGAGTTTTCAGCAAAGCATTGAACGCCTGCGCCGACAACATATGCACCTCGTCGATAATATAAACCTTATAGCGAGCTTCGACGGGGCCGTAGCGCACACTGTCCAAAATTTCGCGAATATCACCAACCCCGGTGCGAGACGCGGCGTCCATCTCCATGACATCCAAATGTGACGAGCGGTTAATGGCATCACAGTGAATACCGGGTGGATCGAGCTTCACACTTGGCCCGTCGTGGCTATCGCTTTGATAATTCAACGCTCGCGCCAAAAGCCGCGCCGTGGTAGTTTTGCCAATTCCGCGCACGCCCGTAAGCATAAAGGCGTGGGCGACACGTCCGGTTGCGAAAGCATTGGTCAGGGTTTTGACCAAAGGTTCCTGCCCGATCATGTCCTCGAAAGTCATGGGCCGGTATTTACGGGCCAAGACCTGATAATTTTTGGATGTGGGTTTCTCGCTCATGGGGTCTTTATAGAGGAAAAGCTGTGCAGTGCCAGAAGATGTTTTGCTATCCCATGAAACAATTGGTTTTATCAGGGAATACAAGAGGCGTGGGAGGAGCGCAGCGACGGACGGGGAAATATCATCAAGAGGCGAAGAGGGAGCTTTTGCGACCGACCGGGAAATATCATGTGGAAGGCTGGACACTGACCCAAACAAAACTCGCATGCGGCTGCTTCGTTCCCGATCTGACCGGGTTAACAAGACGTCCGTCCAATGCCAACCTTCCGGGATGCTATATGGGCTTTATTATAAGAGAGTTCAAGTGTGATTTTCATCTGGTCATTACGGTTAAACCCCGCTAGAAAACGCACCTAGAAAAGGACTTTTATGACCTCCACCACACCAATGGCCTTTACAGGCGCACCGCTCGATTTGGCTGAAAACCAGCGCGACGCGGCCAGTTTAACCGTTTTCTCCAAAGCCGATAACGCCCGCGCATTTGTCATGTTTCATGGACGTTTTTTGGTCAAGAACGGTGATTTGGTCATGGTGCATCCGTTGCAGATCAAAGGTTCGCATTTATACGATCCAGGGCCGTTGTTTTTGGGGTTGGACGGTAAAACCCCCATGTTTGCGTTTTCCTTTGCCAAAGAAGAGGAAGCCCTCAAATTGGTCAAAGGGGCGGAGCTGGATCATTTGCGCAATCTGTCTTTTCTGATGGACGGGCGGCAACTCGCTCTGGCGGGGCGGGCAAAATCCTTATTTGATTGGCACCGCTCGCACCGGTTTTGCTCAAATTGCGGCAAGGAAAGCAAACCACAAGCGGGCGGCGTGACGCGACAATGCCCCACATGCGAAACCGATCATTTCCCCCGGGTAAACCCGGTGGTGATCATGCTGGTGCTGGACGGCGATAATTGCCTTATGGGACGAGGCCCTGAGTGGCCGGACGGGGCTTTTTCAGCCTTGGCCGGATTTGTCTCGCCGGGCGAAAGCTTGTCCGAAGCCTGTATCCGCGAGGTTAAGGAAGAAGTGAATATCGACGTGGAGAACCCTGAGTTTAAATTCTCCCAACCCTGGCCCTATCCGGGCCAATTGATGATGGGCATGGTGTGTCAGGCAAAAAACACCAAAATCACTTTGGACACCAAAGAATTGGCCGATGCGAAATGGTTCAGCAAAGACGAAGTGCGCAGCGTGTTCGAAGGCACAAATGCGCAAAAAGGCACACCCTTCATCTGTCCACCACCCTTCACCATAGCCCACCAGTTGATAAAGGCGTGGCTGGCGGAATAGGCGCTCTATTTTTCTAAGATACCTGGCCAGTTTTCATCGCCGTGGGCGATAAAACTGTCCGTATCCTTCAGCCATCTGTGTTTGATTTTTTTGTTGAAGTTTAAATACAAGACCTCGTCTTTGATCGTCCAGTGTTTTGGTTTGCCTTTGGCGAGCTTGCCTTTTGCCACCGCCCAGGCGCAATAGCCGCCGTAAGCCGGGGCGTATCTTTCCGGGCTTTCTAGGAATGCATCCAGATTTCTTTGATTGATGAACTGCCATTGCGCGCCCTTCCAGAGGGTGGTCAGCTTTGGTCTCCCCTCAACCGGATTACCCCGGTGAAAGCTCACCGCATCATACCCGCTCACGGCCATATTGTTGCGCCAGCTTGTATATATTTCGTCAGATTTTGCATGGGCTAGCTGGCTGGTACTGGCGGCGGTAAATACCAGAACCAAAGTAACGAAAATAAGTTTAATCCGTTTATACATAATAGAACTTTCAAAACCAATATGTGCGTGCTTCGCCCGCTCTTTATATTTCCCGGTCGCTTCGCTCCTCGCCTCTTGTATTCGCTGGATACCCAATCAAGTTAGGTATGAGCGGAGGTTGGAGGTTGATGGTGAATATGACTAACCTTGAAGATATTAACCTAAACCACGCCAGCAGCAAAGTCACCTAATCTAAACTTCCCGTGACCCACTTTTCGCTTCCCTAGAAATATCTGCACGGTATGTGCCTAGCATATAGACATAATCCGTGAAAAATGCCAGCTCTTCCAATGCGTGTATCATGCCGGGGTCGTCCGGGTGGCCCTCGACATCTGCGTAAAACTGTGTGGCCGTGAACGAACCATCGATCATATAGCTTTCTAGCTTGGTCATATTGATGCCGTTAGTGGCAAACCCGCCCATGGCCTTATAGAGCGCCGCCGGGATATTGCGCACTTTGAACACAAAACCGGTCACGACTTTTTCGCCGTTGCGTTTTGGGACTTTTGGAAATTTGGCCAGGGTTAAAAACCTTGTTGTGTTGTGGCTGGCGTCCTCAATATTGGATTCCAAAACCTCCAGCCCGTATATTTCCGCAGCCAGGCTGGACGCAATGGCGGCTATGGATGTATCGGCGCTTTCGGACACGCGTTTGGCGGCACCTGCCGTATCCAAATCGCTACGGGCAGTAATGCCCCAGTTTTTGAGACGTTCGCGTACTTGCGATAAAGCCATGGGATGGGAGTAAGCAGTTTTGATTTGGTTGCGTTTGGTGCCGGGCAGGGCCAGCAAATTATGATGCACGGGCAGGTAATGCTCGGCAATTATATGCAGTCCACCCCCAGGCAAAAGATGATAGATATCCGATACACGCCCCGCCAATGAATTTTCTACCGGAATCATGGCGAAATCGGCATTGCCCCCGCGTACAACATCAAAGGCATGAGCAAAGCTGCGGCACGACTGCGGTTCGTGGTCGGGATAATAGGCCCGGCACGCCAGATGGGAAAACGCCCCTTCTTCGCCTTGGTAAACTATAATTTTGCTCATAGTGTTGTTCCTAATATTTCTGCGCGGGCGCGCTTGAGGTCTTCGGGTGTATCGACGCCTTGAAGCGCAGTATCGATCACTGCGGCGTCTATGCGCATACCAGCTTCCAATGCCCGCAATTGCTCCAACCGCTCGCGCTTTTCCAGTGGTGATGGCGGTAAGGCGCAAAACCTGTCCAGAGCCGCTCGGCGATAAGCGTAAAGACCAATATGGTGCCAAACAGGCCCAGTGCCTGACGGCGCGGCGGCGCGGGTGAAATACAAAGCGCGGCCCTTGTCTTGGTTCTGCATGGCTAAAACGGCTTTGACCACATTGGGGTCAGCAATTTCGCGCTCATTATCCGTGGCGACGACCAGGGTGGCTATGTCACACGCTGGTTCCTCGACCAACACATTGACCGTCGCGCTGATGGTTAGTGGGTCAAGGGTTGGGAGGTCGCCTTGCACATTAACGACGCAATTATATTCTCCTTTAGGATCAACGATCTGAACGGCTGCCCGCACTCTGTCCGTACCCGACGGCAAATTAGGGTCGGTCAATATGGCCCTGCCACCGAAACCTTGTACTGTGTCAACAATTTCGCTTTCCGCGCAGGCAACCATCACAGGGCCGACATTTGCCGTTACGGCCCGCTGCATCACATGGACAATCATTGGTACGCCGCCGATGTCTGCGAGCGGTTTACCGGGCAGGCGGCTGGATGCCATGCGCGCCGGTATGACCACGATCGGGTTTAAGTGCGGTGTTTTGTCACTGTTCATACCCCCCTTTAGCCAGTAGTGTGTGTGGGTCGCAACAACTATAAGTCCGACAACCAGAAAAACATTTAGAAAAACATTTGCAAACCTGTGTAAAATTTATAATACAGGATAAAATTATTTGGACATAAGGACGGTTTCATGAGTGGTTTGTTTTTAAATAAAGTAGCTGGCGCATTTTTGGCGTCTGCGCTCGGGCTTATTGTCATCGGTAAAATTTCAGGTGCAATGATAAAGCCGGATGTGCCAGAGCCAAAAGACTTTGCTTACAGCCTGGCCGTAGAGACCGAAACTGCCCCTGTCCTCGTTGCAGAGATTGCATTCCCAAGCCCAACATGGCTAGGTGCCCGCGATGCTATAAAAGGCGCAAAAGTCTATAAAAAATGCAAAGCCTGTCACACCATCGATAGTGGCGGTAAAGACGGTGTTGGGCCGCATTTGTGGAATATTGTCGGGCGGCCAATTGGCGGCGTTGCCGGGTTTGGCTATTCTAACAACATGAAAAGCAAAGGCGGCGAATGGGGTTATGAGGAGCTTGATGCGTTTCTGGCCAAACCAAAAAAATATATCCCCAAAACTAAAATGGCGTTTAACGGGTTGAAAAAACAAGAAGATCGTGCGGCTTTGATCGAATATCTTCGCCTTGCGGCTGATACGCCAGTGGTGCAATTGACGCATGTAGTGGAGGAAGAAGTTCTGGTATTGGAAACTGTCGTCGAAACTGTCGAAGATGTTGTTGAAGAAGCCGTAGAGCCTAACCCCGAGGGTGGTAATTAACACTCACGGGTACCCGTATTTCTAAAACCTAAGCCAATACAGTTTCTTTTTGATATTCACTAGACTTTATAGTGTCGGTATTGCGCGACATTACAAATGTTCCCGACCAGTCGGCAACAGACCAAGAGCCTCTGATTGTGGTATTGTTGTTAGAAAGCATACCGTTGTAATTTACTGTGTGCCTGGCGTCAGCGCCACCTAAATATTTTTTGCTAAAATTGATCATTGGCCCCGCGATATATCCATCAAGCTTTGCGGGCAGAGTGGCGTCGCTAAATCGGGAAAATGTATTATCTTCTTCTGTCTCGCCTGTAATTGTATTGCCGCTTTGCGTGATCCACGCCTGAAAATTTACGGACGAAACGTCAAAATTTGCTGGAATTATAGCTGTATCCGACGGATAAAAAAATTGCCCTCGCCAGTGCCCTGAAATATCAGTGGTCACAACCGTATTATGGAGGTTACTTGCCCGGTAGTTTTTTCTATACGGGCAATGGCGGTTTTGAGCGGTTCGCTGGCTACCAACATATGATAAGCATTGGCGTGCAGTAGCGTGTCCGCATCACGCATTATGCCCACATGGCCTTTCCAGAACACCAAATCGCCGCGTTCCAGTTTGGCACCTTTTGGTAATACTGTACCCAGTTCAGCTTCTTGCATATCGGTATCGCGTGGGGCGTTTTGACCTATTGCGCGAAGTGCCGTTTGCACAAGTCCGGAGCAATCAACTCCGTCCGGGCTGATGCCGCCCCATATATAGGGCAGGCCAAGATGCAGCTCGGCAATATCGATAAAATCCCCATTGCTCATTTCAATGGGGGCAATATGATTTTTGTGAACATATCCCATATCTGGAATATGTCCGTAGTCTCCGTCCTCACTCTCAACCCAAATTTTAGCATTAAGGGGTAGTATCGTGCGAATAGCGGTTTTCAAATCCGGCTTGAGAAATACGGGTGCCCGCATGGGATTGATGCGGTGTGTGGGTGCGTTGGCGCCCCGGGCCAGGGCCATATTGGGTACATACCCCACATAGCCCCGGGAATGTTTGGAGCCATCAGCCTGCACTTCCTGGCCCCAGGCCCAACCATTATGGCTGTCATAAACATCAAAATCAGCCCCCAGTAATAGCTGTGTTTCCATCGTACTGGCGTTAGATGGGGTTTTATGGAGGGGGACAACGGGCATCATCACTTGGCGGCGCACGGCACCGCTATAGCTTTTGGCGTCCACCACGCCTTTTAAATGTGCGGCGGCCAGCCCGTCTCTATAGGGTGTGATGCGGGGATCAGGCTTTATCATTCAGGCAACATGTGATGATTGCTTTGCCGTTTTAAGCGTCCCCGCTTCAAAGCGGATGCGCTCAGCAAAATCAGCCAAATACCGGGAGCCGTTAGCGGTGCGGCGCACCAATACTGAACGCTTGTCCTGCGGGTCAGGGCCACGGTCAACAAAGCCGTAGCGCCCCAAAGTATTGAGCGCACGGGTGATGACGGCTTTGGTAACGCGCAACCTGCTTGCCAAAGAACGTACAGTATGGGGGCCGGCTTCCAAATATACGCAGGTGAGAATGGCCATTTGCCGCGCCCCCAAATCGGGCTGTGAGGCCAGCACAGTACCCAGATTAACCCGGTGCCAAAGTTGCAAAGCCTGGGCCCGGTTTAAAATGTCCTGCCCGCTGTGCATATAAACTCCAAAACAAACTGATTCGCCTAAAGGATTCGCACAAATAGGATTCCTGCGTCAAGGGGCAGACTGGTTGTTTATAACAACTTACCTTTATAATACCGATTAGGTGCTAGTGAAGTGCCGTTCATCCAATAACAAAGCTCTGCCGGGCTATCGATTGGCCACTCTACTAAATCTGCCGATTTGCCCACTACCAAAGACCCGGTTTCGTGCTCAAGCCCCAAGGCTTTTGCCCCATTCAACGTCATGGCAAGCAAGGCTTCTTCGGGTGTAAAGCCAAACAGAATGCAAGCCTGGTTGAGGATCACATATGGCGAAATTATTGGTGAGCTTCCGGGGTTGAAATCCGTGGCTAGAGCCATAGGAACTTTGTATTTGCGAAATAAATCAATCGGGGGTTTTAGGGTTTCGCCGAGGGTATAAAATGCGCCGGGCAAAATTACCGCAACGGTGCCGGCTTCGGCCATGGCCTGGACGCCGGCTTCGTCAATATGCTCAAGATGATCCGCCGACAAAGCCCCAAACTCTGCCGCCAGTTTCGCCCCGCCTTGATTGGAAAGTTGCTCGGCGTGCAGTTTAACCGGCAGGCCGTGTTTCTTGGCGGCTTCAAAGACCCGGCGAATTTGTACCGGACTAAACCCTATATTTTCGCAAAACCCGTCAACGGCATCGGCCAGATTTTCTGCGGCAATCACCGGGATCATTTCCTTGCATACCAAATCGATATAATCGTCCGCCCGCCCGGCGTATTCTGGCGGTAAAGCGTGGGCGCCCAAAAAGGTTTTGCGGATGCGCAACAGCCCGGTATCCTCAACATATTTTGCCGCCCGCAGCATTTTAAGTTCGGTCTCAAGATCAAGACCATAACCCGATTTCATTTCCAGCGTGGTGACGCCGCTGGCGCTGGAGACACAGGCCCAACTCCATGTGTCTTCGCATAAATCGTGTTCGCTAGCGGCCCTGGTTGCCGTGACCGTCGAGATAATACCGCCGCCGTTTTTGGCGATATCTGCATAGCTGGTTCCTAAAAGCCGTTGCTCAAATTCTTGTGCCCGGCTGCCTGCAAAAACCATATGGGTGTGACAATCCACAAGGCCGGGAGACAGCCACCAATGCTTACAATCACGGACAGTATTCGCCTCATATTTTGGTAAATCCTTGCCCTTTCCAACCCAGGTTATGCGCCCGTCTTTCACCCCCAACGCCCCGTTTTTTATGGCACCATAGGGGGTTGCAACCTCTTGGCTCATAGTAGCCAGATTTGCGTTGATGAACAATGTGTCAAAATATTGTGTCATGCCGCGTTATAGAGGATGTAAAAATCAATGCAAAACAAACCTACTATAGTTTCACTGTTGCAATTGAACCGCCCCGGGTTTGCCGGAGGCTCCTAATCTATAGTAGAAGGAGCCATTATGAGCAATAATTCATTGCCCTTTGGGTACGAGAAACAGGTTTCACAAGAGGTAGGCTTCGCTCACACTTGAAGTGCGTGCACGAGCCGTGCGGATATGGTAATACCCCATAACCTTTGTTAAGCTCTACAACATTGCAACTGCACGCATGGCTGATAACTTGACTTGCTCGAAGTTATGTGCGGCCAGCGCTTGTGTGTCGATCATCCACGAACCACCAACGGCGATGACATTGTCAAGGGCAAGATAATCGGGTGCGGTTTTCGCCGTAATGCCGCCGGTTGGCATAAAGCTAATATTTGACAGCGGCGCGGCCATGGCCCCCAGCGCCTGCACGCCGCCATTGGCCTCGGCTGGGAAGAATTTTACATAGGTAAAGCCCTGACTGTACATTTCCAAAGCTTCGCTGGGCGTGGCCACACCAGGAAAGACGGGCACGGATACAGCCTTGAGGGCAGGCAACAGGCTTGAAGACATTGCGGGCGTGACCAAAAAATCGCTACCCGCCTCCAGACAAGCCTGAACATCATCGGGAGTCAAGATTGTCCCGGCGCCAATCATAAGTTCGGGCGCTGCGGCTTTCATTTCCCGGACCGCGTCCAAAGCCTGCGGTGTACGCAATGTAATTTCGGCAGTGGTCAATCCGGCGCTCGATAATGCTTGCGCGAGCGGGCCGGCAATTTTCGCGTCATTGATTGTCAGGACGGGAACGATTGGGCAGGTTTTCAATGCGTGCATCAATGTTTTGAAATGTTTATCCATCATTTGTATCCATATTAAGAGCCGCGACGCCGTAAAGGGCCGCTGCCGGTTTTTGTAAAATCCGAACCGGGATATTTTCCACATAAGCCCGCCTCGGCCCCCGGTTAAAATAGCGCGCCATGGCGTCCGGCGTATCAATAAAGTCCTGCAAGCGTTTGGCAACCCCGCCCGCCAAAACAACGCCGCCGCGCGCGCCCGCCGCCAAGGCCATATCCCCAAGCGCCCCCATAATAGCGTTGGCGCGGATGGTGCATACATCCAGGCTGGCGGCGTCCCCCGTCAACGCCAATTCCCGGATACGCTTTGGCGAACATTTCTTGTAAGCCTGCCCCAAACGCATACAGACCGCTTTGTGAATGGCGTCCATACCACTTCCCGAGCTGACCAGTTCTAACGAAACAAAATCGTGATCTTTTTGAAGAATGTGCAGGATTTCAGTTTCTTTGCTACTTTGCGGCGCATAGGCTTGGTGACCACCTTCGCCGCTTAAAACATGCCAATTATTTTCCAGCGGCAGTAAAACCGCCATGCCAAATCCGGTGCCCGGCCCTGCAACCAATATGGGCGCGTCAAAATCAGATGTGCCCGGATTTAACATCTTGAAATCATCTGGGGCACATTCAGGTACGCTGCGGGCCATGGCGGCGAAATCATTATAAAGGCTAATATGTGTGAACCCAAATTTTTCCTGTAAATTTTTCTCGCTAATCGTCCAGTTCCTGTTGGTGAGGGTGACACGGCCCTCATCAACAGCCCCGGCAAGCGCGAAAGCGGCGCGGCGCGGCATGGTTTTTAAATCGGCTTGATAGTCAGAAATTGCCGCTGCAAAATTGTTATAATCATCATTTGGTAATTTGCGGATATGTTCCACGCAAATCTTTCCGTTGGCAGCGCGGTGTGCGAGGCCAAGCCGCACATTGGTGCCGCCAACATCACCAACCAGGATTGTTTCGGCGGATTTATGCATCATATGCTTCGGTTACAAAACTGCGCGCCCCTGTTTCGGCGGAGCTGCACAATTTACGAAAACTTGAAAAAAGCCCACGGCCAAAGTCCAGTGAAAGATGGGCTTCATCCTGCCTTGCGGGCGTGCGCGCAGAAAACTCCAGCGCGTCCACATCAATATCAAGCCTGCCCTCCCTGGCGTCCAATGTGATAACATCGCCGTCTTTGACCCGCGATAACGGCCCGCCCATAGCGGCTTCTGGCCCCACATGAATGGCGGCGGGAATTTTCCCGGACGCCCCGGACATCCGGCCATCAGTTACCAAGGCGACCTTGAACCCCTTGTCTTGCAACACGCCCAAAGCCGGTGTTAATTTATGCAATTCTGGCATACCATTGGCCCGCGGCCCTTGAAACCGGAGCACAGCGACAAAATCACAATTCAAATCACCAGCTTCAAAAGCGCCGTAAAGCGCGTCTTGAGAATCGAACACCTTGGCAGGGGCGGTTACGAGCTGGTGTTCGGGTTTAACCGCAGATATTTTAATCACGCCGCGCCCAAGCGGCCCGTCCAACAGGCGTAGTCCGCCTTCGGGGCTGAAGGGTTTGGAGGCTGGCCTTAATATGTCCAGATTACCGCTGATTTTCGGGCTGTCCCGCCAGACCAGTTTATCACCATCAAGGCCGGGTTCTTTTTGGTAACGGCCCAAACCCTGACCGCTAACCGTCATAACATCTTCGTGCAAAAGCCCTGCTGATAACAATTCGCGGACAAGAAAACCCATGCCGCCCGCCGCGTGGAAATGGTTTACATCCGCGTCCCCGTTGGGATAAATTTTGGCAATACCCGGTGTGATTTTCGAAATATCCGCAAAATCATCCCAGCAGACATCAATGCCCGCCGCATAAGCAATGGCTGGAATATGCAGGGTTAAATTGGTCGAGCCGCCCGTCGCCATTAGGCCGACGATTGCATTGACAATGGATTTTTCGCTCACGATTTGGCCGATAGGTGTATAGGCGTCCCCGGTGGAAATTATTTCGGTCGCACGTTTCGTCGCTTCCTGGGTTAAGGATGCGCGTAATGGTGTTCCCGGATTAACGAAGGCGGCACCCGGCAGATGCAGGCCCATCACCTCCATTAACATTTGATTGGAATTGGCCGTGCCGTAAAATGTGCAAGTGCCCGGACTGTGATAGCTTGCGCTTTCAGCTTTCAGCAGTTCATCGCGTCCGATTTTACCCTCGGCAAATAACTGTCTTATACGGGCTTTCTCTTTATTGGGCAGGCCGGACGGCATGGGGCCTGCGGGGATAAATATACCGGGCAGATGTCCAAATTGCAAAGCGCCGATGAGAAGCCCCGGCACGATTTTATCACACACCCCCAGATAAAGCGCCGAGTCAAACACGTCGTGGGACAAGGCAATGGCTACCGACATAGCGATAACATCGCGGGAGAACAGGGACAATTCCATGCCGTCCTGACCCTGGGTGACGCCGTCGCACATGGCCGGAACACCGCCGGCGACTTGCGCGGTGGCACCCACAGTACGGGCGGCTTTGCGAATAATGTCCGGGTAGACTTCAAAGGGTTTATGGGCCGAGAGCATGTCATTATAGGCGGTGACAATACCGATATTGGGCCAACTAGCGCCGAGCAAGGCGGTTTTGTCGTGCAAGGCGCAGCCAGCATAGGCATGGGCCTGATTGCCCGCACTTAAACGTTTGCGGGCAAACCCGTCCTTCTGGCGGATATAAATACCATCAAGATAAGCGCGGCGGCTCTGGGCTGAACGCTTAATAATACGGTTGGTGATTTTTTCCAGTTCGGGATGTATTTTGGTGGTCATAACATATCTCTAGGGTGCACTTAAGACTATGAGGCGCTCACCCAGGACATCAAGGGCGGCGCGAATGGGTAGGGGTGATTGCTTATCTTCCAAGGCTTGGGCTAATATTTGTTGCTTGTCTGCGCCGGTGATTAGCAGCAAGGCAAGTTTGCAATTGGCAAGTGCGCTCCGGGTCAAAGTCATGCGCTCCAGATAAGCGCCCGTGGTGGGGGACGGGTTGGCGGTCATGGCCTGAACAAGGTTTTTATTGTCCATATCCAAAGCCTTCGCCAGGCCGTTCGCATCTGGAAACCACGAGGCAGTATGGCCGTCACCGCCCATGCCCAGCACAATCACGCTATAGGGCCTGGTTATGCCCCGGTAAATTGCTTCGACACGGCTTTGGCCCTCGCGGGCGGCTTTATGTTGCGTGACCATGGGAGAAAATCGCGCCTTTTCCCCGTGGTTTTGGAGCAAGGTTTTGCGAATCAGTGCGGCGTTGGAACCGGCATCTTCTTCCCCCACCCAGCGCTCGTCGACCAAACCAATTTTGACTTTATGCCACGGTAATTCTACCCTGGACAAGCGCTCATAGAGCGGGCCGGGGGTGGAACCGCCAGAAACCATGAGGCTTGCTTGCCCGGAATTACTGATATTTTCAAGCAGGCGAGCGCTGATAATATCGGCGGCAAGACTTGTCAATTGTGTCTTGTCTTTGAGATATTTGATTTCAGGGCTCATTTATAATTACTTTCCCACCAAGTCCGGCCATCGCGGTCCATCAACATGGCAGATTGTACGGGGCCTTGCGTGCCTGCCGCATATGTTTCCATGGCCTGATCGCTATCCTCCCAATTTGCCAGCAGATTATCGACCCACGTCCAAGCGGCCTCCACCTCGTCGCGGCGCATAAACAAAGCCAAATTACCCCGGACAATATCCATCAAGAGGCGCTCATAGGCATCCGGATAACGCACAGAAAAATTTTCCGCATAGGAGAGATTAAGCGGCAGGGATTTAATCCTTAAGCCGCCGGGGCCGGGTTCTTTGATCTGCATGTAAAGCTTCACCCCTTCATCGGGTTGCAAGCGGATCACCAACCTGTTGGCCTCACTGTAGGCACCCTCAAATAAAGGATGCGGCGTAGGTTTGAACTGGATAACAATTTCAGAATGGCGGCTGGCCATGCGTTTGCCAGTGCGTAGATAAAACGGCACTCCGGCCCAGCGCCAGTTTTTAATTTCGGTTTTTATGGCCACAAATGTTTCTGTCCTGCTAGATTTTGTATCGTCTGCGTTTGTAGTGTCTAAAAGGGTATCAAGATAGGCCCGAACCGGAATTTCCCCGTCCATGCCCGCGCTATATTGGGCCCGCACCGTGTTTGATTTGACGGTGCCTGGTGCGAACGCTTTCAAGGCTTTTAGCACCTTGATTTTTTCAGTGCGCACTTCATCGGCAATCAGCGAATTTGGCGGCTCCATGGCGGTTAAGCATAAGAGTTGAAGCAAGTGATTTTGCACCATATCGCGTACCGCACCACTGCGGTCATAATAACCAGCGCGACCCTCAACGCCAATGTTCTCGGCGACTGTGATTTGTACATGGTCTATATAATGATGTGACCATAGGGGTTCAAACAAAGTATTAGCGAACCGCAATACCATCAAGTTTTGTACGGTTTCCTTACCCAGATAATGGTCGATCCTGAATATGGAGTTTTCAGGAAACACCGCCCCGACACCATCATTGATCAGACGGGCGGAGGTCAGATCTGTCCCTATGGGTTTTTCCAGGACAAGCCTGGCATTTGGGGTATTCAACCCTGCCTTGCCCAGCCCCTGACAGGTTTGCACATAGATATGAGGCGTTGTGGCCATGTAATAAATCACAGGCCTGCCGTCTTGGTTAAGGCGGGTTTTTAATCCGTTCCAATTTGCCGTCTTATCCGTTGCGTCCATAATAATATAGTCCAGCAAGGCGGCAAATTCAGCCCATTTGCTTTCCGGGATTTCGTCCGGCGTGGCAAAACAGGCTTTTTTGGCCATTTTGACAAAGGCTTTGCGGTCAAAATTGGTGCGGGCGGCCCCGATGATTTTATTGGTGTGGTCAAGTTGCCCATCCAAAAACCGGTGAAACAATGCCGGTAACAATTTACGCCGTGATAAATCACCCGTACCGCCAAATATGACGATGTCAAACGGCTCGACGGGAATAAACTCTGCCATATTTTCTCACTAACATATATAACGACGACATTTAAAAAATGCCGCACATTTCGAGTGTAAGTTAACATTTCTACATCACTTTGCATAATTATACAATCGTTTGTATTTTGTATTGCAATCGTTTGTAAAGTGAGATAGTTATCATGAAGCATCCAGGGGTTTGCCTATTGGCGGCACGTAAATTTGCGAATTTGTAGCTAAAACGAAAACAGGGGATTACTCAATGACCATTAAAATCAGTACAAAATTATTAGCATCTGCGGCAATTGCAGCTTTGATGGGTAACACGGCTTATGCTCAAGACGCGGCAGTAGAGGACGAGATTATCGTCACAGGTGTTGCGAAGGCGACAACCGTGTTCCAATCATCAGCTTCTGTTTCAGCAATTGCACCTGAAGATATTACGAATTTAGCGCCGCGCTCGATTAACGAGCTTTTCCGCTCTATTCCTGGTGTTAAATCAGAAGATACAGGCGGTGACGCCAACGCGAATATCAAAGTTCGTGGCTTGCCTATCGCGTCAGGTGGCGCGCGTTATCTATCACTACAAGAAAACGGATTTCCGACCTTGTTAATCGGTGACACCGCTTTCTCTACAGCAGACAGCTATCTGCGCGTAGATAATACGATTGGTTCAGTTCAATCTATTCGCGGTGGCTCTGCATCCACGCAAGCACCAAATGCGGCAGGCGGCATTATCAACCTGATCTCTAAAAAACCAACTGAAGCAGGTGGCTCTGTTGCCGCGACATTTGGCGTGAATTATCAGTCCTACCGCATTGATGCGGAATATGGTAATCTGCTTGATAACGGCGTTTATTATCACGTTGGTGGTTTTGCCCGCACAGGTGAGGGGGTTCGCCGTACGGTAGAAAACCTAGAAGAAGGCTATCAGATAAAAGCGACGATCGGCAAAGATTTTGATCGCGGAAGTTTTGCCGTTCACTTTAAACATCTAGATGATCGTGTGCCGACATTTTTGCCGCTCCCCGCAATAATCCAAAATGATGGTTCTATCGGCGCGCTGAACGGACTTGATCTCGGTGCGGGCACAACGTCCCTAGGTATCACTGATACCGCGTTGCGTCTGGATGACCGTCGGGATGTTGTCCAAGAAGGCGTACAAAGCAAAATGACATCGATTGGTTTTGAGGGTGATTTTGACCTCTCTGACCAATTTTCGATAGCCGCCAAAGGTCGCTGGGCTGATATTTCCGGAAACTTTTTTGCACCGTTTCCCGCCAGTCTTGACAGCACCAATGCAGATGGGTCATCCAACATCAATTTTGTTCTATTTAACACGGAAGTTTCGGACGTGGGCAATTTGTTCGGCGACGTCAATGTCACTGGGGATTTTGATTTTGTTACTATCAAGGCAGGCGTCTTCTATGCCGATCAGACAAGTGAACAACAATGGAGTTTCAATGACGCACGCGCTATTCTTCGCGGTGGGTTATTTACCACTAATGAACCAGGATCAGCTTTCCTAAACCCTGCTGATGGATCTTTCATTAACGGACAGAGCTTCGGGAATAATAATTTTGGCAATTGTTGCACGGTTTACTGGGACTTCGACATTGAACAAATCGCGCCATATATTTCCGCCAATGTGGAATTTAACAGCTTAACAGTTGAAGGCTCCTACCGGAGAACTAACAATAGTATCTCAGGTCAATTTATTCCGTTCGGCACGGCAATTATAGGTCCGTTTGATGCCGACGGCGATGGAACAATCGGAACGAATGAACAGGGTGTGCAGCGTTTTGACAACACGGCTTTGATACGCACCGATTATGATGCTGATCACGATAACTTCTCGATCGGCGCCAATTATGCCGTGAATGATAGTTTGGCTGTGTTTGCCAACTATTCTGAAGGCGCCTCACTCACATCACCAGATCGTTCAACCGGTAGCCTTACTGTCGTAGGTGGCGTTGGTACGTCTCCAGATGGCGACTTGTTCTTGAATTTCGTGGATCAATATGAAATTGGCGCACGGTTTAGGTTTGGCCTTGGTGATTTCAGTATCGTGTATTTTGATGCTCAAGTGGCCGAAGCAGCCCAATTTGAAGCATCTACACAACAGGTTATCCAAACAGAATTTGATACCAGCGGTATTGAACTCGAGGGTGATTTTAATTTCGAAAACGGATTTGGTATTAAGGGGAATGCGACCTTCACAGATTCGGAAATCGCTGGCCCTGTAACCAATGCGGACATTGGCAATCGTTCTCGCCGTCAAGCGCCTTATACACTCAATATAAATCCATACTTTGTTGGGGAAAATTATGATCTTGGGCTGAATATCTTCAGTAATGGCAGGGCACCCGTTCAGAACAGCAATCAATTTGATCTGCCCGCTTATACAACTATTGGCGCTTATATTAACTATGAACTTTACGATGGCCTTAGGTTGAGCCTTGCCGCCAATAATTTGTTTGATGAGATTGGCTTCACTGAAGGCGAAGAAGGCAATCCCGCTATTGGCGACTTTGTACGCTTCCGTCCAATCAATGGGCGCACGGTTTCAGCTACCATTCGCTATAATTTTTAATAGTTCAGTATCTTAGACCTTAAGCCCGTCTTTGGACGGGCTTTTTTTGTTTAGCTTTTGCAATATTAGCAGCTGGCGTCTAAGAATAGTATTCAACAATGAGTTTTTTGGTTCCGTACTATTTATGAAAAAGAAAATAACCATGGTAGATTTAGCCCGGTTGGCGGATGTTGATATATCAACTGTGTCGCGGGCCCTTAATGATAGCGCATTGGTCAAGTCCAGGACAAAAGAAAAAATTCTGAAAATCGCCGCCAGCACCGGATATGCCATCAACGCTTCGGCGCGAAACCTGCGACGACAATCAAGTGGGGCCATTGGGATCGTCATTCCGTTGATCCCGGATTTTGGCCAAACGATTTCAGATCCGTTTTTTTTGGAGATGGTGGGTTCTGTCTCCCACGCACTCTCCCGCCATGATTATGATCTTATTTTATCAGTACCCCGCGACGAGGAAAAAATTGCGGAGCGCCGTTTATTGCAAACCGGGCAAGCGGACGGCTTGATTGTCATTGGCCAGGCAGGACATATGAAGCGGCTGAACCGTCTGGACGCCGCCAAAGAAAAAATTGTTGTCTGGGGCGGCCGAATGAACAATCAACCTTACCCGATTATTGGCAGTGACAACAAAGAGGGCGGTCGTTTGGCTGCGGAACATCTTCTCAAACAGGGTCGTCGGCGGATATTGTTTTTGGGTGATGCGGAACTACCAGAAGTGACACTGCGCCACGAAGGCTTTTTAAAGGCCCATGCACAAAACAGCATCAGGCATGACGAACGGCTTAGTGTTCGCACCAATTTTGGCGGCGAAGCCGTCAAGGCCGGCATTAAATATATCCTCAAACAAGGTCTTAAATTTGATGCCATATTTGCCTCGTCTGATGTCCTGGCCATGTCAGCCATCAATGCGCTGGGCCAATGCGGCCTTAGCGTCCCCAAAGACGTGGCGATTGTCGGCTATGATAATATCAATATGGCGAAAATGGCCACACCGCCTCTGACCACCATTGACCAAAACATAACCCAGGGCGGTAAATTTATGGTTGAGCTACTCTTGCAGCAACTTTCTGGAAAACCGGTAAAATCAAAATTTACAAACACCCGGCTTATTATCCGCGAATCCTGTGGCGGCAAGTAAACGGGCGCGAGCCTATTTCAACGACATGGTTTTAAGGGGCGCAAATGTTAATTGCCATTTTGGTGCTGCCTTTTCCGTTATCGGGCAAATCAGATGTAATTCATCATTGTCAAAATCGGCCCGCAGAACACTGGCACCAAAGCAGTTCTCCAGCCCAGGTATTATTGATGAACCCGGGCGGTAAAACTGCCACGGCCCGCGCAGGCTTTCGCTTTTATACAGCCTGGAGGTTTTGCTAACCTCGCTTTCTTTCTGGTCTTCGTGCAGGCGGTTACAGGCCGAGATAAGCAGATAATAAAGCCCGCGCTTTTTGTCATGGAGTATTTTGGGTACCTCTGCCTGTGTAATATCTGCCCCGTCAGGAAGCGTCATCGGCTTGTGCAATTTCTTAATCCGGTACTCCTCGTTTCGGACTTCCAGTACCGCATGGGCGATTGCGCCTTGTTGCGGCAATATTTTTGCCGACCAGAACATATGGATTTCGCCGCTTGCATCAACAAAAATGAACGGGTCGCGCCAGGCTAAAATGGGCCCGCCGCCCTCGCCGGCATTGGCACCAAGATCGTCCCTTGGGCCAAGATAATATCCGGCGGCAATTATGTCGTCATAATCCCGCATGGGACAGGACAGGGCTTGCGGCTGAATACTATCAATATGAAAGCCGTCCCGGCTACGCCCGACGCCGATGGATTGTAAAAACTCATGGTTTTTATCTTGCAGGCGAATACCGGTAAAGCCGACAAGCTTGTGCCCGCCCGGAACAGGCTTGACCGATCCGCTCCAGATATTTCGACTATAATAGCTTTGGGCATTCGGGCTTAAAGACTGGAACATACCACAATCTTCCCAACTATAGCCCTGGTTTTTGGAAATAAAATGCCGGATATGAAACGGATATTGGTTGCGCTCACGGGGGTGGATCGGCTTGCCATTTTCCGTGTGACGGCTCAAAGCCAGGCAATATAAATGAGTGACCCCGTCTTGTTCGAAACACCAACTGTCCCAAAGCCAAAGCTCCGGGTGAACAATACCGCCTGTAAACATGCCTTTATATGGTGCCGGAAAAACCGGGGCATCATTTTTGTATATATCCGGCACTATTGGTATTCTGTCTCATTCGCACGCTCAAGCGCTGCGCTGGCTGGATCTACTGTGAAAAATAAAGTCAAATCTGTGATTGCGCCATGAAACGGTTGGGGATAGGAAGTTGAAAATAGTGGGATTTTTTTGTATGTCACGGCAATACTCTCAAAATTGGTTAAAAAGTTAGATCGAAGGTTCTTTTGATCGACGTTTTAGGAGCGCACGTTCCATCTTTTTCACAGTGTTGCCGTCGAGTTTATAAAAAACCATCAACAGGCCTGCCGCAAAGAAGAAAATAGCTGGAACGAAACTAAACATGAGGCGAATTCCTTGTATAGACTCAGATGTTTGTATCTCGTTGGCAACAAAGCCGAAAGCTGCCAATATGAAGCCTGGAATAGCACTACCAAAAGCAGAGCCGGTCTTTAGGGAAAACATGGACGCGGATACGGTCAACCCCGCACTGTTTTTGCCAGACTTCCACTCGCCATATTCTGCGCAGTCAGTATACATCGCAAATAATAGAGTGATTATTACACCGAAGCAAAAAATTCCTGTGGCATAGAACAAAACGATAAACCAGTAGTGATCTGGTGGAATAAAATAAGAACCAGCCAATAGAGTTGCATGCAAGATATTCATAAAAATCATGAGTTGACGCTTGTCGACAATTTTGAGGAACGTCGGAGTTAAAAGCGCGCCGAACAACTGTCCGACAAAACCTAATGTGATGAGCAAAGTCGTACGGTCCATCCACCATAGGACTTTATCTTCCCCGAAGGCTATATAGTACTTCACGTAGAAGGCTGCAGACGAAATACGTGAAATCAAACCAATGACGACCAAGATTCCTGCTATTGCCAAAACAATCCATGAAATATTCTTTAAGAGAACGGCCATATCCTCTTTGGCACTGGAGTCGTGTTTTTTTGGTGTGATACGTTCTTTGGTCGTCGCAAAAGTGATCCAAAATAGAGCGACTGTGAGAATAGCAAAGAGTATGATCGTGAGCCGAAAGCCGAGAAGTTCATTGCCGCCGCCAAGCCAGTCCACCAATGGCTTGGTTGTCGCGCCCACGATTAGTGTGCCGAGTGATGCGAAGACAAACCTGAATTGAGTGGCCTTTATGCGTTCCTTTGCGACTGGTGAAATCACAGCCAAAAGCGCTGAATAGGGGACGTTGATTGCTGTATATCCCAACATGACAAGTGAGTAGGATACATAGGCAAATATGATCTTGCCCGTTTCTGATAAATCCGGCCCTAAAAATAGCAGGTATCCGAGTGCGGCATATGGAACCGCCATCCATAATAAATATGGCCGATATTTGCCCCAACGTGTTTCAGTTCTGTCTGCGAGCAACCCCATGGCAGGATCGCTAACAGCATCTATAATTTTTGTAACAAGAAACATAGTGGCGGCGGCGGCTGGTGAAATGCCCCAGACGTCTGTGTAGTAATAAAGCAGAAATATTCCAAAGAACCCCATATAGAAGTTCGAGGCCATATCGCCGAGGCCATAGCCAACCTTTTCTATGAAGGACAATGGAGCCGTGTTAGCTTTCCTAAGATTCACTTTCGTGCCTTTCCCCTAAATCCATGGTCACATAGTACTAATTTTTCTGACGAAGAATTATTTTCCTCTCGTTGACTTGCAATCAAAAGCCTACACAGAAATACAAACGATTGCAATTTATTTGTTTCATTGTCGTAAAAGTATATTAAAGAGATTAAGTAAAGGGCGTTTCGAAAATAGCATAGAGCAGGACAGGGTAATGAAGAGCCCAAAAAAAATAGTTTATGGCGGCATTGATGCGGGCGGGACATCATTCAAATGTGTGCTTGCGGATGAAAGCAGAAATATAATTGCGCAAACCGATGTTCCAACAACAACCCCGCAATATACCTTGGCGCAATGCATTGAATTTTTCAAATCCGCAGTAACAACCAGTACAATCGAAGCACTTGGGATAGCCTCTTTTGGCCCGCTCGATATTGACCCCAATTCCGGCGCTTACGGGACATATTTACCAGGGCCTAAATCCGGTTGGGCCGGTGTGAATTTATATTCTGCCTTTAAAGACGCTCTTGGTATTCCTGTTGCCATTGATACAGATGTAAACGGTGCTTTGTTGGCGGAATTAGCATGGGGAAATGCCAAGGGGTACACTTCGGCTGCCTATGTGACCATAGGCACAGGAATTGGCGCGGGGATATTGTGCGCAGGGCAGCTTGTCGGCAAGCCCGCACATCCCGAATTTGGCCATATCAGAGTTGAACGTCACCCGGATGACCTGGATTTTAAAGGTGTTTGCAGTGTGCACGGCGCCTGCCTTGAAGGGTTGGCAAGCGGCCCGTCTTTACACGCCCGCTTTGGTGACCCGGAAAAACTGGCGAGGGATCATAAAGCTTGGGATATGCTGGCTTTTTACCTCGCCCAAGCTTGTGTGTCATTGGCCTTGTCATTTCGCCCCCAAGCCATAATTCTTGGCGGCGGCGTACTGCAAACAAAACACGTGTTGCCAAAAATCAAAAGACAATATGCAAACCAAATCAATGCTTATTTAGGCCAAACAGAGGATGATATTGACCGGTTGATAATACCTCCAAAACTAGGCCGTAATGCGGGCATATGGGGCGGGATATATCTAGCACAAAATATTGGCTATAAATAAAAAGGATTCCGGTTTATTGCTGTCCGGGCACACGGCGTCAGTATTTGGTATAATATTTAATAGTATCAATAACTTAAATGGTTTCAATTTTCATTTTATGGCACAGTTTATGAGTACACTACCTAGGTAAGCCAGTGGACGCCGCAGGCACTGGAAAGGCTAAACGGAGCATTTCCAGCGGGCACGTCACGACACCTAGTATGGTTTATGGTGTAACACAAACAAGGAATTTGGCCGCGTAATGAAACCCAGAGCGACCTTAGCCAAGCTGCCGAACCGTCTAATCAAACAAAAATACCTCACCCTTCGATCAGATGTTTTTGCGATTTGATGTAGTGCACAAAAAAATCCAGAAAAGTGCGAATGCGCGGGACCTTACGTAAATCCGCATGCACCAGCAACCAGATATCACGGCGGCTGACAGTTTCACCCGGTGAAATCCTGGCCAGAGCGGGATCGCTTTCACCGATGAAACACGGTAGGATGGTGGCACCAACTCCAAAGCGTGCAGCTTCGAGCAATGATGAGACGGAATCAATTCGCAATCGGCACATATGATCGGGAATATCTGGTGCCAGTGCAGGCCAGGTTGGGTTATCTGATCCATCATCCCAATTCAGCCACACCATAGACTCCAAATTATCTTTGTGTTGTTCCAGGTAGGACCGTGAGGCGTAGGAGGCAAAAGATGCTACTGCCAGTTTACGCCCAAACAAATCTTCCTTGGGCGTGTTTGTGGCAAAGAGAGCGACGTCACCCTGCAGGCGTTTTTCGCCAAGCGGTTGTGTGCGAACCCGCAAATTGATATCAGGATGGCGTTGCAAGAATTCCGAAGTGATTGATAACAAAAGATAGTTGGACAAGATATCGGTCGTCACGACGTGTATGGTTCCACCGGTTTCTTCACTATCGGCGACCAGGGTCCTGTTGATTTCCTCAATCTCTTTTTCCAGTCGCATTGCGCCTTCAAAATATTTTTGGCCGGACAGGCTTAAAGTGTTTCGTTTGGCCGAGCCTAAAAACAGACTGCTCCCAATCTTTTCTTCGAACGCCTGCAAGCGACGTGAGACAGTGCTTTGATCAAGACCAAGACTTTTAGCTCCGGCGGTAATCGATCCAGAGCGGGCCACGGCAAGAAAAATTCGCAAATCATCCCAGTTCTTCATACAGGTCATCCCAGTTCTTCATCCATGCGTAATAGCATAGTTTATATGTAAAACTATCTATTTACTGATTTTTTGCATTGATACATAAGCAAGTCATCAACTTTCATATAAAGGATTTCACACATGCCTGCTTATTTTGTCGCCCGTTTCGTTATCAAGGACGCTGCCGCACTCGCAGCTTATTCCAAAAAGGCAGGCCCCATCATTGCTTCATTTGGCGGTGAGTTGCTTTTTAAAGGTGGAGCAGAGCAGGTTTTGACAGGAGAGGTGGCTTTTCCCAACATTGCGGTTTTCCAATTTCCAGATCAGAAAAAGCTTGATGCTTTCTATGCATCAGACGCGTACCGGGCATTAAAAGCTGCGCGCGAAGCTGGAGCGGATATGGTGCTTTCTGCACACGGCGGTAAGCCGCGCTGACGCCCGCGCCTCTGTCCATTCCTATTGCAAATGCTCGCCTGGTTCTTGGTACGCGGCAAGGCATTTACTTGCTTGAACACAGACACCGCCCCTAGTCAACGCCGCGTGGTTGGGCATATATCGGATTAAGCATTTATTTTCATTAGACGCCCGCAAGGTAATGCTATAACAACGCATACTCACAAAGGTGCGGCCGGTTAATGAGCAAAGATACAAACATTCACATGCAGGATGAGCCGGACCGCAGGGGGCGACCGGGACGTTTGCCTGCGCACGAAAGTTCGCGCATCACGCGGCGCATCACCGCATTTTCTATTGCCATAGGCGTTGTTCTTATAACGACCAAGTTTATTGTATTTCGCGAATCTGGTTCCGTAGGCATTTTGTCCTCATTGGTGCATTCGGCGCTCGATTTTATTGCCGCCCTGGCCAGTTTTATTGCGGTGCGTTATGCGGCCCGACCACCGGACGCCAAATTTCGGTTCGGGCGCGGCAAGGCGGAAGGTTTTTCAGCCTTGTTACAAGCCTGCCTCATTGTGTTGGCCGCCGTGCATTTACTGGAAGAAGCCGCCAGCAGATTGGCTAACCCGCAAGCTCTTGAGCATGAAAGTTATGCCGTCGCGGTGATGGTGTTTGCTGTGGCTTTGACCATATGGCTGCTGATTGCCCAGAGCTGGGCCATACGCGAAACGGGTTCATTGGCGGTGCGCGGTGACCGGGCTCATTATATAGCTGATATGTCGGCAAGTGTTGCGGTGATAATCGGGATTTTACTGGCCAGTTATACGGACTTCTTGCGTGCTGACGCCTTGGTTGGTTTTGGTATTGCGCTTTGGTTATTTTACACCGCATATAAGGTTGGTCGGTTGGCCTGGAGCCAGCTTATGGACGCGGAGCTTCCCGAGAAAGAACGCGCCCTCATTCGTAAATTAGCCCTACAGGACAAGCATATAAACGCCGTGCATGATCTCCGAACCCGCGCTGCTGGCCCCCATGTGCATATACAAATGCAGCTTGATCTGGACGATGATTTATCCCTGCATGATGCCCACGAAATTGTCATAGCCGCCGAGAAACGCATGATGGAAGCCTATCCGGCGGCGGATATCCTCATCCACCCCCACCCTAGCGGCTGTCAAAAACTGCACGGCAATTCAGTTTTTCGCCAAGGACACAAGAAGAGCCAAGACCATAATCATTAGTTAATGCTTAGCTAATATTCTAAAAGAATGAGAACGCTTTACCATTGGCCTCTGGACCCAAATTCGCGACAAGCGCGTTTGGCTTTGGGGGAGAAAAAACTTAGATTTAAACTTGTTCCCGTAGTGCCTTGGGCACCGACGGAAAGTTTCTTGAATCTATGCGTGGAGGGTGTGCCGCCTTGCCTGGTCGAAGATACAGACGGCGGAAAAACCATCATCAGTACGGCCCGTGCCATAAGCGAATATGTAGCAGACGACGGTAATTCGCGCACGGCACTTCTACCGCAATCTGCGAAAATGCGCGCCGAGGTTCGCAGGTTATGCCATTGGTTTGACGTTAAATTTTCAGGTGACGTCAATGCTTATATTTTGTCAGAACGCCTGGAAAAAACTATGACGGGCAGTGCACCTGACCCGGCGGTTTTGCGTATTGGCCGCGAGCATTTGAAGTTTCATCTGGAATATATGTCCTGGCTCCTGGAGAGCCGCGACTGGCTGGCTTGCAATCAGATGAGCTTGGCTGATTTGGCGGCGGGTGCGCACATATCTTGTCTTGATTATCTAGACGAAATTAAATGGGACAAATGGCCTGTGCTTAAAGACTGGTACCAAAAACTAAAATCCCGACCCTCATTCCGCCCGCTTCTGAAGGATAGAATTCCAGGCTTGCGTCCATCCCGGCAATATGCTGATCTGGATTTTTAGGTTTTGGTGATGCAAGCTTTGTCGGAAAAGCTATGTGAGCGAATAAGGCGTTTGGGGTTTGATGCTTACGGTGTGGTGGGTCTTGATGCTGTCGGGCAAAATTACGGCACGGCTTTGCAAAATTACATCGCTCGTAACCACCACGGAACCATGGACTGGATGCCCGGCACGGCGGAGCGACGCTCTCATCCGAATAATTTATGGCCAGAAGCGAAATCGGCGTTGGTACTGGGGATGAATTACGGGCCAGATAGTGACCCGCTTGTCTCGCTCCTGCAAAAAGATAAAGCCACGATTTCCGTTTATGCGCGAAACAAGGATTATCACGGCCTTATTAAGGGCCGCCTGAAAGAATTGGCCGGAGTGCTGGCTCGTGATACCGGGGAGGATGTCAAGGTATTCGTTGATACGGCGCCCTTGATGGAAAAACCGCTTGCCGCCCACGCCGGCCTTGGCTGGCAGGGCAAGCATACAAATTTGGTCAGTCGGGAGTTTGGTTCCTGGCTGTTTTTGGGCGTTATTCTGAGCGCGGCAGAATTAACCCCGAGCGAGCCGGAAGTTGATAATTGTGGGTCGTGCCGCACCTGTCTTGACATTTGCCCGACGGACGCTTTTCCAAATCCCTACCAAATTGATGCCCGCAAATGTATTTCCTATTTGACCATCGAACACAAAGGCCCGGTAGATTTAAATTTGCGCGAAAAACTTGGCAACCGAATTTACGGCTGTGATGATTGTCTGGCAGTCTGCCCATGGAACAAATTCGCCCGCACCGCAAGCGAAGCTAAATTACAGGCGCGGGCCGAGTTGGGTGCACCGGATTTGGCCAAACTTGCGACATTAGACGATCAGAAATTTCGCGCTATGTTTTCCGGCTCCCCGATCAAACGCATAGGCCGCGACCAATTTATCCGAAATGTGTTATATGCTATTGGAAATTCAAATGACCAGAGACTCAAGAGCGCCGCGCAAGCCCATGTGAACGCCGATAACCCGGTGGTGCGCGACGCCGCACGCTGGGCGGTGAAAAGGTTCTAGCTTATTTTCCTGTATCCAAAAGGATAACATTATCACCCGGATTATCTTTCAACCGAATGGCTTCATTGATTTTTCCGCGTAGTAAGAGCGTATCTATATTTGTACCGTCTGCGCTTATTGACGCTTCAATATCGGTTTTGGCCTTAGCCAAATCACCTTGTTGTAAATATGTGTCAGCGCGGTAGCGCAAGGCGCGAGCGTTGTCTGGATGGAAGGCCAGGGCGGATGTGAGGTCAGTTTTGCTATAATTCCAACGGCCCAGTGCGCCGTAAGCGCGGGCGCGATGTATGTGTAGATCAAGATCGCCGCGGGCGATCTTGAGACCAGCGCTGGCGGCGGCAAGTGCCCGACGTGGTTCTTGTGCTGCAAGCCAGAAATCTGCGGCCTCGGCGTAAAACCCGGCCCGCATTGTCGGTGTGCCGCCGTCAGGGGCTTTGGCAATTTTCTCCAGCCGTGTGGCCGCTTCGCCCGCATGACCTAGCGCAAATAATGCTGTGGCAACACAGTGACGGGCACGGCGGCCCCCACCTTGCGATTGCCAGATCATGGCTTCTTCATAAGCGGTTTCTGCATCGTCCGTGATTTTTTCCAGGCATGATTTATGTTGGGCATCAAAGCCTACATCCACTTCCACATCCTGAGCAAACACGGTTTGGGGTATAGCTACGGCGAACGCCAGACTTATGATAAATATTTTTTTCACAAACGCTCTCTATCTACGGCACACAAAAAGCGCAATGCTTGGCTCGGTTAAAATGCAGTCATGTTCGCGCCAAAATCAAGCAAGGGCGTTGCCGCAAGCAAAACCGCTGGCCCAGGCCCATTGGAAGTTATGGCCGCCCAGATGCCCGGTGACGTCCACCACCTCGCCAATGAAATATAGGCCCGGCACTTTGCGGGCTTCGAAGGTTTTTGAGGATAGTTCTTTGGTATCTACACCGCCAAGTGTGACCTCGGCGGTTCGAAACCCTTCACTGCCCGCAGGCTTGAGCCGCCAATTATTGATGCTGTCCGCCAATGCTTGCAAAACTTTGTCGCCCATATCTGCAAGGCGCGTGTGGGATATATCTTTAGTGAGATAACCCGCCAGGCTTTTCGGCAAAAATCGGGACAAAAACACCGCCGGGCTTTGTTTGGGGTTTTCGGTGCGGGCTTGTTTAAGCTGCGCCAATATATCGACGCCCGGCGTCAAATTGATATAAATATCATCACCGGCTCGCCAATATGTGGAAATTTGTAAAATCGCCGGGCCGGACAGGCCTCTGTGGGTGAACAGGAGCGCATCTTCGAACACGGTCTTTGCGTGCCTGACCTGCACCTCCAGACTTGTCCCGGACAATTCTTTGAGCGCGGTTTTAAACCCGTCGGTAAAGCTAAGCGGTACCAAAGCAGGTATTGGCTCTATGACGTCCAGGCCAAACTGTTTGGCGGCTTTATAGCCATAACCGCTAGCCCCCATTTTGGGAATACTTGGCCCGCCGCTGGCAATAACCAGAGATGTGCAATTCCACGAAGCTTTGCTGGTGGTGACCACGAAACCGGTGTCTGATTTACGAATATCCAGAACTTGGGTTTCAAAGCGAAAATGATTGCCAGATTTTTTGCATTCACTGCGCAACATGCCAATGATTTGGTTGGCGCTTTCATCGCAAAACAGCTGGCCCTTTTCTTTTTCGTGCCACTTGATCTTATACTTGTCCACGAGGGCAATAAAATCACGGGGCGAAAACCCCGCCAGCGCTGATTTGCAAAAATGTGGGTTTTTCGAGATAAAATTGTTTGGCCCGCAGTGGATATTGGTGAAGTTACAGCGCCCACCCCCTGAAATCCGAATTTTTTCGCCAGCCGAAACCGCCGTGTCGATCAGTAATACCGATTTACCTTGCGCACCAGCCCGTGCACCACACATCATACCAGCCGCACCAGCGCCAATAATTATGACATCAAAATCCATCATTTTTCTATACCTGTTATGCCCGCCAATATCAGCCTTGTTCCTAACCCGTGGACGGCCTTTAAATCAACGTGAAATTCTTGATAGCCAAAACCATATAGTATGGTTATGTCTAAATATCATTTGTTTGCACGGGGATTTTAAGTCTTGAATATGTCTGATCTGGATATGGTATCGTTATATATAACGGCTGGTGCGGTATTGCTTGCCATTATTGTGGCGTTTATTGCCGTACGTTCAGGTGCCGGAAGGCACAAGGCCGTTAATAGATGGCGTAAACGTGCTTCCGAGTTAGACCAAAAACTGGCACGTGTGGAAACGGTTTTTGCGGCCTACCCTGGACTGGTTCTGGTGTGGGAAGGGAAAATACCCGACCCGGATACGGATTGGGGTGAGCCAACGGTTTACGGCTCCACGGCTGCTTTGGTTTCCTTGGTTAGGTTTGCTGAACCTGGAAAACCCAAAGAATTTGCTCGCAATCTCCTGGAGGGATTGGCCGATCACAACACCGTATCCAGTGAGAGTGAAACCAGCACTTTGCGCAAGTTGGTGGGTGTTTTACGCACACGCGGGGAAGCTTTTTCAGCTTCAATCGCGTTGCCGGGTAATAAGTTGATCGAAGTTGATGGCAATGTCGCCGGTGCGCAAATCGTGCTGTGGCTTGAAGACGCTTCTATCCGGGCAGGCGACGAGAAGGCGGCTATCTCCAAGTTTGAAAAAGAAAAGCTTATTGCTCTGTCCGATCCTGTTGCTTTTGTCGAGATTATGGGGAAAGCTCCCTTTCCCATCTGGCGGCTCAGTGGTGGTGGGCGAATTGTCTGGGCCAATAACGTATACACCGAAGCAGTGGACGCGGCCGATTTGTCCGAAGTGATCGAGCAGCAAATTCACCTGGACGACGACTGTGCTGCACAAGCCAAACGAGCTTTGGAAGCAAACACCAATATCAAAGATGTACGCCCGTTGATATTGGGCGGTAAGCGGGTGTCTTCACTAATTTCCATGTTCCCGGTTTCTGGCGGGGTTGCGGGCATGGCGGTTGATGCATCTGAAGCCGAAAACTTGCGCGCCGCACTTAAGCGGCATATTCGCGCCCACGACGAAACCTTAAACAATATGGGTGAGGCTGTTGTGATCTTTGGGGCCGATAAACGGATGAATTTTCATAACCACGCTTTTGCCAAAATGTTTGATTTGAACGAGGGTTGGTTTAAAGAGCGCCGCTCCCACGAAGAATGGCTAGACCATTTGCGCGAAAAACGCCGTCTGCCGGAGCAGCCAAATTACCGGGAATGGAAACAGGCGGAGCTGTCTTTATATACGGATTGGCCGGACGAAATGCCGGACGAATTATGGAGCCTGCCAAACAACCGCGAATTACGCTTGGTACGGATGCGCGACCCGCAAGGCGGCATAAGTTTGCTGTTCGGTGATATTACCGACCAAATGACTATGCAAAGCCGGTTCAATACCCAGATCAATGTACAGACCGCAACCCTGGATAAGTTGACGGAAGGGGTCGCCGTATTTGGCCCTGATGGTCGTCTCAAAATGCACAATGCCGCTTTTGAGGTCATGTGGAATTTATCTCCGGACGACCTTGTAGACGAGCCGCGTTTTCGCGATCTGATTCCTTTATTGTTGAATATTTACCATGACCGGGGTTTTTGGAAAGAGATGAGTGCCCGCACCACGGATCCGTCTCCGGAGGCCCGCCGGCATGTCAGCGGCGAAATTAACCGTGTTGATGACAGTATATTTACCTATCTCTCCAAGCCGCTTCCTGACGGAGCCACCCTCATCGCTTGGGATGATGTCACCAGTTCGCGCCAAACCGAAGCCGCCCTGCGTGAACGGGCCGAGGCTATGGAGGCGGCTGACCATTTGAAACAGGAATTCGTTGGTCATGTCAGTTATCAGCTCCGCACGCCCCTGACCACGATTTCAGGTTATGGTGAGCTTTTGCAATCCGGCGCAGCGGGTGAGCTTACCGACAAACAAGCCGAATATGTCTTTGCCGTACAAAGCGCTGCCGAAGATTTGACCCGTACCATAGATGATATGCTGGATTTTGCCGCCATTGAAGCTGACACAATTGATTTGGAATTGGGTGATGTTGATGTGTACGGCATGCTTGAAGATGCTCTTGGTTATATATCGGGTAAGGCAGAGGAGAACAGAATTGAGCTGGTGTTTTCCTGCCCAGAAGATATCGGGGTCATCCGTGCCGACGAGAAGCGCATCAAGCAAATCGTTTATAATCTATTGTCCAACGGTCTAAGGTTTACCAAGCCGGGCGGGCGGGTTGAGCTTGGTGCCACATCTGAAGAAGACAGCATTACGGTTTGGGTCAAGGACAACGGCGTTGGTATTCCGTCCGAAAAACAGCCGCAGGTGTTTGAAAGCTTCCAGTCTTCACGTGGCGGCGCCGGGCTGGGTTTGGCCTTGGTCGAGCGCTTTGTTGCCCGCCACGGCGGTTGGGTCGAGCTTGAGAGCGAAGAAGGCAAAGGTACCCACATCATCTGCCACCTGCCCAGACAAGCCGTCCTGGAAGGCGCAGAGCCGGAACTGGATTTTTAAAAAACGGCTACAAACAAGCTATTTCGGCGCCCGTTTGGCCATGATCCTTTGTAGGGTGCGTCGGTGCATGTTGAGGCGTCTGGCGGTTTCGGAGACATTTTTATCGCACAGTTCGTAAACCCGCTGGATATGTTCCCACCGCACCCGGTCGGCTGACATGGGATTGTCGGGCGGGGACGGGTTTTCGTCTTTTTGAGCCAGTAATGCTTTGGTGACATCATCCGCGTCCGCTGGCTTGGCCAGATAGTCCACGGCACCGCCCTTAATGGCGGCAACGGCGGTGGCTAAATTCCCATACCCGGTCAGCATCACCATACGACAATCCGGACGTTCTTCGTGGAGCATAGCCACAATATCCAGCCCGCTCCCGTCATTTAGGCGCATGTCTATGACCGCAAAAGCTGGCGGGTTCGATTTCACAATCGCCGTTGCTTCCGCAATGCTTTCGGCCAATACAACTTTGAAACCCCGCGCCGTTAGCGCACGGCCAAGGCGGATACGGAAAGCTTGGTTGTCTTCCAAAACCATCAGGGTGTTATCTTCGGGAATGTCGTAATCTGTAGCCACGTGCGAATCCTATGAACAATTACCCTTACTTTACTTTATGGAATGTGGCGGCGCAAATAAAGGGTTTTTTTAAGTGTGTCTTTTAACTTAATCTCTTCACTACAGCCTGGGCCAAGCTACAGTCGGGGCCAACACATTTGCACATGGGCACCTGTTTCTGGGGCACCGCTCCCGGTTTTGCGATTGGAAAACTCTATAGTGCCGCCGACCCGCTCCATCAATGTGGTGGCGATGAACACGCCCAGGCCCATGCCGCCTGCCCTTTGTGGCTTGTGTTTTTTGTCAGGGCGGTGGGAAATATAGGGTTCACCGATCTTGGCCAGCACGGAGGACGCGAATCCCGGCCCATCATCCTTCACTTCAATGGTGATGCTTTTATCTGTCCATGTACCGATGACCTCGACTTTGGTTTTGGCAAAATCGGCGGCGTTTTCCACAATATTGGTTAGGCCATAAACAAATTCAGGCTTGCGGGTCAGCACGGGCATAGCTTCGCCAGATTGCGGCGCGGTTATTTTGGTGATAATTTGTGCCTCGAACCCGACAAATGGCTCCGTGATTTCGCGGATCAGGTCGCTTAAACTAAGCTGATCATGTATAGCATCGCCTTTATCGCCGCGCTGGGCCAACTCCAAAAGAATTTCGCGGCAATGTTCGGCTTGTGATAATAACAGCAATGCGTCTTCAGACAATTCGCTGCCCGGCTTGGCGTCGTTGACAATTTCTCTGGCCACAAGCTGAATGGTCGAAAGCGGTGTGCCTAATTTATGGGCCGCCGCTGCAGCCATGCCGCCAAGTGCGGAAAGCTTTTTCTCGTGGGCCAGGATTGCGTCGGTTGCGGCTAATGCTTGAGTGAGCCGTCTGGTTTGTGCCGTAGCCCGCCATGTATAGGTAGAGGTAAATAACATACCAACTTGCAAGGCGAGCCAGGACCCGTATTGGTATATTTGCGGAGATGTAAATTCTTGCCCGGCATACCAGGGTAGGGGTAGATGGAAAAATAAAATGATACCCGATAAAAGCGCCACCGCTACGGCAATGCTGGCAAATACAGTACGGTCGAGGGTCTTGGCGGCAATGACGACGGGTGCGAGCAACAACAAAGCAAATGGGTTTTGCATACCGCCTGTTAGATAGAGTAAAAACGCAAGCTGAACCGCATCGAAAAATAATTGTAGTCCAGCCTCGGTATTGGAGATGCGCCTGTCCAGGGGCAATAGCTTGATGATGACCAAATTGACTATGGCACTAATGGCAATTATGCCGAGGCAAACGGCAATATGTAAATCCAGCCGCATGAAACTGACGACAGCCAAAGCAAGTAACTGGCCAGCGACAGCCATCCATCTAAGAGATGTGAGTGTGGAGCGGCGCAATTGTCCGGTCTTGTAGAAATCGCCGCGTATCCGACTGTCAAACAAGCTATACGATTCCATTGCAATTCCCTTTCGTAGGCATCATAAGTAAATTAAATAAGGAGCAAGCAATGTCACGGGTTATTTTCAAGCAAGTTGTCGCAGTGTTAGGCCTTGGTGCCGCGTTTATGGTATTGGGGGCATGTTCAGGGGACAGAAAACCAGACGGTCGGCCATCGGGGCAAGTTGCTCAAAGCGGGCAGGTCACCGCCGTGTCAGGCAAAGCCGATATTGGCGGCGCATATGAACTGGTTGACCACACTGGCAAACCTGTCACCAACAAAAATTATCTCGGCAAGGCGCAATTGATCTTTTTCGGCTTTGCCTATTGCCCGGACGTTTGCCCCACCGCTTTGCAAAAAATGGGCGCGGCTTTAGAGTTGGCGGGAGATGCGGGTGATGCTTATCAGGCGATTTTTATCACCGTGGATCCTAAGCGCGATACGCCGGAAATGCTGGCGCAATTTGTCACTGCCAACGGGTTTCCTGCCGGGCTTGTGGCGCTAACGGGTACGCAAGCGCAGATCGACAAAGCCAAGAAAGCGTTTAAAGTTTACGGGGCCAAAGCCGATGACCCTACGAGTGCGGCAGGATATACATTTGACCACACCAGCTTGATTTACATGATGGATGAAAACGGGGATTTTGTTGACATATTTTCCCATAGCACAAGCCCGCAAGATATAGCAGACAGGCTTGTGCGGCATAGTGATGCTAAACGTTAATCGCGTTTCGCCATTACATAGTTGAGGGCTAACCGACCACCGTCTACATAGATACACTCGCCCGTGATATAGCTGGCACCTTCACTGGCTAGGAAGGCGACAACGCTGGCAACTTCGTCAGGATGTGCGATACGCCCAAGCGGGGTGCGCGAATGGATCATCTCGAGAGCCGCAGGGTTTTGGGCGACACCAGCCAGCATATCAGTTTTGATACTGCCGGGGCCAACGGCATTAACCCGGATGCCGTAAGGGGCCAGTTCAAGCGCCATGCCTTTGGTCAGTTGGTTCATGCCGCCTTTGGAAACTTCGTAGGCCAAAATATCAGAAATGGCCACAACCGCATTAACCGACGACATGTTAACAATGCAAAACGGACGCCGTGCCCGGCCTGACCTGTCGTCGCTATTGTCTATTTCCTCGACCATATGCCGGGCTACGGCTTGCGCCACCATGAAGGCTCCGCGTAAATTCACCGCCAGAACTTTGTCAAAATCATCCACATCCAAATCCAGTGCGCCACCCTTTATGATGATGCCGGCATTGTTGACCAACACATCTATGCGGCCAAATTTGCTCAAGGTTTCTGCGATTAGATTGTGAACGGACAATTTGTCCGAAACATCCGTGGGTACATATAAAATGCGGTCGCCGTCTGCGTTTAATTTTTCAAGTGCAGTTTTTCCGGCCTGTTTGTCTATGTCGGCTATGACAACATTGTCGCCATCTTCAAGAAATTTATTTGCACAGGCATAGCCAATACCTTTGGCGCCACCTGTGATTATAACAACTCTACGATCTGCCATACCAATCTCCACCTAATATAGTGTTTTAAAAGAACATGCTTTAAGCACTATTTATCTGGTTATGGAACCCTATTTGTGATCGAAAATATCGCGGCAAGGTGGGTAAAATATTAGCCCGGTCGCATTTCCGCGATTTTTTGTTTGAGTTGCAGTTTTTGTTTTTTTAGTTCGGTGACAAGAATAGTATCAGGCGCGGGGTGTTTGAGCTCTTTTTCTATTTGTGTGTCGAGTTGAGCATGTTTATTGTTAAGTTGTTCCAAATGCGCTGATAAAGCCATTCGCACCTCCTGCTGGTTTGTGTGTATAGGCAGGCTAGCATAATTTTTCACGCCTGTCACACATGTTTGAGAAATTTATTTTGGGTTCTTTCTTGGTAAAGCGGGCAAAACGGGTTAGGGCTGACCTATGGCAAGTGAAAACGGTGAGAATGGTGACAAAGCGGCCTTAAAGGCATTGCTTGAACAGCTAAAGACCGATCACCGCCGGATAGATGCAGAAATTATGGCACTGCGCGATATGGGTGCGGTCGACATGTTAAAGATCGGGCGTATGAAAAAAATCAAACTGATCCTCAAAGATAAAATCGCCAATATAAAAGACCATCTTACGCCAGATATTATTGCATAAAAATATGATGTGTTTTGATCCGGGATGTGCTTAAAGCGCATCTATGGGTATCGGACATCATCATAAAGACGGACATCATCACGACCATTCCAGTGGTGGTCACGCCCCCGCTCATGGTCATGGCCACAACCATTTTCATTCTCACAGTGTAGACGCCAAGAACGAAAAGCGGATGTTGCTGGCGGCTGTGCTGACCGGTACATTTATGGTGGTTGAGGTAATCGGGGGGGTTATTTCCGGCTCACTAGCACTCCTAGCCGACGCTGGACATATGTTAACCGACTTCATTGCCCTGTCCATGGCATGGATTGCCTTTCGTATGGCCCGGCGTCCGGCCGATTGGCGCCGCACATTCGGGTTTGACCGGCTCTCCATTCTCGTGGCTTTCGTGAACGGTCTGTCCTTGTTTTTCATTGCTGGTATGATCGTGTTTGAGGCGGCCAAACGCTTGAGCCATGACCATCAGGTTTTAGGCCTGCCGATGCTGTTGGTGGCTGTGGTCGGCTTGCTTGTCAATATCGTCGTATTTTTAATCCTGATCAGCGGGGATAAAGAGAATCTGAACATGCGCGCAGCGTCCCTGCATGTGATGGGGGATCTGCTCGGGTCTGTTGCCGCCATTATTGCGGCGCTTATCATCTATTTTACGGGCTGGATGCAGGCGGATTTAATAATGTCGGTGCTGGTGGCGGTGATTATATTGCGCTCAGCTTGGTATGTGATCAAAGAATCGGCGCATATATTGCTGGAGGGCGCACCCGAAGGTCTCGATCGCCGAACTATAAGCACAGATATGCACGAACAGTTTCCACAAATCACCACGGTTGATCACATTCATGCCTGGTCAATTACCCAAGAACGTCCCATGGTGACTTTGGAGGCCCACATCAAGCCGGACGCTGATATTGAAGAAACCGCCAAAGCTATCAAGGTCCGTCTACGCGAACAGTTCGGCGTCGAGCACGCCACGGTGGAAGTCACAAAAGCTCCGTGACGGTGTGACCCTGAAAATCAGCAATCGTGATGCCCGGCGTTTGTGGATAGATGCCCAAGGTTTATCGTCGGCCCCAACTGGGCCTTTGGATGTGTTGAGTATTATCAAGAAGCTCGGCTTTGTGCAACTTGATACCATTCGCACAATGTCGCGGGCCCACCATCACATTTTATGGAGCCGTAACCAGAATTACCGCGAGCCCATGCTGTGGAAAATGCTGGCGCATGACCGTTCAGTGTTTGAGCATTTCACCCATGATGCATCTATCCTGCCGACGGAATTTTATCCGGTCTGGCAGCGGCAGTTTCAAAGAATGGAACAAAAACTATCCAAATACAGTTGGCATGAGGACAAAAAACTTCTGGCCCATGTTAAAGCCCGTATTACCGCCGAGGGACCATTATCCACCCATGCCTTTGATACCGTGGTTAAAGACAAGCGGGAAATGTGGAAACGCCCGCCCCATAAATTGGCGCTGGACTATCTGTGGCATACGGGCCAGCTCTGCACGTCACACCGAGAAAACTTTAAAAAATTCTATGATTTGCCAGAACGGGTTATTCCTGACGATGTGCGCTGCCAAGATATATCAAGCAAAGATCAATTAAACTGGCTGTGTCGGGAGGCTTTGTCCCGTCTGGTGTTTGCTACGCCTGCAGAAATTGGTCGGTTTTGGGGGGCGTCCAATGCCCAGGAAGTCGGTGCATGGGTCAAAGGTCAAGGCGCAAAATTACAAAGCGTTGAAATTGAATGTGCCGATGGTCGCTGGACGAAAGCCTTGGCGCTCTCGGATGTTGAACAGCGTCTCCGCACCGCCCGCCAACCAACATCCCGCTTACGCATCCTAAACCCGTTTGATCCGCTAATCCGTGACCGTACACGCCTGCTGCGCCTTTTCGGATTAGATTACAAAATCGAGATTTTCATCCCCGCGGCCAAACGTAAATGGGGGTATTATGTCTATCCACTGCTCGAAGGTTCTCGCTTTGTTGGTCGCATAGAGGTACGAGCAGCACGCAAGCAAAATCAATTGCAAGTGTTGCAATTCTGGCCTGAGCCCTGCACGATGTGGACGGCTAACCGAGCTGAAAAATTGGACGCAGAACTTAAGCGCCTGTCCCGGCTAGCGGGTGTGGAGCAGGTTGTTTGGAATTGTGCGCGAGACCCGGTTTAAGCCGTCTTGAAAAATACATCCAGGATCTGTCGTCAATCAAGGATTAGGCTATAGCCAGCCATGATTGCCCACAGACTCGAATGCTTGAAGTGTGTTATCGGACGATGCGCAGTTCTGTCTTGATGCCAATCCCGATTTCGGAAAAGGCCAAGGCCAGTTCAGTGTTATTGCTCACGGTTTTATAATGGTTGGGGCTTGTCGCACAATCTTGCATATAGGGTTCAGCATGGCCATTGCCGTTTACGCGGATCATATAAATTTCGATATCATCCCCTTTCATTTGGTTGCAAACATTGACCATATGCTCAAATCCTGTTCTGGAGCCTTCGTTCCAGCCCCAGCTACGTGTCTTGTCCAGCTCCCAAGTATAACCCTCTGTGCGTCCGTCCGTCACATAAACCACAATTTTGCGGCGATCTATCTCCCCTAGTGGGCTTCCCTGGTTAAGCGCAGGGTAATTTGCGACATTCCATTGTCCGACCCACTGTGGGGATAACAATCGCCAAGACCAGGCCATGGCCACATCAAAACGGCCTGTACCAGCCCTAGTCAGGCTTTCGGCAGCATTTATTACAAGTGAGACATCCGTCGTTGGGCCTGTCAGCGCAACGCTCGGGCATGCTGGCGCCCAGTTCCAGTGCGCGTCTCCTAACCCTCCGGTAATGTTGGGAATTGAGACGGAGAAAGGTTCGCTAAATGCCGTATCATCATCAAGTGCCCAGGGAAAACTGCCGATATTTTCTTCGCGGGGTTCCACGCACCCGTTCCAGTGATCGGCAATATTCCACCAATTGGGCGCACCTCCCGGTACGGCTCCATCTAACCAGGCCGTTCTGTGACTTCCTACATTTACGCGGTCAGAAAATGGTAACAATGAAACATAAAACTCGTTGTTTCCGCTATAGACTTTCAGGTCTTCCAAAATGTTTTCAAGCGTACCCACGGCCGCTTCCCACGTATTGCCAAAACCCATCGAGGCCGTAGTGTCAAATGCGATGACCAGTTCTATACCGCTACTCGACTTTGCAATGGTTTCGGAATTGGCGCGAATACCAAGATTGGGAAACCCGGCAATTTGCATGAATATCGGGTCAACATATCCGACAGCCTCTAGCTCAAGATTACCATTTTCGCTTATTGTGGCTGAAAAACCATTGATTTCAAATGCAACATTGTTGACTAAATTCGCCAAAAACAAAGATTCAGCTTTCGCCTCTAGTTCTTGGGGCGTTAAGTTGGCTGTATATTTTACAGTGTATAAAGCCGCTGCATCCAGGGCAAACTGGATGTGTGCATCCGCACTAATTTGGCGCCTAAGATCAATCGACATACCCGCAATCGTTAGCAAAGGCAAAAAGGCCACGGCGGCGGTCATCACGAAATTTCCGCGCTGATCTTTGCGAAACGTCGAACAAAAATTACGAGTTAAATTCCAATTTTTAGTCATATTCGTACCTAACGTGTAAAGCAACATAGCCTTAGAATGCTACTGGCCTAACAGGCAGGCGTTGAGAAATATTTTATATGTATAGTAAATATACCTTAAATTTTAATTTGGGTGTATTCACTGTTTATGAGTACGCTGCCTAATTGTTTACCCATGCGCACCAGAGGGATTTTGGTGCCGTCACTGGTTGTGTCAATGTGGGGTTCGGTTTTTTCGTACCCGCAAGCCTCGTATAATGGCACCCCGGCCAGCGTTGACATCATTTCAGCACATTTAAAACCTGCGTCCCGTGCCGCTTGTTCACACGTTTCCAGTACCAGGCGACCAACGCCTCTGCGTGCCCAGTCCGGGTGGGTGTACATGGCGCGGATGCGGGCGGCTTCACTTTTGGGATCAAGAAGTCTGGCGCTGCGCCCAGAAGAGTGATCGCCACCATACAAGGTTTCGCGCTTTGACCAACCGCCGCATCCTGCTAGTTTGTCACCAACCCAAACGGCATAGTATGTACCGTCCTTGATCAGGCGGCTATCCAGCCCCATAACTTCAGCGGAAGCCCGGATTTGCGCTTTGTTCAAAAAAGACGCTTGCAAAATATTTATGGATAGCCTCATCAAATCATGAAGTTGTGGCATATCCTTGCCAAGAGCCTTAACAATTCGTAAATTTTTTGCGTGTTGAGCCATGTTTGCATTGTGGCATAAAAGTCACGGTTTTCAACAAATTTCTTTTCGAAACCGAATAAGAGTTGAGGTTTCATTCATATTCCGTCAGTAGACGAAGTTAGATTTTAAATCTAACCAAACCTTTAGGAACTCGGAAAAGGGAATGTCCACATGAAAACACTAACACTTAAAACACAATTGGCACTCAGCGTATCAGCGATGATGCTGGCTGGCACCATGAGTACGGCGGCCTACGCCCAAAGCGATGGCAATAACGCCAGGCCCGCTGACGAGATTATCTCGACCGGTACACGCCGCAAAGCCCGTTCAGCAGCCGATACCCCGGCTCCTGTCGATGTTATCTCTGGTGCGGAGTTTAGGACCAACGCCTCTTCCGATATTAGCGATTTGCTGCGGACTGCTGTCCCCTCTTTTAATGTCAATGCACAACCTATATCTGATGCAGCGACGATTATCCGTCCGGCCAACCTGCGCGGACTATCTCCTGACAACACATTAGTGCTCCTCAACGGCAAGCGCCGTCACCGTGGTTCCGTTATTGCCTTTTTGGGCGGCGGCATTTCTGATGGTGCCCAGGGTGTTGATATTGGCGTGTTTCCGTCCATTGGCCTGAAGCAAGTTGAAATTCTGCGCGACGGTGCGTCCTCGCAATATGGTTCTGACGCCATTGCCGGTGTGATTAACTTTGTACTTAAGGATGCGTCTGAAGGCGGATCGATTGAGCTTAAATATGGTTCCACCTATGCGGGCGACGGCGACAATTATCGGATTTCCGGTAATATTGGCCTACCACTTGGTGAGAACGGTTTCATCAACATTTCTGGTGAGTACGGCGAACAGGATGCTACATTTCGTGCGGTTCAGCGCGGTGATGCAGCAGCTTTGATCGCTGCTGGTAATACCGCCGTTGGTGATATCAGTGTGAACACTGTGACCACTGATTTTGTTCAGTATTGGGGTCAGCCTGATGTTAAAGACGACATCAAATTGTTTGTGAATACGGGTTATGAGTTTAGCGAAAACGTTGAAGCCTATGCCTTTGGTAACTATGCCCAACGTAATGTCGAGGGTGGTTTCTTCTTCCGTAATCCGACCAATCGCGCCGGCGTGTTCGCCGGGCCGAATGTCAACCCGGCGACAGGTAATGAAGTCACCGATACGCTCAATGACAATGGTACACCAGGTGATGCGACTGATGATTTCAACGAACTTATAGATAATCAAACTGGTGCAATTGTTGCAGCAACAGTAGCGTCTGTTCGTGTTGCTACATTGGCTGGCGGTGCGGCGGCTTGTCCGCGTGGTATTCCGCTAACCTCTGGTGGTGGTCTTATTCCTGATGCTACCATTGCGGGGGCTGTCGCTGGTGACCCGAACTGTTTCACATTCCTGGATCAATTCCCGGGTGGTTTTGTGCCGCGTTTTGGGGGTGACAACCGCGATTTCGCCATTACAGGCGGCTTGCGGGGTGAACTGGATATCGGCAACGGTCTTGGCTATGATGTTAGCGGTTCCTACGGTACCAATAAAACCACGTTCTTTATCAGAAATACTATCAATGCGTCGCTTGGCCCGAACACACCGACCAGCTTTACGCCCGGTGCCTATGAGCAAATCGAAACGGCGTTTAATCTGGACCTGACCTATGGCATCCCTGTCAGTACCTGGGCGTCTGATTTGAACGTTGCTGCCGGCTTTGAGTGGCGTGATGAGCAATTTGACATCACGGCCGGTGACGCGGCCTCATTTGCTTTAGGGCCGTTGGCTGCGCCATTTGATCCTGTTGCAGGTACTGGCGTTGAAGGCTTCGCGTTTGGTCAGGGCTTCGCGTCCAGTTCAAACGGGTTTGGCGGCTTTAACAGAAGCACATCCAACTCCCAGGGCAATATTGCCATTTACGGTGAAATAGAAGCGGACGTTTCTGATGCCGTTACGTTACAGGCGGCGATACGGTGGGAAGATTATGATACCTTCGGCACCACCACCAACTGGAAAATTGGTGGCTTGTACAAGCTGACGGAAAACTTTAGAGTTCGCGGTACCTATTCAACAGGTTTCCATGCACCTACGGCCGGGCAAGCCAATGTGGTCAATGTGACGACGGCATTTAACACCCAAGGCGAGCTGGCTGACCAAGGTACCCTCCCACTCAGTTCTGTGCCGGGCACATTTATTAACAATGCTCTGGGCAACCAGTTCACACTAGGGCCTGAAACTGCCAATAACCTGTCTCTGGGTATTGCATTTGACCTCGGCCCAATGTCCTGGACACTTGATTATTACAATATCACAGTGGACGACCGGATTGCCATTACTGATCAGCAGGATTTCCGCGGGCTTTTGGTACAACACGGTATCGACGCTGGCGTTTTTATGGCTGACCCCGGAACAAGCACGAGCCAGGTTCTTAATGCAATCAACGGTACGACGGCAAATGGTTTTACCGTTAATGTCGCGGACTTTGCCGGATTTGAAGATCTAACAACCGCCGGTTTCTTCGCCAATGATTTCGACACCAAAACAACAGGTGTGGATATCGTAGGTCGTATGCCGTTTGATCTTGGTGTTGGTAGTTCGTCCGTATCTCTCGCGGCTAACTATAACGATACTGCAGTAACGCGCCGTGGGAATTTGGGTGACCAACGCCTACAGGCACTTGAGGATCAATTGCCAAATTGGAAAGGCAATATCGCCTTCAACCATCAACAGGGTATGTGGCGTGGTTTGGCCCGGGTCAATTACTTTGGCCCTTGGGTAGATGCTAACAATGGTGGCACGGAAATCGGTGGAGAACTCCTCGTCGATTTGGAAGTTGGCGCACAGGTTAGGGAAAACATTGAAATTATCGTTGGCGCAGCCAATGTGTTTGATAATTTCCCGGACGAGAACCCTGGACAGTTGAACATTGGTCAATTGTTCCCTGAATCCTCTCCTGGAGGCTTTAATGGTGGTTCATATTATGCGAAACTGCGCATCACGTACTAAGCTTACATTAAGCTGAATTATTTAGCGCCTCCGGCTTTTAGCCGGGGGCGTTTTTGTTTGCGGGGTCTGTAGAACTGCGCTAAAATAAAGCCATGCAAATAGAAATCCTTACCGCTTATGTTCTTACTGTGCTTGCTTTGATGAGCACACCAGGGCCGAGCCATCTTCTTATGCTCTCCAACTCAGCCGCTAACGGGTTTCGCCGGTCTTTGGCGACGGCAGTGGGTGACCTTACGGCAAATATGTTGCAAATGCTGGCGGCGGGACTTGGTCTGTCGGCATTGATTATGGCGGCACCAAAAGCCTTTGTTGTTATAAAATTGGCCGGGGTGTTATATTTGATGTGGCTTGGTATCAAAATGATCCGCAAATCGTTCACCCCCCGAGACATCGGAAAATCGGCACCTCGCACCAGTCTTAAGGCGCTTTGGCTGCAAGGTTTCATCACTTCGGCGACCAATCCAAAAGCCGTGGTGTTTTTCGCCGCCCTTTTCCCGCAATTTATATCAAGCGCATCAGCTTTCTGGCCGCAATTCCTGGCCCTCAGCGCCGCATATATAATTATTGATGGGATATTCCTCGGCTGCTACGGCTTTGCGGCATCGCATTTGCGCAAATTTACCAAATCAAACGCTTCAAGATGGATAGACCGTCTTGGTGGCATTGGTATTCTCATTGCCGCTTCATTACTTGCAATGAAATCAATGCCGAGAAATTGAAAAACACGGAGTGCTAAAACCAAAAAAGGCGTTAAAAAAATGGGCGAAGCGCCTTGCGGCACATCGCCCTCCTATCAGCACAGGTGATGTGGGCACTCGCGCATCAAGAATTTGGTTAATATACATTAACAGATTTAGAAGAATAAATCAATATACAATGAAAAATCGTTTTGGGGCGCATGGCGTATGTCCTATAATTTTTCTTTTTCATAGGTGAAGCATGAGCGTAGAGATAAATCTGGACGAAAACATAGCGGTCATTACCATCGACAATCCGCCAGTTAATGCCTTGTCCGCACACATCCGTGCGGGCCTTGTTGCAGCGATTGAAGCCGTTAACGGTGATGAAAAAATCCAAGGCGCAATACTAATTGGTGAGGGCCGCATATTTATCGGTGGGGCTGACATCAAGGAGTTTGGCAAGCCGCCGCAAGAACCATTTTTACCTGACGTGATTGATGTGATTGAAAATTGCCGTGTCCCGACCGTAGCCGCCATAAATGGTGCGGCCTTGGGCGGTGGCTTGGAGGTGGCGTTGGGGTGTCGGTTCAGAGTTGGCTCGCCTGCTGCAAAATGCGGTCTGCCCGAAGTTAATCTTGGGCTTATCCCCGGTGCGGGCGGCACCCAAAGAATGCCGCGTTTGATAGGTGCCGTGAAAGCTGGCGAAATGATCACGTCTGGTAAGCCGCTGGGTGCAGACAAGGCTTTGGATGTCGGTATTCTGGACGCAGTATTTGCAAATGGTTTGTTGGAAAACGCGAAAGTTTTCATACGGGATAAAATTGCCAAAGGTGAAAATGGACAAGCCCTAAGCGCACGTCAAGTCCCGGATTGGAATGCGGACAGGTTTGCAGCCCTGGAAGCTAACACCAAAGCCCGCGCTCGTGGACAGCTTTCCCCGGTCAAAGCTCTGGAAGCCGTTCGCGCTGCCTATGAATATCCGTTTGCGGAAGGCATGAAACGGGAACGTGAGATTTTTATGGAATGCATGGCAAGCCCCCAACGCGCTGGACTTATCCACGCATTTTTCGCCCAGCGACAGGTCGCCAAAATCCCTGGACTTGATATGTCCATCACACGTGCCATAAAAACGGTGGGTATATTAGGTGCAGGCACCATGGGTGCAGGTATTGCCATGGCGTTCTTGGCTGGCGGGTACAGGGTGAGCTTGTTTGATATTAACGAGGATGCGCTCAGCGCAGGGATGAAACGTATTGCTAAGACACTGGAATCCAGTGTTAGCAAAGGTCGCATTTCCGCTGCCCTCAAAGACGAACAATTGGCGCGTCTTAGCGCAATATCAAGCATGAAGGATTTATCCGAAACCGATCTGATCATCGAAGCCGCCACAGAAAATATGGAGATCAAGAAATCCATTTTCCGCGAGCTTGACCAGATATGTAAACCGGGAGCTATCCTTGCCACCAACACATCATATCTTGATGTCAATATTATTGCCCGCGAGACCAAAAGGCCAGGCGATGTTATCGGCATGCATTTTTTCTCTCCGGCTCATATAATGAAATTACTGGAGGTCGTGCGCACGGACACGGTGAACGAGGAAGTTCTGGCTACCGTCATGGGGCTCGGGAAATCCATTGGTAAAATCACCGTGCTCTCCGGTGTTTGCGACGGGTTTATTGGCAATAGAATTTTAAAAGCTTACCGCAAACAGGCTGAATATATGGTCGAGGATGGGGCCTGGCCTGAGCAAGTTGACAAGGTCATGCGCGGTTTCGGATTTGCCATGGGCATTTTTGCGGTCTCGGATCTGGCCGGGCTTGATATTGGGTATTTTAACAGACGCCGCGAAGATGCGTCCCGCCCCAAGCGGGAACGCTATGTTGATATAGCCGACAAACTTTATGATCTTGGTCGTCTAGGCCAGAAAACCGGGTCGGGTTGGTATCGGTATAAAGACGGTTCGCGTACGCCAATTGTTGACCCCATTGTCACCGAGTTGATTGAAACCGCTTCAAGCCGAAAGGGTATTGAGCGTCGGGCGTTTTCCGACGACGAAATCCGCGAACGTATTTTATACGCCATGATCAATGAGGGTGCAAAAATACTGGACGAAGGCATTGCCGCTCGTGCGCTTGATATTGATATGGTCTATATCCACGGTTACGGTTTCCCGGCATATCGTGGTGGCCCGATGTTTTTTGCTGACCAAATTGGTGCCAAAATTGTTTATGAGCGCATAACCGCTTTCGCCAAAACCGATCCATATTTCTGGCAAATTTCACCGCTTCTTAAACGGTTAGCCGAGACGGGCGGGACGTTTAAAGGGCTATAAAACTATTCATCAAAACTGATGGTGACGGCTTTGCTCAGGGGTACGGATTGGCAGGTTAGGACAAAACCTTCGTCTATTTCTTCAGGCTCCAACCCATAATTTATGCCCATATCAACCTGGCCCGCCTTAACCTTGGCGCGGCATGTAGCACAGACACCGCCCTTGCAGGCAAATGTCACATCCAGCCCGGATGACAGGGCGGCTTCGAGAATGGAGCCGTGTTCGTCGCGGTAGTCTACCTGTACTTCACGGCCATCCATAATGACATTGATTTTGGCTTTTGCCTGGGCCTTTGCGGCGGTGCGTTTTGGCCCGTCTTCGCCTGCAAAAAACAATTCGGAATGAATATTACTGGCAGGTTCGCCGCTAGCAATCAGGCTTTCCCTAGTATCGTCGACCATGCTTTTGGGGCCGCACAAATAATAACCGGCAACATCCAAACCCTTAAAGACTGTCTTGTGGAGCTGCGTGATTTTTTCGCCGTCTATGCGCCCACCCCAAAACGGGTTGTCCACGGCCTGGCGCGTCAGGAATAATTGATAGGAAAACCTGTCCATATGCAGGTTTTTAAGAGCGGCAAGTTCGCGGCGAAACATGGTATGTTCAGCGTCGCGGTTGCCGTAATATAGAAAAAACCGACTGTCATCATCTTGTGCCAATACGCAGCGAATCATGGACAAGATCGGAGTGATGCCGGAACCTGCGGCAATACCTACATAGGTGGCACCCGGTTTTGGATCGAGGCTGAACGCGCCCAGAGGTTTGGAAAGTTCCAGCACATCCCCCGCTTTTAAGGTGTTGTTGGCAAAGCCGGAAAACACACCGTCTTCGATATGTCTTACGCTGATACGAAATTCACCTTCACACGGCGCCGCGCAAAAAGAATAAGTGCGGCGGATGTCCGCGCCGTCAATTTGCGTTTTTACGATTACATGTTGCCCGGCTTTATATGCGAATGCGTTTTTAAGTTTGGCGGGTATATCAAATGTAATTACCACGCTGTCGGGGGTCATTTTTTCGACTTTGGCAACTGGAATTTTGTAAAATTTGGACATAAATTTTCCTAGAAACTAATGGCACTTGAACCGGTCAAACGGTTCCAGGCAATCTTTACAGGCATGGAGTGATTTGCACGGGGTCGAGCCAAACTCACTAATCAACCGGGTGTTGGTCGAGCTGCAGCGCGGGCAGGACGGTGTGTGCGCGCCGGGCGGATCAATACCGTATTTGCGTAATTTTTCGTGTGCGGCCTTGGTGATCCATTCGGTTGTCCATGCAGGGGATAATTGGTTTTTAATTTCCACATGATCATAGCCGTGGGCATCCAGTTTTTCGCGGATCATTTCGTGAATCATATCCGTAGCCGGGCATCCGACATAGGTCGGGGTGATAATCACATTTGGCGGACTGCCGTCCTCAATGCCCCGGACAATCCCCAGCTCGACAATATTGATCACCGGGATTTCCGGATCCATCACTTCGCTTAACAGGGTAAGGATAGAGTTGCTTGTTTCAGGCTCTAGCTCTGGCGCTACCATTGCAAGCCGGGATGTCTAAGCTGCATAAATTGCATATCCGATAAAATATGCCCCAAATGTTCATCGTGCTGGCCTTTATGGCCGCCCATGATCATTTGTCCAACTTCTGGCGCAACAAGCCCGCCAGCTTCTGCCAAACCGTCTTTAACTTCCATCTGCCAATCTTCATAGGAGCTGGTGAAATCAGTGCTGAGTCCGGAAACTTCGGCTTGCTCTATAATATTGTCCCTCTCAAACATTTCGCCCGTAAACCGCCATAAACAATCCAGCGCATCTGCCATACGTTCGCTGCTCTCTGGCGTGCCGTCCCCGAGCCGTAGCACCCAGGATTTGGCGAAACGGATATGATAGGCGATTTCCTTGAGAGATTTTTCAGCAATTGCCGCCAGCGTTTTGTCACTGGAGCCAAGCAGGGCTTCATACTGGATTTTCTGCATGGTCGAGAACAGATATTGGCGCAAGACGATATGGGCGAAATCCACATTGGGTTGGGCGACCAGTAGCAGGTTTGTATATTGATCTTGCGGGCGGGTCAGGGCCAGAACATCGGCATTGGGTGCCAGGTCTTCAAGGGTTAATATGTGTTCGAATAATAATTTGGCCTGCCCGATTAAATCGAGGGATATATTGGTCAGGGCCAGGTCCAATTCCATTTCCGGCGCGTGGCCGCACATTTCCGACAGGCGCTGGCCCAGGATCAAAGCATTGTCTGCTAGGCGTAACATATAAGCGGTTTTTGGAGACGAAGGTGTGGTCGCACCGATATAATTTTCTGCGATATTCATCTCCGCACTCACATGTTTTTCACACCGTCCGGCACGGTATAAAATGTCGGATGGCGGTAAATTTTATCATCGGCGGGGTCAAACAATTCTCCAACTTCGCCTGGATCAGACGCGATTATATCTGCGGATTTCATGATCCAAAGCGAGCTTGCCTCGCCGCGCCTGGTGTATAAATCTCGCGCCGACAAGACGGCGGTTTCCGCGTCCTGGGCGTGGACACTGCCTGCATGTTTATGGGCCAGTCCGTTTTTGGAGCGGATAAAAACTTCGTATAAATGCCAATTTTTAGTCATAATAAACCTTATGCTGCCTGCTCTTTTGCACTTTGTTTTTGCACATAGGCCTCAGCAGCCGCTCGCACCCATACACCGTCTTTGGCGGCGGCGCGCCGCGCCCGTATCCGGTCTTTGCCGCACAGGCCGCCATCTTTAATCACCGCCCAAAACTCGGTCCAATCTATGTCGCCAAAATCATAAGAGCCGCGCTTTTCGTTCCATTTTAAATCTGCATCAGGAATTGTCAGGCCAAGGATTTCGGCTTGCGGTACGGTGGCGTCAATAAAACGCTGGCGCAGGACATCATTGGAATGGCGTTTAATTTTCCATTTCATATTTTGCGAGGAATGGGTCGAGGCGCTGTCGCTTGGGCCGAACATCATTAAGGACGGCCACCAAAAACGGTTCAAACTATCTTGGGCCATAGCTTTTTGTTCAGGTGTGCCTTGGGCCAAAGTGGTGACGATTTCATATCCTTGGCGTTGGTGAAAGCTTTCTTCCTTGCATACCCGCACCATAGCTCGAGCATAAGGGCCGTAAGAGCAGCGACATAAGGGGATTTGGTTAACAATCGCCGCACCGTCAACCAGCCAACCAATGGTGCCAATATCTGCCCAGCACGGGGCCGGGTAATTAAATATGGTTGAGTATTTGGCTTTGCCCGAAAGTAAATCTGCCACCATGTCGTCCCGGGACCGGCCCAGAGTTTCGGCGGCTGAATACAGATAAAGCCCGTGTCCTGCCTCGTCCTGGATTTTAGCCAGCAATATCAGCTTTCGTTTCAAGGTTGGCGCCCGCGTCACCCAATTGCCTTCTGGCAATTGGCCAACAATTTCAGAATGGGCATGTTGAGAGATTTGCCGTAGCAAAGTCGCACGGTATTTTTCCGGCATGGCGTCCTTGGCCTCAATAACGTCGCCCTTGTCAATACGTTTTTGGAACGCATCCCATAACTTGGCGTCATTTTGGCTTGAAGTGGGTAAAACCTGCTGGTCAGCAGATTTTTTTTCTTTATCGGTGCGTAGATCTGTTGAATACATGCATGCGTTATATAATAATTAGACCGTACGATCAAACTCTATTTTAGAAAATTGCTTATTGCAACTGGTTTGGGTGCATCCTTACGTTATTGTAAGCATTAAAAACCAAATTTACTGCTGATTAAGCTTCATTTTACCATTAGATGTGATATTGATTCGCAAACACCCTGGGGGACTTGATGAGCCAAACAATGAGCCGTTCGCAGAAAAAAGAAATATCAGCAAAAGACTGGATGCGGATTTTATTGCCGTACCGGCAACCTAATTTCGGGCGCAGTGTATTTGAAATTGCCGTCACCATTATTCCGTTTTTGGCTTTGGGCGTTGCAGCCTATTGGGCCTTGAGCGTGCATTATCTCCTCAGCCTGATGTTTTCACTTTTTGCAGCCGGGTTTTTGGTTCGGGTATTTATCATCCAACATGATTGCTCTCACGGCGCGTTTTTTAAAACCAAGACGCTTAATAACTGGGTTGGTCGCGTGCTTGGGGTTGTAACCTTGACACCATTTGCTATTTGGCGCCGCGCCCATCTAATTCATCATGGTGCTTCGGGCAATTTGGACAATCGCGGTATTGGTGACATCCATATGTTAACAGTTGCGGAGTATAAATCCCGTTCAAGAATCGGGCGGCTCGCTTACCGCTTGTACCGGCACCCGTTTGTGATGTTTGTTATCGGGCCGATTTACGTGTTCTTGATCGCGCAACGTTTACCAGACAAATTTTTACGCGGAGAGCGTAAATACTGGTTTAGCGCGATGGGAACCAATTTATTTGCCGTACTTATCATTGGTTCGTTGATTTACTTTTTTGGTCTTGTGCCATTTTTGCTGGTCTATGGGCCGATGGTTTTGGTAGCTGGGGCGCTTGGCATCTGGATGTTTTTCGTGCAGCACCAATTTGAAGACACTGTGTGGGACGAAGGTGAGGACTGGGACCGTAATGAAGCGGCGTTCTTTGGCTCCTCCCATTACGATTTGCCCAAACCTTTGCGGTGGATTACTGGCAATATCGGCATCCATCATGTGCACCACCTAAACTCCCGTATCCCTTTTTACCGTCTGACGGAAACCCTGCGGGATCACCCTAAACTGAAGGACATCAAACGCCTGACTTTTTGGGAAAGCCTGAAATGCGTAAGGCTGAAACTATGGGATGAGCAATCCAGAAAATTGGTGACGATCAAAGCCGCTATGGTGGGGTAATTCATCCGTACCCATCTTCAAACGCCACCATAGTTAGCAGCTCATAACGTGCACAAACTTCGTCGTTTTGGTTGGTAATTTCTACATCCCAACCGATCTCGCCGTAATCTTCGGTGCGGCGTTTTTTGCGGCGTACCGTTAGCACAACCTTTATTTCGTCGCCTGCATAAACCGGGGTCATGAAGGCTAAATTGTTCAGCCCGGTATTGGCCAGCACAGGGCCGGGGTCGGGGGAGACGAACAGGCCCGCCGCCCATGACAGCAACAGATAGCCGTGGGCTACCCGGTCTTCAAAGAACGGATTAGCGGCCGCCGCTTCGCTATCCATATGGGCATAAAATGTATCGCCCGTGGAGTTGGCGAACAGTTCGATATCTTTTATTGTCACTTTGCGGGATTTGGTTTGTAACTGGTCGCCGATGTTCAAGTCTTTATATATACGCCTAAATGGATGGGTTTTAACTTTGCGGGCTTTGGCGCCCGGTATCCATTCGCCTGTAATATTGGCGATCACCGCCGGGCTACCTTGAATAGCGGTGCGCTGCATATAATGCATGACGCCGCGTACACCGCCCATTTCCTCGCCGCCGCCAGCCCGGCCAGGGCCACCGTGCACAAGATTAGGAAGCGGTGAGCCGTGGCCCGTGCTTTCGCCCGCGCTGTCGCGGTCACCGATCAACATCCGTCCATGAAATGCGGATGCGCCCATCACCAGATCTCGGGTAAAATTGCTATCATAGCTAAATACGGACGCCACCAGAGATCCGCCGCCTTTATTGAGTAAAGTTATAGCTTCGTCGGTACCTTCGTAGGCCATCAAAGTGCTAACCGGGCCAAAAGCCTCGACGCTATGCACATTGATTTTTGAAAGCGGCTCATCGCAGCGCATGACGATAGGTTCAAGGAAAGCGCCATTGTCATTTGCGAATCTGTCGGCATTGCCAATAACCACCGGGTTTTCTGCCCGTAATATGTTCAGTTTCTCCAGCACATCTTCGCGCTGGCCCAGGCCAGCCAAAGCACCCATGCGGGTGGTTTTATCGCGGGGGTCGCCAATGGTGATTTTTGCCAGCCGTTCTCCAAGCGCCGCAATAACCTCGTCCATAAATGCGCTCGGCACCAAAGCCCGGCGAATGGCGGTACATTTTTGCCCGACTTTGACGGAAATTTCGTTGCTGACCTCTTTGATAAATAAATCAAATTCCGGTGTACCCGGTGCGGCGTCCGAGCCGAGCACACACCCATTGAGGCTGTCCTGTTCGGCGATAAACCGGGTTGAGTTTTCTATGATATTGGGCTTGCTCCGCAACATTTGCGCGGTGCTGGCAGAACCTGTGAAAGATATCACATCCTGACAGGTTACATGGTCGAGCAAATCTCCCGTCCTGCCGCAAATAAGTTGCACGGCCCCGTCTGGTAATATCCCGGATTGGGCCATCATCCGCACCATAGCTTCGGTGAGATATGAACCATCACTGGCCGGCTTGATGATCACGGGAACACCTGCGATAAAGGCCGGACCAAACTTTTCCAAAGCCCCCCAAATAGGGAAATTATAGGCATTGATATGTATGGCCGCGCCTTGCAATGGTCTCGCGATATGCTGGCCCATAAATGTACCGCCTCGCGACAACACCTCAAGCCCGCCGTCTACATACACTTGGCCGTCCGGCATTTCGCGGCGCGTTTTACCCGATACGGCGAACAAAGTCATAAAACCGCCCTCAATATCAACCCAGCTATCAGCGCGGGTCGCGCCCGTGGAATAGGATAATTCGTAAAGCTCTTCCTTGCGCCCCATCAAATACTGGGCCAGAGCTTTCAGCATATAGGCCCGGTCGTGAAAACCATATTTCCGTAAATTCGCTCCCCCAACAGTGCGGGCATAATCCAGCATAGCCTCGAAACTCAGCCCGACAGACGAGGTTTTAGCAACCAGTTTTCCCGTAACCGAATCCCGTAAATCACGAAACCCGGATGTGCCTGCTTGCCATTTTCCTTCAGAAAAATTCTTCAGTAACATTTATATCTCCACCAATGGTTTATCCAAACTTGCGCATTGCCCGCGAAACAGTGCCACCAATTTTCCGTCTCCGTTCTCCACGCGCACATCATAAACGCCGCTACGCCGCCCCCGCGTGACTTCAACCGCTGTAGCCGTCAATACATCCCCCAGTAAAGCCGGGCGGGTGAAATTGATCGAGCAGGACTGGGCTACATTGACGACATTATGGGAATTGCAAGCGCAGGCAAAAGCCGTATCAGCCAGTGTGAACACAATCCCGCCGTGGGCTATATCGTGGCCATTGACCATATCCTTACGCACTTTCATGGAGACAATAGCCGTACCTGCGCCCACGGTTTTTAATTCCATGCCCAAAGAGCGAGAGGCTTCATCACCTGACAACATTTTTTGAACGGCGAATTGTGCGAGTTGGGCAGCGTCCACGATGAGCCTTTTTAATAATTGATTGATCGGTCAAATATTGCCATAACCTCTCACACACACAATGTAAAGAAGCGGAACCAAGCCATGAGCCAATCAACAATTCTCTATGAGAAAAAACAAGGTGTCGCCGTAGTGACGCTCAACCGCCCGGACAAGCTTAATTCCTTCACTGAAGAAATGCATCAGGCTTTGGTTTTGACGCTGGACATTATTGACAGGGACGACAGTGTACGCTGTTTGTTACTAACCGGGGCCGGGCGGGGATTTTGCGCCGGGCAAGATTTGGGCGACCGGGCTACACGTCCCAAAAATGGGGTAAGCGCTGAAAAAACTGATCTGGGCGCAACCATTGGCAAATACTATAATCCTTTAATCAAGCGCCTGCACGCCAGTAAAATCCCGACCGTGTGTGCGGTTAACGGCGTGGCCGCCGGGGCGGGGGCCAATATTGCGCTGGCCTGCGATATTGTCATCGCCGCAGACAATGCAAAATTCGTTGAGGTGTTTTCCAATATTGGCTTGTTGCCGGATAGCGGCGGCACCTATCATCTACCGCGCCATGTTGGTTTGGCACGGGCTTTGGGTTTGTCATTGCTAGCCACCCCCTTAAAGGCTGATAAGGCCAAGGATTGGGGCTTGATATGGGATGTCTGCGCAGCGGACGATTTAATGGACGAAGCATTGAAGCTGGCGGACAATTTGGCCAGCAAGCCACCCATTGGGCTGGCGCTTAACCGGGCCGCGTTACGGGCGTCGTTCAACAATACCATAGACGAACAATTGGAGCTAGAGCGTCTGTCCATGCAAAAGTGTGGCTTTACGGATGATTATGCAGAAGCCGTCAGTGCTTTTATGGAAAAACGCAAACCGAAATTTACCGGCAAATAAAAAGAGAGAAATATTCATGACTGAAGCATATATTTGTGATGCAATTCGCACGCCTATTGGCCGGTATGGCGGTGGGTTGTCCAGTGTGCGGGCTGATGATCTGGCGGCATTTCCACTGCGCGAGTTGATGGCCAGAAACCCGGACGTTGATTGGGCTAAAATTGATGATGTGTTTATGGGCTGCGCCAATCAGGCCGGAGAAGACAACCGCAATATAGCGCGCATGGCGACATTGTTGGCCGGGTTGCCTATGGATGTACCCGGCGTGACTTTGAACCGTTTATGTGGCTCGGGGCTGGATGCTATAGTTCAGGCGTCGCGGTTGATTAAATCTGGTGAGGGCGGCTTGGCCATAGCGGCGGGTGTGGAGAGTATGTCGCGGGCACCGTTCGTAATGGCCAAGGCCACAAGCGCTTGGTCGCGCAACGCTGAAATGTATGACACCACTATGGGTTGGCGTTTTGTCAATAAGTTGATGGCCAAGCAATACGGCACGGATTCCATGCCGGAAACGGCTGAAAACTTAGCTGAAAAATTCGGAATTTCACGGGCTGATCAAGACGCATTTGCCTATAATTCGCAAGTAAAAGCCAAAGCCGCGCAAGAAGCAGGACGGCTCGGCGAAGAAATTATCCCGGTAGAAATTCCGGGGCGCAAAGGTGCGGTTACGATCGTCGAGCATGATGAACATTTGCGTCTTTCACCGCCAGATGTGCTGGCAAAGCTACGCGCACCGTTCAGGGACGGCGGTAGCGTCACGGCCGGAAATGCATCGGGTATAAATGACGGGGCAGCGGCCATGTTGATTGCATCGAAGCGTGCGGCCAAACAATATAACCTAATCCCACGTGCCCGCATTATTGGTGCGGCGGTGGCGGGGGTAGAGCCGCGCATTATGGGGATAGGGCCAGTGCCTGCGGTGCGCAAAGTGTTGGCGCAGGCTGGTTTAACTCTTGAGCAAATGGATGTGATCGAATTGAACGAAGCGTTTGCCGCGCAAGCTTTAGCCGTAATGCGAGAACTTGGCTTGGCGGATGATGATGTTCGGGTTAACCCGAACGGCGGTGCCATAGCTCTTGGCCATCCGCTCGGTATGAGCGGCATTCGCATAGCCGAGGCAGCACTGCACCAGTTGGAGCGGACAAGCGGACGCTACGGCCTAGTTACTATGTGTATCGGTGTCGGGCAGGGCATAGCCGTTATCATCGAGCGGGTCTGATATGCCCAGAATGCAGGCAGGAGACTATCGTTCTAAGCGCGAGCGGATTAAAGACGCCGCCGCCGCCTTGTTCGCTGACAAAGGTTTCCACGGCACGTCAATTGTCGATATTGCCAAAGCGTGCAATACGGTAAAATCGCGCTTGTATTATTACTTCCCGTCCAAAAACCAACTGCTCTACGAGATCATCAAAGACCACGCTTTGTTTTTGCAAGATGAACTTGAACCTATTATGAAGGATGTGGATATAGATGCGCGGGAGCAGTTAGAGAATTATGCCCGTACATTGCTGGGCATAAATGTTAAATACCGTAACCAGCACACACTAATCCTTGGGGAGCTTGATGCGTTATCGTTTGAGCAAAACAAAGAGGTTAGTCTATTGATCCGCCGCACAATCGAAAGCTTATACCCAAGCTTGTTAGAGATAAACCCGACCTTACAAAAACATATGTATTTCCCCACTGCCATGATGTTTGTCGGCATGATCAACTGGACACATACTTGGTTTGATGGTTCTGGGGATGTATCGGTCGAGGGTTTTGCCAAACTATTATGCACAACATTCTTGGACGGATTTTCCAAATCTTGAGCCTAAGCGAGTTTTATCCTGTTCAGAGCTAATAGATATGTTAGAGGGGGCAAATGAGCTTGAAACCCAAAACCAATCTACCCGGCCTTGACCGGGGTGAAATCGCCGCCGCCTTGACGGATTTTGGCATTGCGCCAAAACAAGTACGGATGCGGGCTGGGCAAATTTTTCGCTGGATCTATAATTACGGGGCGACGGATTGGGATGTTATGACCAACATCGCCAAGGGTTTGCGGGCCGAACTGGCCGAGGCGTTTACCCTAGAGCGGCCCGAAATTGTCGAGCGCCAAATCAGTGTGGACGGCACACGTAAATATCTTATTCGTATGGCACCGGGCATTGAGGTCGAAAGTGTTTTCATTCCCGCCGTGTCCAAAACCGGAGCATTGTGCGTGTCCTCGCAAGTGGGCTGTACGCTAACTTGCACATTTTGCCATACGGGTCGCCAACGCCTGGTGCGTAATTTGACGGCGGCGGAAATTGCGCTGCAAGTCATGATCGTCAAAGATGATTTGGGCGAGTGGCCCAGCAGCGAAGCGGGCCGTAGCTTGACCAATATCGTGTTTATGGGCATGGGCGAGCCGCTGTATAATACCGATAATGTGGCGCGGGCGCTGGATATAATATGTGACCCTGAGGGTCTAAGCTTTGGACGCCGCCGCATCACCCTGTCCACATCCGGTGTAGTGCCCGAAATTGTGTCCGCAGGGGAGCGTACCAGAGCTATGTTGGCCATATCCCTACATGCCGCCAATGATGAACTTCGTTCGCAGATCATGGCGATCAACAAAAAATACCCGCTCGCCGAATTGATGGCGGCGTGCCGGGCCTATCCCGGCCTGTCCAATTCCCGGCGTATTACTTTTGAATATGTTATGCTGAAGGGCATCAATGACAGTCCAAAACATGCGGTGGAGCTGATAAACTTGCTCAAGGGTATTCCGGCCAAGGTCAATTTGATCCCGTTTAACCCGTGGCCCGGCAGTGAATATGAATGTTCAAGCTGGGAGACCATAGAGCGTTTCGCCGACAAAATAAACGCCGCCGGTTACGCATCCCCCATCCGCACTCCCAGAGGCCGCGACATCCTCGCCGCCTGTGGTCAGCTCAAAAGCGAAAGCGAAAAAATGAGGGCGAGCGAAAGGCGTAAGCAGGAGCGCCTAATAAAAACACCAACAAAATAATTACCGCTTGAAAAATGTGTTTGTGACCTGCAAAAGACTGTGGGGCCAATAACAAAAACAAGAGGTAATATATGCATCCGTCACTTGAGAGCTTGGCTAGTGGTTTTCCCAATTTAATTCTTTACTTACTTGTGGTCACCGCCATTTATGTTGTTGGGCTGACTATATATGTGAAGCTCACACCCCACAAAGAAATTGCTCTGGTACGCGAAGGTAATGTGGCTGCGGCGATTTCGTTCAGCGCCTTGATTGTCGGTTTGGCCCTACCTCTTGCAGCGTGTTTGATCAATAAGGTCGGACTTATTGATGTGCTGGTCTGGGGCAGTGTCAGCCTTTTATTACAATTGTTTTTATTTCGTCTCTCGGACATTATTCTGACAGGCATGCCGCAGCGCATTGAAGAGGGTGAGGTGGCGGCTGCGACCGTTCTGGGCGCATTTAAATTGGCCGGGTCAATTATTCTGGCCTTTGCCATTGCGGGCTAGGCGGCCATATGCGCTTTGTTCGTAAAATCCCTGACTGGCTGATTTATCTGGTTTTACTGGTCATTATTGTGGCCAATGTCATGAAGCGGTCCCCACAAACAAATACCCCGCCGCCGCCCGAACTCGGCGCCGCTTTGCCCAATACCCGGCCTACTGATATGACGGTTCTGGTTGAAATTGACGTGCCAAAATCTGGCGTTGGTACGGCCTTTGCGGTTGATAGAAACGGCACCTGGATGACGGCGCGCCATGTGGTCGATAGTTGTGACCAGGTCGCTTTAAAATTAAGCGGCGGCAAATATGTCAAGATGGACAAGGTTACGCTCTCATCTGATGTGGACATTGCGCTGTTGACCAGTCGCTGGAAACGCAAACCCTTGGCGCGTGATTTTGATGGCCGCCGTCAGGTTGGGGAACGAGGATTTTTCATTGGCTTCCCCCAGGGTCAGCCCGGCGAGGCGGCGGGTAAATTGTTGGGGCGGCACCGCATGGTGATCCGTGGGCGCTACCGCACCGCAGAGCCCATATTGGCTTGGGCAGAAATTGGCCGAACCCAGAACCTCAAGGGGTCTTTGGGCGGTCTGTCAGGTGGCCCGGTGTTTGACAAAGACGGCGAGGTTATCGGTTTAGTCACAGCCGAAAGCCCGCGAAGGGGCCGGATTTATACGGTTGCGCCGCGTTCCCTTGCGGCTACATTAAGCCCTTTGACAACAGAGCCAGAACGCGCGCCCATAACACTGAGCGATTACGGACGCCGTGCCGACAGTTTCCGCCGCGCCCGGCGCGTTGCCAAGGTTGTGTGTTTGGTGGATTGAAAATGACACTTAACGGGTATTCGCCAAGTCCGGCCATACCGTTAAGGGGTCAACATATTGTCCGTCTACCAGTGTTCCAATATGCACATGGGGGCCAGTTGATTCACCCGTATTGCCCATTTTCCCAATTTGTGTGCCAGCTTTAATGGTTTGCCCCTTGGTAACAGAATATCCGTCCAGATGGGCAAACACCGTTCGTACCCCGCCCTTCGTTTCTATGACAACCACCTTGCCCCATTTTGGGTTATTTTTGTATATATCCGTAGCCTGAATAATTAAGGCGGCCCCAGGCGTGTAAATGGGTGTTCCGATTTTATTGGCGATGTCTATGCCCTTGTGCATCTTGCCATCAACTCGTTTGCGCACCAGCCCATATTTTGACGTTAGGCGACCTGTGACAATTTGCAGATTTGTTATAGTGGTTTGATTGCTCTCGTTTTCGGCATTTTTAATTGCTGTAGAGGTTTGCTTGTTGTTATGTGTTTGCTCACTGACAAGCGGACTTGTCGGCTTTGGTGGCGGATGTGCGGCCACGATCCGTGGTGTGATCGTACTTAGCATGACTAAAGTTAGTGGAATGGTTAGAGATGAGGATAGCCATAGTTTTTTCGACAGGCGCGGCACTGGTCTTGTATCGCACAATCGCTGCACCCTTTGGGCCAATTGCCGGGCGCGGGGATGGATACCTATTGCCAGTTCAGGCGTAGGCTTATTTGACCTTTGCTCGGCAAACCTGACCAATGCGTTTGCCAAAGCCCGGGCTGGGTGTTTGATATTGGGTGATGTTTTGGCGATATGCGCCGTGGCCTGTGCATCACACAAATTTTCTCGTTCCGCGCAAATTTGGCGGTTGATCCAATATAATGGGAGACACCACCACATAAATACCAGCACTGTTTTTTGTGCTAAATTCATCCACAAATCGCCGCGTGCGATATGGGCAATTTCATGCTCCAGTACAATGCGGGTTTCCGTTTTTGACACATCAAGGTCAAAGTCCGTGGGCACGACAATAGTTGGGCTGAACAAACCAAATACCAAAGGCGCGGCGATATCGGGACTGCGCATAATATGGGCGGGCCGCGATAAATTGCCTTGTCCGCGCAAATGGGCCGGGCGCAACCGACGGCGCAAATCTCTAGTTTGCCGTGCCGCCAAGATTAACCGGTAGCCGGCAATCAACACACCAAACACCCAGATCAGAACCAAGGTAATAGGGAGATAAACTGAAGCCGGATTCGGTATTTCGGCCATGGATGCCGGTAATGATGGCAGTAATTCTACGGGGGGTACAGGTGTAATAATTGCAAAGGGAAACGGAGTTGTTTGCGGCGATATGCCAATATTGGCACTAAATGAAAAGACCGGTAAAAACGGCAATGCCAGCAAAAGCACCGTAGCAAACATACCGCCAAGGGCGACACGATAGCGAATACTTATCTGGTTTCGCGGTAACAGTGCGAGCGCGCAGTAAACAACAAAAGCTAAAAGGGCGCTTTGCCAAAACACGTTTACCCCGATCAGGGCCAGAGTATCAAACAAGATCATGTGTTTTCTCCAGGTTTATGGTTATCAAGCAAGGCCCTTAGGGCTTTGATGTCGGCTTCGGTTAACTCGTCCGCCTCGACCAGGTGTTCGGCCAATAGTTGCGGTGAGCCGTCGAACAAGCCACCTAGTAGGTTTTTTAATGCTTGGGCCTGGGCGGCCCGTTTGCTGACCACCGGGCGGTAAATCAGCGAACGCCCCTGTTTTGTAAAGCCAGCATAACCCTTATCCGCTAAAATCCGGGTTGTCGTTTGCACGGTGGTTAACGCCAAGTCATATTCACGGGCTAGATCTGCCGTGATTTGGCGTACACTAGCCTCCCCGCGCCGCCAGAGCACTTGCATAATCCGCTGTTCCGCCCTGGTCAAGTTTTTTGATTTTGGTCTAGCCATAAACTAATTCCTTAGTTGAGTTTAAACCACCTATAAAGCTAGGCGCTTACTATTGTCAACTATAAAATTAGTTTTACTTCTGTCACCCTGCTACAAGGGCCTCATCAATCCTTCAAAATTCGGATTTCCCTTTGAGGCAGAGGCATTTCTATTTTGTGTTTTTTCAAGGTGCGCCAGACGATGAAATTTAGATCACTGGTGAATTTATTTTCGCCGTCGTCTATGCCGTCGCACCAAAATTCTATGGCGAATTTAATGCCGAAATCACCAAATTCCCGCAACTCCAGATCCGGTTCCTCCGGTTCTTGTAGGACTTTTGGATGTTTGGATATTTCCGGGATCAATATATCTTCCAACTTGTTCAAATCAGTGCCGTAAGCCACCGAGAAATACACCTCATAACGCTGTCGCGGATCCTTATGTGTCCAGTTTTCATAGGCCTCGTCAATAAATTTGACATTGGGTACCATAATGTCTTTGCCGTCGGTGGTCTCGACCGTGGCCGAGCGCATATTAATGGCTTCCACATAACCTTCCTGCCCGTCCGGTAGCACAATATAATCACCAACTTTCACCGAGCGGTCAAACAGGATGATCAGCCCCGAAATAAAATTGGCGGCAATCGGCTGGAGGCCAAACCCGATCCCCAAGCCAACAGCCGAGAAGATCATTACTAAGCCTGAGAGCGGAATGCCAGCAAAGCTTAAAATCAAAACAAACAAAATGATAAAGAGAAAAATTTGGAACATTTTGGCGACGACTTCACGCGTGGCTACATCCAGGGTTTCTTGTGAACGAATTGCGCTTTGGCCTTTATTGTTGGAGATACCACCAAGCCAGAAAAACAAACCACCAAAAATCGCCAGACGCACAAATGTCATCAGGGTAATCGGCGTATCCCCCATTTGCATGACCGTTGTGCCGTTCAGGAATTTTAGTAAATCGTCATAATAGCCAAACACCATCAACAAGGCCAAAGGTATAGCGACCCATATGGTGATTTTTTGAAACAAAGGGTTTTTGATAAATTGCTTGATGGCTTTGAAAAGCAAAAATACGACCGCCAGGCCTTGCGCCAGCTTCACTAGCCAGTCCTGGCCCAATGGCTGAATGTTTTTAAGAATTAGCGCACCCACCGCCAACAAACCGACAAGAAATACCGGGCGCAATAAATGACTGCCTTCATATAGATAATGCCTAACCAGGCGTAGTTTCGCGTCCTTAGCAGGCGGGGTGCGCAGGAGCGGTACGCGTTTTTTTACGCTTCTAGCCAAAAGTGGAGAAAGGAAATAGGCGGCAAAAATTACGCCAATCATGGCCAAGAACGCAGCACTGGTCAGCCAACTAAACAGTTTATCCCATACGCGTTTCAACAACTCTTTGGCACCGTCGGCATTGAATGGGGTTTTGCTTTTCTTTTTTGGTGTCTGTGCAGTGCCAGGCGGCGATAACTTGGCGTTAAGCTTGCTTTGGTTGACACTGGCGTCAACAATAGCCTGATCGGCCTCGTTGCGTGCGGCGACGGCAGTCTCGAACAATTTGCCGTCACCTTTTTCTACCGCGTCAAGCATAGCCCTGTCTGCAATCTCGCGGGCGGCTAAAGCTTGTTTAAGCGCAGCGTTTTGGATTTCAAATTCTGGGGCAGGTTTAATGTTAGGCTCTGTGACAACTTCTGGGCTTTGGGTGGCCTGATTGTCCTGGGTCTGCTCAACAGGTTTTTTCGTTTCCTGATCTGTTTCTTGGGCAAAAACCGCAGCTTGCCCGGCGCCCAGAAAAATTATTGCAAACAGGCCAGTTAAAGCCAGTCGCATTATACCTTTGGTTTGGTTTTTAAGCGCATTCATGTGATATGTCCCCAATTTTATGATAGAAAACTAAAGCAGGGGCTAGTATTTGTAAACACTTTTACGCTAAGAAGCCATCTACCAAAATAGAAGGCATTGCAGTATGAAACACCCAAAAAAAGTCGTCCTAGCCTATTCGGGCGGGCTTGATACGTCGATTATCCTGAAATGGCTGCAGGAGGAAAAAGGCTGTGAGGTTGTGACCTTTACCGCCGATTTAGGTCAGGGCGAGGAATTGGAACCCGTACGGCGCAAGGCGGAAGCGGCCGGCGTCAAAGAGATTTTCATTGATGATTTGCGCGAGGAGTTTGTCCGCGATTTCGTCTTCCCGATGTTTCGCGCCAATGCGCTGTATGAGGGGCTGTATCTGCTCGGTACATCCATTGCCCGACCGTTGATTTCCAAACGCCAGATCGAAATTGCCAATATGGTCGGGGCCGATGCGGTGTGCCACGGAGCCACTGGCAAAGGCAATGATCAGGTCCGGTTTGAGCTTGGCTACTACGCACTTAATCCAGACATAAGGGTTATAGCCCCATGGAGAGAGTGGAGTCTCAATTCGCGCTCAGTATTAGTTGATTATGCTGAAAGCAACCAAATTCCGATCCCGCGCGACAAGCGTGGCGAGCCCCCCTACTCGACCGATGCCAATCTCCTCCATGTCTCCTACGAAGGAAAATCACTCGAGGATCCTTGGGTGCCCCCCGACGAGGATATGTTCACTCGCAGCGTCGGACCCGAATCGGCACCTGAGCAGCCAACCTGGATCGAGATTGGGTTTGAACATGGCGACCCAATTTCTTTAGGTGATAAGACCATGTCCCCTGCCACCCTTCTCGCGGCACTCAACCAAGTGGCTGGTGCAAATGGTATCGGACGCGCCGATATCGTTGAGGGGCGCTTTGTAGGCATGAAATCACGGGGGGTGTACGAAACTCCTGGTGGGACCGTGCTGCTAGCAGCACATAGGGCAATCGAAAGCATTACACTTGATCGCGCAGAGATACATTTAAAAGATGAACTCATGCCGCGATATGCTGAGTTAATTTATAACGGTTTTTGGTGGTCTCCCGAACGTGACATGCTGCAAGCTGCTATCGATAAAACGCAGGCCTCAGCGACGGGAACAGTCCGCCTCAAACTTTACAAGGGAAATGTTATTGTCGAGGGGCGGCAAGCGCCAAACAGTCTATATAACAAAGACATCGCTACTTTCGAAGCTGATCAAGTCTACAATCAAGCGGATGCTGAAGGTTTCATTCGGATTAACGCTTTACGTTTGCGTGCCCTTAAGGAACAGCGCGGTTAAGTGCAGCGGAGAGAGCAACGGGGTCTCCGCTCACATGAAACCGCTTATGGCGCCCGTAGGCACCGGCACAAAGTGTGACTCGCCTTGGCGCGACACCACATATCTTTGCGAGCTCTTTTATGATTCTCTTATTAGCGTACCCCTTGACTGCTGAAACGGTCACGGAAAGGCTTAGGAAATTTTTATTCTGA